>NZ_JBXASD010000002.1:0-652113 GCF_058808955.1 Undibacterium sp. GW821-FHT11B02 | reverse complement strand
ACGAACGACACAGCAGTGACTCAAGTGTCCCAAATCCAGTTGAATGACACCATCGTTGGTAACCTGGTTGACAGCTATCAGGCTGCGAACACCACTACCCACATCGAACGCCTGACTATCCGTGCGATCGACAACGTCAACGTTGCGAACGCAACTGTTGGTGTATCTATCGATGCCGGTGCATTGACAGCGCAATCTGCACTGGACGTGACACTGGGCCGTGGCGCCAACTTCCTGAGCCTGGGTGCTGGTGCTGACCGCGTGGTATTGCTGGGTAACTATATTGCCGGTACCTATCTGACAACAGAAAACGGTGTTTCCCTCAATACCCAATCCACAGCAACTGCGGTAGCCCGTGTCGTGACAGACACCATCAACCTGGGTGCAGGTAACGATACACTGGTGACTTACGGTGCGATCAACCTGGCTGGTGCACAACTATCTGGTATCGAAAACATCACAGCGAACTCTGCTGTAGTGATTACAGCCAGCCAATACGCTGCATTAATCGCTGCGCGTGCTGCACTGAGCCTGACCGGTCCTGTACTGACGTTCTCTGGCGCAGGTCCGCATCAACTGACGATTGTTGATGATATTGCCGGTGTGAATAATATCGACCTGTCCTTTATCTCCATCACTGGCGGTACGCTGGTGTATGACGTGACTTCTTCTTCGAATGCGACTGGCGGTGGTGTGAACAACATCACTACTTCCAATGCGATTGTGGTGTCCGGTGGTGCCAGCGCGATTTCCGGCACGATAGGTACCAGCCCATCGAATGGTAATGGTCAGGCTGCCAACAGCACTGCGCTGACCGCAGGCGGGATATTCAATGGCACGGCCGGACTGAACGAAAATTTTACCGGCAATGTGGCTGCGCTGGTTGGCACAACTGTCAACGGCAATGGTAGCGATTCCGATGCCATCACCATTTCTGGCGGCGGCAGTATCGTTATTGGTAGTGGCAATACCATTACCAATATCAAGACATTGGCTACCGATAATACGGGAACCAATGTTTTCTTTAACGTGGCCACATCCGGTATTACCACCATCAATGGCGGCACTGGCAATGATAATGTTAACCTGACCAATTCTGGCAGCTCCATGCTGGCTGGTAATGTCAATTTGGGCGCGGGTAACAATACCCTGACGCTGGAAGGCAAGACTTATAGCGGCACCTTTGTTGCGGGCGCTGGCAGCGACACCTTGTTCCTGGTCAATGGCAGCAATATCAGCGCAGCCAATGTCAGTGGCTTTGAAACTGTCAATATCGCCAATAATGCATCTGTCACCATGACAGCGGCACAATATAGCGGCTTTACCACCGTCACTGCCGCTGCAACAGAGACAGTCAACTTCACGACTGCAGGTACTATCGCAGGTAATGCGAATGTAGAAAACTATGTGCTGGCCAACGGCAGCAATACCTTTACCGCAGCGACCGGCCTGGTATCGGTGACTGGTGGTACGGGCAACGACACCATCAATGCCAGTTCAGCCATCATCGCTGCTTCCACGGCTATCAATGGTGGTGCTGGTACAGATACGCTGAATGTCGGTGCTGTGACTGCAGCCCTCGACATGTCGGCCAAAGTCAGCGGTGTAGAAGTCGTGAATGTCACTGGCGGCACGACACCAACCTGGACCGTAACGAATGAGAATGGCGCAGGCGTCACCCTGAACTTCACCAAATCTGCTGCTACTGCCATCAATAACATCACACTCGGCTCTGGTGGCCAAACCCTGAATATCCTGGGTACGGGTACAGGTGCAAGCACTATCACTGGCGGTTCTGGAGTCGATATCATTAATCTGTCAGCCACGGCAACTGGTGCAGATGTCATTGTGGCTGGCTCGAACATCAATGCCATCGACACCGTCAATAATTTCAAGGCAGCTGGTGCTGACAGTTTTGGTACCGGGATTATCGCCACTTCGCTGTATAACCTGACCATCGCCAATGCCGACACCAGCAACCTGGCGGCAGCGATTGCCACGGCAGCAACAGCTGCGGGTGCGGGCCTTGCGACCACAGGCCAGGCTTATACCATCGTCGTCAATAGCGGTACTGCAGCAGGCACCTATGCTTTCCAGAATTCGGGCAGTAGTGCAACGGCGGTTGATGGCAGCGATTTCCTGATCAAGCTTGGTGGCACTACAGGCGCTATCTTTGTTAATGATTTTGGTATTGCCAATGCCGTTGGTGTCACTGCGGGCGGCACGTTCAATGGCACATCTGGTGCCAATGACATCTTCATGTCCAGCATCCCTAACCTCAATGGCACAACCATCGCTGGTAATGCTGCCGATACCGATGTGCTGACCCTGACCACGGCTGGCACTGTCACCCTCAATAATGGCAGCACAGGCGGCACCATCAGCAATATCAAGGTCCTGAACCTGGCTGATGGCACCAATACCATCACCTACAACACTTCAGCAGGCTTCACCACCATCAATGGCGGTAGTGGTGATGATACTTTCATCCCCAACACAGCCTTGTTGCCCATTGTTGTCAATGGTGGCCTGGGTACCGACACCATTGTGCTGTCGGCTGCGTATGCTGCCACGGCTTCCGGTTCGGGTACTTTTGCCGCCAATGTCACCGGCTTTGAGAAATTGCGCCTCACCGGTGTGACCAACCAGACCATAGACTTGCAGGTCCTCGGTAACTATAGCGACGTCACTTTCTCTGGCGCGAATGGACTGACATTGAGCAATTTGCCCAGCAATGGCAACGTCACGCTGAATGGCGCGGGCACGGCCTTTACCATTTCCAATGCCGCCTTTGCAGGTGGCGTCAATGATATCGTCAACCTGACGCTGACTGACGGCAGTACTTCTGGCGTTGCTTTTGCGGCTACCGGTATTACTGCATCCGGTGTAGAGACTGTCAATATCAGTGTCAACGACACCCAGGCCACGCCCACCGGTGCTTTTAATGACAACATGACCTGGCTGGGTAATTCGGTCAAGACCTTTAACGTGAGTGGCAATGCTGGCCTGACTCTGTCTTCATCCAGCACCTCGCTGACGACCGTTGATGCCAGCGGCATTACCCTGGGGGGCTTTACCTGGACAGCCAGTGCCCTGACAGGTACAGCCACCGTCAAAGGTAGTGCTATCGGTACCAACACGGTTAATATGAATTCTGCTACGGCGGGAGTTAACTACACCGGTGGAAGTGGTAACGACAACATCACGATCAACGCCACTGTTTCCAGCACGGCAGCATTGGGCAACGGCAATAATAGCCTGGCCCTCAATGGCGTGACCATCCTTGGTACTTATACTGGTGGCACGGGCACAGATAGCCTGGCGTTCTTCTCATCGACACCGGATATCAGCAATGCCACGATCACAGGTTTTGAAAATCTGACAGTGACCAATAATGCCAACATCACCGCAACGATAGCCCAGATGTCGCAATTTACCGGCACCGTCAATGCAGCAGGAACAGAAACACTGAACCTGACGACGGCTGGTACTTTCAATGCCTTCAGCACGATAGAAAAGTACAACCTCGCCAATGGCACCAACAATTTCACCTCAGCCAATGTGGCCGTCAGTGTCATTGGTGGTACAGGTGCTGACACCTTTAACTTTACTGCCAACCAGATTATCAATTTCCTGACTACGGTGGATGGTGGCAACGGTACAGATACACTCAATATCGGTGCGACCACAACCCAGAACATCGATCTGAGTACCAAGGTCGCCAATATGGAAATCATCAACGTGGCAGGTAGTACAGGCACAGCCAGCCTCACTAACGTGAATGGTGCAGGTGTCACGCTGAACTATACCAAGAGCACTGGCGACAACACCATTACCCTGGGTACGGGTGGCCAGACCCTGAACCTGCTGGGTTCCAGTTCTGCATCAACCACTATCACTGGCGGCGCTGCTGTCGATACCATTAACCTGCAGACCGCAGGTTCAGGCTCGGAAACTTTGATCGAAACCGGTGCCAATATGTCGAACAGGACTCAGGTTGACGTGGTCGGTAATTTCAATGCGACTGGTACGGATTTTTTCAAGACAGGTGTCAATGCGGCGAGTGTCGGCTCCTATATCATCGGCAATGCAACGACAGCGAACTACCTGGCCACCATCACAGCTGGTTTGTCCGTCGTTCTCAATAACACTGGTCAGGCTTACCTGATCACGATACAGACAGGGTCAGCAGCAGGTACTTATCTGTTCCAGAACACCGGTTCCGATACTGCCAACTTCGACAGTACCGACTTCTTTGTACAATTGACGGGTACTGTCGGTACTATTAGCAGTGGCAATCTGATTGCGTAAGGAATAGTATTATCACCAAGGTGGCTGTCACCATCTTGAAAGCGCCAGCGCTGCTGGCCTTGTTATTCTTTTAAACGTATATTCATGCTACGAACAGAATAGTGTTTAGAAAAAAGAACGGCCCGGTCACAATGTTGATTGGGCCGTTTTTCTTTTTGGAAAGCGATGAGCTCGCCTCGTGTTCGATGCTGGAGCTGGAGGGGGAGTAACAGAGGAAGACAATGGAGCAAACAAACGAATAGGCATGCAATCATGCAGAGAGAACATCTGATCAAGAAATGATGTGTAGCTAAACTAAACAAGGGCTATGGAAGGCTTCTTATTTGGAGAGTTTTTGAGTGCAGCCGGGAAGAGAGGGGAGACTTGTACAATTTTTGGGGCCCGGAGATGTACCTTAACCGGTAAATTTGTAATAGCCGCTATCTGAATTGCCTACCTGATTTTACGCCGCGTACATAAAAAACAAAGCTTTGAATTCTGACAGACTGGCTGTGCCATGGAACATGGCGGAAAAAGGGCGGAAAAAAAAGAGTTACTGGCTTGGGCAAGTAACTCTTTCCTAAATTTGGCTCCCCGACCTGGACTCGAACCAGGGACCTGCGGATTAACAGTCCGTCGCTCTACCGACTGAGCTATCAGGGAATAGAAGATTTGATCACCTTCGTTAAACTTTTTTGTAGTGATTTTTTATTAAGTTCACTACTTACTTCAAATTCTGTGGCTCCCCGACCTGGACTCGAACCAGGGACCTGCGGATTAACAGTCCGTCGCTCTACCGACTGAGCTATCAGGGAACAGAGACAAAGATTATATTCATTGGACCCATCTTTGTCAACACTCTAGCCAGATTGAATTACAAAACCTGGGTAATCGCTGCTATGACATTGTCGATATTTTTGCTGTTGAGAGCGGCTACACAGATGCGTCCGGTATCAACGGCATAGATGGAATTCTTGTCACGTAACTGGCCAACCTGTTCTTTTGTTAAGCCAGAATATGAGAACATGCCACGCTGCTGGATAACGAAGTCAAAGTTGTGACCAGGTGCTTTTTCCTTGAGTTTGCTGACGAAGGCATTGCGCATTTCACGTATACGTACTCGCATGCCGGCCAGTTCTTCTTCCCACAACTGGCGCAGTTCTGGCGTTGCCAGCACGGTTGCCACGACCTGACCACCATGGGTAGGCGGGTTGGAGTAGTTGGTGCGGATCACACGTTTCAATTGCGACATGATGCGGGCAGCTTCTTCTGCACTGGATGCGGCGATGCTCAGGGCACCGACACGTTCGCCATACAGCGAGAAAGACTTGGAGAAGGAATTGGAGACGAACAAGGCACCACCAGCTTCTGCAAAGCGGCGTACGACCTTGCCATCGGCTTCAATACCGTCGCCAAAGCCCTGGTAAGCCATGTCCAGGAAAGGAACGAGGTTGCGTTGGCTGACGACTTCAATCACTTGTGTCCACTGATCATCAGTCAAGTCGGCACCGGTTGGGTTGTGGCAGCAGGCGTGTAACAGGACGATGGAGCCTTCAGACATGGATTTCAATGCGGCCAGCATGCCAGCGAAGTTGACACCACGGGTGCTTGCATCGTAATACGGATAAGAATTGACCTTGAAACCGGCTGATTCAAAGAGGGCGCGGTGATTTTCCCAGCTTGGATCGCTGATCCAGACTTCAGAATTTGGGCTGAAACGCTGCAAAAAGTCAGCACCCAGCTTCAGGGCACCTGTGCCGCCGATGGCTTGGGCGGTGATTGCGCGCTTTTCCTTGACGACATCGCTGTCAGCACCAAATACCAGTTCTTGCACTGCTTTATCATAGGCAGCCAGGCCTTCGATAGGCAGGTAGGTGCGTGGGGCGAATTTTTCCATCAAAATGGCTTCAGCTTTTTTGACGCATTCCAGCAATGGAACCTTGCCATTATCGTCATAGTATACGCCTACACCCAGGTTGACCTTGGCAGGATTCTGGTCAGCGTTAAAGGCTTCAGTGATGCCCAGGATAGGGTCGCGGGGGGCCATTTCTATGGCAGAAAACAGGGGGGAAGAAGCAGGAGCAGTCATCGTGATAATATTGAAAGAGTTGTCGTTGCCGACAGTAAAGGTTGGAATGAGGCAGATTGCATAGTACAGCCACCTATTTTAGCAAAGGTAATAGCATCATGGCGGTAGCACCAGTTAATTCAGTGGCTTTGTCAGAACAGCTGGACGAAGCAAAATTTATCAGTTTTCCTGATTCTCCTTATCAGTTGTATCAAATGTTCCAGCCGGCGGGTGATCAGCCAGCGGCAATTGCGCAATTGGTTGAGGGAATCAGTGACGGTTTGTTTTTTCAGACGTTGCTGGGGGTGACGGGGTCGGGTAAGACCTATACGATGGCGAATGTCATCGCCAGAACCGGCAGGCCAGCGATTATTTTTGCACCTAATAAAACCCTGGCGGCACAGTTGTACAGTGAGTTCAGGGAATTCTTTCCACGCAATGCGGTAGAGTATTTTGTCAGTTATTACGATTACTATCAACCAGAAGCGTATGTTCCGCAGCGCGATTTGTTCATTGAGAAAGATTCTGCCATCAATGAACATATAGAACAGATGCGTCTGTCCTGTACCAAATCGCTGATGGAAAGACGGGATGTCATCATCGTGGCAACCGTGTCTGCCATCTATGGTATCGGTAACCCCAGCGAATACCATAAGATGATTTTGACGCTGCGCGCCAAGGACAAGGTCAGCCAGCGCGATGTCATCGCCCGCCTGATACAGATGCAGTACAAGCGCAATGAAGTCGATTTTGGGCGTGGTACTTTCCGTGTGCGTGGTGACACTATCGACATTTTCCCGGCAGAACATGCCGAAATGGCTGTGCGCGTGGAAATGTTTGACGATGAAATTGAAAACCTGCAATTGTTTGACCCGTTGACAGGGCGCATCAAGCAAAAGATACCGCGCTTTACGGTTTACCCAAGCTCGCACTATGTGACGCCGCGTGAAACGGTCTTGCGTGCCATTGACACCATCAAGGAAGAATTGCGTGAGCGCCTGGATTTCTTCCGGCGTGAAAACAAACTCATCGAAGAGCAGCGTATAGAGCAGCGTACCCGCTTTGACCTGGAAATGATGGCCGAGATCGGTTTTACCAAGGGTATTGAAAATTACTCGCGTCACCTGAGCGGTGCCAAGGCCGGTGAGCCGCCACCAACCCTGGTGGATTACCTGCCGGCAGATGCTTTGATGTTCCTGGATGAGTCACACGTATTGACGGGCCAGTTGAATGGCATGTACAACGGCGACAGGGCGCGCAAGACCAATCTGGTGGATTATGGTTTCCGGCTGCCATCTGCGCTGGATAACCGGCCATTGAAGTTTGCCGAATTCGAAAGCAAATTGCGTCAGACGGTGTTTGTATCGGCCACACCTGGCGATTATGAAGACAAGCATTCTGACCAAACGGTAGAGCAGGTGGTCAGGCCCACTGGCCTGGTGGATCCTGAAATTGAAGTGCGGCCAGCATTGACGCAGGTTGATGATCTGATGAACCAGATTATCGAACGTGTTAAAAAAGAAGAACGTGTACTGGTCACGACCCTGACCAAGCGCATGTCGGAACAGTTGACCGAATTCCTGGGGGAAAATGGCATCAAGGTGCGTTACTTGCATAGCGATATTGATACGGTCGAACGGGTAGAGATTATCCGTGATCTGCGTCTGGGCACCTTTGACGTGCTGGTCGGCATCAATTTGCTGCGTGAGGGGTTGGATATTCCTGAAGTGTCATTGGTGGCGATACTGGATGCAGATAAGGAGGGCTTCCTGCGTTCTGAACGCAGCCTGATCCAGACTATAGGTCGTGCAGCGCGTAATTTGCATGGCAAGGCTATCCTGTATGCTGACAAGATGACGGATTCGATGCGGCGCGCCATAGGTGAAACTGAGCGCCGTCGCAACAAACAGTTAGCCTTCAACCTGGCCAATAATATTACCCCGGTTGGTATACGCAAACAGATCAAGGACATTATCGACGGTGTCTACAACCCGCAAGAAGCGCGGGAAGAACTGGCCGTGGCGCAAGAGCAGGCACGCTATGAAGTCATGAGCGAGAAACAGATCAGCCGCGAAATCAAGCGTCTGGAAAAACTCATGCTGGATCATGCGAAAAATCTGGAGTTTGAAAAAGCTGCGCAGGTAAGGGATCAGTTAGCACATGTCAAACAGCAGTTGTTTGGGGCGGGTGGACATGATTCGCTGGAGCCGATTGTAGTCAAGTAGTGGAGCTTTGTCAGGAATAATGAGGGATTTAATTACTGTATAAGGATGTGAATTCGACATGGGAGCTCGCGACGATTTTTCTTTATCTACAAAACGTACACTTGCGGTTCGAGCTGCGCATTTTTGCTCAAATCCTTATTGCTTGAAACTCACGGCTGGGCCACATTCGGATGAAAATAAGGGTCTTTCTACGGGACATGCTGCGCACATTAATGCCGCAGCTGCCAAAGGGCCACGGTATGACGTTAGCCAGAGTCCAGTTCAACGAAAATCTATTTCAAATGGATTGTGGTTGTGTCGTGAATGTGGAGATATAGTTGATAAAGATGATTCAAAACACACAGCTGAATTGTTGCGGCAATGGAAGCATGATCATGAAACAATGATCACTGAAGTTCGTACAAAAGGTTATGCCGAAAGCATTATACTTTTACAATCTAAGCGCCAAGAACCTGTGTTAGCGAAGAGGGTAATTGCAATATTGGAAGATCGTAGAACACTTTGGCAAAGCTTTGATGCAGAATTCCCAGATAGAGTTCGAAAATCTCTTGATCTATTGCGTTCTGGATTCGTTGATTGTAGATATGAACTACAAGATGGCAGTCCATTGGATAGTATTTTATTAGCGCTAACTAAGACTATCCTTATATTCTTTAATTCCGTCGAGAGTTCCGACCTTGCCAGTTTGAAATGCAATTCGAATGATCCCGAATGGCGTCGTTTCTGTGAGGCCCTTGCGGTACTTCGAAAAGCAATTGGCCTTCAAATAAATAATTTGGCAGATGCTTACGATATTAAGTTAAGTGAGGATTTGCAGAGAATTGCTCCGCTAAAGACATAGAGTTTAATACGTAGGTTGGGCTACGTTTTATCAGCCCAACACTTGGCGGTTAAATAAGGTGTACGTTTGCTGAGGCCCAGTGTTGGGCTGGTGAAGCGAAGCCCAACCTACGAGGCTCCAACCTACAATTCTAGCTGGAACCTTGATGACTTTGAACTAGATTATTTACCACTAATACAAACCTGATTCCGCCCACCTTCCTTGGCCAGATACAACATCGCATCTGCTTTCAAAAACATTTCATTCTCGGTTTTGCAGGTGGGGAAGTCGGCGACACCGCCGCTGAAGCTGAAATGCTTATGTTCGCGGGGACTGACTTCAAAAGTGATTTTGCCGAAGGCTTCACGCATGGCATCCAGCTTTTGCTTGCCTTGTTCCAGTGTACTGTCCCAGAATACGACAACAAATTCTTCACCACCAAAGCGGCTTAACAGGTCGCGTTCACCCAGTTGTGCAGACAAGACCAAAGACAGGCGTTTGATGATGATGTCACCAAAATAATGGCCCCAGGTGTCATTGATGGTTTTGAATTTGTCTATATCGATGATGCCATAGGCCAGCGGTTTGTCTTCCCTGGTGGCGCGGCGTATCCATTCCTGGGCTTTCTTTTGCAGGCCCACCTTGTTGAGCAGGCCAGTAGCACGGTCGCGGCTGATCAGGTCTTTGCTGGCGCGGATTTTATTGATGCGGTTCAGTAACTGACGGGTCAGTACATCGGCATCATTCGGCATCAGTATTTCGTCGAAACCACTATCCAACGCACGGCGGGCGAGGGCCGGGTTCAGGCTGTTTTGCAGTAGTATGATTTCGCGGCCAGGGTCGGACTCGATGTTTCTCTTCAGCACGCGAACCAATGCCTCGGTCTGCAGGTATTGGTCTTCTTCTATCAATACCACGTCTGGTTGCACTTCTTTGACGCGCACATGCAGCGAGCGGGCGTCCTGATAATGCAGTAATTCTATCTGGTTGGCAGCCAGCAATTCTATGTCCAGCATGGGTTTGTCGCCAAGATAGACGATGGTATTCGATTCACCACGCTTGTTCTGGGCAAAAATATTGAACAGTTTATCGACCAGCACATCATTGGTAATCGGCTTTTCTGCATAGGCCAGACAATTACTGTCGACCAGTCTTTGTTGCAGCAGGAAACGTTCACCCTGGCGTACCGTTTGCAGGAAGATGTAATTTTTATCGGCAGGCAGGCGTTGCAGCAAATCACTGAGGAACATGGTTTGCCGGCGGTTATGCTGCATGTCGTCCTGCATGTTGTAAAGCACATCGAGGTCAATCACAAACAGATTGTTACCTTCAGAACTCTGCACGGCCATCACGAAATCGCTCATCTGGTCAAAGAACAGGATGTCGAAATCGTATTTGTGAGCACACAACAATAATTCGTCTTTATTGTCTTTGATGAAAAAGGTCTGTGTGAGCAGCATTACCTGATTCTTATACAATAATCCCACTTCCGCCATTTTGTCTCCATACGAGTGGTGCTGTGCTTTTGCTGTTCATGCAAGATCAATTTTATACGAGTTCTTGTCATCTCCTGAGTAAAGGCTGAGTAATTATGTCAGATAAGACAATTATGTAACGTAATGCGTGCATATAAAGCTTAATTTTTCATGAATTGTGTTTTTGGCAATAATATGTTGCCGGCAGGCCGCCTCGGTTTATCGCTCTGGAAAAGGGTTGATTTGTCAGGTAGCGAATGGGAGTGTTTTTTTGCACGATGTAGTAGCCCGTCATTACCACCTTATACTGAATTTGATCAACAATCAGTTTCCATTTATACATAATCAGGAGACATCATGGCTGCCAAAAAAATTCTTATGCTGGTGGGTGATTTTGTGGAGGATTACGAGGCCATGGTGCCTTTCCAGAGTCTGTTGGCCGTTGGGCATCAGGTTCATGCAGTTTGTCCGGACAAGAAGGCGGGGGATTTTGTTGCTACCGCCATCCATGATTTTGAAGGACAGCAAACCTATACCGAAAAACCTGGCCATCGCTTTACCATCACCCATGATTTTGCCAGTGTGAAGGCAGAGGAATATGACGGCTTGCTGATTCCAGGTGGTCGTGCACCTGAATATTTGCGTTTGAATCCACAAGTCATTGCCATCGTTCAATATTTTGCACAAGCAAACAAGCCCATCGCTGCGGTATGCCATGGTGCCCAGATTCTGGCTGCTGCCAAAGTGCTGGAAGGTGTCAAATGCTCGGCTTATCCGGCTTGCCAGCCTGAAGTCGAAGCAGCGGGTGGGCATTACGCCAATATTGCTGTGACCGAAGCGGTGACTTATAAAAACTTTGTGACTGCCCCAGCATGGCCAGCACATCCTGCCTGGATAGCCCAGTATTTGCTGTTGCTGGGAACTGAAATAAAATTGTAAATCAGGCATTGACGTATAATCATCAAGTAGACCTACTTGATGATATGCGGGAGGGATGATGTGTGAGATCTTTGTAAAAGCCGATCCGGCCCTGTACGAATCCAAGGCACGTTCGATACGCCTGCATGGCGTTGTCACTTCGATACGTCTTGAAAAACTGTTTTGGCAAGTCTTGCAGGAAATTGCCGAGCGTGACGGCATGAATATCAATCAGCTCATTACCAAGTTGTATGACGAATTGATGGCGTATCGCGGCCAGATCGACAATTTTTCATCTTTTCTGCGGGTTTGTTGTCTGCGTTACACGTCCCTGATGCTGGACGGTGAGATCGTCAACGACAAGCACTTGCCGCTGGCTGGTTTGCACAATAAAAAAAACGGAAGCAGCGGTTTCCTTATTTAAGGTTCCAGTAAAAAATGCCGGGCTTTTCAACTAAGCCCGGCATTTTTAATTGGTGCACTGCTAAAACTTAGCCTGCAGCAACACGCGCGGCAATATGCTCCAGCGCTTCTTCTACCTGATCGATCAGGATCAGGCACAGGTCGCCCGTTTCCAGTCTGTCCATCGCAAGGTCTATGGCGATAAATTCACCGGTGATTTCATCGACACGTGAAGTTTTGCTGGCATTTGCCAGACCCGCACGCAAGAGGGCGATGACTTCGCCATCGGCGCGACCACGCTGACATTGATCCTGGTACAGGACTACATCATCAAAAGCTTCACCCAGAATTTCTGTTTGCTGGCGGATATCCTGGTCACGGCGGTCACCAGCACCGCTGATGACGACTGAACGGCGTTTGGCTGGCATGGTTTCCACCGCGCGAACCAGTGCCAGAATGGCATCCGGGTTGTGGCCATAATCGGCAATCAGGGTCGCACCACGGAAATTGAAGACATTAAAGCGACCAGGCGCATTATCGGCTTCATTTGCAAAGCTTTTCAGGCCGGTACGTATGCTGTCCCAGCTAATGTTCACGGCCCAGGCAGCCGCTACGGATGCCATGACGTTTTCGACCTGAAAGCCTATGCTGCCATTGCGTGTAATGGGGATGTCGGCCAGTGGAATGCTGTGACGGGTTTTGCCTTCAGCCGCAATCAGGTGACCGTTTTCAACATACACGGCACGCTTGCCCTGGGCACGGTGGGCAGACATGACAGGGTGTTGGTGATCGGCAGCAAAGAAAATCACGGCAGAAGGGCAGTTGGACGCCATGCTGGCGACAATAGGGTCAGCTGCATTCAGTACGGCATAGCCATTGTCTGCGACGTTTTGCACAATCACACGCTTCAATACAGCCAGATCTTCGACCGTGGTGATGTAGTTCAGGCCAAGATGATCACCAGAACCGATGTTGGTGACCACCGCCACCTGACAACGGTCATACGCCAGACCTTCACGCAAGACACCACCACGGGCAGTTTCGAATACGGCAGCGTCAACATCTGGATGTGACAAGACATTGCGGGCGCTGCGTGGGCCGCTGCAATCGCCGCTGTCTATCTGGCGACCTGCAACATAGACGCCGTCGGTATTGGTCATGCCCGTGCGTAAACCGCTGGTAGTGAGCAAATGGGTGATCAGGCGTACCGTAGTGGTTTTACCGTTGGTGCCAGTGACGGCAATGATAGGGATGCGGCCATCGTCATTGTCATCAAACATGGAGTCGATGATGGCTTCACCGACCGGGCGGCCTTTGCCAAAGGATGGTGACAAATGCATGCGCAGGCCAGGTGCGGCATTGACTTCGACGATGCCGCCATTTTGCAATTCTATGGGTTTCAATACGCTGTCGCAGACCAGGTCAACACCGCAAATATCAAGGCCGACCATTTGTGCTGCAGCAACGGCACGCGCAGCGACTTCCGGATGTACATCATCGGTGACATCGGTAGCGGCACCACCTGTCGACAGGTTGGCATTGTTACGCAAGATGACGCGCTGGCCTTTGGGCGGAATCGAATCGGCAACAAAGCCCTGTTTTGCCAGGCTGGCGAGGGCAATATCGTCAAAACGTATCTTGGTCAGGGACGTGGAGTGACCACTACCCCGGCGCGGGTCTTTATTGACCTGTTCCACCAGTTCACGCACGGTTTTCTTACCGTCTCCAACCACTTGTGGCGGGTCGCGACGGGCGGCGGCGATCAGCTTGTTTCCTACCACCAGCAGACGGAAATCATTACCAGGCAAGAAGCGTTCAACCAGAATGTCATCGCGGAATTCACTGGCAGCATGGAAGCCAGCGTCCAGTTGTTCGCGCGTCGTCACATTCACAGTGACGCCTTTACCCTGATTGCCATCCTTGGGCTTGACGACCACGGGTAGACCAACTTCCAGCGCTGCTTTCCAGGCATCGTCAGGGTCGGAGACAGAACGTCCCAGCGGCACAGGTACGCCAGCAGCATGCAGCAATTTTTTAGTCAGTTCCTTGTCTTGCGCAATGGCTTCCGCAATAGCGCTGGTGCCATCCATTTCAGCGGCTTGTATCTTGCGCTGACGACTACCCCAGCCAAAGGCAACCAGGCTGCCATCAGTCAGGCGACGATAAGGGATATTGCGGGCCACGGCTGCATTCACGATAGAGCCGGTTGAAGGACCAAGACGTACGTCTTCATCCAGTTCACGCAACTGGTCCAGTGCTGCTGTCAGATCGAAGGCTTCATGTTTTAGCGCAGCCTGTATCAGTTGTTCAGCCAGTTCTATGGCCAGGCGACCAACGGCTTCTTCACTATATTCGACGACGACCTGAAATATGCCGGCTTCCAGGGTTTGCGTGGTACGGCTGAATGTGACCGGGCAGCCAGCTTCTGCCTGCAGGCCGAGGACTGTCAGTTCAAATACATGGGCCATGGGAATGGCGTCATCATGACCAGTGGGCTGCAAGATGCTCAATTCAGGGAACAAGGCACGCAAACGGTCTTCAAATCCGTTCAGGCCAGCAATTGACAGCTCTTCCTTGGTGCAGGTAACAATCGCTTCTACAGCCGTATGATGGCTCCAGAGATTGGGACCGCGCAGGGCACGGATGCGTGATACTTCCATAAAACTTAGTCCTGTTGAAAAAAGCGTCAAACGGCGGTGTGCTGCATTTCTGCATATCGACTCCTTACGAGCCTGGGATCACACCGTCAGAGAAATAGCAAATAAGTAGCAAATTCTAAGAAAATACGTAAATAATTGTTTGTGTCGGCGTAGCTTGGTGCCTTTATTGAACACCTGCCACAATATGTCTCGACGTATTACTCAGCATCCACTCAGTAAGCAGGTTTTTGGGTGGAATCAAAAGTCCTCAGTCCTGCACCTATCAGTTCCGGCGTGATGTTTAAAGCCCATGCCGCTGCAACTGCCGCCAGTACACTGTCCAGTTGTGCGACCTTGGCGGGTTTCAGTGTGTTCAAAGACAGCAGCGCAGATTCATTTTCACCATCAGCCAGGACGATATGTTGATCACGCAAAAACACCACACGCTCACCCTGGGCGCGATGGTTGACGATGGCTTCCAGTTCGGGGTCCAGGCCGTAATAAATCACCTTGCCGTCGCACAGTTCTGCCAGGTCCACCACTGCGGGGTCGGCTGCATTCAATACTGCGACACCATCCGGCAAAATCACGTCAACCTGGGTGCGGATAATCTTGCGCATCTGGTCCGGGCTGTCGATATAGTGTGTTGCCAGTTCTGCATAACCGTCCATGTCGGTCACGACACCTACTGCGCATTTGTCATAAGCCAGACCTTCAGTGAGTATGGCTTTAGCATTGGTTTCAAACACGGCGGCTTGCACTGAGCGATTGATCAGCAAACGCTGGCCGGCTTCCCAGTTGGCGCAATTGCCATCGGTGACAAGGCGCTTGTTCAGGTACAAGCCTTGACCACAGGCGACACCGGTTTCTTTGCCGCTGATATGAATAAGGGCACCGATCAGACGGGCAATCAGACTGCAGCCCTTGGTACCAGCAACACCGACAATGCTGATGCGACCGCTTTCATCCGGTGCAAACAAATGATTGATGATAGCCTTGCCAACCGGACGGCCTTCACCATTCGCCGGTTTGATATGGGCCAACAGGCCGGGACTGGCATTGACTTCGATAATGGCCGCACCTTGTTCACGCATGGGGCGAGATATATCTTCAGCAACCAGATCAACACCGGCAATATCCAGGCCGATGATGCGGGCCGCCAGAGTCGCAGCATAGGCGACATCAGGATGTATTTGATCAGTGACATCCAGCGCGACGTTGCCGTTAGGCTGTATCAAGACTTTTTGTCCAGCCAGCGGGATGGAATTGGCATCCATGCCCTGACGTTTTAATTCCAGTATGATTTCTGCGCCCGCGGCTGGGTCAAGTGCATTCAGCGGACAATCTTCGGTAGTGCCACGGCGTGGGTCAGTGTTGATCTGGCTGTCGACCAGTTCAGTGATATTCGAGATGCCATCGCCAGTCACCCACAAGGATTCACCCTTGCCAACGGCGACCACCTGGTTGCCTACGACCAGCACGCGATGCTCGTCACCAGTCACAAAACGTTCAACGATGACGCTCTTGCTTTCGCCCTTGCGGGCAGCCAGTTCATAGGCGGCAATCACGTCTTCCTTGCTCATCAGATTCAATGAAACACCACGGCCATGGTTGCCGTCATAAGGTTTGATGACGACTGGCAGGCCGATATCCTGTGCTTCTTCCCAGGCTTCTTCAGCACTGCGCACGAGTGAACCTTCAGGTACAGGCACACCGCAGGATTGCAACAAGGTTTTGGTCAGGTCCTTGTCGCTGGCGATGCTTTCGGCAATCGCGCCGGTACGATCTGTTTCTGCCGTCCAGATACGGCGCTGGGCAGCACCATGCCCCAATTGCACCAGATTGCCGTCGGTCAGACGTATGGAAGGAATGCGGCGCTCGGTTGCTGCATCGACGATGCTGGCAGTACTCGGGCCCAGGCAACGGTCGTCGACCAGTTCACGCAATTCGCTCACTTTAGTTGGTACGTCAAACGGCTGGTCTTCTATCGCAGCCATTAGCAGATCGCGTCCTATTTCCAGCGCAGCACGGCCAACCTGTTCTTCACGGGTACGGAATGCCATTTTGTAGACACCCGTCATATTGGTCGAGCGGGTCTGGCCAAAACCGGTACGCATGCCTGCCAGGTTTTGTAATTCCAGCACCACGTGCTCAAGGATATGGCCCGACCAGGTGCCTTCACGCAGACGCTCAAGAAATCCGCCACGCTCACCGACACCGCAACGATGTTCTATGATGCCTGGCAACCAGGTTGTCAGGCGTTCATACAGGCCGGGGATCTTATTCGATGGAAATTCTTCCAGCGCACCAATATCCAGCACTGCTTCTATGACAGGGCGATAAGTCCAGATATTCGGGCCACGCAAGTGCGTTGCGCTAAGAATGCGGATGTCTTTCTTGTTTGTTGTCATGTATGTAAACTTTTATAAGTCTGGTTATACAGACCAGATCTTGTCATTTTTTGCAGGGCTTACGCAAAACCACCTTAACTGCGTTATAACGCCTGATTGAGGTAATTCTGTGTATGTCCAATTTTAGAACTTTTCTTCGTTTTTCCTGAATGAACTACTTTTCTCTGTAGAAGAAAGTTTTGTTAAAGTCATAATGACACGTTGTATATCGTATTGAAAGCGAATTGGAAAGGCACGCTTGCTGATATACTTGCGCGCCAGCGCAAAAGCAGTTCATCCTCTTGATCAGATTTATCTGATTATTTTTCTTTCGATAGAATACCGTAAATTGCTGCTTCCGTGACATGGCTTATGCTTGAAACGGAAACCAAGTTATCCCTTTTGTAAAAAAAACATGTCCTGATTTTGTTCAGGACCAGCTCTAGAGCCGGAGTTCGTTTCACAATGACCACAACACAATTCAATCCTGAGCAGCCTGTTCTTTCGCTACCTGCGAGCTGGCAAGCCGAATTGAGCAAGCACATCGCACAAGGCGAAAACGTCTTGACCACCCTTGAGGTTGACCTCGACAGTAAACTTCGCTTCCGTAAGGGGATAGTGGTCTTGACAGATCGCCGTCTGTTGACAAAAACACCTGACGCAAGCGACTGGCAGTTATGGGAATTTCGCCGGGGCTTGCAATTAAGCCATCATGACCATGCTGGTGTCGGCCATCTGGAATTGACAGATGAACAGGGCTTGCTGGGCAGTTGGCGTTTTACCCTGGGCCAGAACCTGCACGCAATACGTCTGCTGGACCAGTTCAGGGAGCAGTTGCAAAGTCATGTTACTGGCTTGCCGGTAGTCCGCGCAGAGCAAAATATCTGCCCTAGCTGTAAAGCCGTGCTGGAGCCGGATCAGGAAGAATGCCCGGTCTGCACCAAGGTTATCTATACACCGCCATCCACCTGGACCTTGTTGCGTCTATGGCGTTTCGCCCATCCATACCGCCTGCAACTGTTTATCGGCTTTACGCTGATGTTGCTGGGCACGGCGGCGCACATGATCCCACGTTACCTGACCAAGCCGCTAACGGATGAGGTGCTGATTCCTTATCAAAATGGTGCGCATGTTGATCCCAAACTGGTGGTGTTTTATATCGGTGGTTTGCTTGGTTCTGCAGTTGTTGCATGGCTGCTGAGCTGGGGCAAGACTTATATCCTGGCATTGGTGTCAGAGCGTATAGGTGCGGATTTGCGTACCGCTACCTATGAGCATCTGCTGAAATTGTCACTGGAATATTTTGGTGGTAAACGTACTGGTGACCTGATGTCGCGCATAGGTAGTGAAAGTGACCGCATCTGCGTTTACCTGTCGCTGCACTTGCTTGACTTTGCGACTGACGTACTGATGTTCATCATGACTGCTGGTTTTCTGTTGCAGATTAATACCAAACTGGCTCTGGTGACCTTGCTGCCGCTGCCATTTATTGCCTGGATGATCCATCTGGTGCGTGACAAATTGCGTACCGGCTTTGAAAAGATAGACAGGGTATGGGGCGAGGTGACCAATGTCCTGGCCGACACTATTCCGGGTATACGTGTGGTCAAGGCCTTTGCGCAGGAGAAACGTGAAGCAGGTCGTTTCCGTGAAGCCAACAAGCATAATCTGGCGGTCAACGACAAGCTTAACAAGGTCTGGTCGCTGTTTTCACCTACCGTGTCCTTCCTGACTGATCTTGGCATTCTGGTTGTCTGGGGTTTTGGTATCTGGCAGATTTCAAAAGGTGATATTACTGTCGGTTCTCTGGTGGCTGCCGTCGCTTTCATCAGCAATTTTTATGGCCGTATCGATTCCATGAGCCGCATCGTTTCTGTCACACAGAAATCAGCGTCGGCAGCCAAGCGTATTTTTGACATTCTTGATCATGTTTCAAGCGTGCCTGATCCGCAAAATCCGGTGAAGGTAAAAGAAGTCAAAGGCCAGATAGAATTGCGCGAAGTTGGATTCCGTTACGGTAACCGGGCGGTGAATCGTGGCATTAATCTGAACATCAAGCCGGGTGAAATGATCGGTCTGGTCGGACATAGTGGTTCTGGCAAAAGTACGCTGGTGAACCTGATTTGCCGTTTCTATGATGTATCTGAAGGTGCAATCTTATTGGATGGGGTGGATATACGCTCGTTTGCAGTATCTGACTACCGCAGCAATATCGGCCTGGTTTTGCAGGAACCTTTCCTGTTCTTCGGCACCATCGCTGAAAATATCGCCTACGGCAAACCAGACGCGACCCGCGATGACATCATTGCCGCAGCGCGTGCTGCCCATGCCCATGAATTCATACTGCGTTTGCCGCAGGGTTATGATTCCATGGTGGGTGAACGTGGTCAGGGCTTGTCGGGTGGTGAACGCCAGCGCATTTCCATCGCACGTGCCTTATTGATCGATCCGCGTATCTTGATCATGGATGAAGCCACGTCTTCCGTCGATTCGCAAACAGAAAAAGAAATCCAGAAAGCGCTGGACAACCTGGTGCAAGGCCGTACCACCATCGCCATTGCCCACCGTTTATCAACGCTGCACAAGGCAGATCGCCTGGTCGTGCTGGACCGTGGCCAGGTAGTGGAAGTGGGTAGTCATGATGAATTGATGGCGAAAGAAGGGGCTTACTACAATCTGTATCAGGCACAGGCCCGGAATGCCGCAGAAAACGTGGCAGAGCTGGCGGAGGATTGAACACATGAGCACCACAAAATTTGAACTCAGCCGCAATGCGTTTGGCAAACTCATCCTCACCAACGAAGCTGGAGATGTATTTGAAGGCGTCAGCCCGGTCAGGGCATTTCCTATTCAGTCACCATTGATCAGCATCTCCATGGTATTGACCGATGGCCGTGAAGTGGCATGGATAGATCAGCTTGACGATTTATCAGAAACAACCAGGCTATTGGTACTGGAAGAACTGGAAGGACGCGAATTCATGCCCGAAATCAGCCGCATAGACAGCGTCACCAGCTTTGCCTTGCCTTGTACCTGGAAAGTCAGTACTGACAGGGGCGAGACAGAATTTGTCCTGAAAGGGGATGAAGACATCCGCCGTATCGGCAGGGCTTCTTTACTGATTACCGATAATCACGGCATACAGTTTTTGATACGTGACATGTTTGAAATAGACCGGCATAGCCGAAGAATTCTGGACCGTTTCCTGTAAACCATCCTGAGGCGTTACAACTGATTCCTGCTCAAGGAATCAGTTCCTGTCTGCAAATTCATATCCATACAGGTTGGTGTCTCTCGTCTCACCATCCAGTACCACTACCGCTTCCAGCACAAAACCCAGGCCTTGCAGCAATTTGTTGGAACTGTTATTCGTGGGTGAGGTGATGGCTGCCAGCTTAGACAGTTGCAAATGGCTGCGTGCATAATCGACAGTTGCCCTGGCGGCTTCCCTGGCATACCCCTGTCCTAAAAACTGTGGCAGGAAGGCATAGCCGATGTCTATATTTTTCAAGGTTTCGCGTTTTACCAGGCCGCATATTCCCATGGGCTGGGCATCGTCCTTGCGTTCAACCATGTACAGGCTGAACCCATTTTTTGCCTGGCTGGTCAGTGGGCCATTGATGATGGATTCTCTTGCTGCCTCTATTGTGCGTATACCCTTGTCGTGGATATTCGCAATGAACGCAGGATCGTTGATCAGCGCCAGATAAAACGCAGCATCGTCAGTGGTGATGAGTCTTAAATTCAGTCGTTCAGTGCTGAGTATCTGCATTTTTATCTCTGAAAAATATGTAAACACACCCTGATATGAATTTGCAAAATCATTGTTATGTTTGTGGATATGCGATCGTCAGGAGTATAACAATGTCACACTGATTGACGTGAGCTTGAGACCAGCCTAACCAAGCGTCGCAATTACTGGTGCATGGTCCGACGGCTGTTCCCACTTGCGTGGCACACGGTCGATAACGCAGGAGGTGCACTGTTTTGCCAGCTCTGCTGATAACAGGATATGGTCTATGCGCACACCTTTATTCAGGCGGAAGCCTAACGCACGATAATCCCACCAGCTAAAAGATTTTTCTGCCTGTTCAAACTGGCGGAAGCTGTCGGTCAAGCCCAGAGCTATCAGGTTTTTGAGGGCGGTTCTTTCTTGTGGCGACACCAGGTTCATACCTTCCCAGGCAGCGGGGTCATGTACATCCCTGTCTTCGGGGGCGATATTGTAGTCTCCCAGCACGGCCAGTTTTGGGTGCCGTGTCATTTCGTCTTTGATCCAGTTTTCCAGCGATGCCAACCATTTCAACTTGTACTGGAATTTATCGGAATCCAGCGCCTGGCCATTTGGCACATAGGCGCAAATAATGCGCATGCCTTCTATGGTGGCGGCGATGATGCGTTGCTGTTCATCTTCAAATTGCGGATTGTTTTTCTGCACATCTGCAATCGGGTGTTTCGATAAAATCGCCACGCCGTTATAGGTTTTTTGTCCGGTAAAGGCAACCTGGTAACCAGCCGCTTCTATCTCAGTCTGTGGAAATTTGTCATCCGTCAATTTGGTTTCCTGTATGCACAGGACATCGACAGGATTGGTGTCCAGCCATTGCAAGACTTGCGGCAGCCTGACTTTCAGGGAGTTAACGTTCCAGGTTACAAGTTTCATGTTTTTATCAATAGTGTTGATGCGTTTTTATCTCGCATCCAGGATTAAAGTGGCTGTGCTGGCACAGCTTGTCTGAGCGTTATTATACGTTTTCTATTTAAACAAGAACTGTTGCGTTGCAGGTGCCGGAGTTGTCAGCTTGTTGTCTTGCTTTATTGTATTTTATTAACAAAACAGAAAGGCCTCTGCCTGGTATTTCCAGACAGAGGCCTTTCTGTTTATTTCTAAGCTATATTGCAGCCCTAAACGCCGTGTAGATCAGCCTGCGCGGTTGATCAGGAAAGTGGTCAGCAAAGGCACTGGGCGACCAGTGGAGCCTTTGGCTGCGCCAGATTTCCAGGCTGTACCAGCGATATCCAGATGGGCCCAGGTGTATTTCCTGGTGTAGCGTTCGAGGAAGCAAGCTGCGGTGATGCTGCCACCGGCCGGGCCACCAATATTCGCCATATCGGCAAAATTGGATTTCAGTTGCTCGTTATAGGCTTCTTCGATAGGCATGCGCCATGCGGTATCACCAGTTTGCTTGCCCGCTGCCAGCAATTCAGCAGCCAGTTTGTCATGCGCGTCGTCATGGCGGGTGAACAGACCGGAATTATGGTGGCCCAGGGAAGTCACACAAGCGCCAGTCAACGTAGCCACGTCAACCACGGCTGCCGGTTTGAAGCGTTCAGCATAAGTCAGGGCGTCACACAGGATCAGGCGGCCTTCGGCATCCGTATTCAGGATTTCGATGGTTTGGCCAGACATGGAAGTGACGATATCGCCAGGGCGGGTGGCGCTGCCGGATGGCATGTTTTCGCAAGTAGGGATGACGGCGATGACGTTCAGCTTCAGCTTCATTTCACCAATGGCGCGCATGGTGCCCAATACGGAGGCTGCACCACCCATATCGTATTTCATTTCATCCATGCCAGCACCGGCTTTCAGCGAAATACCGCCGGAGTCAAAGGTAATGCCTTTGCCAACCAGGACAACTGGCGCATCCTTGGCTTTGCCGCCATTGTGCTTGAGTACGATGAACTTCGGTGGTTCTACCGTGCCATTGGTCACAGACAGGAAACTACCCATTTTGAGGGCTTGTATCTGTTTGCGATCAAGCACTTCAACAATCATTTTGTACTCGGTCGCGATTTTCCTGGCGGTATTTGCCAGATGAGTAGGCGTGCAGATATTCGGTGGCAGATTACCCAGTTCCTTGGTCAAATCCATGCCATTGGCCAGGGCTTCACTTTGTGACAAGGCATGTTTGGCAGCAGTTGCTTCTGCAGCAGAGACTGCAAATGCGACTTTTTTGACACCGGCAGTAGAGGTGTCTTTCTTGCTTTTCAGTGCATCAGCCCGGAAAATACTTTCGCGGAAAGCCAGGACGGCACAACGAACAGACCAGCCCAGGTCACGATCCTTGACTGCTGGCAGGGCCAGAACGGCATCATTTGCACCCAGACCAGCCAGTGCGCGGGCGGCAGCTTGTACTGCCTGATTAAAGGCTTTATCGCTGACAGCGGCAGCTTCTTCACCCAAACCTACCAGCAAAATGCGTTCGGCGGCGACGTCGGCTACTTTACGCAACAACAGAGAAGTGCCTGGTTTTCCTGTAATATCACCAGATTTAAGGGCAGCGGCGATGTCGCCAGCCTTGTCCAGGCTTGCTGCAACAGTGGAAAGTTTCTTGTTTTCGAACACACCGACTACGATACAGCCGGTTTTAATTGCTTTATGGGCGGTCGAGGCACTTTTTGCGTCGATTGTTTTTATGCTAAAGTCCACGTATTACTCCTCTTTGTAAGTCTCGTAAAACAGACATTATAATCCTACTCATGATTTTTCAGCGCGCGCTTCGACGTGAATTAAACAGTGCCGCAGGCGCAGTCTTCACTACGTTATTCACCATCACGATCTCCGTGATGCTCATTAAAATCCTTGGACATGCGGCAGGAGGTAAAGTTGCGTCGTCCGATGTGGTGGCCCTGATTGCCTTTACCGCCCTCATGAACATGCATATTTTGCTGTTGCTGACGGGCTTTATTTCCGTACTACTGGTGGTCACCCGTAGCTATCAGGATTCTGAAATGGTGGTCTGGTTTGCTTCGGGCCTGAGCCTGACGCAGTGGATCGCGCCGGTGGTACGGTTTGGGGCTCCCCTTATCATTCTGACCGGCTTGCTGAGTTTTATCGTCACCCCCTGGGCTAACCAGCAAAGTGTGGAATTCCGGGAACGCTTTGAAAAACGCTCGGATATCGCCAAGGTGGCGCCCGGCAAGTTTCAGGAATCAGCCTCGTCAGACCGGATTTTCTTTGTCGAAGAAGTGGCTGGTGACCTCAGCAAAGTCCAGAACATCTTCATCAATACCTATAAGGATGGCCGTTCCAGCATCGTCGTTGCCAAGGAAGGCATGATAGAAATCGACAAGCTGGGCGACAAATTTCTGGTCATGAGCCAGGGGCGCCGTTATGACGGTGCACCAACTGCCCCTGATTTTCAGATGATGCAGTTTGAAAAATATGGTGTACTGGTATCCAGCCAGAATGCTGCGGTGGCCAGCGACAAGTCGGCCAAATCCATGCCGCTGATGGCTTTGCTGGAAAATCTTGACAGTACCAGAATGGGGGAATTGTTGTGGCGTATTTCCCTGCCAGTCATGTGTGCGGTATTGCTGCTGCTGGCTATTCCCCTCGGTTATGTCAATCCCCGCGTTGGCCGCTCGGCCAACCTGATCGTGGCATTGCTGCTGGTAGTGATTTACCTGGCTGTTACGAACATTTTGCAGGCGTTGGTGGTGCAGGAACGCAGCACTTTTGCCATGGCCTGGTGGCCGCACCATTTGGCGCTCACCATACTGGTCATTGGTTTGTTCTTATGGCGTTTGAAAGTGAATAGCCGCTGGCATCCGCTAGTGTTGTGGTCCCGCTGCAAATCGAGCTTCCGCGGCAAAGAAAAGTGTCCAGCATGAAAATTTTACAAAGATATTTTGGCGTGGAAATTTTACGCGCCGTGTTATTCGTCATGCTGGCATTGCTGGCCCTGTTCTCGTTTTTTGACTTGGTGACGGAATTGCAATCTTCTGTCAACAAAGGGGGGTACCAGCTCAAGCATGCGGTGTTGTATGTCTTGTTGGGTTGGCCAGGCTATATCTATGAATTCATGCCGATTGCAGTCTTGATCGGTACCATTTACGTGCTGGCGCAATTTGCTTCCAATTCCGAATTCACCATCATGCGCGCATCCAGCATGTCCACCATGATGGCTGGCAGCATACTGCTGAAGATAGGTATGCTGTTTGTGTTGCTGACTTTCTTGTTTGGCGAAGTGATTTCCCCGGTATCAAGCAAATTTGCGGAGAAAATCAAACTCAATGCCATCGGTGAAGCGTTGGCGCAGGAATTTCGTACCGGCTTGTGGACCAAGGATCTGGTACGGGAAAATGGACTGACCGGTGAAGTAATCGGTTCATTGTTCCTGAACGTTAAAGAGATACTGCCAAACCGGCATTTGAAGGGTGTCCGGATATTTGAATTTGACAAAAACTTCCACCTGTCCCGTGAAGTGACCGCGACAGATGCTGAATACCTGGAGAAGAATACCTGGCGCTTGTTTGACGTAACCGAGACATCTTTCCCCAAAACCCTGACCAGTGAAGACATCGCTGCGGTGAAAAGCCAGAAGCTGGATAGCCGCGATATCGTGTCAGAAGTCACGCCGGACATTTTATCCGTCCTGTTTGCTGACCCTGACCGCATGTCTGCCACTGATCTTGCTGCATTTACCAAACATCTGGCAGACAATAAACAAGATGGCGAACGCTATGAAATCGCCTTCTGGAAAAAGATTACCTACCCGTTTGCGGTACTGGTGATGATGGCGCTGGCTTTACCATTTGCCTATCTGCATGTCAGAAGTGGCGGTGTCAGTCTGAAGATATTCAGCGGTATCATGATAGGTATGGTGTTTTACCTTATCAATGCATTGTTTTCACATGTGGGCCTGCTTAATACCTGGCCGGCACCGGTGACGGCGCTGGTACCCAGTGTGTTGTTTCTGGTGATTGCCGCTATGGGTTTGCGTTACGTGGAAAGAAATTAATGGCAATGAAATCGGCAATGATACTGTTCGCCCACGGTGCACGTGACCCCAGATGGGCGCAACCTTTCCAGCGCTTGCAAAAAATGACGCAGGATAGTTTGCCCGACACGACAGTAGCACTGGCTTTTCTTGAATTCATGCAGCCATCACTGCCTGAGCTAGTTACCAGCCTGGTGACAGAAGGATGCCAGCAAATCACACTGGTACCGATATTTCTGGGACAGGGGGGCCATGTGCTGCGTGATTTGCCTATATTGGTGGACGAACTGCGTGCCAGTCATCCGGCACTCGAATTCAAACTCGTCAATGCAGCCGGGGAAGATGAAAGTGTTTTGTCTGCTATCCGCGATTATTGTTTGGGCGCTTTGTAATTCCCCGTTTTTCATGCTGTAAGCAGATATGATTTGTAGCAATTTTCTGCCACAAATATTTTGACCTCAGGGGCTATATAAATATGGCATTGCTGAAATCGGTACTGACATTCCTGTTATTTACATTATTGAATCTGACAACTCCTGACAGTCATGCCGCTCAGGTATTGGCTGTAGGGACAGAGTTTGCCAATGTATTCGAACGTAATGCCAGCGGTGAATTTACCGGTCTGGGTGTGGATATTTTGCGTGCACTGGCGAAGCAGAATGGTGACGACATCAGGTTTGAAATCTATCCTTGGGCCAGGGCGCAATGGATGGTTGAAAATGAACAGGCGCAAATACTTGTGGGTCCATACAAGACTGCCGAAAGAGAAGGTAAATTTATCTTCGCAAAAAGGGCCTTTTATCGTGACCTGATGGTCCTCTACATACGCAAAACTATGGAAGTGCGGTGGGATGGCAATTACACCGCTATTCCTGGTCACAGGCTGGTTGTCATCAATGGCTGGGTATATGGTCCGCAATTCGAAAGTCAGCGTGCCAGCATCAAGCCCGTGCTTGCCAACACGCTCACCAATGGCTTGAACATGCTGGCAGCAAAGAGGGTGGATTTTCTGGCAGCGAATGTACGCAATGCTGAAGCCACCATGAAGGCCATGGGCATCAACAATGAGCTACAGATGCTGGAACCCTATATGGACACACAGGACGGTTATCTGGCATATTGCAAAAATACGTCCTGTGAACAACTGCACAATCGTTATGATGAATTGTATGAGCAGTTAAGGGCAGGTGGCGCTTTGCAATCGATGGCGCGCAAGCTGGGTGTCAGATTGCCACCTTGAAATAAGTGGATAGTCTCTCAGGAGGATGCACGTGAGCGCATTGCTTCACCCATCATCACCAATACAGGTCCGGTACTGCCGGGCAAGCCTTTGGCCAGTTCATCCAGGCTCATGGACAGACTGCGTTCATCCGGACGGCTGCAGTTTTCGATTATGATCACAGGCAGATTGCCAGGGAAATTGGCTGCCAGCATACGCTGGGCAGTCATCATGGCTTCCTTACCCCCCATATACTGCACCAGAGTGTCGCATTCAGGTATGCGCGTGTCGGTACTTTCGCCAGGCGCCGTACTCGACGTGAACAGAGCCACGCTACGGGCGATACCTCGTTTGGTCAGTGGCTGACGTACACTGGCTGCAGCGGCTAGCGCAGTGGTAATGCCAGGGACTATTTCATAGGCAATTCCAGCTGTTTCCAGCGCCGTCAGTTCTTCGTCTGCGCGGCCGAACAGCATGGGGTCACCCCCTTTGAGGCGCACCACCAGCTGATATTGTGCGGCTGATTCCAGCATTTGCTGATTGATATGTTCTTGCGCAGCAGAGCGTTGCCCGCTACGTTTGCCTACCGGTATTTTGACAGCCTGCGGGCACAGATCCAGCATTTCAGGCGTGACTAATGCATCGTACAGCACCACATCTGCTGCTGCCAGCAAACGGGCACCTCGTACGGTAATCAGATCTGCGGCACCTGGGCCGGCGCCGATCAGATAGACCTTGCCTGTGGTTGCGGTCACTACTGAATTCACCAGTTTAACCAAGACGTATCATGCCTGCGGCAACCGTTTGATGAGTCACTTCATCGATGAGGATAAAGGCACCAGTGGAACGCAGATCCCGGTAATCATCTGCAGCCAACGCCTGGGCGACATTCAGCGTCACAGTCGCAATATCATTCAGTTTGAGGCTGTCTGCCGGGCGGCGTTCCTGGGTATTGATATCCAGCAGGGTATCGATGGCAGTGACCCTGGCGGCGATTTGCCGGGTCGTGTGTTTCAACCAGTATTTGCGGCGGATATCCAGCGCATCTTCTGACAGCCAGCACAAATCGGCATTCACGGTTTTCAACAGGGTTGCCGGACGATCTACACCCACCAGCATGTCACCGCGTGAAATGTCCACATATTCGTCCAGCAAGATGGTGACTGATTGACCAACCACCGCAGTATCAAGTGAAATGTCCAGCGTCAGGATATCTTTAACTGTGGCAACCTGACCACCAGGTTGCACCAGCAATTTGTCACCTTTGCTGACCTTGCCAGCTTCAATACGGCCCATATAACCACGGAAATCATTCGCTTCATGACCATTGTGGCGCGCCACCAGTTGCACTGGGAAGCGGAAAGGTTCGTCGTGGCAGGCGTCGTATACGCTTAAGGATTCCAGCAATTCAATCAGGGTTGGTCCCTTGTACCAGGCCAGCTTGTCACTGGCAGTCACCACATTGTCACCTGCCAGGGCAGACAATGGGATGGGGCGTATGTCTCTCAGACCCAGTTGCGTAGCGAATTCCTGATAGGCAGCGATGATGCGGTCATACACGACCTGATCATAGTCGATCAGATCCATCTTGTTGACGGCAACAATCACGTGTTCTATCTGCAGCAGATGGGCAATGGTGGAATGGCGTTTGGTTTGTGTCAGCAAATCCACACTGCCATCATCATTCAGTTTGACCTTGGAAACGTCGATCAGGATGATCACCGCATCTGCAGTTGAAGCACCAGTCACCATATTGCGCGTGTATTGTTCATGGCCAGGTGTATCGGCGATGATGAACTTGCGTTTTGGTGTGGCGAAATAGCGATAGGCCACGTCGATAGTGATACCTTGCTCGCGTTCAGCTTCCAGTCCATCTGTCAGCAGGGACAGGTCTATCGTGTCACCCACAGTGCGTTTATGTTTGGCGCGCGAAATGGCGTCGAGCTGATCTGCAAAAATACCCTTGCTGTCAAACAGCAGGCGACCGATCAAAGTGCTTTTGCCATCATCCACTGAACCAGCCGTGATGAAGCGCAAGAGGCCACGTTCTCTACCAACGGCGGCAGTCAATTGTTCTACGGCGTTCATTAGAAATATCCTTCTTTTTTACGTTTTTCCATTGATGCTTCGGATGTCTGGTCATCCATGCGGGTAGCGCCACGTTCGGTAATCTGGGTAATCGCTGTTTCGGCAATGATGGCTTCCACAGTTGCCGCATCAGATGATACCGGGCAGGTGCAAGAGATATCGCCGACAGTGCGGAAGCGTACGATCTGGGTTTCTACCGTTTCACCGGCGCGTGGTGGCGTCAGGTCAGTCAGCGGCACCAGCAATCCATTACGGGGGATGACCTGGCGTTCATGGGCAAAATAAATTTGTGGCAGTTCCAGCTTTTCGCGGGCGATGTATTGCCAGACGTCCAGTTCGGTCCAGTTCGAGATTGGGAACACGCGCATGTTTTCACCAGCATGAACGCGGGTGTTATACAGATCCCACAATTCTGGGCGTTGTGCTTTTGGATTCCATTGACCGAATTCATCACGGAAAGAAAATATCCTTTCCTTGGCGCGGGCTTTTTCTTCATCGCGGCGGGCACCGCCTATGCAGGCATCAAATTTATGTTCAGCAATGGTTTCCAGCAAGGTCACGGCTTGTGCAGCATTGCGTGAGTCGGTTGCAGGGTTGCGCAGGCGTACTGTGCCGCGACGTATGGATTCTTCAACCGAACCAACGATCAGGCGTTCACCCAGTTCAGCCACGCGTTTGTCACGGAAGGCGATCACTTCAGGGAAGTTATGGCCAGTGTCGATATGCACCAGCGGGAAGGGAAATTTACCCGGGCGGAAAGCCTTTTCTGCCAGACGCAACAAGACGATGGAGTCTTTGCCGCCGGAAAACAGCAGCGCAGGGTTACTACATTCGGCCGCGACTTCGCGCATGATATGGATGGCTTCCGATTCCAGCCAATCCAGGTGGCGATTGCTCGCAGCATCAATAAAATGGTTTTCCACGACAGTATTCATGATTTTTCTTCTTCAGACAGCTTGTTTAATTCGGATCAGTTTGCCATCGACTACATGCAGCCCGCATTCTTTTGAGTCCGGGTTTTCCCACCACCAGCGACCTGCTCTGACATCTTCACCTGGCTGTATGGCGCGGGTGCAGGGCTCACAACCTATTGATGGATAACCTTTGTCATGCAGAGGATTGTAAGGCACATTGTTGCTTCTAAGATAGTGCCAAACGTCTTCTTCTGACCAATCCGCCAAAGGATTGAACTTTTGCAGGCCATGTGTTGCGTCGTCTTCTTGCACAGCCAATTCGGTACGGGTAGCAGACTGGGCACGGCGCTGTCCGGTAACCCATGCCTTGTTGCCTGCCAGGGCACGCTTCAATGGTTCTACCTTGCGTATGCGGCAGCATTCCTTACGCATTTCCACGCTATCGTAAAAGGCATTCAAACCATTTTGGCTGACATAATTTTCTACAGCGGCGGCATCAGGCTTGAACAGCTTGATTTCTGTACCATAGGTTTCCTTGACTTTATCGAGCATGCCCAAGGTTTCTGCATGCAGGCGTCCAGTTTCCAATGAGAAAATCGTGATGTTAAGCTTATTGCGTAAAATCAGGTCAGTCAATACCATATCTTCGGCTGCCAGGCTGGAGGCAAACACGGCTGGTGCGTATTCAGCGGCAATCTTGTTCAGCGTAGCCCGGGTCGCGGCAAGACGTTCCTGGAAATCATTCATACTTGTGCTCCACTGCGTTCCGCGCGGCGGAACAATGGGTTCTTTTCATCCCAGGATGTCTGATATTTTTCAGAAAAATCAGTCAAGCCTTTGATGGCATCATGGATGTTCTTGTCTTCACGTGTGGCAAAGGCATTAAAGCCTACGCGCTGCATGTAAAACAACTGGTCGCGCAAGACATCGCCTATGGCACGCAACTCGCCACTGAAACCCAGGCGTGAACGCAAATTGTAGGCGATGGAATAACCACGGCCATCAGAGAACTTAGGGAAATCCACAGCCAGCAGGCTGAATCTGCCAATATCCTCTTTCAAATCCTTGGCCTGCTCATCGCTGCTGAACCAGACTGCCAGGTCGGTACGTTGCAGCAGACTTTCGCGCTGCAATAACCAAACCTTCAACGGCACGATAATTTTGCCAGCGGGTACGCTGACAGCATCCGGTGTTTCATCTTCCGCAAGGCGCAATACTGTCCAGTCGTCGCTTACTATGGTTTTGTCTTTAATGATTTCTCGCATAATGCACTTTCTCAATGAACCCTAGTAATTCAGTAACTGACGACAGAACCGGCATCTTCGCCATGATGCTCTGTCGTTTTGATCGGTGTTGCGTAGACAAATTCCTTGAACGGCGCTATACCCAGGCGTTGTGCCGTATCGATGAAACGTTCATTTTCAATGCGGTCACGTATATAGACCTGAACGATGCGTTCTATCACTTCCGGCATTTGGCCAGCAGAAAAAGATGGACCTATGATCTTGCCTATGGCTGCACTATTACCTTGTGCACCACCGATGGATACTTGATAAAACTCGCTGCCGTCTTTGTCCACGCCAAGTATGCCAATATTGCCTACATGGTGATGGCCGCAAGCATTGATGCAACCAGACATATTCAATTCAAGATCACCTATGTCATGCAAATAATCAAGATCGGCAAAACGGTCGGTGATATCCAGTGCAATCGGGATCGATTTGGCATTCGCCAGTGAGCAGAAATCGCCACCCGGGCAGCAGATCATATCGGTCAGCAGGCCAACGTTGGGTGTTGCCAATCCCTGGGCTTTCGCTTCTTGCCACAAGGCGAACAGGGCAGATTGCTGTACGTCTGACAGCACAATATTTTGCTCATGCGTGACGCGCAGTTCTGAAAAACTATAACGGTCTGCCAGGTCAGCCATAAAATCCATTTGGCCAGCTGTCGCATCACCTGGGGGAACACCGGGTTTTTTCAAGGACAAAACCACGCTTGCGTAACCAGCGACCTTGTGCGGTTTGACATTGCGTTTGATCCAGTTGGCAAATGCCTTGTTGTCTGTCTTGTGCTGTTCATAGGCTGCGTCGCTTGCTGGCAAGCTCAGGTATGCAGGCGTACTGAAGTACGAGGCCACCCTTTGCAATTCTTCCTGCGTCAGCGTACCCGGACCATCTTTGATATCGGCCCATTCTTCTTCAACCTGTTTGGCAAATACATCTGCACCAATGGCTTTGACAAGAATTTTGATGCGTGCTTTATATTTATTGTCGCGTCGTCCGTGCTGATTATAAATACGCAGGATCGCTTCCAGATAGGTCATCACGTGCTGCCAGGGCAGAAATTCGCGAATCACACTACCCAATATAGGCGTGCGACCCATACCGCCGCCAACCATGACCTTGAAGCCGACTTCGCCAGCTTCGTTGTGTACCACGGTCAGACCAATATCATGTACCGCAATCGCAGCACGGTCTTCCAGTGCGCCATTGATGGCGATCTTGAACTTGCGCGGCAAGTACGCGAATTCAGGGTGGAAGGTAGTCCATTGACGCAAAATTTCGGCATAAGGACGTGGGTCTATCACTTCGTCAGCCGCAACGCCAGCAAATTCGTCCGAGGTGATATTGCGCATGCAATTACCGGAAGTCTGGATGGCATGCATTTCTACACTCGCCAATTCTTCCAGAATCTTGGGTGAATCTTCCAGGTTGATCCAGTTGTACTGGATATTTTGGCGGGTAGTAAAGTGACCATAGCCACGGTCGTATTCGCGGGCAATATGGGCAAATTTGCGCATCTGATTCGACGACAGCATGCCGTAAGGTACGGCAACGCGCAGCATGTAGGCATGCCGCTGATTGTACAAACCGTTTTGCAAACGCAAGGGCAGAAATTCTTCTTCTGTCAATTCATTAGAAAGGCGACGTGCTACTTGATCGCGGTATTGTACGATACGTTCTTTAATGATTTGGTGATCGTGCTGGTCGTAACGATACATCTTTAATTACCCATAAAATGCGCGTGTAAGTACGCGATAACAAATACAGTTAGAAGACAAGTTTGGCGGCAACCAGAGTCAAAGTGGTTGCCAGCAAGCCACGTAAAAATTTTTCAGGTACGGCACGTGCTGCCATGGAACCCAGGGTGATACCAGGCAGGGAGCCAATCAGCAAACTACCCAGCAAGACCCAGTCTATTGAACCCAGCCACCAGTGTCCAAAAGCGGCAATGGCGGTCAATGGTACGGCATAGGCGATATCAGTACCAGCAATGTGGGCAGCAGACATCCGGGGATACAGCATAACCAGCAAGGTAGCACCGATGGCACCGGCACCAATGGACGAAATGGTCACCAGCGTTCCCAACAAAGCGCCAGCGGCGATAGTTGCAGCAGCCAAATTTCTGCCATGCAATTGTTTTTCAGGATGCTTGTTTAGCCAGGTCAGCATCTTGCTTTTGAACAGCAATGCAACCACGGTCAATAACACTGATACAGCGATGGAATAACGTATGAGTTGACCAATTTCTTTGTCCAGCGCGCCAAAATGTTTGAGAAACAAGGTGGCAATGACAGCAGCAGGCAAGGCGCCAATGCATAACAAGCGCACCACAGTCCATTCAACTGTGCCGCGCAGGCGATGGGTGAAGGTACCAGTGGCTTTGGTGATCGAAGCGAAGGCGAGGTCGGTTCCTACCGCGACTGTTGGTGAGACACCAAACAGCAGGGTAAGCAAGGGAGTCATGAGCGAGCCACCACCTACGCCGGTCAAGCCGACCAGGGTGCCAACAGCAAATCCCGAAAATATATAGGTTAAAGTCATATCGCCTCGCGCAAAGTAGGTGCATCGTAATGAATCCAGGCTATATTCCAAACTACTTACTATTCATTTGCTTATATACGTATTTGACATATACAAAATCGCTAGCCTGATATTGTCTTTAGTGTAATTCATGAACTGCAAACAAATTATTTAAAAGATAATTTAAACAGGAAAGCCTGAGTTTTTGACATGTTTTTTGCCTGAATGACATTGGAAACCAGCATTCGTGAGTGTTAATCGTTTGCTGGTGCAAGAAGGCTTTAGAACCTGTTCACGATCTTACTGCGCGGGCGTGATCGGAGCTCATGCGCTGCTCAAAATGCTCATGTACTAGAGTACATTCCGCTTTTTGCGCTGCGCTTAGTTACCCTTACCCCGCTGACGTCCGCTCGCTACAGATCGTGAACAGGTTCTTAGGCCTTCAAATATTAGCTTAGCTGTTGCCGCATGGAAATGCCAGCTATTTACGACAACATTTTTAACAATTCTGCGTACTGATGTTTTTTGAAAAACAAACGCATGGCTTGTGCCTATTGTGACGGGAAATTCGATTGATAAATGTCACTCAAAATGGGGTTGTTTCCTGTGCAATCAGTCAGGATTTAAAATTTTACGTATAATCAACATGCCGAATAACTCGGTAGGTTGTACGTCTTCAGGGCGGGGTGTAATTCCCCACCGGCGGTAAAATCACAGTGCAACTGTGAACAAGCCCGCGAGCGCTTGCATCAAAGGCAGGTTCAGGAAATAGCTGAACCTGTTTGCAAGGTCAGCAGATCTGGTGTGATTCCAGGGCCGACGGTCATAGTCCGGATGAGAGAAGATGCGCCTCATACAAAATGCCTATGGTCAGGACCATGGGCGTTTGTGTCTGGCTATTCGTTTTTTTACTCCCTGAAACGTCTTTTGCACATTTACTTTTGCCGGAGCGTTTCATTATGTTGAATACCATTATTACCCATCCTTCTTCCAGTTCAGCCGAACCGGAAATGCTTTCCCTCAGTCCATTCGAACAACGCCTGCCCAGAGCGCTGGAAGACCTGCGTAACGGTCGCCCGGTGTTGCTCATGGATGATTTTGACCGCGAAAACGAAGCAGATCTTATCGTCGCTGCCGAAAAAATAACGCTTGAATCCATGGCCAGACTGATACGTGATTGCAGTGGCATTGTTTGTTTGTGCCTGACTGACGACAAGTTACAACAACTCGATTTACCTCCCATGGTCAGCAACAACGAAAGCCGTTATGGCACGGCCTTTACCGTTTCTATAGAAGCCAGACAGGGCGTAACCACGGGCGTTTCTGCCGCTGACCGTGTCACCACCATACTGACTGCCATTGCCCCAAATGCCAGGCCAGAACATCTGGCCCGCCCTGGTCACGTGTTTCCCTTACGGGCTGCACCCGGTGGCGTTCTCAGCCGGCGGGGTCATACTGAAGGTTCAGTCGATCTGGCACAAATGGCAGGCTTGTTACCAGCAGCAGTCTTATGTGAATTGATGAATGCTGACGGCAGCATGGCTAAGGGTGAACAAATCATCGAATATGCAGTCACCCATGATATGGTAGTCCTGACGATCGATGAGTTGGCGCGCTACCGTGCTCAAACCAGAGTGTAAAATCGGGACATATAAGTCGTAGTTAATATCAGAGGTGACGGTCATGAATTTACTCAGGAATCTGCTATTGCTGGCAATTTTGTCGACCATCACACTCGCGTATGCTGAGCCAGCCGCCTGGTATAAATGGCGCAGTAAACTGAATACCCATGTAGTCTGTTCCCAAACCTCACCAGGCGAGGGCTGGGAACAACTGACTACCGCTTACCGCGATGCCCGCTGCGAAAAGCCAAAGAAAGATTGACGGCGTTTCCTGTAAATCTACTTGCACGCGCCTGCTTCTTTGCATAAAGTTAATTCGTCGGCAAATGGCATGCTTATATCTTTACCATAAGCAAGAAATGACGCCAGTTTTTCGTTCAACTCCACGATTCGCTTCTTCATAAGCCAAGGATAATCAGTTTCTCAGACCGCACACAAAACGATTTTAAAAATTGTTTGTTGCTGGCGAAAAATTGACTGTCCTGTAGCACTTACCAGATGGCAGCCACACCATGAAACCAGGAAACGAAGGAGTTACCATGTTGAACGAACGTGAGGCAGAGAGCTGCTACCTCGGTCAGTTTATTCCCTTGCAATACCATCACAACATGTTGATGGATTTAAACCGTATGGATAACTTCAAGGCGGCAATACGACGCCAGGTTTTTGAAGGTGCCAAGGTGCTGGAGCTGGGTGGCGGCACTGGTGTGCTGTCCTGGTTTGCTGCACAGGCTGCTTCCAAGGTTTATTGTGTCGAGTTCAATCCGGACATGGTGGATGAGGCAAGACGTTTGCTGGCCATGAACCGGTATGGTGAAAAGGTTGAAGTTATCCATGCCGATGCATTTGAATACCTGCCTCCAGAGCCTGTCGATGTTGTCATCTGCGAGATGATACACGTTGCGATGTTGCGCGAAAAACAGGTTGAATGCATCGAAAACTTTAAGAAACGTTATATGGCCAAGTTTGGTGGTCCGCTGCCTATATTCATCCCTGAAGCGGTGGTCATGGCAGTACAGCCCTTGCAGCAGACCTATGATTTCTCTGGTTACCAGGCACCTATTATCCAGTTCCAGCAAGCTGGTGTTTTTTCAGCTGATACCGTGGAACTGGCGCAGCCAGCCTTGTACAGCATTATCGACTTCAATCAAGACAATGAATTACAAATTCGCTGGGAAGGCAATTTCACCATAGAACGTGCAGGTACAGTCAGTGCGCTGCGTTTTGTCACCAAAAACATCCTGGCGGTGTTAATGGAAACCTCATCCACCATAGACTGGCTCAATAACTATATGGCTTTGCCGGTGGCACTGCCAGTGGCAGTGAAAGAGGGCGATATTCTGCAAGTCAGCTTTCAGTATCGTGCTGGTGGCTCTATCGCATCCTTGCAGAATTCCATGCGTGTGGAAGTCAAATCCACCGCATCGACACGTGCCAGTCATTTGTCGCTGGCATATGGCTAAGTAGTTTTGGAAATCTAAAAGAGCCTGCATTTGCTCATTTTTGTTCATTCAAATGCGGGCTCTTTTTCTTTGATGATACAGGTTCATTCAGAAGAAATATCTTCATTGTCTCCGGTATCTGCCAGTGCCTGTTGTATCAGCTCGTCATCAGTAATCGGTGGTAAGTCATTGAGTTCTTCTGGCGTCGGTTGATCTGCTAATTCCAGTGCGTGGTCACCAAGAAATGCCAAGTCCGCCTGTACTGTTTTTGGGGCATCATGCGAACGGACCTGTACTACCAAGCCGCCGTCATTCGACAGGTCTTCCACACTTTCATCGAGATTATATTCATTGCTGTCTCCTTCGCATGCCAGGGCTTGCTTTAGCAAATCATCGTCTGATATGGGCGGAAGCTCAGTCAAATCCTGATCCGTTATGTTCTCACTATGTGGACGGGGAAAGGCAGGCAGAGTGGTACTTGTCGCCGGATCTGACAAAACATTTGAAATATTGGTTTGGCCTTGCTTATTTAAATTATCTAAATTTTTTAGATAAGCAGCAAAATCGCCGTTTTCTGGAGCTTTGTTATTCATCATCTGTAGAGTCGTTCAGTGGTCGACAAAGGCATTGCTTGCTAGAGCAGAGGTTCAAGGTTGGGGCTCCTCCGTAATAAATGAAATTCATCAGCAAGCTTGTACCAGGACACCAGATTTTTGCAATATAACAAGCCAGGCTTGCAAAAAATAACATGTAAATAAACCCAGTGATTTTACATTGCCAATATACTATTTGTATATTGGTGAAACTATTTCCTTCACGTATGGTCTGAAATCCTTGTTGTTGCCTTATTTTCTGCTTCTTACCTGGAGTCAAACAATGCATTTGCGTTTTGCTTTTCCATCTGCCCCAAAATTACTGATTACCCATCTTGTTGCCGCTCTCATGGTATCCGGGGTGGCTCAGGCAAAGCCTGCCACAGTCAAGGCGGCACCGCTTAAATCAAAACAGACGGTGCCGGATTTGATCAAGGCTTCCAGCCCTACAGACTGGCGTCCTTTGAATCCGGACAATACTCTGTACATGGAACTGGAAAAGGGCCGTGTCGTGATCGAGCTGGCACCCGATTTTGCACCCAATCATGCGAAAAACATCAAGGCACTGGTACGTGAGGGCTATTTCGATGGCCTGGCCATCGTGCGCTCACAAGAAAATTATGTTGCGCAATGGGCAGACCCGGATGAAAAACGGGAGGTGAAAACAGCCAGGCGTCAGCTGGAAGGCGAATTTACTGTCAAATATCCATCCAGCATGCCCTTCACCCGTTTGCCTGATGTTGATGGTTTTGCCCCGCAAGTCGGGCATGCGAATGGCTTTCCGGCTGGGCGTGATCCCAAGGCAGGCACAGCATGGCTGGCACACTGTTATGCCACCGTAGGTGTCGCACGTGGTACAGAATCGAATAGTGGTGATGGCACCTCGCTATACGTCGTCACTGGCCATGCACCAAGACAACTGGACAGAAATATTACCGTGGTCGGTCGTGTCATGCAGGGCATGGAATTGTTGACGACGCTGCCGCGTGGTAAAGGCAATCTTGGTTTTTATGAAAAAGCCGAAGAGCGCACGCCTATCAAATCCATCAAGATTGCGGCTGATGTACCCGAAGCAGAACGCAGCAAGCTGGAAATTATACGTACCGATACAGCGACATTCAAATCCATCGTCGAAGCACAAAGAAACCGTGGCGGTGATTGGTACAAGGTACCGGCGGGCTATATTGATCTGTGCAATGTACCTGTGCCGGTACGCGCACAAAAATAAGCTGTTTGCGGTGAGCCTGGTCGGTTAAAGAGGCAAACGAAAATGCAGGCCCAGAAAAATTTCTGGCCTGCATTTTTACTTTGCCGCGATGATGTTGGTCAGGCGTTTTGGTCTGGCGTGTCTGCCTGTTTTGCTTTGGCAGACAGGGTAGTGACATCAACCCCGTTTCTCATCGCTTCCAGTCCAGATGGATCGGCATTAAACCAAAGCCAGCCGGTATCGGTTGCACCCTTGTTGAGACTCCATTGCTTGAATTCGCCAGTGATATACACACTGACAACCCCCATGGCAAGAACGGCAACGATGATGATGACAGAGAAATACGCCATCTTGAACAACGAAGCGCCAGGAAAGGCGCTGTATGCAAATGTCATCAACAATCCCATAATGGCCAGGATGCAGACGGCAAGTTTGATGATCGTAATACGCAATTGGGACATCTCGGTTCTCCGGTAAAAGGATCAATAGGCGTTTGTTGCAATTGCAACTTCATTCTACGCTAAATTCATCGAATTCGCCGGGCATTAGACAACAGGGGGCGCTACCTGCTGCCCGGCGGATAGCCATTTACCTCTACATTATTTATTGCCCGGGATTATGAAGCTCTGCATGAATCTCGTTGATTCCCGCTATCAGCTCATCATTGAGACTGACTTCCAGTGCATCAATGTTTTCCTTCAATTGCACCAGATTTGTCGCACCGATGATAGTGCTGGCGACGAACCAGCGCGAATAGCACCAGGCCAGCGCCAACTGACTGGGTGTCAAGCCGTTGGCACGTGCCAGTTCTGCATAGCGCTTGCTGGCAGCAAAGACGCTGGCACGCAGGTAGCGCGGGCTCCAGCTAGGTGGGAACAACGTCAGGCGGCCAGATGCCTGGGCATTGTCTATGTATTTGGCGCTGAGTTGACCAAAGGCCAGTGGGCTATAGGCTAGCAGCCCAACTTTTTCGCGGTAACAGGTTTCATCCAGACCCTGTTCAAAAGCACGGTTCACCAGGTTGTAGGCATTTTGTATGCTGGCGATACGTGGTGCACCCTGCAGGTCGGCTTGTTTGACAAATTCGCTGACACCCCAGGCACTCTCATTTGACACACCAAAAGCGCGGATCTTGCCTTCCTTGACCAGTGCATTCAAGGCGGCCACAGTATCTGCAATGGCGGTGCAAGGGCGTTCCAGTTCTGGGTTAAACTGCTTTTGACCAAAGATGGGAACATTGCGGCTGGGCCAGTGCAATTGATACAGATCGATATAGTCAGTCTGCAAGCGTTGCAAGCTGGTTTCTACTGCAGCACGCAGGTTTTTTTCATTCAGATCCGTCTCGCCATTGCGCATCCAGTTCATGCCACGCGAAGGGCCGGCAGCCTTGGTCGCCAGTACGACATCGCTGCGCTTGCCGGATTTTTTCAGCCAGCTGCCTATATATTGTTCCGTCCTGCCCTGGGTTTCGGCGCGTGGCATGACAGGATACATTTCTGCGGTATCGATAAAATTGATACCGCGTTCCAGCGCATAATCCAGCTGCTCATGCGCCTGCGCTTCGGTATTCTGTTCACCAAAGGTCATTGTGCCCAGGCAGATTGTGCTTACATTTAATTGGCTGTCGCCCAAAAATACTTTTTTCATGTTTGCTTTCATCTGAACTTATTTGCTTGGTCTATTTGCTTGGTCTATTTGCTTAGTCGTATCGCGTCGGCACATTCTCTGACCAATGCCGGGCCCTGGTAAATCAGGCCAGAATACAATTGAACCAGTGCGGCACCTGCCTGCATTTTCGTCACCGCATCGGCACCGGAGAAAATCCCGCCTACACCTATGATGGGCAATTCATTTCCCAGTTCTGCCTTCAAGGCACGTATGACACGATTGGATGCCTCAAACACTGGCTTGCCCGACAGGCCGCCTGCTTCTTCAGCATGGGGCAAGCCTTGTACCGCGTCGCGGGTAATCGTGGTGTTGGTGGCAATGACACCATCCAGCTTGTGCCGCAACAAGGCTTCGGCAATGGTCTTGATTTGTTCCGCATCGATATCCGGTGCAATTTTAAGCGCAACTGGCACATAGCGCTTGTGCTCGTCCGCCAGACGTAGTTGGGCTTCCTTTAATTGCGACAGCAAGGCATCGAGTTCACTGGCCCCCTGCAACTGACGCAGGTTCTTGGTGTTGGGCGAAGAGATGTTTACTGTCACATAACTGGCATAAGGATAGACCCTGGACAGACAATGCAGATAGTCGTCGGCTGCGCGTTCTATTGGGGTGTCGGCATTCTTGCCTATGTTCAGCCCCAGTACACCTTGCTTGTCCTGATAAAAGCGTGATGCCTGTACGTTGCTGACAAAGGCATCCACACCTCCATTATTGAAGCCCATACGGTTGATGATAGCTTCTGCCTGTGGCAGGCGAAACATGCGCGGCTTGGGGTTGCCAGCTTGTGCACGTGGCGTAACGGTGCCGATTTCAATCGAGCCAAAACCCAGAGCGGCCAGACCATCAATGTAGGCACCATCCTTGTCCAGGCCAGCGGCCAGACCAACCGGATTGGGAAAACGCACACCCATGACTGTGTGCACATCGTCGGTGGGTTTGCTGCCCAGCATGCCGCCCAGGCCCAGTTTGCTGGCGCGTTGTAGGGCGGGTAAGGTCAGGTGATGAGCGTTTTCCGGGTCCATTGCAAACAGGGCAGGGCGGACCAGGGAATAAAGAAGTTTCGCGGGCATGAAGTTATGAAGGGAAGAATAGGTGAAAAAATAGTGGTGTTGCTAATGCTGATACGGTGAGGACTGTATGCAGTGGCCGGTATCAATTGTCCGATAGTGCTAAAGTTCCCGCAATGTTTGCCAGCGCCCCTGCATCAGTGCATCCAGCGGACGGAAATTGGTTTTGTAAGCCATCTTGGGGCTGGCCGCAATCCAGTAACCCAGATATACGTACGGCAGCTTTAACAACCGGGTTTGTTCAATCTGCCATAGTACATTGTAAGTGCCATAAGACGCCGAGGCATCATCCGGGTCATAAAAGGTATACACCGATGACAGGCCATCCGTCAGCACATCGATAATGCTGACCATGCGCAAGACTTGCTGTTCATCCCTGAACTCCACCAAACGGGTATTCACCCGGCTTTGCAACAAAAACTGCGCATACTGATCGCGACTGTCATGGTCCATGCCGCCACCGGCATGGCGTTCACCCTGATAGCGCTGGTACAGCTCATAATGTTCTTGTGCATAACTGAGGCTGGTGACGCGCGCAGTCAGGTTGCCGTGTTTTTTCCAGGCACGGCGCTGGCTGCGGTTGGTTTCAAATTCCTCCACGCGAATACGGACTGGCGTGCACGCCTGGCAGTTATCGCAATGTGGCCGGTAGATAAAGATGCCGCTGCGCCTGAAACCACTCTTCACCAGTTCTGAATACGCATCCGCGTTGATCAGATGTGCAGGCGTAGCCACTTGCGAACGCGCCTGCAAGCCTTCCAGATAACTGCAAGGGTAGGGCGCTGTCGCATAAAACTGTATGCTGGCGAAGGGTAATTCGTTAAGTTGGGTCACAGACTGATCTTGTTGGTGATGGTCCAATTCGTAATGGCGGGCAAAACAGTGGCATGCTCAAGCCAGCGCAAAAACTCGCTTCGTGCAATCGGTTTTGCGCCCAGAGATGCCAAATGTCCCGTCTCTTGCTGGCAGTCTATCATTTTCACGTCATGTTCACGCAAGAAAAACACCAAGTGGGCCAGGGCGATTTTAGACGCATCCGTAACCCTGGCAAACATGGACTCGCCATAGAACATGCGCCCTATGCAAACGCCATATGCACCACCTACCAGCTCACCATCCAGCCATACTTCTGCCGAATGAGCGTATCCCTGTTTGTGCAAATCACAATAACCGGCCACGATATCTTCAGAAATCCAGGTGCCTTCTCTGTCTTTGCGCGGCGCGGCACAGGCGCGCATGACCTGTTCAAAGGCGGTGTCAAAGCGCACCTGCCAGCGGGCGTCTTTACTGACCTGCCGCAGGCGCTTTTTCAGGCTGGCGGATACCTTGAAGTCTTGCACCTGCAGCACCATACGCGGGTCGGTAGACCACCAGAGTATCGGCTGCCCCTCAGAAAACCAGGGGAAAATGCCATTCTTATACGCATACAACAGGCGACTGGCCGACAGATCGGCTCCGGCTGCCAGCAAGCCGGCTGCACCGTCTTTTTCTGTCAGCGCCGCGCTGGGGTGGGGGAAAGGGCTATCTGCTTCCAGCCAGGGGATCACGTTGCCATCCCATCACGATGCACCAAGAAGACGCCATTTTTTAGTGCAGACACATGTCTCATTAAATCATTCAAATTCAAATTCTTCATTAAATCAATCACTTATCAATTTGCACTAAATTGGAACGTATTTTGCTTTATTGGTGCGCCATTTATATAAATCTGCACTTTTATTGGGAGAATTTTTGCATGACTGCACAAAATAGTAGCGCTGATGCACTGTTTATCTTGCTTGGCGCGATCATGATTCTAGCAATGCATGCCGGCTTTGCGTTTTTGGAATTAGGCACCGTACGCAAGAAAAACCAGGTCAATGCCCTGGTCAAGATTCTTGTTGATTTTGCTGTATCTACCATCGCTTACTTCTTTGTCGGCTATACCGTCGCCTACGGCGTACAGTTCTATTCCGGGGCTGAGGTGCTGGTTGCCAAAAACGGTTTTGAACTGGTCAAGTTCTTTTTCCTGTTGACCTTTGCTGCCGCCATACCCGCCATTATCTCAGGTGGTATTGCAGAACGGGCAAAATTTCACCCGCAGTTGATTGCCACGGCCTTGCTAGTGGGGGTTTTATACCCTTTCTTTGAAGGCATCGCCTGGAACCAGCGCTTTGGCGTACAGGCGTGGTTGAAACTTGCATTCTCTGAAGAATTTCATGACTTTGCTGGTTCGGTAGTCGTACACGCGTTTGGCGGCTGGGTTGCCTTGCCTGCTGTATTACTACTGGGGGCACGCCGTGGCCGTTATATGAAAAATGGTGCCATTGCTGCCCATCCGCCTTCCAGTATTCCTTTCCTGGCTCTGGGCGCATGGATACTGACGGTCGGTTGGTTCGGCTTCAACGTCATGAGCGCACAAACGCTGGATAAAATGAATGGCCTGGTTGCCATTAATTCCCTCATGGCCATGGTCGGCGGCACCCTGGTGGCGTTCTTGATGGGTAAGAATGACCCCGGCTTTGTTTATAACGGCCCGCTGGCTGGCCTGGTGGCTGTGTGTGCCGGTTCTGACCTCATGCATCCGCTTGGCGCGCTGGTCACCGGTGGTATTGCTGGTGCCATCTTTGTCTGGATGTTTACCTGGACCCAGAATAAATGGAAGGTAGATGATGTCCTGGGTGTCTGGCCCCTGCATGGCCTGTGCGGTGCCTGGGGCGGTATCGCTGCCGGCATCTTTGGCATGAAGTCTTTGGGCGGCCTGGGTGGCGTCAGTTTCATGTCGCAACTGTTGGGTACGACCATGGGCGTGGTGATTGCCTTTGTTGGCGGTTATGTCATCTATGCCAGCCTGAAAAAGGTCATAGGTATACGCCTGGAGCCAGAAGAAGAGTTTGAAGGCGCAGATTTGTCGATACATAAAATCTCATCGACGGCGGAACGAGAAACCAGTTGGTGATGACGAAAAAAATGGGCGATCAATTCAAATCGCCCATTTTTATACTTATACCAGTTTCAGTTGTGCATATTAGCCGTGCCGTATGGGCTTAAAAATATCATGCGCATGCACTTCATATTGACCACCCTGTTTTACCTGCGCCAGATTGGCAAAGAAAAATTTCAGCGTGTGTGTCGTGGTCGGAAAGGCGATATCTTCCCACGGAATTTGTTCTTCAGAAAATAACGCCACTTCGAGACTTTCCACACCCGCCACATAATCCAGATCAAGCAAGGTGGCGCGATAAAACAAATGTACCTGATGTACATGTGGCACGTTCAGGATCGAGAACAGTTCATGCAGCTTGATATTGGCACCTGCTTCTTCCTCCGTTTCGCGCTGCGCTGCCTGTGAAGTGGTTTCATTGTTTTCCATAAAACCGGCAGGCAGGGTCCAAAAACCCAGACGCGGCTCAATCGCCCGCTTGCACAACAAGACCTTGGTTACGCCATCTTCTTCCCATACGGGAATAGAGCCAACCACCATCTTTGGGTTTTGGTAGTGGATAGTGCCGCAAGCCGGACAGACATAACGTTCACGGGTGTCATCGGCAGGAATTCGCAAGACGACTGGGGACGCACATTCAGAACAGAATTTCATGAGAAAAAGAGTGGAAATTGGCGAATCCTCAGAGTGTAACACCTGTCCGCCCAACTACCGCAATAGTCCGAATCCCATAAAAGGATTGCGCAGAGCAGCAAAACAATGTATAGTTTCATTCTTCAGACGCGGGGTGGAGCAGTCTGGCAGCTCGTCGGGCTCATAACCCGAAGGTCGTAGGTTCAAATCCTGCCCCCGCAACCACATTAGACGATGCGCCACCGGCTGCGATCAGCAGTTTTTCGGTGGCGTTGTCGTATGTAGCGTAGATACCGTCGTCCTGTTTCAGGATATGGATATCACCAAACAAGTCACCAATGATTTTACGGGCGCGCTGGGTATCAGTGTCCAGGGTTGCTTGCAAATCCATCAGAATACGCTTGATACGTCCCTGCACTTCTTTCGCATTGGCTTGCGCTGATGGCCCGGCGACCTGGTCAATTTCGGTTTGAATACGTTTTTTCTCATTTTCAGCAGCGATCAGACGTGCTTTTAAAGCATCAGACAGGCCGATGGCCGCGATGGCGTCCACCAGGCGTGTGATTTCCTCAGTCAGCTCACGCATGCGCGCTTTGCCGGATGATAAGCCGGTTGCCTCCATCTTCTTGCGCTCAATAAGGTTCTTTTGAACCTGAGCCTGCAGCTCTTCCAACGCAGATGGCGACAATAATTCTTCACGAATGGCCGCAACCAGTCGCTTATCTGTCAATTCACGAGAAATATTGATGCCCTTGCAGACGTTTTCACCCCGGTCCTTGCGATTGTTGCAACCGTACAACCGGGTATTCACCGCGATCATGGCCCCGCCGCAGTACGGGCATTTCATCAGGCCACCAAACAAGGTACGCGCAGGCGATCCGGAGCCACGGCCACCACGCAGCCGATGGCCAGACAAGCGCGTCTGTACACTATTCCAGACGCGCTGGTCCACAATACGCAAATCCGGCACCTCCGTAATGATCCACTCATCCTTTGGGCGGCTGATCCGCTGGCGCTGGCCCGTATCCGGGTCTTTTACCCATTGTGACCGGTTCCAGACGTAGCGGCCTACATACAATTCATTGTTCAGGATGCCGCTGCCCTTATTGGCACAACCATAAATAGCAGAGACAGCCCAGGTACCATTCCTGGGCGATTGCACCCGTTTTTCATTCAACATGGCCGCGATCCGCTGGGCGCTGACACCTTCAGCGTGTTTTTCAAAGATGAAACGCACCCAGCCCGCCTGCTCCTGGTTGATAACATAGGTACTACCGGCATCTGATTTAACGATGTCATACCCGTAAGACTTACCACCGGCCACAAAGCCCCGGCCAACCTGGCCAGCCTGGCCGCGATGGGTCTTATGGCGTAAATCGTCCAGATACAGCTCGTTAATCAAGCCCCGGACGCCGCGCATGATCTTACGGCCACCCATGCGGCTGTCATAGCCATCTGACACGCCCAGGATAATGATGCCCTGGTGCTCCAGCCTACGGACGATTCTTTCCTGTTCTACCTGGTCGCGTGAAAGCCGGTCGAGACCTTCCACGACCAGGACTTCAAAACGCCCGGCCAGCGCGTCGGCTAACAGCCGTGCGCCACCGGGTCTTTGTTGTACGGGGGTACTCCCTGAAATGCCGTCGTCACCCAGGACGGAGACGACGGTAAAACCTTCAGCTTCTGCGAGGCGTCGGCACTGTCCGGCCTGATCCTCTATGGATGATTCGCGTTGTTTGTCAGTGCTGTATCGGGCGTATAGGGTTGCGCGCATAATTTTCTGCAGTATGTTGATTGCAAAGATTATCACGCAAGTCTGTACCCGACTCACCACCCGACAAAATACTGTCTGTGATTTGCTCGGCCAGCAACTTGATGAGCTGCTGCCAGGCTTGCGGATTTTGAGTCTTTAGCATTCTTGGATTATAGTAAATTACCTGGGGTTAAAACCATTATCAGCCAGTGAAGCGGCAATCTTTATTGCCGCCTCCTGCATCATGTAGGTTTCTTGCTCACTGACAGCTAGTCCTCTGAAATCGCACAACTTGGCGCGCTTCAGAAACTGAGCCATGGCCTGCGCCTGGTCTTCGTTGAGGTAAGTAATCAGTTTGATGATTTTCATATTTATCCTTGGTGTGGATCTGGATTAAAACGGGCAGAACCAGCGATACAACTGATCCAGCGCATACTTGTACGAATTGGCTTTAGCGATGTGCACCCGACCGCTGTAAAACCGTTTTTGCTTCATTGCCCATCTGGCTTTCTTGCGTTCGATTTTGATTTTTTGTTTTAATCGTTTTACTGTTATCCAGAGTTGTGCATCTATTTCCTGAAACGTCATGCCCGTGATCAGCAGCGTTTCGCATGGAGCCGTGAATTTCTGTTTTTCGATTTGTTGTTGATTGTTCATATTTCCCCCACGGTGTTATCCACAACCTCGGCCACAATCGCGGCCACGGTTTCAGCATCGATACCCAGCGTTTCAGCCACTTCTTTGCAGCGGTCGGCGTTACCCTTGCCTGGGGCGTAAGTGATGGCGAATACCTGCAAAATACGGTGTTTGGCAACAATCATTGATCACCCCTCACCGGGTTCACGGTAACGCCACAGGCGCCCCAAAAATCATAGGCAGCGTCGAACACGGCACCGGCCTCTGGGGCGATGGCGAAGTATTGAAACTCGCCTATGTCGGTTTTTACTTTGACTCGGAAACTCATTTGTTCTGTCCTTTCAGTGGTGATTTTTCACGCTGGAACACCCAGCATTTAACGGAGACAGCCGGGGTTGCAACTTTGGATTCCGTGCAGCGCAGGACACTATTCACTACCCTGTTTGCCTCTATAAATTTGCGGTGGCTGCTGGTCTTCAGTACTTTTTTCAGGTCGCGCAATGGCGGCACCTGTTGGCGTTTCTCGGTGGCCACCTGCAGGAAGTGGTTCAGATTCACGGCGATCAGGCCAGTGTCACGCGAATGATTCAGGATCGACATAGCGCCGTTGTCCAGGTAGTCGAAGGCTTCCCAGAATTCCTGCACCAGGATATGGTCGTTATTGATGACTTGCTGACGCTCCTCGGCCATGGTCACAATCTGCGCTTTTAATGCGGCCTGTTGCGATTCAGACAGCTTCACTACCAGCGCCAAAGCATCAGCCAGTGCCAGCATCTGGGCGTGGGTTTCTACCAAGCGTGGCATCTTGATATTCGCGTTTTGGCGCAGTTCTTTCAGGTATGCGGGCGTATTCGTACCCACCAGCTCCATAATCGCTTTCTCGCGCTTGGTGGCGGCCAGAATGAAGCCTGAAACCTGTTCCACAGACATATACTTCAGCTTGTCCGCTGCCTCTCCGGACGCGGCAGTCTGCGTAGACCGGTCAAAATACAAGTGCACAATGCGTGACAAAATCGCCTCAGACGCATTCACCGGGTTGTTTTGCGATATCACGATAGAACCCCGGAAAGGCGGCTCGTAAGTCTCATTGCCACCGGTCGCCATACCCCTGGCCCGCGTACTGCGCCCGTTATAGGCGGTCTTCAGTTCGTCCCAATCAAAAGATTTGACGTGGCTTTTGTCGTCACCCATGCGTTCACGGTCAGATTCAATCAGCACTACCGGCAAGCCCGATACCTGGCTAAAGTTACGCGCCCGGGCGGCCAGGCTGGATTTGCTGGGGTCAAAGCCTTCATAGCCATTGCGGCCAAACAGTTTCCACAGGAATTCAATCAGGGTTGATTTACCTGCCCCGGCTTCGCCCACCACCTCCAGGAAGGGATAAGACGATTGTTTTGCCCGGATCTGTTCGGCAAACAGCGATCCAAACCAGAAAGTGAGCGCGACCAGCCCTTTTGCCCCAAAAGCTGTCCAGATCAAGCCCGGCCAGTCGGTGCGGTAGTCGTTGCGGTCGCGGTTAATGGTCAGGTGCACGGATTTATTCAGTGATTTGATCGACAGCTTGCCGATATCAAAGAAGTCTTCGCCGTTGACTTCATTCAACACGCCGTCTTTCATTGCCACGTCACCCAGCACATAACAACCGTGTTCAAGGCTGTAACCTATGTAATCAATCGTGTCCACGCGCTTGATGTTGTAAAGCTGATCGGCCAGAATGCGCTTTAACTGGTTACTGCTGCCGTTGTACATAGCCCCACCGGCCATACCCAACAGACGTTTATTAAATTCCGCAGAACACGCAATCTGCGCCGCAGTAAACGTGTTCTTGACTGGCTTGCCGTCGTGCGGGAAAGTCACCCGGAAGTAATACCAACTCTCATTCGTAATCAGGTTTTCCTGAAAATACAGCGCCTTCGGCAAACAATTGGCAATTTCCCGTACGGTGCAAGATGTCACCAGCGCCTGGTCACGCAAGGCATATTCCGACAGGCTTTTTGCCTCTTCGCTGTTGTCTTGCTGTTCCCTGGCCTTGTTGTACCTTTCAAGATCCAGACGGAACCAGAACAGGCGGTTACCAAAATCAAAATAGAATTCTGTCTGGTCGCCTTCATGCTTATAGATCAGCAAAGCCTTCTCGGTAGGCGTTCTGGCCAGCAGCAAATCACCGTGATAGCGGTATTGCTCGATATCCTTCTCAGTCAGCGCGTCACGCTGGTGGGCATCATTCCAGTCAATCTTATTCTTACCTTGCTGTGGTATCTGTGCCGCCACACACTCCCAGCCCGCAGCCTTCGCCTTTTCCACATGCTTCTTGCTAAAGCTACGCCCTGCAGTGTCACCGTCCAGCGCCCACACCAACACACAATCTTGATTGCCACGCGATGCGGCATAGTTGCGTAGCGCCTCGTCCGGGTAGTTATTGCAACTGCCCAGGGCAACGGCTGGGATGTCGTGGTGCATCAGCGCCAGCGCGTCAAAAATGCCTTCTACGAGCCACAATTCCTTAACGTCTTGAATTACCACCGGGTCAGGCTTCCACCAGGAGCCGTAATACTTCATGCCGGTTTTGAAATTGGCCTTCTTCTTGCCAAAGCGGTGCGGCTGGTCAATGATCCTTTCCCAATAGCCGTTACCAAATGGGAAACGCACGGTCGCGCTGCCGATCTTTAGCTCATAGTCCTGGTAATACTCTTGCGTATACATCCCCTGAACCTTGGCCAAGTCAAAGCCGCGCCCATGCTGCATATAGGCGTCTGCGGCTATGTTGGGGTTCTTGTTCTCTGGTGTAGCCGGGTAACGATCAGACCAGTTATCAAACAGATCCGGGTACAGTTCCTTGACGTGGAAAGTCTCGCCGCAATTGTTCAGGCGGCCACAACGCAACACCCATGGGTTGTCTGCATAGGTGTAGAGTTCTTTTTTCTTGCAAGACGGGCATTCTCCGCCGCGCAGCATGCCTTGCTTTTCTGGCTTGAATTTAAATTCATCCAGACGTTGCATAATTTCGTGGTGCAGCGATGAATCCATTACGCGTCCACCTTGCTGCCGTCTGCTGTTTCTATGTCATTGATGGCGCGCTTGATGCTGGCTACGAGCATGCACAGACCTTCAAATACTTCTTTCTCAGTTGGCTCAATATGATCAACTTCGGCCAATACGCTGATCAGCTTGTCTTTCAATGCGTGTAACTCGCTGGGATACAGCATCGTCACCATTTTGATGATGGGCTGACGGTCGCGCTCAGGTAAATCTAAAAGATAGGATGTGGTATTCATATTCATTCAATCAAAGTCACCGCTGGCGCGGCGTTTAAAGTCATTTATGGGGTGGCTAGCGGATGTCGGCAGGCCATGGGTGGGCTTGACATCGCGGCGTTGCCCAGATGCCGTGGCCGGAACACCAAACAAATGCGCCGGCACACGGCCACGCCAGCAATGCGCCACCATTTCCAGGCTATGGCGTAAAAGCTGTGGCATTTGCTCAAATGGCACCGTAATGCGTAAAGCAGCGTGCACCTTGCGCAGCTCGTCATCGGTCGTAGTTGGGATAGGCATGATTTTGTGTGACGCGTCACGGAAATTAATGAAACTGCTCAACATTGAGCAGGCTGCGGGCTTCTTCCAGCAGGCGTAACTTTTTGGTATAGGCTTGCTCTGCCTCCACGTCTTCCAGACGTTCAGCAATTGCATGCAGTCGCATGGTTTGCGCCAGCTCGGTACCGATGGCCCCCATCAGGGCCACAAACACGTTATCCGGTAATTTCATTACGCTTGCCTCTCAGGAAGTTGAATTGACGCTCTTTTAGCCGGTCGCGGTATTCTCTGGCGCGCTGGGCTGCTGTCTTGGCGTTGGCTTTACGTGGGCGGCCACGGCCAGGCTTGGTGAAGGCATCTATGGTGAATTTGTCTTCAGGCTGTTTCATGCTCACCATTCCCCGGCCATGCCGCCCAGGTCGTGAATCATTTCGCCAATCAGCGTCAGGCTATACAGACGGCTGATCATTGGGCCGCGACGGGATGAAACAAGCTCTTTGTGTATTTCCCGTGCCAGTACAAAACGGGTTGCAAATGTCAAACGCATGGTGGCCTCCAAAAGATTTAGGCAAAAAAAGTCCCTCATGCCTGAAAACAGGCATGTTGATTAAATAAGAGTGGTTAAACTGGTGCTGCTGGTGTGACTGGGGGCAGCGTCACCCGACCGATAAATTCAGCGATAGCTGATTCAAGGCGGACTGTCTGACATGTCTTGAAATAGGAATTCTGACCTTGTAGTCAGGCGTAGCTGACAAGGACAGCGTGCGCAGCACTTCAAGGCCCGCCACAAAGACGTGGCCGCATTCCTCGTTATTGCAGCGATAGGTAATTTCTTTAAACATTGGCGACATCGTGCGGCTTTTGATGGCACGCACGCGCTGTGCGCAATGAGGGCAAGGCAAACCGATTACTCTCATTCCGTTGTCCTTTCTAATTCAGCAGGTGGTACTAAAAACATGGAACGGCTTTGGCCTGTCATTCTCTTCGCGCCTAAACGCAAGGCGCGCTTGGCCAAGAATTCAGCCGTTTCATCCAGATCACGCAAGCCCCATTGAATACGCACCGTTTCAAGCATTGCTAATTCTTCGTCGTTCAATTCGGTATTCAGTTCGGGCATCTTCTCGGCGGCTTAAAAGTGACTCGTTGGCGACTGTCAAAATTATGACTTTGTCGCTACTATAGGATTGCCATCTTGATCAAGCATGGAGGCGGCTTCTTTCAGCACCAGCTCGCGCAACAGTGCAGCAGGCTGCTCACCTTGATACTTGGCAATGGCCATGACTAAATCAAACTCATAGTCGTCAAAACGCAAAGTGAGTTTGTTATTTTTAAGGCGCTTAGGGTCTAGATACATGACGTGTCCTATCCTGGTTGTTGGGCGCTGTTGAGTTGATGCTCGTAGTCCTTCAGGCCACGCAGGTACATGACACGAAGGAAGGAGGCTAAAGAACGTTCCTCGGCTGTGGCATAGGCATTTGCCTGCGCAAACTCTTCCGGGGATAGGCTGATTGGCGTACGAGTAGCCTTTTTAATTCTTGCGGCACGCCGGAACGATGTGTGAGTGTCAATGGACATGTTGTATCATTGTGTTACGTTAGGAGTAACGTGAATATAGTCCTCAAATGAGGACTTGTCAACTATTTTGAGATTCATATGAGTGATTTAGGGGATAGGTTACGAGATGAGCGCAAGCGCTTGGGTCTGAACCAGATAGATTTTGCGATTTTGGGCGGTGTTAAGAAAAATGCTCAAATGAACTATGAAAGCGGGGAAAGAAGCCCCGACGCTGACTATTTATGTGCTCTGCTCAAAGCAGGTGTGGATGTGATGTATGTGCTTACAGGATCAAGGGCTGCTGAAAGTTTAGCGTCAATAGAGAACGAACTTTTAGCAGGATTCAGAAAACTGGACCAACGTGGTCAAGCTGGTGTAATTGCTCTGATTGGCGGAGTGAGCCCAGTAAAAGACGGTCCGCGAAATGTCTTTCATGGCGGTGTTGGTCAAGTTGTGAAAGGCGATATTACTACACCTCAAACATTCGTTTTCAACAATAAAACCAAGGGATAATCAGTGCTTGTCGTACCGGTTGCCATCGTCATAGTTGCCATATGCGGCCTGTGTTATGGGCTTTGGAATACCGTTCTGGGCGTCCTTGTTCTCATCGGGCTAGGATTCTTCAGTTGGTTTTACCAAGGGATTGCGCATCGTTCTTTATGTAAAAAAGAAGGCCGAAAGGTCGGCACGATCCGGTACCACATGCACCTTGTTGAGCAAGAAGAAAAAGCAAAAAGAGGCAACCCCGCCTGCATTGATGAGGAATTTATCGAAGCTAACAGCACCATGATTGTTAGTTCTCAAGTTACTTATCTGGAATCTATTCACGGGTCGAGTCACAAGACCAATACAAGCGAATAACCCAGCAGTCCGGGCGGCGCTGTATATCGACTTGCGCCGGGTTTCTGACCTGTTAGACGCTGACATACCAGAGCTGGGTGAGTTTGATCAGTCAGACGCACGCGACATGCCTACAGTTAAATTAAAAGCAGTTATTTAAAACAGCATATGCTGTTGATCTATATGAGTTGGTAATGACGAAAAACAATGAGTTTAAAGGTGATATTGGTCAGGTTGTAATGGGTGATTCAAAGATTGGGCCGTCGTTGAATAATGTAATGACTGTCAACCTGGGCGGCGAAGAAGAAAAACATCTGACCAGACTGCAGCGCAATACGATTACCAAAAAAGTAAAAGATTTGATTGCAGTATCTGGATTGGGTCATTTAGAAATTTACCGCGAATTGCTGACCAAATTTGGCGCTACAAACATGGATAATTTCCCGCGCAACAAATTTATGGATGCCTGTGAAATTCTCGATAAACGGCAGGCAGAATTTACGGGTGAAGACGTGGTAACTGAACAAACAGACCAACTAGCACCTATCCAAATCAAAGAAATTCCCTGCGAAACTTGCCATACAAATGCCGTACTGCTGAAAAAGACCAATTTCAAATTGCACGTCCTGTTTGGCTTGATGGTGCTGATGCTCATCACTGAAGCCACTTTCATACTGTTTGCATCGCCTGAAAAAAGCGTACCGGAAAAAATTATCAGTGAAAGGCCTGCAGATGAAAATTGTCACTTTGACGGTAAAAATCATTCTATCGGTAGTACGGTAAGAATGGCTGATGGCATTATTCGGCAATGCATGGATGCGCCGGGTGACGCGCCATCCTACTGGGAAATACCCACTAACGGCAGGCATTGATTCTGATATCTCTTTAAACCTATGTTGCATCCAATTTCTTCGTTCATTTAAATATTTTTATGCATAAATTTAAAGCGCTTTTGTTTTCATTTGCTGAAACAGTCTATTTGCTCACGCCAATTTTTATTTGTCTGATTTTTCTTGGCGCATACAGTAGTCGCACTCTGGACGGTAAATATGTTTCCTGGTGGACGTTGTCGGAATGGGGATTCATGGCAACATTTCTATACGTTTCAATTCTGAGGGAAAATTTTCGTGCTGCCACCTCAAGTTCAAATCCCGAAAGCCATTTACGTATTTTCATTATTGGTAGTCTTGCTGTAAGTAGTAGCGCTGTCACTGGTATTTTATATGCTGTGAATGTTGGCTTGATTTCATCACCGCCTGGCGTTGGTTTTTTGGGGAATATTCAGGCAGTGTTAGTTGTCGGCGCACTTGGGTTCCATTGGCTATTTCGGTATCACGAGTATGTCCAGGCTAAAACTCCTTAAAAAAATGAGTAAACATCAAAGCCATGATTTAAATGGCTTAATTCGCAAATCCTTTCTTCCTAATCTTTCCTTGTTTCCATTTCAAGCTGAGTAGTAAATCCCTGCGCGCTCAGGCTGTGGGTGGTTTTGATGATGATCCAGTCCGTATCCCCGATAGGTGCTTTTAAGCCGGGAATGCGTACACCCATCATGGGCGTCACATCCGGCCTACCCAAGGCCAAGGTAAATTGCAAAGTCGCCTTACCACGCTCCACCCGGTTCCATTCCGCCTTGGCTGCTTCCTCTGCCGCTTCCTGATTGGCATAGGTATGCCGCAGGCGTTTGGGGTTGTCGTCTTCGCCTATCAGCTCACTCTTTTCTTTGGCATCGTTAGCGTCATGCCATTGCGCCCGCACCCCGCTGTAAGCGTCACGGCTGGCGGTGTGGTAGCGATGTTTATCACCGTCGCGGCGTTCCAGTGTGATGGTGGGCAGGCTTTCGCCTTTGCTGTTGCTGCCCTCATCAATGGGCAAGAAGAGCAGCGCATCTTTCTTGACGGTGGCGACGGCATCAAAGCGTTTCCCCAGCCGGTTTAAAAAATTCACATCGGATTCATTGGTCTGGTCGATGTGGTCAATGATTTTTCCCTGCAGGCTCTGGCTGACCTTGGGTGTCAGTCCATTATCCCTGGCAATCTGTCCCACAATATCGCCCACGGTCTGTTGATCAAAGCTACGGTCTTTACGGGTGCGTACTGGTTTGGCCATTTCTGCACTGCGGGCGCGCAGGACCAGCATGTCTGGTGCGCCTTCGTGTTCCACTTCATCCACCACGAAAGTGCCTTTGTCCACCAAAGGACTGTTTTGCCAGCCAAGCTGCAAAGTAATCTTGACGCCTTTACGCGGTATCGCCACGCGGCCATCACTGTCGTCTATGGTGATGTTGAGTTCATCCACGGCGTTTTCTCGTGCCTCGGTCAATGTCAGGCTGACCAGGCGCGGATAGATTTTGTTGGTGATGTCCTGGCCGTCCAGGGTGATGGCGAATGCCGGTTTATGGTAAGTCGTCATGCTAAGTCTATCTCTTCCCAATCAATTACGTCTTCACTGTCTGGCTGGCCGGTATGCGGGTCCACCTGGTCGCCCAGGTCTACGCGCTTCAAACTCAGTGAGAACTCTATGCGTTGTGGCAAACCATCCTCAAAGAAGATGCTTTTGCCTTCTGTCAGGTGCGTGATTACAAATTGCCCATAGATACGCCCGGTGCCTTCCACCAGCACATAGGCGTCACCCACGTCGGCCATCTCGCGCAAGTCGTCCAAAGATGCCGGGTCACCCGCAAAGGCCGGGGCCATCCAGCCGGACAGGGTAATGGTGTCGTCACCGGGGCCGATGTACTGGTGGGCATCACGTTCCCCCACGCGGCTGGTGTTGGGGTGCTTCCATTCGCTCTGGCGTTGAAACTCTTGATAGGCAGCGGTAGGCAGGCTAAAAACAAACTGGCCTAAACTCATCATCATGGTGCTGTGTCCTTCGTTGGTTAGCTTTCGTCATAGTCATGCATGGCAGACCGGCGCTGCTGGCTCTTTTGTCGTTCGCGCCTGTCCAGCTCGGCGGCTACGGCCTTGGCTATCGCTTGCGGGTCAATGCCTGCAGGTGGGTTAATGACAATCTGGATGCTGTCCGCACTGTGGTAAGTGTTGCCAGGTGCGCTGGTTTGCTGTGCCACTGGCGGGCGGCGGTCAAACTGCAAAGGCGCTGCCTGGCGAGTTAGTTCCGGCTGTTGTGCAGCAAACTGCACCATGGCGGCTGGCTGCTGGTTGAATAAGGACGGTGGCAATTGTGCAAAGGCTGGTGTCATGGTGGCACTGAGGGCCATGCCAGTGCCGATAGCCGTCATTTGCCGGGTCACGCCGCTAAGTTTGTCCAACGGCAGCGCCTGGGCCTTTTCTATGCCTATCGACAGCCCTTGCATGGTGAATTGCCCCAGCTCGGCAAACACTACGCTGGGGGAATGAATGCCCAGCTTTTCTTTAAACCAGGACACTACATTGTCTGCCACGTTGCTGATGGTGTCGCGCACGGTGGCAGCGGCGCTGGTGATGCCATTCACCAGGCCATTCATCATGAAGCTGCCAAACTCGGTGAACCTGGCCGGGATGTTGATCCCAAAGTATCCCAATACGCCCGCCATAGCGCGGTGGAACAGGCCCAAGGGGTTCCAGTTGAGCACAAATGCGCTCATACCCGTGATGCCGCCGTTAAAGGCTTGTTTGACCTCGCCCCATAGTCCTATGAAGAAGGCGCTGACCTTGCCCCAGTTGCGATAGATCAGGTAAGCCGCCACCGCAATGGCGGTGATAGCCAGACCAATGGGATTCAGCAACAAGAACCGGCCCGCCACCAGGAAGGCACGCCCCAGCCATATGACCGCGTTACCCGCCAGACGCACAGCAGGCAACAAACCACGCAGCCAGCCCCCTACGCGTGCCAGGAAGGGGCCAATACGCGCAAAGGTTGCCCCCAGCCGGGTAAAGGTAGCAGCCAGCAAACCGCCCCTGATACCCAGCATCACCATCCCAAAACGCACCATGGCCAGCGGCCCCAGCAAGGTTGCCAGCATGATGGTGGCACCACCCATCACGACCAGAGTTGCAGCCAGGCCCGCAAAGCCCACCGCCAGCACTTTGGTGATGGTGCTGTGTTCTTTCATAAAGGTAGTGACGGTTTTTAAACCACTGGCCAGCTTTTGCAGGGCGGCGCTGTAGATGGGTAATATCTGTTCGCCTATTTCTTTCTGGGCGCTACGTATTTTGGCGAGGGCTTCCAGCTCTTGCCCTCTGGATGTCGTTTTACCGCGCTTGTCCAGGGTATCGATATCGTCTGCACCGGCGTTTAACCTGGCGTTTTTGTGGATCTGCTCACGCTGCAAATACATTTGCGTGAACAGGTTAGACGCCGTGCGGTTGGTCATGATGGTGGCAATGCTATCTTTAATCCGCTCCTGGTCAGTGATGCCCTTGGCGGCCAGTTTGGGCAGCAACACCGTTTCCAGCCAGGCCATGGGGTCAGTCTTCAGCAAATCGCCACCGGCCAGCGCACCTGGCTTGATTTGTTTGATCATGCCTATCTTGTTGTATTCCACCTTGCTGGTATCCAGCAGATCCAGCCTGCCCATCTCTTGCGCGGCGCGTACTGTGGTCTTGCCCTGGTACAGGTTGGCATAAGCCGACATCAGCCCGGTACCGACCCGGTTACCGCCCATTTCTTGTATCAGCGGTTCCATTTTGTAAAAGAAGGCTTCATCCTGCAGGGATTTGGCCGCCACGCCGCCGGTCTTGATAAAGTTCAGCCATTCATTGGGGCCAACGCGGCCACCGGTGGCGGTGAGTACCTTTTGCACAAGGTTGGCTTCATGTTCAAACTTTTGTTGATTGGCCAGGCCGCCGCGCAGTTCGATAACCTTCAGCATGTTCATGAAGGTCTGGCCTTTTTCTGCGCCTTCTTCCTCCCCATAAAACGCGGCATTGGCAAATTTCATCTTGGCCAGAGTAGGTAAAACCATTTGTGCATGGTGCAGGTCGGCAAATACCGTGAGCGAATCGCGCATCAGTTCCAAGTTTTCCAGGCTGCTGGTGCCGTAGGTTTTCATGGCCTGGCTGTACTGGATGGCGTCGGCAGCGGTTTTTTCACCTAAGCCCAGGGCGTGGATGCGCTGGATCTCGGTTTCAAAGTGTTTGGATTCGCCCAGGGATTTGACCATGGGCATGCCTATGGCCGTGCCTGTCATCACCATATCAAAGCCGGTGGCCTTGGCATTGGAGGCGGCCATGCGGGTTTTTTCCATGCGTTGTTTTGCTGCTGTCACTTGTTCATGTCGCTTGGCCAGCTCGGCCAGTTTGGTCTTTTGGGCGTCGATCTGGCTATTGGTACTGGTGATGCTGTTGCGCAGGGTACGTTCATGGCTGCTTAAATTGCTGGTGCTGACGCCTGCAGCGTGCAGCTTGTCGCGTAAGACTTGTAATTGCTGGCTTTCGCGCTGGTGTTGTTCTTTGATCAGCCTGGCGGCAGTCGTGGCGCGGTTAAACTCTCGCGTCATCGCTCGCGTGGGCTTTTCTGTGGCGGCCAGTTGTTCGGCCAGCTCTTTGACCTTCAGGCGGGCCGCATCCAGTCGCCCGCCAGTTTCGCGTAATCCGGTATGCATTTGCCGGAAACTGGTCACGCTCTTTTGTTGGGTGTCCAGCTCTTTTAATTTGTCGCGCAAGGCTTTCAGCGCCTTGCCGCTGGCGCTGCTTTCCTTTTGTATGGATTTAAGCGGAGCGGTGACTTTCTCTATCATGCTAAAAATAACCTGCAATTTTAAATCTCGTTCAGACATCGTTATTTCGCTCCACTTATTGTTACTCCACACCGCTTCTGACTCTGGCGCGTTCGCGCCAGTCCATTAATTCCAAAAGACTTAATTCATTCATGGCAGACGGTGGCCAGTGGAACACCACGGCCACATCTGCCATAGCGTCTTCTACTCTTTCAGGTATGCCATGCGGTCCGCTTTCTTGATAAAAAAAGCGGCCACCTCTGCACCCAGTTCCATCAAGTCAGCCGGGTCAAGGTTGCTGACATCTTGTTTGGTCAGTATCGGGCTGGTGATGCGTGGCAAGATTTGCTGCAAGGCGGCCACGTTCAGATTAGCCAGCTCCACCAGCGAGACGCCGCGCAACTCGCCTGCGTTTGGTTTGCGCAGGGTGATTTCTGTAATTTGCATTTCACCGCGTTTGATGGGTTCATCCAGGGTGATGGTTTTGTTAGTGATGGTGTTTTCGGATGCTTGTGCTGTTGTCATGGTGTTGCTTTCTGTTTAAAGTAATTGGCGGTTTGCGATACTGGTTTGCTGCTTACATGCCGATGGCGGCGCGCAGTTCGGCGCGGCGGTCTATGCCGCCAACGAGTTCCACGCCATTAATAAAATCCAGTTCTATGATGTCCTGGCCATTGATGACCAATTTGTAATAGCTGCAGGTGGTTTTATATTTGTGGTCGTTCTTGTCGCCCATCTTGGCATTGCCCATTTCTATCTCTTTATGGCGGCCACGGACCACCACTTCCACGGCGGTGACTTCGGCGGTGTCATCATTCTGGTAAGCCCCGGCGAAACGCAGTTGCACGCCGTTGTGGGTGGTGATGCCATATTGCAAGAGCGCATCTTCCAGCAAGCCGCCTGCAGTCCAGTCGAGTTCTATTTTTTCGTTATGGAAATCAATTTCAATGGGGCCGGACATGCCACCGGCGATATAGTCTTCCATCTTGCGTGACAGCTTGGGCAAGGTCAGTTCTGGCACCTGGCCCAGATAAGACTTGCCGTCATTGAACAGATTGAAGTCCTTTAATTTGCTAGGTAATCCCATGTTTTACTCCAGTGGTTATGGTTGAATTAGTTGGTGATTTGCTTGGCAAAGTCAGCCAGGTAACGGTCAGTGATGCGTTGTTGCAATACCAGGTCTTCGACTGGTGGTACGGGTGTGTAATCGTAGTCAATTGTCAGTGAGCCTATCTTCAGCGAATCCTTGCTGTTGGCTGCGGCATCGAACCAGGCTTTGCCGTCAATGATCAGGCCCGCCGTTTTAAGGGCGCGGAATTTGGCATTGATGGATTCGATCAAGTCACGTACCAAGGACGGGTGCATGGGCTTGTCCACGTAAGTAAAATGCACTTCGGCTATGGTGTCGGCCAGCACTTGCGCGGTGCGGGTGTAGTTTTCAAAAAAGAAGAACTCGGCTTCCTCGGCTGTGCGGCTACCCCAGAATCGGTAACCGGTTTTGTTGATCAGGGTGGTGACGCCTGCAGCGTTCAAGACACCGGCATCTGTGGCTGATGATTGCAGATCCCAGAACACGTCCCGCGCTATCCCAGTAGGGCCATTGACGACGACATTGGATAAAGACTTGTGCCAGCCAGTGTCATTGTCGATCTTGGCGCGCAAGCCCAGCGCATAGGCTACGGCGGGGATGGATGCGCTGGCACTGGCGGCGGTATCAAAGTGCACAAAGTCTGGCCAGATGATCATGACTTCGCGCTGGCCGAAGTGCTGGCGGTAGGCAATCGCTGCCTCCTTGGTCTGTGCGCCCCAGGCGCTGGCGTACACAAAGGCGCGCAGCTTTTGGGCGACGGCGGCCAGCTCGGTGGTGACGGCTTGCGTATCGAGACCAGGCGCGCCCAGAATGCGGGGCTTGATACCAAACTTGGTTTGGGCGGCCAGCAAAGCCTTGACGCCTGTGTACTGGCCGCTGGGCGTTACGGTGCCGACCACATTAGCGGTTTGTGCGGCCTCATCCACATCACTGGCAACCCGCACAACAATAGTGACAGGGTTGGTTTGTTGTGCAATGGCGTCCAGCGTGCGGGCTAAGGTGCCGGTGTTACCCGCCTTGGCAATAGACGCTTGAATATTGGTCAGCAGCACCGGCGTATTGAGTGGGAATACTGTTGCGTCTGCATCGTCAGCCGTGGCTACCAGGCCAATGACAGCCGTGGAAACGGTACGGATTGGGCGTGTGCCTTCGTTGATTTCGATGACGCGCACGCCATGGTGATAAGTTGTTGCGGGCATTTGTGTGGCTCCTGTGGTGAATAAATTTAAACGTCAGGCAAGGATGGCTGCAGCGCGGCCAGGCTGGATCAGCCCGGCGATTTCCAGCGCCTGCAAGCCGGGGGCGGCTTCGGCTGGTTTGATCCAGTCTGAATTCTCCAGACGCATGACCCATGCCTTTAAGCTGGCGTTGGCGTCTGCAGCAGCCAGAATGGCGGCGGTTTCTTCTTTGCTGAAACGGTCTAAGAATTCTCCGCGAGTGATGCGGTTGGGGGCTGGTACGGCCACGTCCACCGACCAGGTGAAGGCTTGTATGGCTGTGATATCCGTCATGGCATTGACGGCCAGCTCTGCGGCGCTGCTTGAGCGTCGAATTGCCTCCCGTTCTGCCAGCACCTGGTCAATGTCGGCCAGACTGCCCCAGCCTGCGGCGTCACGCTCCTGGGCGCGTTGTAGCTTCCAGTCTGTGGCGGCAATCAGTTGCGCGGCTTCAGCCTTGATACCTGCGCAGCGGCTTGCTTTGGCGGCGGCCAGTGCTGTATCCATGTTCAGGGTGATTGTTGTCTTGCCCTTGGACACTTTGACCAGGTAGTGCGCCAGCAAGGCCGGGGTAAAGTCGTCCGGCGCGGGTACCAGGCGCACACCGTCCCATGCCTGCAGGTTGTCGTCCTGGGTGTAGCCGGTGATTTGATTGGCTGTGTCTACAATGAGTTGTGTCATGGGTATTCCTTTTGATTTGCCTTAAATAACGAGATAGCCGATAGACATGTAGTAAATGCCGGTGCTGGCGTCAGTGAAATACATCGCGCCGGTTTGACTGCCGACTTGTTTATTAGCGGTCGTCAATGTCGGTGAACTGGAACCGCTGGGCGTGGCAGCGTATTGACTGGTAGTGCTGGTCAGATAGAAGTTACCTGCGCCACTGTTATAGGTACCCGCCATGGCCAGGGTCAGGAACTTGCCGCCTATGCCCGCGTTTTGCTGGCTGGTATTGGCGTTGTAGCTGCGTTGCGTGACAGTCATCTTGTTGGTGAACAGCCATTGATACAGGGCGGTTGCGCTACCGGTCAACGCTGTGGTGATACCGGTATTGCCGTGTAAGGCTGTGCGTATGCCAGCATCAGCAAAGAAGGTGGTGGCCATCACGGTGCGGCCTGCAGTGATTTCGCTTGATACAAAGTTCCAGGCATCTATAGCGGCGGTGGCGTCGGCAAACAGGTAGACCATGATTGTGGTCAGCTTGGTATACAGCGCAGTCATGCCGGCAGACGACTTGCCCAGCTCGCGCAAGGCAGTCAGGCTGGCCCCGATTGCGTCTTGTGCCGGTGTGTTGGCGGCAATGGCGTTTAACCAGTTGGTGCTTGCAAAAATCAATGTCATGGCCGCTTGCACGCTGGCGAATTTGTCCATGGTGGTACGGCTGGCTGCGGTAAGTGATAAACAGCCAGGTATTGCGGCGATATACGGCACCAGGTAGGCGGCTTTGCTTTGTATCCATGTCTGCATGACGCTGGATGCAAGGATATCTGTCCATGCCAGGGTGCTGCCCATGAGTTTGGGACGTAGTACATCGTCCTGCAGCGCCACTTGGATGGTGCGGGCTTCATCGGTGCACAGGCGTTGCCAGGTGCTGCGGTGGCTGGCGTCGGTCAGCCATATATCGATATCTGCGCTTGTCATGGCATCAAACAAGGCCAGGGTATCGCGGCCTATGAGTGCTGCATTGATGACCTTATCCAATGCCCCAAACAAGGCACCATTGATGACCATGGCGTTGGTATTGGCTTGCGCCAGATCCACGCCTTGCAGCAAGGCACGGGCGCGGGCAATGTACTGGTCGCGGAAATCGCTTAAATTCGTTGAACTCATATCAAATCAATCCTGCAAAGATAAGGGTGGTCAGGTCGTCAATCTGCGCTTGCAGGTTGACGGTGGTGGTTTTGTCGGCCTTCGCGTTGTCTAACTGATTCAAGCCCACGGCCACGGCGTTGATGTCTGCATCTATCGCCGTGAAGGCTGCACGCAGGCGGTCCACCTCCTGCGCGCCGTTGTTCTGGATGTGGGGCAACGGGTATTGCCGGTTGGGAGTCTTTTGATCAATCATGACTATCCTCAGATGACAATGACACGCAAATTGCGGTGACGTGGCCGGGCTGCGGTGTTGCCGGACAGGTCCAACCTGGCGCGCAAGCGGTCGGCGCTGATGCCGTTCAACTCGTAAGTCAGTTCGTGCCAGTCGGTGGCGATGTCACGGCTGGAAACATAGGGGGCTGCTGTGTAGACTGGTGCGCCTGCAGCTTCTGGCGCAACACTCACGGCCAGGGCAGCACCTGCAGGTAAATAGCAATCCACCACGATGCGGGCGCGCACGTTCTGGCCTGCAGGAACCAGCGGGCTGATGTAGTTGCCCTGGTTAGCCACAGTGCCAGCCAGCAGCGTGACGCCTGGGTGCAGCACTGGCGACAAGCTGGCCGTGCCGGTTAATTTGGCCGTAACGCTGAATTGCCCGGTCATGGGAGCTGCCAGGCGCACCGGCTGGCCGTCGTCCACGTTCATGACGCTGCCACCCGGCAAAGTAATTTGATATTCAACACGGGTCTGTGCGCTGGGTGTTTCTACCAGGCTTAACAGCATCAGGTCTGTGACGTTAGCAAGATTGGCATTGCCCAGGTCTATGGTGCGGGTGCTGGCGGTAAATTCAGCGGCCAGCAGGCGAAACGCTAAATCTCTGTCCTGGTGTGGTGTCCAGGTAGTGGCGTTACTCGATGACAGCAGCACACCCACGGTGTAAGGCTGGCTGGCCACCCATTGCCCTTTATGGTCGTCATACTTGCCCAGCTCGGCAATGCTGGCCGCTGTGGTGGCATCGTCACATAAAATGACCAGCGCATAGTCCACGCCACCGGTGAGCGAAACCGGGTAATCGAAATTTATCCTGGTTGCCTGGCCGTCGATATTGATACTTGATGCAGCAATGCGTGTTTGTGCGATGACTTTCTGGTTAGGAATGCCGACGCTGGTTTCACGTATTTGCACGGCCAGCAGAGAATTGCCCTTGGCTGTGAACCACAGGTCCAGCCCGGCAATCTGCCTGTCAGCGGCCAAGGTAAAAGTTTGTGCCAGCGGGTCAGCCTTGAGGAATGTCACCCATCCGGATGCATGCACAGTCACCAGTTGCTTTACATCTTGGATTTCGACGCCGGTACCGCTGTAGATAGCCACGCCAAAGCTGCCAGCACTGCCGACGAATTCCACGCGCTTGCTGCCTGCAGGTACTTTGGCGGGTATCTGGAAAGTGCCGGTGATGGTGCCGGGTGTAGGCACGGCCACGGCGGTGGGGACTATGGCAATGCCGTCAAAGCGCAAGGTCTGGATGGTTTCGCCAGCTTCAAAACCCTTCACAGTAAAGCTGACGCTGATTTGACGGATGGTTTCAGCGGCCTTGCTCACATGGCTGATGTCGCGTGTAATCTCGTTGGTGCTGTCGTAGGCTTCGCCGTTTTCGACTATCCACAGGCCCACGCGGCGGGTGATGTTTTCTGTGATGGTTTCGGTGGTGGGGCTCATCCATTGGGTATCTATGTCGGTCCAGCGGTCTATTGCCGGGGTCAGGGTGACATCAGAGGGCAGCGGGTCAAAGGCGTCGTAGGGGTTAATCTTCATGCTACCGGTGCGCCATGGCTGTTCCAGCAGTGTGACCGGATTAAATGGCAAGGTCTGGGGCGCTGCCAGGCTGATGGATAGCAAGTTAGGCTGCACTGATACCGGCAAGGTCAGTTCACCGCCAAAGATGGCGGCGGTTTGGGGCAAGCCCTGGTCACGCACACTGTCCGATATGAAAGGATCTACCAGCAAGCCACGCTTGGCAGTGGCATCGCGCAATTGGGTACTGGATTCAAGGCGCTGCTGGGCTACCAGCTCGGTCAACATATCAAGGCGTTTGCTGTAGGCGGCCAGGGTTTCCATCGGCACGGTACGCACGCTGTCTATCATCACTGTGCGCTGACCAGAGCGCCAGTTTTGTAAGACAGATGCCAGCGGCAACAGATTGGCCGGTACGCTGGGCGGCCTTGGGTTGCGGTCTGCGGCCACACCAGACAGCCAGACCAGCGCACCGGCGCTATCCATGCACAGACGGTCTATACGGGGCAGCATGCGGTTATAGCTGATCAGGATAGCCGTGCCTTGCACCGCGCCGGTAACGGTGCAGCCGTCGGCGTCTATGGCCGTGGCTGGCACGGTGGCCAAATATTGGTAGGTGACCTTGTAGGTGCTGCCTGGTGCGGGTTCTGCACCTGGCAAAGACCAGTCTATCTGCTGGGCGGTGAATTTCCAGTCTACGTCCTTGGTGTAGGTGGTTACGCCTTGCTTCACTGCCAGCACGACCAGGACAGAACCGTCTTCCAGCGGGTCGAGTGCACCAGTAAAACCACCATGCGCCACATCTATTGTTTTTTGCGCGGTGATGGTCACGTGGGTGACATTCGCTGCCGGGGCGCGGTCAAAGTTCACGCGCTGGGCGGCGGTGCCAGTGGACTGGTGCGGCTCGTTTTCGATGTAACGCAAGTCAGGCGTGACAGCACGCACCAGGCGGCGACTGGTGGGCAGTTCTACCGCAAAGCCAGACACGCGGGCGCGGCCTTCGCTGACGGTATACACCTGTTCACCGCTGGGTAAATCGTCTGCAGCAGTGACGTTCAAACCATTCACCACATAGCTGCCACCGGATGAATCGCGGTCATACCGGGCTAATGCTTGCGTGACGCCATCCAGCTGGGGCGGTGGTTCTTTGCTGCGGACGGTGCCGTCTTCGACGGTATAGACCGGGTAAAAGTCACCGGTCTGGCCATCACCGGCAAAGCCCCAGACAAGCAACTTTTGCAGGCGACCAGCACCGGCTTTGTCAAAACCACGGGTATTCTGGGCGCGGTTGCGTAGTGTTGGGTCTTCCAGCTCGGTGATGATGTGTTGCTGCAGGTAGACGCCGACAATGACGATGCCGACCACCGCAATATTCAATGCTGCAGGCGGCACGCCACGTACCGCACCATCGACGTACAGCGCGCCGGATTCGCAAGTGGTTGCGCCTGTCGTGGCGTTGACGACGATACGGGCGTCACGGATCACCGCGCCGTCAGCCAGCAATACATCCGCCACGCCTTTAATGCGGGCTTGTAGCAGGCTTTGTGTTTCGTTCAGTTCGTCTGACTGGATAACGTGGTCAGCGCGGAACAGCATCGTGTCAAACTGTCTGGCTGGGTTGTGCCGGTTCAGGTAGCCAGCTAAGTTAATGTTTTGATCCATGTAATAAGGTCCAATCAGAAAGGCAAAACGTAGCGGTAGACTTGCTCAGTCGCGCCGGAACGTATCAGGCGCGGGATGTGGTCCAGCATGTACAGGCGGCCAGGCGTCACTACTTGTGCGGGTGTGAAGTAGCGTTGACCTACTGGCAGGGCTGCGGCGACTTCGGTACCTATGAATAAACCTAGCTCGCGTATGCTTTCGCCGGTGCCGTCGCCATAGTCAAAGACAAATTCCAACAGCAACCAGCGGGAAGGTGTGTTGACGATGCGGTACAGGTCACCACCCGGCACTTTGATGGTGTTGGCGGCGTTGGGGTCGCTCTCTGGTACCACGAATTGCTTTTGTGAGGCGATGCGGCGGCCTATCTCGTCCATCAGGGCGCTGGCGGTGATGGGTTCAGAATCCGGGGCGGCGTCCCATGCGGGCAGGCCACGGCCCCAGGCCAGGTGAATAGGACGGTTTTTAATCAGTTCGGCCAGCTCGATGCGGCCATTGTCTTGCAGGACTGCCATGTCAGTATCTTTCTAGGGAATGGAAATAAGCGGGTAAGAAACAGCCCAGCCATTGGCCCACTGGTCGGCCCAGCCATACACAGGCAAGGCCGGACTGGTGACGCTGGTGGTGGTACCTGGTGCAATGGCTTTGATAGGTGCAGGCATGGCGCGTACCACCAGTACGGCGCAATAACTGGCGTGGTGACCAGGTACCAAAGGCAGCAAGGCTGGTTGATTCACCATGCCGCTGGACAGGTCACTGATGCTGACCACACTATTCAAGCGGATCTCGCTATCCAGTACCCAGCTATCCAACTGCATCAAGGCATCGTCAACGATGGTGTTTAACTGGCGCGGGCGGTGGGCGGTAATCGGGGCCAGCGCAGGCGGCGCATTCACTGCACCGGTGTGCGTTTCACCAAATGACAGTTTTACGCCGTCAGTTGCAGGGTCACCGGACCAGATGCCAGAATCATCATCAAACAAACATTGATCCAAGCTGGTGGCATCCAAGCGGCCAGCGCGTAAATCAAGGCCGTGGTACAGACGATAAAAGCGGCTGTGCGCCGGTATTGATGCATTCACCACCTGGCGACTACGTGCCAGATCCAGCGCGGCGGCTGTGGTGCCGGGGTCGATGTGGATCAGGAATTCATCTTCTTCTATCGTCACCTGGTCATACCCCAGCCAGGACAAGGCACGTACCACACTGGCGGCGCTGCCGCGTTCCAGCAGCCAGGGCAAGCCAGCGGTGATCAGGTCGGCATTGCTGGCGAAGTGCAGCGAGAATTGCGCCAGGTTCCATTCAGCGGCAAGCCAGGGCTGGAAGGCGGCAGGCATGGTGCTGGTGATGTTGGCCGGTGCGTCTGCAGCCGTGTCCAGATCCGCACGCGGCGCGATACGTACAAGATTGCGTTCCAGCTCGCTGGCGTTGGGTGGCAGCAGTAATGCAAGGTCAGTTACAAGCGCAGTCATGCCACACCGCCATCTGTCAGGGTGATGACACCGACGACGGCGTATTCATCAGCGGCCAGCACGGTATTGCCAGCGGGTTGGTCAGCGATGGGAAATTCAACGCGGGCAATGCCGGGCTGTTGCAGTTGGGCTGTTACCCAGGACAGCGGAACACTACGGCCCAGGCTGGCATAAGTGGCAAGCGAAGCAGTAAAAGAGGCGGTAATTTTTGTGACGATATCAGCGGGCGCGCTGGTTTCGCGCCATAGGGTTGCGGTGACGTTCAGGGCCACAGGCCGGGCCACGGCCACGCTGACAGGTATACCCAGCGGGCGGGCGTTGGGCGCATTCATGGCGGCCAGCACGGTGGCGCTGGTGGCCGCTGCCTGGGCTGCATCAATCAGCCACAGCACCACATTGATGCTGCCTGGTGTTGGGCTGCTGACATTGGCATCACGCACGTTGGTGCTGGCAGACAGGGAAAGCAGGCGGTATTGCTCTGCTGTGCCATTGCCAGCCAAGGCGGCAATGCGCAACTGTATGCGGTTGCGGTAACGGTCGTCTGTTTCACCTGGCAGACGGGCCAGATTGTAGAAAGCGCCTTTATGGTCCAGATCCGGGCCGGTGGCAAAGGCCAGCAGGTTGGAACGTGCCACATCGTTGATATGGCCACGCAACAGCAGTTCACGGTAAGCAAAGGCTTCCACCTGCTTGACCAGCGGTTCAGACGCCAAGCCCAGCACATCGGCGGCGCTAGGATGGCGCTGCAGCAAGTCTTGTTTGTGCACGGCGACCAGTGCTTCATAGTCCAGTTCTTCGACGACTGCAGGCGGTGGCAGCTTGGTGAGGTCTATCATGCTTGGCCCTTGACCGTGACAGGCAAAGACAAGCTAAACGCCTTGGAGGCGCGTACCAGTTGACCTTTTAAATCAATGATGACTTTGCCGGGTTGGTCTGTGCGGTACAGCTTGACTTGGGTGAGTTTGATGCGGGGTTCCCACTTCAACAAGGCTTCAGCCGTGGCGGCATACAGGCGCACTTGCGTGCTGCCGTTGTGCGGCTGGTCGATCAGTTCAAACAAGCGGCTGCCATAGTCGCGGCGCATGACACGGGTGCCTATGGGGGTGGTCAGGATGTCGACAATGCTCTGGCGTAAATGTGCCATGCCTGCGATGCGTTCACCTGTAATGAGATTCATACCTGCCATAGCAATGCCGCCTCAGTCAGGAATCAAAAACCAGCTACGGCCAGTGCTGGGGTGGGTGCAACTGGCATGATGCCCGGCGCGGCATACGGGTATGCCGTTCAGTGTCATCCATGTGGAACCCTCTACCATTGTCGGGTTGGCGTGTGGTACCGGGCCATGCGGGACAATGCGGTCACCCAGCACCACGACAGGCACGCCATCGACAGCAAAGAAGTCTTGCCCACCAGCGCGGTGCGGGCCGCCTGCACGGTCCAGGGCTTTTACGGCGATGCCATAACTCATGATTTGACGCCCTCAAATTTAGGTGTGCGAAGGGTCACACCATCGTTACGCAGTTCCAGCGTGGTAGCACCAACGACAAAGCTAAACTTGCCCTCTGCTGGCAAGGTGATGACGTAGTGATGCTCTGCGTGGTTGTAATCTACCGTCGCGCCGTCCGGGTATTCGGTGCGGGTGTTGTCTGGGTTGGTGTCTGGTGCAGGGTTGTGATTGCTGGCGATGCCGGGCAAGACTACGCCTGCAGCAAAGTCGCCAGAGGGGGAAAATAATATGCATTGTTCGCCCAGCGTGGGCGGGTTCCACGTCTTTGTTTTACCGGCCCGCACGGTTGCCAGTGGCAAGAAGCCGGTTTTAATGTTGCCAATTTGCAGGCGTACTTGAGGTACGGGGGCATGCTTCACTTCGGCAATGGTGCCGAGGCGGATCAGGTTTTGGAGGCGGCGAGAGAGGTCAGCGAGATTGAATTCCATGCTGACTATGGTGACGGGTCAGCTTGAAATGGTCACGTGGTACAGGGTTGCTAATCTTGATAGCAACCTGCTGTTTGCTTCGCGTGCGCGTACGGTAAGAGATAATCCTATTAGGACGCGGCGACGTACCGAATGCGTCAACATTCAGTACGCCACCGCACCAGCAGATAAGGCTGCCAGATTAGCCGATGACCGCGTCACCTGTGCACAGGCGCGCCAAGGCTAACACATTTTGGTAATAAAAAAAATGCAGGATATCCGCTGCGGGACATGCTCCCGAAAACTCGGTGAGGGTGAATTTGTCACCCTCACCATCAAATGCCCACGTTGCAAAACAATGAACCACTTGAGAGCCACGCGCCCCGCACCTGATTGCCATCGAGCGACAAGAATAGAAAACGCCCATGGCCCACAAGCAAATAGCAGCACCAGCAAAGAACGGTTATCAATACCGTGAACAATTCGGCATCGTCGTAGTTTGTAAAGACGAACACCATCAGCAAGAAGTATTCAACACACTGAAGCAACAGGGCTTAAAGCTCAAGGTGGTGAAGGTATGAAAATCGCCATTCGCCACCAGTGCAGCGACTTCAGCAGCTACCGCGCCGAGCGCGTCAAATCCTTATTCAATGTCGAGTCAGGCGCAAATTTCACGCTTGACGCTGATTTACCCATAGATGGCAATGACTGGAAAATAGGCGTTGTCGTCGGCCCCAGCGGTAGCGGCAAATCAAGCATAGGTAAGCAACTGTGGGGTGAGGAAGCCATCTATAACCCCGCTTGGCCAGCACGCAAGCCGCTGGTTGATGCGATAGCGCCCAAGGGTCAATTTGATGAAGTGACGGCGGCCCTATCATCTGTGGGCTTGGGCAGTGTGCCTACCTGGTTACGGCCTTATCACGTCCTGTCAAACGGTGAACAGTTCCGCGCCAACCTGGCGCGCCTGGTGGTGGAAGCACCGGCGCGGGCTGTGCTGGATGAGTTTTCTAGTGTGGTTGACCGCCAGATTGCAAAGATTGGCGCAGGCGCATTTGCCAAAGCCTGGCGGCGCACCACCGGACAAGTTGTCCTGCTGTCCTGCCACTATGACATTCTGGATTGGGTGCAGCCTGATTGGGTATTCGATACCGCAACAGGCCAATTTTTACGGGGGTGGGACCGGCCCCGCCCGCGTATCGATGTCGAATTGTGGGAAACCAACTGGCAGCATTGGCCGTTCTTTGAGCCACATCATTATTTGAAGTTGCCCAAGATGATTGCGGCCACCAACTACGTCGCCACGGTGGACGGCCAACTAGTTGCGCATTTGGGTGTATCAACACGGCCCGGCCTGATTGAAGCCCGCGCTTGCCGCCTGGTGGTGATGCCTGAGTGGCAAGGCGCTGGCGTGGGTATGCGCTTTCTGGATGCTGTGTGCGATTTGTGGTTGCAAGGCCAAAACAGATATAGCAAGCCTATGCGGACACTTTTTCATACAAGTCACCCAGGACTTGCTGCAGCTTTACGCAGAAGCCCGAAATGGACGCAAGTGTCCGGCAAGCTGGTGGGGGGAAGCCGTGCCAGGTGTATCGAATCTATCAAACGTTCAGAAAAGCGCAGAAGTGCAGAGCCTACCGGCAATGCTGGCTTTGGTGGCCATTTCCGTGCGGTGCAAGGTTTCAGATATTTAGGGGAAGACGTATGCGAATAATGATTGTGGGGCAAAAATGGCTTGCAGCGGAGACATTGAAACTCTGTCTGCGTTTGGGGCATACCGTCGTCAAGGTGGTGGCCCCTGCCGCTGATGACAGGCTGATTCAAACGGCAATTGAGAGCGATACGCACGCCGTTGCCATCGCTGGCCGTCTTGAAGGGCATCATGTGCTTGACGGTACTGATTTAATCATTGCGGCACATACACATTGTTTCATCACCGCAGAAGCACGGCAAAAGGCGCGTTATGGTGCAATTGGCTATCACCCCAGCTTGCTACCACTGCATCGTGGTCGTGATGCCATCAAATGGGCCATACGCATGCATGAGCCGGTGACAGGTGGGACTGTGTATCAGATGGATGACCGGGCTGACGCCGGGCCTGTCATTGCGCAGGACTGGTGTTTTATCCGGAAAGATGAAACAGCAGAAAGTTTGTGGCGGCGGGAATTAGGACCTATGGGTATTGCTTTGTTTGAGACTATATTGAAGCGTTCTGATTTTGGCAAAATGAATTGTGTCGTACAAGACGAAAATTTATCCACATGGGAGCCCGCATTAGCAGGAACGAAATTGCCGCTTAGCCAAGCTATCTAAAAAGCAAAGGAGTTGATTGTTAGAAATTGGTAGTTTGATGTTGAGCCAACCCTGAATCTGCGGGGGGATTTAATTGGTCACCCCGCGTTAATGCAAGCCGGTTTTGAAGACGATTTTCTTTTAGTTGGATTATTTACCGGAGAATTGATTCTGATGGAACGAACAATATCCCGGTGTCCGCTTTCAGCGTCTTGCCATGTCGAATAGCGCCGCACGGTTCCGGCTTCTGTATCGGTAAAAATCATGGTCTTAAAAAAATACGGAACACCCTGTTTCGAGAGTTTCAGCTTTCCGGTAAAAATGGTGGACACCAACACATCATCGTAATCGTACTTTGCGATAACTCTTTTTGCTTTTAGCATCCAGTACGTCCAATCTAGGAAATTGACAGGCTTAGGTGTTTTGTTATCGGTATCTAAAATGTAATATTTCTTTGCTTGCATAGATTGCGTTCAGGATGCGAACCCAAATCCGAAAATCCAGGTATTGCGCATCATTATGTTCGTGAACAGATTCACACCAGCTTCAACCCCATCGCCTGATCTGGATCAAGCGCGGCCCGCAATTCCACAACGGCACCGTCTTGTATGGACACCACACGTTCAGCCGCATTGATCGTTTCTGGCCTGTGCGCCACCATGATCCGGGTTAATTTCAATTGGCTAAGTGCCTGGTTGACCTTGTGTTCATTATTCACATCCAGGTGGCTGGTTGCTTCATCCAGTGCCAGCACCTTGGGTTGTTTGTACAAGGCACGGGCAAGCAAGACGCGCTGCTTTTGTCCACCGGACAAGCTGCTGCCCATATCGCCCACCAGCGTCTGAAAGCCCATGGGCATGGCGCTGATTTCCTGATGGATGGCGGCCTGCATGGCGCTTTCTTCGACACGTTCCTGATTGATGTGGCTATCAAAGAAGCTGATGTTATCCATGATGGAACCGGCCAGTAACACATCGTCCTGCATCACCGTTCCCACCAGTTGGCGGTAAGTTTTAACACCTAACTGGGTAATCGGTATATTGTCAATCAGCACTTCGCCTTCTGTCGGCTTCAACAAACCAAGGATGATCTTGCACAAGGTCGTCTTGCCACAGCCACTGGGGCCAACCAGGGCAATGCTTTGTCCTGCCGGGATGGTCAGGTTAATATCCTTCAAGACCCATGGTTCGCCCTCTGCATAACGGAACTTGATGTTTTTGAGAATAATCTCAGGATGGATGCGTGAGATATCGGTTTCAATGGCTGTCTCTGGTTCAGCCTCTTCCAGCACGATATCGGCCAGCCTTTCACTATGCAGACTGAGCATGCGGTAACTGATAAAGACATCAATCAGGCTGGAAATGCGGCCAGTAAACGTACCGGCATAACTGGAAAAGGCCATCAGCATGCCTACCGTTAGTGCGTTTTGCATGACTAATCCAGCACCGATATAAAACAGGGCTAATCCCTGTATACCAAAGATCAGCGTATTGCTGACCTTGAAGATGATGGACAGTTTTTGCGTCTTGATATCGCGGTTTTGCACATCCATCTTCAGATTTTGCCAACGCGACAGGCGTTCAGTTTCACGGCCAAACAATTTCAATGGGGTGACGGCACGCATGGTTTCCAAAAAATGGCTGCTTTCTTTGGATGACAAGACCAGTCTTTCTTTCGATGCTTCACGAAACGGCTGGTAGAAAGCCCAGCGCAAGCCTGCATACAAGACCACAGCGCCCACCACCAGCGCGCTTAATTTCATGCTATACACCAGCATCATGACAAAGGCCAGCAAGGCCATCAAGCCATCCAGTGCGCTTTCAACAAACATGGAAGTCAGCGTGCCTTGTATGGCACCGATAGAACCAAAACGGGACACCACGTCACCGAGATGGCGTTTTTCAAAATACACGACAGGCAGGCGCACCAGGTGGGCAAACACGCGCACAGACCATTGCAGGCTGATATCCATACTCCAGCGCATCAAGAACCAGCTACGCGCCAGGCCGATGGCATTTTGGGTGATCATCAACAAGACAAAGCCAAACACCAGCACGGTCAATAATTCTTTGTCGCCACTGACGATGACTTCATCAATCACAAACTGATTGAACAAGGGCGAGCAAATCGCAAAGATTTCCAACGCCAGTGCCAGGGCAATAACTTTGACAATGGCCGGACGCAGGCCAACGATGTGACCAGTCAAATCACGCAGGGCAACTTGCTTCTTTTCTTCTTTGGGTTTAAAGGCAGGGCTGGGTGCCAGTTCAAGGGCCACACCGGTAAAATGTTTGGATGCTTCTTCGACAGAGACGCGGCGCTCACCAACAGCAGGGTCAAGTAAAATCAGCGTCTGCTTACCGCGCCAGTCTTTGCGCACGGCTTTCAGTACCACGAAGTGATTCAGGTTCCAGTGCAGGATGCAGGGTACGGCCAGTTGATCAAGCTCATCCAGCTCCAGGCGCAAAGGACGGCTGCTCAACTGCATGGCCGATGCATGACGCATCAGTTGCGCCAGCGTTGCACCTTTGAGACTGATAGAGAACTGGCGACGCAGGTCCGCGAGGTCAGTGTTGTAGCCAAAGTGGCTGGCGACCATGGCGAGGCAGGCCAGGCCGCATTCGCTGGATTCGGTTTGGAGTAGGGATTTCAAAATCAAGTAAAGGCATTAACAAATCTGGTTAGCCGCTTTGAGCAACATTGAGTCATATAAAATCTTTTATAAATGACAGGCCCCGAATCATTACTTCTAACGCCAAATTATGGAAACTATGGATAGCTGTAACAACGATAAATGCATCCTTATAGCTATTCTTTTCCCAGACTATAAATGATGCTGCAAGAATTAAACCGCCAAAAAGTGCATTTACTATTGAGACGAAACCATTGTGGTAATGAAGTGCCGCAAATGGAACTGACATTACAAATAATTTTGACCAACCATTGAAATTCAATCGGCGTGCAATACTGAAAGGAAGTGCCTGAAATAAAAAAGTTTCAAAAACTGGTGCAAAAATAACTGCGCTGAAAAGTGAAACTCTTACTGCAGGAGAATCTTCATCAATTGGTATGACCGCCAATGCCAACATGGAAATCAAGTAATGGATGAACGCAAAAAAAATGCTGTAGCGTATTTTTCCTTTTGCCTTACATTTTTCAAAAAATGAAATTAATTTCAGACTGCTTTGCTCAATTGATTCCATGTTTTTTCGGGACGTTTTTGAAAATACAAAAAAATATTTAGACGCGGTGAACAAAGTTAGTTTTAGATACAACCAACTATATAAAGCCGGTTGTATCCTGATAGCTTACTAAGTTACTTATTAAGTTGGCAAGCTTTCACCGTCTGGCAGTGTATAACCATCTGATCCACCACTGTATGTGCCAACAACTTTATCATAAATAACAACAGCAGCAGTTTCTGCAGCTGTTACTATTCGATCAACAATTTCAACTCTGGTAGACCAAGTGATAAATAGGTCAACGGCCTTGGCTGCACCACCAGCACCCGCAGCCATTGTCATATCAACCATACTAACGTCACCGCCACCGCCACTACCCGTTGGACTCAAGATGTTCTTGCCACCGCCATCAGAACCAAAATCATCAACAGGATCACCATCATCGCCACCAGCTACGCTATTCAACAATGCTTCATTTGTAATTTCGAACATTTTGTGTATCCTTCATATAGTTAAATGGAACCATACCTCATGGCATGGTTTTACTGCTCCGTTCAAGGTCTCGAATACCTTGAACGGTTTTTCCGAGCTGGGTCTGTTGGGTTTTCCCGACAGACTCAGCAACGAATTCTGAAATTCTTTTCTCGTTGCATTCAGGCATGTTGCGTCATTGCCAATACCGGCTCCAACACCCATTCCCAAATCTTTCTACTGTCCTGTAATACATCTGCTTCCAGCGTCATGCCTGGTTTGATGGCTTGCGCTTGCCCGTAAGCATTGATACTTTGTTCATCCAATTTGACCCTGACGCGGTACAGGGCTTCATTGCTGTTAAACCCGTTAATTGCTTGTTGGGCATTACTCAAGATGGTGCTGGCCAGGTTTTGCGGTAACTCTGACGGGGCAAACGGGGTGCGGCTGACATCGGTCACTGTTGCGGTATGCAAGCCAAACTTCTGGTAGGGGAAGGCGGCATAACGAATCAACACTTGCTGCCCCGGCTGGATGAAGCCAGCAGTGCGGCTGGGTACATACAGATGGACTTCTAACAGACCAGCGGTTTGGTCAGCTTTTGATTTATCCACTCCCTCTTTGGTATCAGACGGTATCAAGCTCGCCAATACCTGGCCCGCATTGATGGCTTGTCCATTTTGATTGGTCAGCGCCGTGACCGTGCCTGCCTGCGGTGCAGTAATCTGGCTGGACTGGCGGTTGGCGTTTTCTGCCACTTCCTGCTTCAGGCTGGCTTTGGCCCTGTCGATTTGGGTCAGGTCGGTGGCCAGCGTGTTTGCCAGGGTATTAAGTTCGTCTTGCAGGGCGATTTTATTGGCTTGCAACTGGGTCTTGTTACGCTGCAGAGTGCTTAAACGGGTGCTGATGTCGATCAGGTCTTCCTGTTTTTGCTGGGTCTGGGCGGCGGAGACATAGCCATTGCCTTGCAGGGTTTCAAACTTGGCGACACTTTGTTGTGCCAGTTGCTGACGACGTAATGACAAGGCCAGTTCTTGTTCAATCTGGCTGTATTCTTGCTCCAGGTTTGCCAGCCTTTGGCTTAGTGCCAGTTTCTTTTCTTGATACTGGGTTTGGCGCAAGCGTTGTTCTGCTGCCAGGCTATCGGCACGGGTAGCCAATTGCTGGGCCACCAGGGCAGTGATTTCACCCTGGCTGTTTTGTCTTTCTGTACTGATGGTGAACAAGACTTGTCCAGCCTTGACCAGCTCGCCTTCTTTGACGTGGGTGTTCAGCAAGATACCTGCATTAGGCGTAGCGACGCTCAACTGACCACCAACGGGGACAGTAATGCCAGTGACACGGGCTTTTTTGGTAATGCTGCCAAAAGTGATATAGGCAATCAATGCGGCGGCAATCAACATTGCCACGATAGCAATCAGACTTGCCGAGGCAGGTTGGGCCAGGCGGATGGAACCCATCCATTGACTACTTAATGCCGCTGTAACTTCCGGGCGGAACAAAGGGCCGGAATTACTCATTCGAGCCCTTATTTACGGTTATTTGCTTATTTCTGTATGGCATCTTCGTTTATTTACGGCAATATTCATTGTTAGCGCAATCTCGCACCGTTTGATAAAGAATAAACCGAAATTGCAAACTTTTGTCAAAAGTTTGCAAATAAATATTTTTTATGTGGTACGAACATTAATCAAATTCTTTTTGATAAAATCGCGCGCCGCACGCATGCGATGATGCACTTATCTGTATCAAATATTATTTGATTCTCATGTTTTTAAAATTTAATCTGCCTGTAAATGCCTGAGCAAGGACGCCTGTAACTGCTCTCTGTCTGCGGTACTAAAACCAATCAAGGTGCGTTCCGCATACTGTACTTCCGGCCCATTGCGGGCCACCCTGTCATTCAAGCCAAACTGATGCACCCGCGCAATGCGCGCCACACGCCCAAAGAACCCGACAGCAATTTCATTACCATCCGCTTTCACTTTCAGATTGGTGTTTGTCCGCAGCTTGGCGAACATCGCAGCCTTCTGTTTTTTGATTCTTTCCTTCTTATTGCGCAAATCCTTACGCGGTTTCCTGGGTGTGTATTGAATGCCTTCCGGTGTCGTCTGCGCCCTGATGCGCTGCTGTTGTGATCGTCGTAAATCCTGGGCAACTCGCAAGCTAACTTTGCGCCGGTTGGCCGGGTCCAGTTGGGCAAGCAGGACACCTGCCCATTGCTCCAGGGCTTTGAGGTCGTCACTCATTGGTCTGTATCGGTTTTCAGTACCTGCCATTCAGCAAGCAAGTTGTCACCGTTGTAGAGTTGCCAGAATGGTGCAGAATAATCAGGTGTAGCAGCTATCTCACCCGCATGGGCGATATCCAACTTATTACCTGTCTGCTTGACGATGACACGCTCAGTGATGTCCAGTTCAAGGCTGATATCAACGGAGCTATGATTATTGAAGTCAACAATAAAGCGTATGCCTTTGCCCTTGTCATCATTGCCCAGCAAGTCTGCCTGGTGCACGTTCACCCAATCCAGCAATGGCACCATCAGCGCATCTTCCTCCCCGCCGTAGTCGGTGACGATGACATTCAAGACATACGCATATTCAAACGACCGTGACGCCGTGCGCGTGGTGCGCAAGCTGCCTTTGTCAGCAAACACCAGCAGCTTGTCCGGGTTGCGCTTCAGATCCGGCAAAGCGGCTGTCAGATGTTCGCGCAGGCTATTTGGTTTGTACATTGGTCACCGCCCTGACGGCCTGGTAAGAATCGATACAGGCATTCAATTGCCTGATGGCGTCGTCACCGTCTGCGGCGATGGCTGCAAGAGCTGTTCCAGCCTCTGGCGTAAGTTCGGCTCGCGCTTCTGCGCTATTGCCGGGTCCAGCGGTGGTATTTGTGCCGGTACTGGCGCGGCAAGCTTTGACGGGGATTGACAGGCGCACAGTGCCAGCGCGCACATCATGAATAAACTTGTCTTGCTTGGCATGTTCATCTTGCATTTCCTTTTGGTGGTTGGTGGCGATGGTGGCCAGGCTTTTGCTCATGAGTCTTTCATTCTCGCGTGCGGTGGCGCTGGCTTCTGCTTTGTCCTTTTCTATCTGGGCGGTGAGCTGGTCTACCTGGTGGATGGCATCTTTGTATTTGACGACACAGAATAAAACCAGACCGGCCACGACCAGGGCTATCCATGGGCGTGGGTCTAGCAGTTTGATGAAGTCGGGCATGGTGCTTCCTTTCGCCTAGTTGGATTTCAAGCAGAGTTCACGTTCTGCAGCACGGCGTTTGACCAGGCCGGGCAAAGTCTGGCCGCCCGCCGTTGCCCACAGTGGCAATTGATTGCATGCCCCGGTATAGTCGCGGGCGTTGAGCTTGCTCACCATGGATGACGGCCTGCCAGACTTGAGCGTGCAAAACCCATCTTTAACCCCTTGTTTGCCGGGGCCAACGTTAAACACAAAGCTGGTGAAGGCGGCGCGCTGGTTGTCGTTCAATGGCACGGTGACACAGCTTTCCATAGACGCTTTGGCTTTGAGCAAGTCTTGTACTGTCATGTCATCACACTGGTCTATGGTGGCTGTCTGGCCCACCTTGACGCCACCAGTGTGGCCCCGGCAAATGGTGGGGATGCTGACCGGATCAAGATAGGCGGTTTGGCGTGTGCCTTCAAAATACACAATCAGGGGCAAGGCAGCGGTGATGCCAGCGGCTGCTAGCCTTTGCTTAATGCTGGTATTCATTGGTGGGATTTTCCTTTTAGTTCGTTGGCGCGCCGGTGCAACCAGGGTTTTACAATCTTGTCGCGCACAAAGAAGGTGATTTGCAGGACGGTGTAAATAATGGTAAGGATGAATACCCATTCATTCAGGGGTACACCCAGCACGGTGATGGCGCTGATGGCGACGGGTGGCAGTGCCTTAACTGGTTCCATGTGGTCATCGTTCATAGTTAGTCCCACAAATTAATCATTTGCAGCACGGGTGCTGCCGGTGCGCGGTCGGGCAAATTGACTTGTCTGTCCATAGGCAGAAACGCGCCCAGGCTGCAAATGCCGGGATTCAGGGCCAGCACCTGGGCAATGCCAGCCGTGCTGCCCAGATGCCGCCAGACCAGCAAGTCCAGGGTGTCGTTTTGTTGGGCGCGTACTATCATGGTGGTGGCGTGGTTGTGGTCGTGTTGGCTTCAGATCAGTTCTATGGTGACCTGATGGCGGCCCATCAAATTAGAGATGGCCCATTGCGCGTTACGGCGTTCTTCATCCGGGCCATTTGCCAGAAAGCCCACCAGCTTTTTATCGTCCAGTGAGGTGGCGGTGGTGTCATAGTCTTTGTAACGCTCAATCAGATCCGCTTTTGCTGTGCAGTAGACGGCACGCAGGTAATGGGCAATTAAGACGCTTTGCCGGTTGACCTGATCAGCGGGAATGTCTGCCAGGCTGGTATGGCCTGCGCTTAGCGCAGAAACTTTCAATTCCTTGACCTGATCATTGACAAAGATGATGGCGGCTACTGTTGCCGCAATCAGGCGGGTATCGGTGACGGTGCCATCCAGGCGGATGGCGTCACGCATGGCAGCAAGATCAATGTCAGGAAAGAACCCATCATTGTTAATAGTGTCGTTTGGCTGCGCCTGGCTTGCAGTCTGGCCGCCTGGTGGATTGGCAATAAATGGCATGGTCGATTAATGGTTTGATACAAACAAGTAAACAAAAGCGGGCAAGGGGGCGGTGGGTGGGCTTCACAAAGTAAATGGCTAAAAAAACTTTGATCAGCCCACGCCGCCCAGCGCCGGAGGGTGCTCGGTTCAGGCTGGGGTGTCTGCCGTTTTTTTCAAACGGCGTTCCAGCCTTTCTATGTCTTTTTTGACGCCTATGCCTTCAAACAGGTCCAGCGCTTTACGCAGGTTGTCGATGGCGCGGCTGGCGTCGGCTTCTGCCAGTTGGTCAAATTCAATATCACTGTTACCGACCTTGCCTATCTGCGCATAGCCCAGCGCCTTGTACAGCTTGGCGCTGGCCTGGTCGGGGACATCTGCGTTGACTGTGAGCAGTTGTACGGCCTTGAGGATTTCCAGCGCTGCAGCCGGACTTTCAAAACGGCCCGCCAGATAAGCACCGGGAATTTCATCCAGCAACATGGTGGGTACATCACGGTTGTACTGATCTGGCAGGCGCAGACTGTGGAACAGGCAATACTGTGCAATTTCAAGGGCGCGGGCATACTCGCCCGTATCGATGTGCCAGACCAATACTGTGGTCAACACCACGTCTTGCGCGCCGTTACCGAATTCCAGCGCGCCATCTATCCATTCTTTATAGTCGGGCAAGATTTCACGTTTGAGTTCGATTTTGCGTTGTATGGACTGGATGGCTTTCAGTCTTTGCTTGTCGGTGATGAGTTTGGCCAGCATCAAGTCATAGGCACTGCCCTGGATGGGTTGGCCGTGTTTGGATGCGGCTGCTGCTTTGGTCGCTGTGATGCGGGCGACGTGGCGTTGTGCTGGGCTGGTGTGGTGTGTCATGGGTTTATTCCAGTTCAATGTTTTCTACCAGGGCGGCCATGCCATATTCTTCAACCACGTAGGCATCATTCGATGATTCATAGTTTTCTATGCGGTCACGCTTGGCGTTATCGACGATTTGGCGACGGCGGGCGCTGTCCTGGTAGTAGATGGACAGATTATCGAAGCGGGTGATCAGGAAAGACTTTGCCGGGAAGTAAGGCACGCTGACTGCCTGCAGGCCGCCAAGACGTTTTTGGCTGATGATGATGTCAGCGGCCAGGGTTTCGGTCGGAGCCTGTTTGGTGTTGACCAGCGGGAAGTATTTATCGTGCAAGAGTTCACGACCAACGATGCAGACCAGCCCAGCATCTTCGCGGAACCATGGGTCTATCAGGTTGATGGCATCAAATACGGCAGCATCAAGGTTTTCATAATCGCCGGTGGCACCGATTTTGACTTTGCCTGTTGTGCTGCCATGACTCATGACACGCTCTGGTGCTTCTTCGCGCATGTGTTGCAGCCAGCCGATATTCACATCCTGCAGCATGGGGTGGGCGGTAACGTCGGTATTGCTAGCGATGCTGATGCCGTGGAAGCCCATGACGATACGGTCCAGTGCCTGGCGTTTGACGATGACATCCCGGATGCGGGTTTGGAAGTCGGCGAATTTGGCCCAGACATCCAGTTTCGCATACGGGATGTGGGAGTCATAGTTGGTCTTACTGCATTTGTAGCGGTTATTGTCCAGCCCGGTGAGGTCGCGTGTCTGACGGTCGTTTTGGGTGGTGTCGGTACGGCTGGCGACGGGGCCGGAAATGCCCAGGTGAAGTTTTTCACCTTCCATTTCGGTGACGCCGATGATGTTAATCTTGCTTAGGAATTCACTGGATTCCTGGATCTTGGTTTCCAGCTTTTGCTGGACGCTGGGGGTGACGGTGAATTTTTCTGTGGCGTTCGACACATTGTTGAGTTCGCCCAGGCGTTTGGTCAGGGTATTAAAGGCAATGCGGGTATTGTTGTTCATGCGTGATGCTCCGGTATTTGGGTGGCTGTTTGTATGGGTGTGGTTCAGCAATCTGTCTGCTGCTGTGTACCATCGCCACCAGTGGCCGTGGGGCGTGTGGTCTGGTTGCCGGGTTCTTTGTCCAGTTGCTGTTTCAGGCTGTTAAAGTTGGTGGTGACGGTGTTGAGTTTGGTTTCCAGCTCTTGCATGCGTTTATCGGCATCGCTGAAGCGGGTTTCTTGGGTGGCGGCATGTTCCAGCACGGTTTCAAAGGCTTTACTGACATCAGCAAAGCGGGCATCGTCACCGGTCTTTTTGCTGCTGAAACCTTTAATCAGATCCATGACCTTGCTGCTCAGGCTGGTGGTTTCGGTGTTGATTTCTTCAAATTCAAGATTTACTTCGACAGCGGCAGAGAACAGGTGTGCAGGGTTGGTTTTGCGACCTGTAAAGGGGTTGGCGTTGGGGTTGCTGGCGGCAAAGCTCAATACTTCGGTGCCCAGGCTGGCGGGGCTGTCGGTAATGCCCAGGCCAACGAGATAGGCTTCGCCGGTGTCGGCGAATTTGTCGTTAATCTCTACGCTGGTGTAAATCTTTTGTTTAATCTTCGACAGCGCCACCAGATCAGGGGTAGGTTCAATTTGGGCATACAGGGCCAGTTTTTTACTACCGTCTATCGTGACTTCTTCGGCCTTGACGGCTGTTACATCACCATAAGCTTTGAAGGGACTGTCTGGCACGGTGCCACGTATATGCTCTAACCAGATGCGTGCGCCATAGGTTTTAGGGTCAAAGTTCTTGGCCATTTGTTGGATCCAGCTACGATCAATTTTGCGGCCATCGGTGGTGGCACCTTCGACGGCGACCCGGAAAAATTTAGAGGTGAATTTTTTTGACATGATGGAATGAGGTAAGGTTTTATCGGTTTTTGGCGGTGAGGTTTCCATAGTCTGCTTTGCTGGATTTCGCTTCAATCTGCAGTGAGTTGATAAGGTCCATATCAACTTGCTGAAAGTGCCTACGCGCCCGCGTAGCCCTTACGCTGTTGGCATGATTGATCTTGCCGATGACAACCTGTCTGAAACCCTTCCCGATAACGACTTAGATGCACCTGCAGAAGGTGCAACAGTTGCGCCGGTCGCACCTACTTACGATCTGAAGAAACACGCGCAGGCTTTGTATTGGCAAGGCTGGCGGGTGTCTTCTATTGCGCGGCATCTGGATATCAAGCGCAGCACCGTGCAGAGTTGGTGTGACCGTGAGAAATGGGATGACACGCCATTCATAGAAAAGATAGAAGCCAGTCTTGAAACCCGCCTGGTTCAACTGATTGCCAAGGACGTTAAGACCGGTGGTGATTTCAAGGAAATAGATTTGCTGATGCGCCAGGCGGTGCAAACAGCGCGAGTACGCCGCTATGAGGCACCGGGCGGTAATGAAGTGGATCTCAATCCCAAGCTGGCAAATCGCAATGCCGGGCCGAAGAAGAAGCCGGCGCGCAATGATTTTAGTGATGAGCAGCGCGACCAATTGTTAGAGGCGTTTCGGGATTCTCTGTTTGATTATCAAAAGGTGTGGTTGCGTAACGGACATGAGCGCACGCGGGTAATACTCAAATCTCGCCAGATTGGGGCTACCTGGTACTTTGCGCGGGAAGCCTTGGCTGATGCCATGGAAACCGGGCGTAATCAGATATTTTTGTCTGCGTCTAAAGCACAGGCGCATGTGTTCAAGCAATACATCATCCAGTTTGCCAAGGAAGCGGCGGGCATTGAATTAGCGGGTGACCCGATTGTATTACCGAATGGGGCGCATCTTTACTTCCTGGGTACCAATGCGCGTACTGCGCAGGGCTATCACGGGAATTTCTATTTTGATGAATTCTTTTGGACGCACAAGTTTCAGGAATTGAACAAGGTAGCGTCAGGCATGGCGCTGCATAAGCAGTGGCGCAAGACTTACTTTTCTACTCCGTCGAGTATCACGCATGAGGCATACCCATTCTGGACGGGGGAGCTGTTTAATAAGCGGCGACCTAAAAAAGACCAGGTGAATATCGATATCAGCCATAAGCGGCTGGCCAGCGGTTTTACGGGTGAAGACAAGATGTGGCGGCAGATTGTCACCATCATGGATGCTCAGGCTGGTGGCTGTAATTTGTTTGATATTGACGAATTACGCACTTACGAGTACAGCCCGGACCAGTTTGAGAATTTGCTGATGTGTCAGTTTATTGATGACACGGCATCAGTCTTCCCTTTACAAGAGCTGCAAAAGTGCATGGTGGATGCCTGGGTAGACTGGACAGACTTTAAACCATTTACCACGCGGCCTTATGGGGATAACCCGGTCTGGATAGGTTACGACCCGGCTTTTACGGGCGATAGTGCCGGGCTGGTGATTCTTGCACCACCGCGCACGCCGGGCGGCAAGTTCCGGGTGCTGGAACGCATGCAGTTCAGGGGCATGGACTTTGCGGCCCAGGCTGAACAGATACGGCAATCCACCATTCGCTATCACGTTGCCTTTATCGGCATTGATGCCACGGGCATGGGTGAGGGTGTGCACCAGTTGGTTAAAAATTTCTATCCCAATGTCACCAAGATCAATTACGACCCGGCAGTAAAAAGCCGCATGGTCATCAAGGCCCGCGATGTGATCAGCAAGGGCCGTCTGGAATTTGATGCCGGGGCCACGGATCTGGCACAGGCATTCATGACCATCAAAAAAACACTGACGGCCAGCGGCCAGCATGTGACCTATGTGGCAGACCGTAGCGAAGAAACCGGCCACGCGGATCTTGCCTGGGCGTGTATGCATGCCTTGGACCATGAACCCCTGGACGGTGGTATCAGCAGTAATCAATCATTTATGGAGGTGTATGCATGAGCAAGAGAAAGAGGCGCGGCCAGTTTAGTGGCGCGCCAACCAATCAGGAACCCAGCGCGCCGGTGCTGGCACCAACGCCGGGGATGGAGGCGTTTACCTTTGGTGACCCGACAGCCGTATTAGACCGGTCTGAAATTCTGGACTATATCGAGTGCTGGACCAATGGACGCTATTACGAGCCGCCTATCAGTTGGGACGGCCTGGCTAAATCATTCCGGGCCAGTGTGCACCACAGCACAGCAATCTATGTGAAGCGCAATTTGCTGGCGGCAACCTTCATTCCGCATAAATTGCTGTCACGCGAGGCGTTTAGTCGCTTTGTGCTGGATTTCCTGGTCTTTGGTAATGCCTATCTGGAAAATCGTAAGAGTCGCACTGGCAAGCCTTTGCAGCTGGAACCGGCGCTGGCCAAGTACATGCGCCGGTGCAGCGATGACTTGAGTCAATACGCCTTTGTGCGTGGCTGGCATGAAGATCATGTGTTTGAGTCTGGAAGCATTTTTCATTTGATGGAACCGGATATTAATCAGGAGGTATACGGCTTGCCTGAGTATTTGAGTGCTTTGCATTCTGCCTGGTTGAATGAGGCGGCTACGCTGTTCAGGCGCAAGTATTACAAGAACGGTTCTCATGCCGGTTTCATTTTGTACATGACAGACCCCGCGCAAAACCAAAACGATGTGGATGCGATGCGCCAGGCGCTGCGGGACAGCAAGGGGCCGGGCAATTTCCGCAATGTATTCATGTATGCGCCAAACGGTAAGAAAGACGGCATCCAGATCCTGCCGGTGTCTGAGGTGGCGGCCAAGGATGAATTCTTCAGCATCAAGAATGTGACCCGCGATGACATGCTGGCCGCACACCGGGTACCGCCGCAACTGCTGGGGCTGGTGCCAAACAATACAGGCGGTTTCGGGGACGTAGAGAAAGCAGCCAAGGTGTTTTCCATGCATGAGCTGGAACCGCTGCAGGCGCGGTTTAAAGAATGTAACGAATGGCTTGGTGAAGAGGTGATCCGCTTCACGCCTTATTCATTGGTTGATGCAGGAGGGGTTGCGAAATGAGTGATGTTGCGGATAAATCAGACCAATTGATAGAGACGCTGACCAACAAGGCAATCTCATTTGCAAGGCGTGACCACTATGTCCAAAGCAATGGGCATTGCCTTTTCTGTGACGAGGCTATCAGCCATGCAGAATTATTTTGCAATACAGATTGCCGGGATGACTATGACAAGGAACAGGCCGCACTTAGACGTAACGGCAGGCGCATTTTATAGCTGACGGTTGCCAGATACCCACGTTGTTGCTTCGCCCCCCAGAAGCCCGATAGAGCCGCCCTGTGCGGCTTTTTTGTTGCCCGTGACCATGTGAATGGGCGTTGCCATGCCCGCCCCACGCTGCCCCTTTTAATTTTATTGCTATTTTGCAATATTTACCCCATTTCAGCCCCCGGCGCGCAGACATCCCCCCACCACGCCTGCCCGCTAAATGGGGTGCTTTTGACTCAAATATGCGTCACCTGTTAGGACCAAGCCCGGCTTACGTTTGCGGCCACCCTGATGGCCCCAAAAGATGACGCAATTTGACGCAAATTTCATGCGATAACGCAGCCGTCAGCATGATGGTGATAACTGGATGCGGCTATACAGAGGGAGGTGCTTTGCTTTTCTGAGATTTGGGGAGACCTCGGGAAAAAGGTAACTAAGGTAAGTGCGTCTATAAATCATTGCTAAGTGATTGATTTATATAGGGATAGTTGGTTACTTTATTTGGTAACTTTAGGTAACTCAAAAGGTAATTATTTTTTAAGTCGTTGATCTATAAGGATATTTATAAATGAAGAAAATACTTTTATAAAGGTAACTAGAATACCTTTACATTACCTTATTATTACCTTTTTCTAATCGCTGGAAAGCCTTACGTATCAAGGGTTTCCGCTGTTTTGTAGATTTCGATTACCTAAGTTACCTTTTTCCCGAGGGGTACTTTATTTTAGAATCGCCGTTCTTTTATGCTGCAAAATCCCCAGCCGCGTGATATTCTCGCGCCCTTGGTTTTTGTGCTTGGGGGATGTTGCCCGCTATAGGGGGCTAGATATACAGATGGGGTACTGAATTGCGGTCGATGATCATGATTTGCAGTTTTGAATGTCCTACGCATGCCCCCGCAACCAAGTATTCAAGCCTTTGATCAGCAATGATCAAAGGCTTTTTGCTTTGCTAGCGGCGCTGATAAAAAGGCGCCGATGCAATCTGGTCTTTATGATACGCGCTCTTGCGTTGCGTCATTCAGAGTAAAACCGGCAACTATTGATAAGACGAAAGTAGTTGCCGTTGTAGTCAGTGCGACTTAACTCTTCAATTATCGGTTTGTCACACTAATTAATTGAATAGGGCAACCGGTGAAAGTGGTTGAATAGCTGACTGCAATTGCCATGCGTGCGAATATGCAGGGTAATTCGCGCCTACGCTGGCACGGCACTACTTTTTCTCTTGGCTGCCTTTGCGATAATAGATGACGCCAAGAACAAAAAGAATAATTGGCATACCAATAGCGACAAAACCCTGCTCGCTAAAATGCTGAACATTTAGCAGGAATAAGATTGTGCCTACTATCATGCCAATCAAGCCAGAGGTTTTTTTGCTCCACATATTTCTGTTTCCTTTTTTGATTACTGCTAATGATTGAACTTGTAAAATTTCGAGAGCAGGTTCTAAGTGCAACAACCTGGCTTCTGTCAGGCAGTTGGCGGAATTGCTGGGCGTGTCCTGGTCGCCAATCGCCTTGGAGCTGTTTTCCCCTGTATTTGTCAGTGATGGACTGCCCCTGGATTTTGTGGATGTTGAAGAAAACTTCCCGGCTATCATTTTTGTTTTCGCGTTAGTCAGCAGCGTGTTGTTAAAATACTGGGGCGCATACAGGCAGCCGGTATAGCATACCGAAGTTCAGTCCGTGGGCCTATGGGTGGGAAAATCAATGCGGAATATGGTGGAAGTATGATTTACTGGAACGAGCCTGACGGGCATCAGTGGGAAATGCTGACAGTCAGTTATGCGCGGGAGCCAGGATGAGGCTGGCATGACCGGTGCCGCAACAATGAATATTGAAATAAAGATAATTTTTGAGGCTGGCGCGATAGATAGTGAAGTAAGTATCCAAATCCTGTCGTGCAAATTTTCCCAATGCGTGTTAATCTCGCGCCTCACGTTTTGGCGTGGGGTTGCAAGAGGGCTTGTGGTTGGCTCTTTGGTGGTGGTGAGTGTTCGGGTAGGCTGGTATGCGGTTTTATCGCAGATGCCAGAAACAGGTAATTTACCGCTGCTGATCTGGAATTCAATTAAAAAGCCACGTCATAAAGTGGCTTTTTTAATATTTAATGACGATATTTTTGATTGTCTGTGAATTTCTGGACTACAATCCAGTGTCTACTAATTTTAGGGATTGCGCGCCATTTGATTCTGTGCGTGACCGATCAGTTCCTAGCCGCCCGCATGAAGGGCGTTGCTGCCAGGTTGGTGGCAGCATAATTTATTTAATACAAAACTGGTGTGGGTCGAAGCAGCTGTATTTTTTCAGTTGCTTTGCTGCATAACATCAACTAAACCCGTGTAATTAAGATTTGCATGAATACTGCTGAGGCAAAGCGAGTCCTCGAAACAGCCTTGTTATGCGCGCCTGAGCCGCTAACGGTCAATACCATGAAGAAGCTGTTCCAGGATGCGGACGATCAAGGTGATGTGGTCGGCGCAGATACCATCAAACTGATGCTGGAAGGTTTGCGTAATGACTGGTCGGACAAAGGCATAGAACTGGTGGCACTGTCTACCGGCTGGCGCTTTCAAAGCAAGCCGGAAATGCGTGCCTATATCGACCGGCTGAACCCGGAAAAGCCACCCAAGTATTCAAGAGCGACGCTGGAAACTCTGGCCATTATTGCTTATAGGCAGCCAGTGACGCGTGGTGATATTGAAGAAATTCGTGGCGTGACCGTGGCTTCGCAAATGATCAAGACGCTGGAAGACCGTGGCTGGATAGAAACCATAGGTCATCGTGATGTGCCGGGGCGTCCATCCCTGTTTGCCACGACCAAGCAGTTTTTGGATGATCTGGGTTTATCCTCACTGGATCAGTTGCCGCCTTTGCAGCAAGTGACCAAAGATGCGGGGGAAGATGTAGCACCTGAATTGACTGCATTGGATGAGGGTATGTTTGCTGCAGTGACTGAGACAGGTGCAGAAGTCATTATCGACGGCGCAGAAGCGCTAGCTTCGGAGGCTGCTGCTACCGAAATGGTGGTGACCGATGAGGCGGCATTATCTGAAGCTGCATTAAATGAAGTGGTAGCCGACCAGTCTGAGACTGAAGCGGTTTCTGTTCATGATGCTGATATTGCACAAAGCCAGCACGCAGATATCGTGCAAGATGAACCTGAAGTCGTGACGACAGATGTAGTAGATGTGATGGCAGGGGTATTGCCAGGGCCGACAGCAGAATCGGTTCAAAGTATAGAAGAAGCAGTAGAACAAGCTGTCACCACACAAGAGGTGGCGGAAGTAGTGGCTGAGGCATCCATCGCGGAGCCCGGCGAAGAATTGAGTGATGTTGGGGGTGAAGCTCAAAACGTCACAGAATTGCGTGATCAGGTGGCTGATATAGCAGCGCCAGATAGTTTATCAGGCGCGGCAGACAGCCAGTTGCCTCCATTAGAACTAAAGAATGAATCCAATGAATCCTGAAGATGTGAATGCTGACCAAGCAGATAGTGGTGCGGGCGCGAATGATCATGGCCCGGCTGGTGCTGATGAAGCAAAGCCTGCCAAGCGTGGCGTGCGTGGTCCGCGCAATATGCGCCGATCCCGGCCGAAGGCTGATAATACAGAGGTCGCAGCTGATGCTGCCGGTGATGTAGTAGCAGTGGCGGTAGAAGCTGCTGCGGATGATGCGCCGGTAAAGAAAGCCCGTGCCCCTCGTGCACCAAGAGCGCCACGCGCTCCACGTGCAGTCAGTGTGGAAGCAGGAGAAGATAAGCCGGTGGCCGAGCCTCAAGTGGTGGTTGAAGCTGCTCAGCAGGTAGAGCGTGGCGAACGTGCAGAACGTACTGAGCGTCCGCCGCGTGCTGATCGTGCGGAGCGCGGTGACCGGCCTGAGCGTGGCCCGCGCCAAAATGCGGCACATGCCGCTGGTGGTGCTGGTGGTAAATCCAAACGCCCGCAACAACAGGCGCGCGGCGGCCGCCCTGCAGGTAACAGTGCGGATGACGTTTTTTCTTTTGTGACTTCCGAAGCGTTTGATGTCTCATCCCTGGATGATGCCAAGGGTAAAGGTCGTGCCAAGCCAGTACGCCGTGACCTGACTGCAGACGATGATGCACCTAAATTGCATAAAGTATTGGCTGAAGCCGGACTGGGCTCGCGCCGCGACATGGAAGAATTGATCGTCGCCGGTCGCGTATCCGTGAATGGTGAGCCAGCCCATATTGGACAAAGAATTCTGCCGACTGACCAGGTGCGTATCAATGGCAAGCCCATCATGCGCAAAGTCAGTAAAAAACCGCCACGCGTGCTGATTTATCACAAACCGGCTGGTGAAATTGTCAGTAACAGCGACCCCGAAGGCCGTGCCTCAGTATTCGAGAGCCTGCCGACTATGAAGGTCGGCAAGTGGCTGGCAGTCGGGCGTCTGGATTACAACACCGAAGGTTTGTTGTTGTTCACCACATCTGGTGATCTGGCTAACCGTCTGATGCACCCGCGTTATGGTATTGAGCGTGAATACGCTGTACGCACCCTGGGTGAATTGGAAGAGGGTATGCGTCAGCGTCTGCTGGCTGGTGTTGAGCTGGAAGATGGTTTGGCGCAATTCTCCAAAATTACTGATGGTGGTGGTGAAGGTGTCAATAAATGGTATCGCGTCATCATTGGTGAAGGTCGTAACCGCGAAGTGCGTCGCATGTTTGAAGCTGTTGGTCTGACAGTTTCACGCCTGATACGCACTCGCTACGGTGCAATGACCTTGCCGGCGAATCTGAAGCGAGGTCGCTGGGAAGAGTTGGAAGAAGATGCTGTACGCAGCCTGCTGAAGCTCAGCGGATTGGAAAAAGCAGGCGGCGACAAGCCAGCGCCAAAAACCGGTAAGCCATACGGTAATAAGGCACCTGGTTTTGGTTCTGGCCCATTTACCCAAAAACAAGTCGGCTTTCCCATGACCAGTGGGCGCGGTGAAGGTGGTCGTGGCGAGTACGGCGCCGGGCGCGGCGGTAGTGGCGCCAATGGCAACAAGGCAGGCGGCAACGGAGGTAGTGGTGGTAATGGTGCTAACGCCGGTAACAATGCCAACGGCAAAAAACGCAGTCGCCAACCTGATCCTTTGCAGACTGCACTGGGCTTCCCTGATGCCGGGCAGCAACGTCGTGGCCCTACCTCACGCGGAAGTGGCCAGGCCATAGGGCAGGGGATTGCAGCGCGCAGACGTTCTCGCGGCGCTTAAGCATCTGCTTTTGCTTTGTTTTATGGCAGGGGTACGTGTTGAAATTACCTCGTTTTCCATTGCGATGAGGTAATTTATCGTTTATAATCTTGTAGTTAGCAAAATTTGCCTTTATTGATTTCAAATCTTGGCGCTACAAAAAAGATGGGCAGTAGCCCATTTTTTTTTGGTTTTCCCGATTATCGGCTTGATGTGGCAGTTGCGGAGCGACGCCCATTGCGTGAATTTTGCCGTTTTTTTTGGATGACTTTTGATGGCGCATATTGGCCTGATTTGTGAAATGTGAAGCAGTGTTTTTCGGAGAATAAGTTTGGCTTTGTTGGATTTGATAGAAAAAACCGTCAATGGTACCGGATATGATCTGGTGGACTTTGAGCAGGCCGAGCGCGGTCTGTTCAGGGTTTATATTGATTTTTTACCCGAAGACCTTGAGCGCGGCAATATCACGGTGGAGGACTGCGAAAAAGTCAGTCACCAGTTGTCGCATGTGCTGACGGTTGAAAATGTCAATTACAGCCGCTTGGAGACTTCTTCTCCTGGTCTCGACAGACCACTCAAAAAAGTCGCTGACTATGTGCGCTTTGCCGGTGAGAAAGCCAATGTGAAATTGCGTATGCCCATGCCGGGCACGCCAAATCGCAAAACTTTCGAAGGCGTCCTGCACGAGCCAGAAGGTGAGAATCTGAAGCTCGAATTTGAAGTAAAAGATGGGTCGGCCATGCTGGAGTTTACGCTCGCCGATGTGGATAAGGCACGCCTCGTGCCGCAAGTGGATTTTAGGAGTCGCAAAGCATGAGTCGTGATTTGTTGTTATTGGTGGATGTGCTGGCGCGTGAAAAGAACGTCGATGAAGAGGTTGTTTTCGGATCGCTGGAGCATGCTTTGGCGCAAGCGACAAAAAAACGTTTTCCCGGTGAAGTTGATATTCGTGTAGAAATCGACCGTGATACTGGTGAATTCCGCTCTTTCCGTCGCTGGCATGTCGTGCCTGACGAAGCAGGCCTGCAATTGCCAGATCAGGAAATTCTGCATTTTGAAGCAGTCGAAGATGATCCTGAAATCCAGGTCGATGACTACATCGAAGAAGAAATTGAATCGGTAGACTTTGGTCGCCGTTTTGCTCAGGATACCAAACAGGTCGTCTTGCAGCGTATCCGCGATGCGGAACGTGAACAGATCCTGGCCGATTTCCTGGAGCGTGGCGATTCACTGGTAACCGGTACCATCAAGCGCATGGAACGTGGCGAAGCCGTGGTTGAATCCGGCAAGATCGAAGCCCGTCTGCCACGTGACCAGATGATCCCTAAAGAAAATCTGCGTGTTGGTGACCGTGTCCGTGCCTACATCCTGCGTATAGACCGCAATGCACGTGGCCCGCAAGTTATCTTGTCCCGTACTGCGCCAGAATTCATCATGAAACTGTTCGAGCTGGAAGTGCCAGAAATCGAACAAGGTTCTTTGGTCATCAAGTCTGCTGCGCGTGACCCTGGCGTGCGTGCAAAAATCGCTGTGTACACAGCAGACAAACGTATTGATCCTATCGGCACTTGCGTCGGCATGCGTGGTTCACGCGTACAGGCTGTAACGGGCGAGCTGGGTGGCGAACGTGTTGATATCGTCCTGTGGTCTGAAGACCCGGCGCAATTCGTCATCGGCGCACTGGCTCCGGCAAATGTTTCGTCCATCATGGTGGATGAAGAAAAACACGGCATGGACGTGGTTGTTGATGAAGAAAACCTGGCAATTGCGATTGGCCGCAGCGGACAAAATGTACGCCTGGCTGCTGAATTGACTGGCTGGCAAATCAACATCATGACTGCGGAAGAGTCCGCCAATAAAGCAGAACAGGAAACTGCAGGTATCCGCAGCCTGTTCATGGAAAAACTCGACGTTGATCAGGAAGTTGCCGACATCCTGGTAGATGAAGGTTTCTCCAGTCTGGAAGAAATTGCTTACGTACCGATCAGCGAAATGCTGGAAATCGAAGCCTTTGACGAAGATACCGTCAATGAGTTGCGTAATCGTGCCCGCGATGCCCTGCTGACAGAAGCGATTGCTTCCGAAGAAGGTCTGGAAGGTATGGATGATGAACTGGTCAACCTCGATGGCATGACACGTGTCACCGCTGGTAAGTTGGGTCTGGTTGGTATCAAGACACTGGCAGCTTTTGCCGGTTTGGCATATGACGAATTTGGCGCGATCCTGGCATTGTCAGCCGACCGTGCCCGTCAATTGATTAAAGAAGCATTTGAAGATGTGACTGATGATGAGATGAAACTCATCGACGCTAAATATGATGATCAGGCCAAGGCGTTGTTAGCCAAAGCCTGGAAACTCGTAGAAGCTAAGTAATTCACGGGTTTGAATCTCATAACGCGCACATAGAAAAAGAGGACTGAATGGCGAGTAACAATGTAGCCCAATTTGCCACCGAGCTGAAGATGTCAGCAGATTTGCTGCTCACGCAATTGCGTGCGGCGGGCGTCAGTAAGAGCTCGACCTCAGATTCGCTGACAAAGGAAGACAAAGACAGGCTCCTGGAGCATCTGCGTCGTTCCCACGGCGTATCTGCGGACACAGAAAAAAAGAAAATCACCTTGACTCGTAAGGAAACGACCGAGATCAAGCAGGCGGATGCTACTGGGAAATCTCGTACCATTCAGGTTGAAGTTCGTAAAAAACGTACTTTTGTCAAACGTGATGATGCTCCTGCTGATGAAGCACAGGGCGCAGCACCAGTTGATGCCGCTGAGCAGGCGCGTCACGAAGAAGAAGCGCGCCACGAAGCTGAGCTGATCGCCCGTCAGGAAGCCGAATTGCTTGAGAAACAAGAGCGTTTGGCCAAACTGGAAGCTGAAAAAGAAGCCCAGGCCCAGGCCATGCGTGAAGCTGAATTGGCCGAAGCTGCCAAGGCAGAAGCTGAAAGAGTCAAGGCTGAACAGGCTGCAGCAGCAGCCAAGGCTGCCACCGTTAAATCGCCAGATGCCAAATCCGCAGATGTAAAACCTGCGCAAGTTGCTGTAGCTGTGGACGAAGATAAAAAACGGGTGGATGCAGAAGACGCCAAGAAAAAAGCGGTGACCGACGCCAAAGAAGCGGTCGAGCGCGCTGCTGCAACTGAAAAAGCCAGAAAAGCTGTGGCTGACGAAGTTGCGCAAATTAAAGAAATGATGAACGCAGCACGTCGCCCGGCAGCCAAGGCGGCGGAGCCAGCTCCCGCAGCAGCGCCGAAGGTGGCTGAAGGTACTTTGCACAAGCCGACTGACAAAAAAGTCGCAGAGAAAAAGCCTGGTGCACCTGCAGAGAAAAAAGACGAAAAGAAACCAGCTGTTGCTGACAAGAAGGCGATCAAATCCGCCAATGTGTCTTCGACCTGGCAGGATGATGCAGCGAAAAAACGCGGCGGTGGTCTGAAAACTCGCGGTGATACTTCCGGTGGGCGTGATGGCTGGAAAGGTGGTCCTAAAGGCCGTCGCAACAATCACCATGATGACCGTGAATCCAACTTCCAGGTGCCGGTAGAAGCCATCGTCAAAGATGTGTTCGTACCTGAAACCCTGACAGTGGCTGAACTGGCACACAAAATGGCGGTCAAGGCATCCGAAGTCATCAAGCATTTGATGAAACTGGGCCAGATGTGCACGATCAACCAGGTGCTTGATCAGGAAACAGCAATGATCCTGGTGGAAGAGATGGGCCACAAAGCCTTTGCTGCCAAACTGGATGATCCTGAAGCCATGCTCACGGATGCTACAGAGCACGGTGAATATGAATCCTTCCCACGTGCACCGGTAGTGACAGTCATGGGTCACGTTGATCATGGTAAAACTTCCTTGCTGGATTACATCCGTCGCGCCAAAGTTGCGTCTGGTGAAGCCGGTGGCATTACCCAGCACATCGGTGCTTACCACGTTGAAACACCGCGTGGCATGATCACCTTCCTTGATACACCAGGCCATGAAGCGTTTACTGCGATGCGTGCCCGTGGTGCCAAGGCGACCGATATTGTTATTCTGGTGGTGGCTGCAGATGACGGTGTCATGCCGCAGACCAAAGAAGCGATTGCCCATGCGAAAGCAGCTGGCGTGCCTCTGGTTGTTGCCATCAACAAAATTGACAAACCTGGTGCCAATGCAGATCGCGTGACACAAGAATTGATCGCTGAAAGCGTTGTGCCTGAAGAATACGGTGGTGATTCACCATTCGTGCAAGTATCGGCAAAAACTGGTCTGGGTATTGATTCCCTGCTGGAAAATGTCTTGCTGCAAGCTGAAGTGCTGGAATTGAAAGCACCGAAAGATGCACCTGCCAAGGGTCTGGTCGTGGAAGCACGTCTGGATAAAGGTCGCGGTACTGTTGCCACTATCCTGGTGCAGTCCGGTACCCTGAAGCGTGGTGACGTGGTATTGGCCGGTTCTTCTTATGGTCGTGTCCGTGCGATGCTGGATGAAAATGGTGCAAATATTGCCGAGGCAGGTCCATCCATCCCGGTAGAGATTCAAGGTCTGACAGAAGTGCCGTCCGCTGGTGAAGAAGTCATGGTCATGGCTGATGAACGTAAAGCACGTGAAATCGCCCTGTTCCGCCAAGGTAAGTTCCGTGACGTCAAATTGGCGAAACAGCAGGCAGCCAAGCTCGAAAACATGTTTGAAAACATGGGCGAAGGCGAAGTCAAGAACCTGCCTATTATCGTCAAGACCGACGTGCAAGGGTCACAAGAAGCACTGGTGCAGTCACTGGTCAAATTGTCGACCAGCGAAGTGCGTGTGCAGGTTGTGCATGCGGCAGTTGGTGGGATTTCCGAATCCGACGTCAATCTGGCAGTTGCTTCCAAAGCGGTCATCATTGGCTTTAACACCCGTGCTGATGCATCTGCCCGTAAATTGGCAGAGTCGAATGGCGTTGACATCCGCTACTACAACATCATTTACGATGCTGTAGATGAAGTCAAAGCAGCCCTGTCCGGCATGCTGGCACCAGAAAAGCGCGAACAGATCATTGGTATGGTCGAGATTCGTCAGGTTTTCGTGGTCAGCAAAGTGGGCGCGATTGCCGGCTGTCTGGTTATCGACGGTATGGTCAAACGTACATCTTCTGTCCGTTTGTTGCGCAACAACGTGGTTACCTGGACAGGCGAGCTGGATTCGCTCAAGCGTTACAAAGACGATGCCAAAGAAGTCAAAGCCGGTCTGGAATGCGGTCTTTCACTGAAAGGCTACAACGAGATTCAGGTTGGTGATCAGCTTGAAATATTTGAAGTACAAGAGATAGCACGTACGCTCTAAAAACTTCAACCCCGGACTTGTCCGGGGTTGTTGTTTGGTGCGTAGAAAATAATTTATGGCAAAACATAGTAAAAATATCCCCGGTCGTGGCCTGCGTGTAGCAGACCAGATACAACGTGACCTGGCAGAAATCATCTGGTCTGAATTGAAAGATCCGCGTGTAGGCATGATCACGCTGACGGAAGTGCAACTGACTCCCGATTACGCGCATGCAAAAGTGTATTTCACCACGCTGGTGGATGATCCTGTCGCAATCAAGAACACAATTGAAGCCCTGGTCAAGGCAGCCGGTTTCCTGCGCAATCAACTGGGTTTGCGTTTGCATATCCATACCTTGCCGCAACTGCATTTTGTACATGACACATCCACCATTCGTGGCATGGCCATGTCAAAATTGATAGATGAAGCCAACGCCACTCGCGCCAAAGACGACGGCGAAGACTAATCGAAGTCAGACCGAAGATTGGTCAAAGACTTGAAATACGCACGTGGCCCGGCGACGGGCTGCTGACAACATGACGACTCCGCAGATTAAAAGAAAGCGCGTGCCTGTGCACGGCGTATTGCTATTGGATAAACCTGTCGGTTTTTCCAGCAATGATGCCCTGATCAAAGCCAAACGCTTTTTGAATGCCGCCAAAGCCGGGCATACCGGTACGCTGGACCCATTTGCCACTGGCTTGCTGCCTTTGTGCTTTGGTGAGGCCACCAAATTTTCCCAGGACTTGCTGGAAGCTGACAAAACCTACACTACCGTCGTACACCTTGGCGTCACCACGACGACAGGGGATACCGAAGGTGAAGTGCTGGAAGAAAAAACGGTAGAAGTCAGCCTGGAAAAAATTCAGCAAGTATTGCAACAATTTACCGGCCCTATACAGCAAGTGCCACCCATGTATTCGGCGCTCAAACGCGATGGCAAGCCTTTGTATGAGTATGCGCGTGCCGGCATCACCCTTGAACGTGAAGCGCGTAGCGTCGTTATTCATGAACTTGAATTCTTGGCCTATGAAGCACCTTTCCTGAGCCTGAAGGTCAAATGCAGCAAAGGTACCTATATACGCGTGCTGGGTGAAGACATTGGTGCAGCGCTGGGTTGTGGCGCCCACCTGAAAGAGTTGCGACGCGTGGGGGTGGGCCATCTTGTTTTGGAGAAATCCATTACCCTGGAACATCTTGAGAGTTTGCCCGAAGCAGAGCGTCTGGCATTGCTGGACCCGGTCGATGCCTTATTGTCCAGTTTTTCCCCTGTCTACCTGAACGATGAACTGTCGCGCCGGTTTTTGCATGGTCAACGCCTGGCATTAAACAAAGAAGAAGTCACTTTACCCATTGAAACTGGCCGCGTTCGCGTCTATCGTGAAACGGACGGGCAATTGCTGGGTTCGGCCCAGTTGCAGGAATACGGCATCCTCGCGCCAGAGCGCCTGATTGTCACTGGTGATTGAATTTGTCATCGCGCGGTAGCAACTCCTTGAAATAATAGGAGTTTTTCTGCTTTTGCGATGCAACATGTTATAATCGCAGGTTATCCGATTTACCTCATAGATTTACCCAATAAGAACGCTATCATGTCTACTACAAAACGCGCTATTCGTAACATCGCCATTATCGCCCACGTCGATCACGGCAAAACCACTCTGGTTGACCAGTTATTGCGTCAGTCCGGTACATTCCGCGACAACCAGCAGGTTGATGCCCGTGTGATGGATTCGAATGATATCGAAAAAGAGCGCGGTATCACCATTTTGTCCAAGAACTGTGCTGTTGAATACAAGGGCACACATATCAACATCGTCGATACTCCGGGCCATGCTGACTTTGGTGGTGAAGTAGAACGTGTTTTGTCCATGGTAGACAGCGTTTTGTTGCTGGTCGATGCACAAGAAGGCCCAATGCCACAAACGCGTTTTGTGACACGTAAAGCGCTGGCACTGGGTTTGAAACCTATCGTTGTCGTCAACAAGGTTGATCGCGAAAATGCCGATCCACAAAAAGCCGTGAACGCGACTTTTGAACTGTTCGACAAACTCGGTGCAACTGATGAACAACTCGATTTCCCTATCGTGTATGCATCCGGTTTCAAAGGCTATGCAGGTCTGGAAGACACCGTGCGCGAAGGTAACATGGAGCCTTTGTTCGACGCTATCCTGAAACACGTTCCTGCGCGTGAAGATGATCCGAATGGCCCGCTGCAATTGCAGATCACGTCCCTGGAATATTCTTCCTACGTCGGTAAAATCGGCGTTGGCCGTATCCTGCGTGGCCGCGTCAAGGCATTGCAAGACGTAGTCTGGATGAACGGTCCTGACGACAAGCCAACCAAGGCACGTATCAATCAGGTATTGACTTTCCAGGGCCTGGATCGTGTACTGGTTGACGAAGCACTGGCTGGTGACATCGTGCTGATCAACGGTATTGAAGAAATCGGTATTGGCTCCACCATCTGCGCACCGGACACGCCTGAAGGCTTGCCGATGTTGAAGATTGATGAACCTACACTGACCATGAACTTCATGGTTAACAGCTCGCCATTAGCTGGCCGTGAAGGTAAATTCGTGACTACACGTCAGATCCGTGACCGTCTGGAACGTGAATTGAAATCCAACATGGCGCTGCGCGTCGTGCAGGCTGAAGGCGATGATTCCACTTACGAAGTTTCTGGCCGTGGTGAATTGCATCTGACTATCCTGATCGAAAACATGCGCCGTGAAGGTTTCGAGCTGGCCGTATCCCGTCCACGCGTGGTGTTCAAAATGGTCGATGGCGAACGTCACGAACCATATGAAAACCTGACCGTTGACGTGGAAGAAGTCAACCAGGGTGGCGTCATGGAAGAATTGGGTCGTCGTCGTGGTGACCTGCAAAACATGGAACCGGACGGCAAAGGCCGTGTGCGTCTGGAATACCGTATTCCGGCACGTGGCCTGATCGGCTTCCAGGGCGAATTCATGACATTGACACGCGGTACAGGCTTGATGAGCCATGTGTTTGATGAATACGCAGCCGTCGACAATTCCAAAGGTGAACTCGGTGGCCGTCGCAATGGCGTGCTGATCTCGCAAGATGATGGCGCAGCAGTTGCCTACGCCATCTGGAAATTGCAAGATCGCGGTCGTATGTTCGTCAGCCACAATGACCCAGTGTATGAGGGAATGATCATCGGTATCCATTCCCGTGACAATGACCTGGTGGTGAATCCGATCAAAGGCAAGCAATTGACCAACGTTCGTTCTTCCGGTACAGATGAAGCGGTGCGCCTGGTTCCACCTATCCAGATGAATCTGGAATACGCGGTTGAATTTATTGACGATGATGAATTGGTTGAAGTCACACCTAAGAGCATTCGTCTGCGCAAGCGCTTCTTGAAAGAGCACGAACGTAAAAAGGCATCACGCGAGGTAGCATAATCTCTGCGCATTGACGCTTATTGACGCGGTCACGCCGCGTTAATATCAACCCGTTTTGCTCTAGCCTTCACGGCCAGAGTCAAACGGGTTTTTTATTTGGATCAACATGCAAAATAAAATGACTCACCGCAAAGCGGTGATACTGATGATCTGCGCTGCAACTTTGTGGAGTATTGCCGGTGTATTTACCCGTCACCTGGAAGTAGCGCGTGGTTTTGAAGTGACTTTCTGGCGCAGTTTTTTTGCTGCCATATTCATTGCTGGCGTCATGCTCAGACAATACAAGTGGGCCTTTATCCCACGCCTGCGTCTGCTGGGCAAGTTGGGCATCTTGTCAGGTTTTATGTGGGCCATCATGTATAGCTGCTTCATGATTGCGCTGACCATGACTACCGTCGCCAATACCTCCGTCATGGAAAGCCTGTCGCCATTATTCACGGCCTTGCTGGCCTGGCTGATATTGCGTCAAAAAATTCCTGCGCGGACCTGGTGGGCGATTGCCGCTGCCTGCGCCGGTATGGGCTGGATGTTTGTCGGCAGTATTTCAGAAGTTGACAGCCGTGGCTTGCTGGGCATGCTGATTGCCTTTGGCATACCGCTTGCAGCGTCCGCCAATGTCATCATACTTAAAAAAGGTGGGCATGCAGTTGATCTGGTGCCAGCTGTATTCATGGGCGGCACGATTTCTGCACTGCTGATGCTGCCATTTGCCTGGCCGTTTCATGCTTCGTTGCATGACATCATCATTCTGGCAATCCTCGGTTTTTTTCAGCTTGGCTTTCCCTGTATGTTGATGGTCAAAGCGTCCGGCAGCCTGACTGCACCAGAGATTGCCTTGCTATCTTTACTGGAAGTCTTGCTGGCACCTATCTGGGCCTGGCTGGGGGCTGGTGAAGTACCTGCTGCTGCCAGCATTTATGGCGGTGCTGTGGTGTTGATTGCTCTGGTTTTCAATGAACTGACGGCCATGCGCGGGGATTGATCTGCATCAAATATTGGAAGGGTAAATTTTGCAGGGGCAGGGGACGGTTATACAATCGCGAACATTTTTCTTTTCGGATCATCCCACCATGTTAAAAGCACCAGAACTTCTCTTGCCTGCCGGTTCGCTGGAAAAAATGCATGCCGCCTTCGACTTTGGCGCTGATGCAGTTTATGCAGGGCAGCCGCGGTATAGTTTGCGTGCACGCAATAACGAATTTTCTACCCTTGATGTATTGCAGCAAGGCATAGATGGTGCCCATGCACGCGGCAAGCTGTTTTTTGTGGCCAGCAATATCTTCCCGCACAATAGCAAACTGAAAACCTATCTGCGCGACATGGAACCCGTCATTAATATGAAGCCGGATGCCCTCATCATGGCAGACCCTGGTCTGATCATGATGGTGCGCGAAAAATGGCCAGAAGTGCCGGTACATCTGTCAGTGCAGGCTAATGCTGTCAACTGGGCCGATGTCAAATTCTGGAAGAAAATGGGCCTGACCCGCGTTATCCTCTCGCGTGAATTATCGCTCGATGAAATAGAAGAAATCCGTCAGCAATGCCCGGATATGGAACTGGAAGTGTTCGTCCACGGTGCCTTGTGCATTGCCTATTCTGGCCGCTGTTTGTTATCTGGTTACTTCAATCATCGCGACCCCAATCAGGGTACCTGCACCAATTCCTGCCGCTGGGATTACAAGATTGAAAATGCAACTGAAAATGAAACCGGTGACCTGGCGCGCATCCCTGTTGAAAGCATTAAATTCAATTACCAGCAAGCGTTGGAAGAAGCCAATCAATCCTTCTCTGCTATGGGCGACATGCCGCGCCATCCCCTGGCTGATCGCCCTTACCTGATAGAAGAAGGCGGCAAGCCTGGTCAGTTCATGCCCATACTCGAAGACGAGCATGGCACCTACATCATGAATTCCAAAGACTTGCGCGCCGTTGAACATGTGGAGCGCCTGGCTAAAATCGGCATTGATTCACTGAAGGTCGAAGGCCGCACCAAGTCTTTGTATTATGTCGCCCGCACGGCCCAAACCTATCGCCGCGCAATTGATGATGCGGTTGCCGGTCGCCCATTTAACCCAGACTTATTGGGCCAGTTGAATGGTCTCGCCAATCGCGGTTATACCGATGGTTTTTATCAGCGCCACCATACACAAGAACATCAAAACTATATGGAAGGTGTGTCGCAGGCACACCGCAGCCAGTATGTAGGGCAGGTCTTGAACGTGGTGGATGGTTGGGCAGAAGTCGAAGTCAAAAACCGTTTTGCCGTTGGTGACGAGATAGAAATCATTTCGCCAAATGGCAATGAAATAATCAAGCTGGCAGAAATGCGCAATAGTGACAATCAATCCCTGAACATCATAGGTGGAGCAGGGTATAAGGTACGCATTCCGCTGGATGCCAAATATGAAAAGGCGCTGCTGGCCAGAATGTTGTGATGCCTGTTATGTTTGGCATGCAATAATCTACAGTTTCCATGTTGCGCCATGACCTGGCGCATTGCTGCTTACGTCTGTGCTGATGTCTGCGCCTATGTCTATTGATAATGCCTGCTGTTGATTCCCGTTTCCTGTTGCCCGGCCTGCTGCTCATGGCGTATGCCATCATGAGCCTGGTCACCCTATGTCTATACGCCATCGACAAATCTGCTGCCGGCAAGCGTGGCCCCAGAATTTCTGAACGCACATTGCTGCTATGTGGGCTGGCAGGCGGCTGGCCCGGTGCCATCCTTGCCCAAAGCGTTTTCCGCCATAAAACACAGAAGACCTCTTTCAGGCGCACTTTTTTTGTTACTGTCATCCTTAATTTGGCATTACTCATTGCTATTGTTAGCATGTCATAAATAGCTTTTGTATTATTGATATAATTGCATCTCAATAATGTTCGTCAAGGCAAGCAATGGTGAGGGTGGAATGACAGATCTGGTATGGGTAAACGGGCAAGAAAAAGTGGACTGGCAGGCACTGTCAGACTTATACAAAATCGCCCCCTTGGGTAACAAGCCGGCAAGAAACCTGGAAATCGTATTTTCCAATAGCATGTACAAATGCTTTGTCTATGTCGGTGAGCAACTGGTCGGCGCTGGCCGTGCATTAGCCGATGGTGTTGATTGTTCATATATTTGCGATGTTGCCGTTCACCCGGATTTTCAGGGAGTCAAACTGGGCAAGGCTATCGTCAATCACCTGGTAGAGCAATCAAAGGGCCACAAGAAAATCATCCTGTATGCCAACCCGGGCAAGGAAGGCTTTTATCAAAAACTGGGGTTTCATCCCATGAAAACAGCCATGGCTATTTTTGCCGATCATCAGCAGGCCGTTGCTGCGGGCATTATTGCTGAATGACATGCTTAAGCATGTGAGCGTTCAGGAGAGCATGCATAAGGCAGGTTTGTTGGGCGGAAAAATGCAAAAAAGCCCGGTTTTTATACCAGGCTTTTTAAGCTAAGCAATTGATTTGATTAGCAAATTCTTGGGGTGATCGATGGGGTTCGAACCCACGACAACAGGAATCACAATCCTGGACTCTACCAACTGAGCTACGACCACCACTGTGTTACGCCCTTGCATTTGTAACGCAAGAGAGCTGTGCATTATACGAGGAAACGGGCATTCTGGCAATACTTTCTTTATAGGCAGCTTACCTGAAGCATGTTTTAGCCACCACCGCCCATACTGCCGCCCATGCCACCACCGCCCATTCCCCCACCCATTCCACCGCCACGCTGGCGTCCCATGCCACCTTTTTGCTTGCCACCTTCGCCTGATTCTGGGCGTTTCATTTTGTCTTGATCCTGTGTCGCCCTCAATGACGATAACATGAACATTTGCAGCATTTGTCGCTGTTTGTCGTCCAGTGCGTCATTGATGGTCAGTACCAGCTCGCGCATTTGTTTATTTTCTTGTGCGGTGGTTTGTTCTTCTTGCTCGATTTGCGGTGTCAGGTCACGCAATTCAATACTGTTTTGTTCCAGACGCTGTTCCAGCTCTACCTGCATGCGTTCGCGGCGTATGTCACGCTGGCGGCGCATGGCTTGCAGTTTATTTTCTGTCTGTTGCCATAGCACTTGCTGATTGGCGTTCAGGTTCAACTCTTTCTTCAATTCATTTGCTTTCGCCAGCAGGCCATCAAAGCGCAAGTCCATGATGGGGGTGGCCTGTGCCTGTTGAGCGAGTAAAGCTGAAAAAACCATACTCAATGCAAAAACGAAATTCATGGAAGTTTTGTTCAACATATCTGGATTCCTGTATATCGACATGGTGTGTTGAAATAAAAAAGCCTACGCAAATGAATGCGTAGGCAACCTCACTGTCGTAGTGAGTTGAAGGATCGTGCAAGAAAACAGGGTCAATATATTCCTGCGTTTGCCCGTGCTGACAAGCTATTACAAATTCTTACGTATGTACTGATAAGGACATAAAACAGATGTTCAACGTTACATGAATCTTTACAATTCATACGTTTCTCTACAGTTTGATACAGACAAAACGAGTATCGTTCCTGAATTTTTTGGATCAGGGATCAGGAGTGACGATGGATGGTGAAGAATGTTATTCGGAAAACTGCTCTTCGCGATTTTTTTCCTGCAAGGCAACTTGCTGCATGCGTTCAACGGCTTCCAGCAATAATTCTGGCTTACCCAGCGACAGTTTCTTGCTGTCAGACAAAACTTGCCTGAAGCTGCGTGCACCGGTCAGACCTGTCATCAGACCCAGCATGTGGCGCACGATGGTGTTCAGGCGCAGGCCTTTGCCGTCGTTGCCATACAATTCAAGTTGACGATGTATGTAAGGCACCATGCAGGCGAGGACTTCTTCGCGTGTTTTGACCGGGCTGTCATCACCATAAAAGTGAGCGTCAAAACCAGCCATGAAATAGGGGTTGTGATAAGCCTCGCGCCCTATCATGACGCCATCCACATGTTGCAGATGCAGGTCCATTTCTTGAATCGTTTTGATGCCGCCGTTAAGGATGATTTCGAGGTGTGGAAATTCCTGCTTCAGGCGGTAGGCATAATCGTATTTCAGCGGCGGAATTTCGCGATTTTCTTTTGGGGTCAGCCCCTTGAGAATCGCATTTCTGGCGTGCACGACAAAAGTCTTGCAGCCGGCTTCTGCTACTGTGCCAACGAAGTCGCGCATGAATTCATAGGAATCGACATCATTGACACCTATCCTGTGCTTCACCGTCACATCAATGGATACTGCATCTTTCATGGCCTTGACGCAATCTGCCACCAGTTGCGGTTCAGACATCAGGCAGGCACCAAATGCGCCTTTTTGCACGCGTTCAGAAGGGCAGCCGCAGTTCAGATTGATTTCGTCGTAACCCCATTCCCCGGCCATTTTTGCGCATTCTGCCAGGTCGGCAGTTTCGCTGCCACCCAGTTGCAGGGCTACCGGGTGCTCATCCGGATTAAATTCCAGATGACGTTGCACATCACCGCGCAGCAGGGCTCCGGTGGTGACCATCTCGGTGTAGAGCCAGGTATGGCGGGTGATATGGCGATAGAATTGGCGGCAATGTCTGTCAGTCCAGTCCAGCATGGGGGCAACAGAGACGCGGCGCGAGGGCGTTACAAGTTTATTCACGATAAAACGAAACAGCGATTTACAATCCGCTATTGTAACCTGCATGGCGATTTTTACCTTTCAGTCCGGCTTGCCCGGATACATCAGGATGCATTGATCATTTTGCTATCTTGCAAAAATGCTGATTTGTGTTGCCAGGATTTATTTCAATAAAATTACGTAAGTGAAGGGACTTGTGTGCGCGAGCGCGCATAGAAAATTTACCTGACGTGATAGCCTGTGCTCAGAATTCTGCCTGTACCAATGCAATGCAGAAATGTTACTGGAACCTGGGCTTAAAAACGCGAATGCTTCAAACTCATAGCCCTTTGCAAAATCATTTGCTTGCTGCGTTGCCCTCTGCGGAGTTTGGTGCTTTGGCGGCAGGACTGGAATTGGTCCTGATGGTCGCCGGCGATGTGTTGTATGAGTCTGGGGTGAGGCAACAATTCGTTTATTTCCCAACTACAGCCATCGTTTCTTTGCTCTATGTTCTGGAAGACGGGATGTCAGCTGACATTGCCGCCGTCGGTAACGAAGGCGTGGTGGGAATTTCATTGTTTATGGGCGGTGATACCACACCCAATCGCGCAGTTGTTCAAAGTGAGGGCTATGCTTACCGCTTGCGTGGCCAGATTCTAAAAATTGAATTTGACCGTGCAGGCCCGCTCTTGCGGGTGTTACTGCGTTATACCCAGGCGCTGATTACGCAAATGACGCAGACAGCCATTTGCAACTTGCATCATACGGTTGAGCAACAATTGTGTCGCTGGCTGTTGTTAAGCCTGGACCATCTGTCCTCTGATACTGTTCATATCACTCAGCAACGCATTGCCAATGCGCTGGGGGTGAGGCGCGAAAGGGTGGCGGAAGCTGCCGGGCGCTTGCAGCGTGCAGGGTTGATTCGTTACAGTCGTGGTGCCATCTCGGTACTGAACCGGCCTGGCCTGGAAAAAATCGCCTGTGAATGTTATGTCGTGATCAGGAAAGAATTTGATCGCCTGCTTTCTGATATTCCGTTTCAGTAGTCTCCTTCCAGCAATATTCGGTTCGATTATGCAGGCTCAACTCGACTTGTGAGTGATGGCGCACATACAGCATGGCTAATCCTGCTACTCTGTAGGTAGATAATCCAGTCTAACCAATCCATGTCGTTCCGTACCGGGATGGCAGCAAAAAGCCAACGCCATGACCGACTCGCATAACCCTTTGCAAAATCATTTGCTTGCAGCATTGCCGCGCGCAGAATTTGAACGTATTGCCATCCATCTTGAATTGGTGGTTATGCCGTTGGGCCAGGCCCTGTATGAGGCTGGTGCAACACTGAGTTATGTTTATTTTCCGACGACTTCCATCGTTTCGTTACTCTATGTGCTTGAAAACGGAGCATCCGCCGAAATTGCCATTGTTGGCAATGAGGGGATACTTGGTATTTCACTTTTTATGGGCGGGGAGACCACACCCAGCCGTGCTGTTGTTCAGTGTGCGGGTTATGGCTATCGCCTGCAAGCACAATTCCTGAAAGATGAATTTAATCGCGCTGGCCCCTTTCTTCGTTTGCTGTTGCGCTATACCCAGGCTTTGATTGCCCAAATGACACAGACTGCCGTCTGTAATCGCCATCATTCAATAGAGCAACAGCTTTGCCGCTGGTTATTGTTGAGTCTGGACCGTTTGCCTTCAGATTCGGTTTCCATGACGCAGGAATTGATCGCCAATATGCTGGGGGTGCGGCGAGAAGGCGTGACTGGTGCGGCTGGCAATATACAAAGATTGGGATTGATTAACTACAGTCGCGGCAAGATCGATGTAATAGATCGCCCTGGTCTGGAGAAAGTAGTTTGTGAATGTTATGCCGTCGTCAGACGTGAGTTTGATCGTTTGCTGACCGATATTGCGCCTGGCGACCCTTTGCATATATTGGGCCCATCTGATCCACGCACCTTAGTCCATTCCCGTGCCAATGGTAATTCAGATGAAAGTCACATAGTTAGTTAAATCGGATAGACGTTATGTTGAGTTTTTTTTGTTAAATCACTTTGGTCTGTGCGCTGGCACACAAAGGATTTATATCCAAAGGTGCGATAGTTTGCCCAAGTGCGGATAATTACGCCAATTTGATGATGTGCTCGGTTCTTTTCTGAATTTGCCGGTATGGGTGGCATCTTGTGGAGTCTTGTTTATTTTTCTATATGTGTGATATCGAACAGACGCGGAAAACATAAGTGTTCTACAGTTCATCAAGCGGAATATTGTGCGCAGGGTGAAGGCGTGCGTGTTCCTCCTCTTATTCTTCATGAAAAGCAGGAGCTTGATATGCCTATGACCAATGATCCAAACCAAAATTACCTGCTGGCAGCATTACTGGATGCCGAGTTTAATCGCCTGTCACCGCATCTTGAACTGGTGTCCATGCCCCTTGGGGATGTTTTATACGAGTCTGGTGGCAAGTTGCAGTACGTGTATTTTCCGACTACCTCTATTGTTTCTTTGCATTACTTGCTTGAAAACGGTGGATCTTCTGAAATTGCCGGGGTTGGAAATGAAGGGGTGGTGGGTATTTCTCTTTTCATGGGCGGGGACAGTACACCAAGTCGTGCAATTGTGCAGACAGGTGGATATGGCTATCGCCTGAAGTCGCAGATATTGATGGAGGAATTTAATCGGGCGGGGCCAGTGTTGCGTTTGTTGCTTCGCTATACCCAGGCGCTGATTACCCAGATGTCGCAGACAGCAGTATGCAATCGACATCATTCGGTTGAGCAACAATTGTGTCGCTGGTTATTGCTGACTCTGGATCGTATGCCCACCAATGAGCTGACGATTACCCAGGAATTGATTGCCAATATGCTGGGTGTGCGGCGCGAGGGGGTGACAGAAGCTGCCGGTAAGCTGCAAAGCTACGGCTATATTCGTTATCGTCGCGGTCACATAACGGTGACGGATCGTGGTGGCCTGGAAGAAAATGTTTGTGAGTGCTATGAAGTAGTAAAGAAGGAATTTGCGCGTCTTTTATGCGATGTCAGGCAACGTCAGGGTGATCAGTCTGCGTCTGTCACAACTTTGCCGCAGGTACGCAAGCTGGGAGTGTTGGTCAACAGGATCAGTTTGTGAGATAAGGCATTAATTTTTTGTCGGATTCAAAATAGCAACATTGCTTTTTTCTTTCAGGAAGAATCATGGAATGTATCTCACCGCTATAGGTCAACACGCCCTGATTTTAGATGATAACTTTTTGAAAGAATGTATGCTGGAAGTCGCTGAAATATTGAGTGCGAAGATTTTGATCGTGGATGATCAGAAAGCCAATGTGGTGTTGTTGGAGCAGATGCTGCTCAATGCCGGGTATACCGCTGTCAGCTCGACCCTGGATCCACAAGCCGTAGGTGTTTTACATGCGGCGAATCGGTATGATTTGATTTTGCTGAATCTGCAAATGCCATCCATGGATGGATTTGAAGTCATCGATTTGTTAAGAGAACTGGAACAGGAACCTTACTTGCCAGTTCTGGTTGTGACTGCCGAGCCCAGCCAGCAAATGCGGGCATTGCTTGCCGGTGTCAGGGATTTCGTCAGTGTGCCTTTTGACTTGATTGTGGTGCAGACGCGCATACGCAATATGCTCGAAGTCAGGCTGCTATATCAAAAGCTGGAAGCCAATAATCAGCGCCTGGAAGAACTGGTCCTGGAGCGCACGGCAGAATTGCGTGCAAGCGAAGCCCGGTTCAAAAGTTTTACCCAATTATCTACCGATTGTTATTGGGAACAAGACCAGCAGGGCAATTTCACCAGCGTATCCGGCCCTGTCTTTGAAATGCTGGGCATTGTAGATGACCAGACGCAGGGCATTTCACCTGCAGGCTTACCAGGCTGGAATGTTGAAGAACATGCGCAGCTGGATGCCAACATCAAAAACCGCCGCCCTTTTCTGGATTTCATTTACAGTCGCAAAAGGGAAGATGGCAGCATGCAATATCTGCAGGTCAGCGGTGAACCCATATTTGACTCAGCCAGCCGTTTTACCGGCTATCGCGGAATCGGCGTTGATGTTACCCTGAAAGCGCGTTAAGCACGCGCTACTGTATTGTCAGAACTCATCTCTGATGAATGAGTTCTGATATGCTCAGGCTACCATTTGCTGCTGCAATTTTTATTTTACTCATGACTGTTTCAAATACTATCGAAGAAACCCAGACGGCTGAACCAGAATCATCCTGGTTAAAGAAACTGGGGCCGGGTTTGATTACCGGTGCGGCAGACGATGACCCCAGCGGTATCGCCACCTATTCCCAGGCCGGTGCACAGTTTGGCTTCAATATGCTGTGGACAGTTCTGTTCACCTATCCATTGATGGTGGGCATACAAGTCGTCAGCGCCCGTATAGGGCGGGTCAGCGGCCATGGCCTGGCGACTAATATCCGCCGTCATTATCCGGCCTGGTTGTTATATACCATCGTTAGCCTGCTGCTGGTTGCCAATACTATCAATATTGCTGCTGACGTTTCTGCCATGGGTGAAGCATTGAAACTGTTGATCGGTGGTAAGGCACACTGGTATGCGGTTGGGTTTGGCATCATCTCTTTGCTGCTGCAGGTTTTTGTGCCTTACCGGCGCTATGTTCGCCTGCTGAAATGGTTGACCCTGGCTTTGCTTGCTTATGTGGCTACGGTTTTTGTGGTGCATATTCCCTGGGCCGAGGTTGTGCGGAAAGCACTGATGCCGCAGTTATCCTGGAAGCCGGAATATATAACCACCGTGGTGGCCGTATTTGGTACTACCATCAGCCCCTATCTTTTTTTCTGGCAAGCCTCGCAAGAGGTGGAAGAAATGGATGCTGATCCCGCTGCACGACCCTTATTGAAGGCACCGGAGCAGGCGGCTGCCAATCTGAAGCGCATCAAAATCGATACCTATATCGGCATGGCATTTTCCAATCTGGTGGCGTTCTTTATTATTTTGACGACAGCAGTGACACTGAATTTGCATGGCATCAGCGACATACAGACTTCTGCCCAGGCAGCATTGGCACTGCGCCCGATTGCCGGTGAATTTGCATTCATGCTGTTTAGTGCAGGTATCATAGGCACCGGTTTACTGGCCATACCTGTGCTGGCTGGATCATCTGCGTATGCCATGGCGGGCGCATTCAAATGGAAAAATAGCCTGGAACGTTCGCCCATGAATGCAAAGCAGTTTTACGCGATTATTGCGTTGTCGACTGTGATTGGCATTGCGCTGGGTTTTACTTCCATAGACCCCATCAAGGCGCTGTATTGGAGCGCCGTCATTAATGGTGTTATTTCTGTTCCCATCATGGCGGTGATGATGTTGATGGCAGCAAGATCCGACATCATGGGGCGGTTTGTGATTACCAGCAGGTTAAAAATATTGGGCTGGCTGGCCACAGTGATGATGGCTGTTGCAGTCGTCGCCATGTTCGCAACTCTTTAGGTCCATTGTGGCAGCGGGCAGGGGTGTTACTGATACTTATTCCAACGCATCAGGCGTTCATCGGATGCTTCCTTGATCAGATGTCTGGCCTTCAGGCTATCTTTTTCTACCTGCTGGCTGCCGGTTTCCAGTTCCATGGCTAAGGCCTGGATGGCGACCGGATAGTCAAGTTCGGCGGATTCTTCCAGCCATTTTCTGGCCTGTTGCGTATCCTGTTCTACACCTTCACCTGCCGCATAGGCATTCGACAGCAAAAACATGGCCTGGGCATTGCCTTGCTGGCTGGCGATTTTTAGCCACTGGACTGAGCTTGCCACATCTTGCGTCACGCCTTGCCCATATTTTGCCATGCGTGCCAGCATGAAGCTGGCTTTGCCATTCTTGTTTTTGGCCGCTGCTTCATACCATTTCCATGCTTGCGCATAATTTTGTTTCAATCCCAGGCGTTCTTTGTAGTGTGCTTCTGCCAGTTGGAACTGGGCTTGATCGTCACCACCATGCGCCGCTTTTTCCAGCCACAGCAGGGCGTCGGCATAATGTGCCGGTACGATGGAAAAAGCTAGCCCCAGTTCACGCTGGGCGACCGGGCTGCCTGCTTGCGCCCATTTATTCAGCGCTTCCAGTGCCGAGGGCGATTGTGCATGAAGGGCCTTCATGCCGGCAGATTCAATTTCTGCTGTACCTGGTATGGTAGCTGCCGGGGTACAGGCATTCAAAAGAATCAGGGCAGCGACCGTCAGTGCATATTCTACATATCCGGTTTTACTCAGCTTGTGCATGGTAGATTGCAAAAAGGAATGGATCATCATAAAAACAGTACCCCCCATGAGGGAGGTACTTGGAACTAAGCAAAATAAATAAAATAAACGATATATTTTATTTGCTCAAATCTATCGTGTATTTAGAAAAACCGCTGGCATCCAAACTGCCTTCTGCCTTGACGCGGCTTAATCCCAGATTTTGTGCAACTGCCAGTTTACCCGGGGCAGAACGCAAGATTACAGGGCCTTTGGTATCGACTTTGACAAAGCTCCAGCTTTGGCCCAGACCATTGCCAGTGCTGGTGACTTTGCCTTGCTTTTTCAGGAAATTGCTAACGACAGCCTGATTGGCATCGGGAGACTTGATGATAGTTTTGCTGCCATCAATACCAGGGAAGTTGCCACCACCACCAGCACGATAATCATTGGTCGCCACGATAAAATCATCAGTATCTGCAATTGCCTTGTCTGCATAGGTCAGGTTGACGATGCGTTTGCCGCCTGGCTGGGTGACATCGATCTGGTACTTCAGTGCATTGTTGTCTGCATAGAAGACATCGTAGTTGAAGATGGTCGAATACGATGGCACCAGGTCTTGCTCGGCTGTCATTGTCGGGTCGATCTGGGCAAATTGCTTGGCAGCTGTTTCCAGCCAGTTTTTCAGATCCAGACCCTTGATTTTGACTGCCTGCAAGTTGTTGTTACCGTACAAGTAAAGGTCGCCCGGATTACGCACCTGCAGGCCAAATGGTGCCGCCGGTGTGGCATTGGGGGCGACATCCGTAAAGTCGGTAGGGCCATTGCGGCCAGCCTTGAATGGCGCACTGCATGAGATGACCGGGATGGACTTGTAGCTGGCTATCGTGGCATCGGTCGAATTGGCAATGAAGTTTTTTACATAATCGATTTGTGCCTGATTGACGATCTGGATGGCGGTTACATCGCCGACCAGCGAGAAGTAGGCAGACATTTCGAAATCGGTAGTCGTGCCCAGCGGCTGGGTGGCATAGTTGATGGTGGCTTTGTGTTCGGTATCCACCAGTGGCGCGATTGAGGCATCAGCGTCGATGTTGGTTGTGCCATCTTTGTATTTGAAGCCGCGTGCTTCTACATTGGTCTGGTCTTTTTGCACTACCCATTTGCCACTTTGGTATTTCAGTACCATTTGTATGATACCCAGACGACGGCCCCAGCTTTGTGCCATGACGGCTGGTACGCCGTTGACCAGGCCCTTGACGGTATCCACCTGTGCAGTTGGCAATGCAGCGAGCGAAGCATCAACGGCTGGCGCGCCGACTTCTTTTCCTTTGGGGAAAATTAAATGTGAGTGGCCCAGCATCAGTGCATCGATACCGGTGGATGCCAGATACAGACTGCCGTTTTCCATTTTTGGGCTGTATGGTGATGCATCCAGTCCGCCATGCGAAAGGGCGACGACCAGATCAGCGCCTTTGCTGCGCATTTCGGGTACGTATTTATTAGCAGACTCTTGCAAGCCATTGACCATGACCTTGCCTGCCAGGTATTTCTGGTCCCAATCCATGATTTGTGGCGGCACGAAACCAATGATGCCGACATTGAGTTTGACGCTCACGCTGCTGCCATCTGGTTTGGTGGCAGTGAATTGCTTGCCGACGATAGAGTAGGGATTGAAGATAGGCTTTTGATTGATAGCGCCGACCACGTTAGACAGCACCAGCGGGAAGCTGGGTGAACCGCAATTGCCAGTTTTGCTGACATCAGGCAGACCAAAATCAGTATTGGTAATTTGGCTGAGGAAATTCAAGCCATAATTGAATTCATGATTACCCATGCCGGCACCATCGTATTTCAACGCATTCATGACCTTATATACTGCCATGGTGCCGCTACAGGTTACCGGTGCGGCCAATGCCTGGTAGTCACCAAGCAAGGTACCCTGGATAACATCGCCATCGTCCAGCAGCACGTTATTGGGGTTTTCGGCGCGCGCACCATTAATCAGTGTGGCAGTTCTTTCCAGACCCAGGCTGGTATCCGCCTTCAGACCATAATAGTCGTAGCTGAGTACGTTCTGGTGTATATCGGTAGTTTCCAGCAAGGCGACCTTGAGTATGGTTCCTTCAGGTATTGCATTGGGGTCAGCGACAGGATTACTGCTGCTGCAACCGGCCAGCGCAATTGCTGCAACTGGCGGCAACCAGGAAAATTTTTTCATACATTCTTTCTGAATAAACATCACATTAAGCATCACATTGAATAGCAAGTAAGGGAGTCGTTGAAACTGACGGTTTTATTTGGACCGTTGAGACAGATAATCCATGCACGACAAGTGCGCGATTATCATGACAAATTATGTCCATAGCATGACATACTATTAACATAATACTGGGTATCACGAACTGGTGATGTTGATTGAAGATTAATGAATTAATTCCTTACCAAATTGTCGTCGAACTTGCATGTGACTATCAGCCTTTTGCAAATATAATCTCGCACCTGTTATGCATTTTTAATTCCGTGTTTTCGGAATTTCATTCACTAAGCAAATACTCATGTCGCTTTCATTTCTTTCTTTGCCTGGCTCTCTTATTTCTGCCACCAAGTCTTCAAAATCTGCGGATAGGCCAGTTTGGCGGCAACTGCTTTTGTCTGCCTTGCTTCTGGCAGGTATCAGTGCCTGTAGCACGGCTCCACAACAGCCGAATCCTGTGGTAGTACCGGCTATACCTGTTGCCAGGACACTCAAGCCTATACGTATCGGTCTTGCGCTGGGTGGTGGTGCCGCACGTGGTTTTGCGCATATTGGCGTAATCAAGGCGCTTGAATCGCAAGGTATCTTTGCTGACGTGATCGTCGGTACCAGTGCTGGTAGTGTGGTTGGTGCCATGTATGCTGCTGGTAACAATGGCTTTGCCCTGCAAAAAATGGCGCTGGATATGGATGAAGCAACGATTTCTGATTGGTCATTGCCGCTGTTTTCCAAATCCAGTGGCGTTTTGAAGGGTGATGCCTTGCAGACCTATGTCAATCGCCTGGTGGCACAGGCACCGATAGAAAAGTTGCGGAAACCTTTTGGTGCCGTGGCCACTGATCTGGCGACCGGACATGCCGTGCTTTTCCAGCGCGGTAACACGGGTGCTGCCGTGCGTGCGTCGTCGGCTGTGCCTGGCGTCTTTCAGCCAGTGAGAATCAATGATCGCCTGTATGTGGATGGCGGTCTGGTATCACCGGTGCCAGTGCGCTTTGCTCGTGAAATGGGGGCTGATATCGTGATTGCTGTCAATATTTCTGCGCAGCCTGAAACGCTGGTTTCAAATAATACGCTGGACGTGTTATTGCAAACCGTAGCTATCATGGGGCAAAGCATTAATCAGTTTGAGTTGAAGCAGGCAGAAATCGTCATCCGGCCAGAATTGCCTGGCATGAAGGGAAATGATTTTGCCGGTAGAAACCTGGCGATCCTGGCGGGCGAGAAAGCTGCCATGGCGATGATGCCAGAGATTAAGCAGAAAATTAAGGCGATGCAGGAACGTTGATTACTGACGAAATCTTGCGATTTCAACGATGGGGCGGAGCAATTGCTCTGCCCTTATTATTTTGCTGCTGATCTGTCGCTGCCGTTTGCACGCTTGATATTGCGTGGCAGCTGTTGTTCAGAATTGCGGGGGGATTATTTGATTTCGTTTTCGTTGATGCGACGTGCACCGCTGAAACGTTTTTTCCAGTAAGCGATGTCCATACTCTCTACGCGAACCTGGCCACCAGCTGAAGGGGAGTGGATGAACTTATTGTCGCCCAAGTAAATGCCAACGTGTGAAAAGCCGCGCTTGAGTGTGTTATAAAAAACCAGATCGCCCGGCTGTAAATCTTTTTGTTCTATCTGTTCACCTACACGGCTTATTTCTGCCGAGGTGCGGGGCAGATTGGCACCCAGTACATCCTTGAATACATAGCGTACAAAGCCACTGCAATCCAGGCCATTTTCTGGTGTATTACCACCGCGTTTATAACGTATGCCCATCAAGTCCATCGCTTTAACAGTCAGGTCAGAAGCACGTTGTTTGATTTCTTGCAGTTTTAAATAGGCGGTAGAGGATTCGGGGAAGGGATTGTCGGCGCTCCAGGCAGGGGTGACTGCTGCTGTGAGCAGCAATGTCGAAATAAGCACTAATTTGGCTTTCCTTGCTTTTCTGGAAACGTTTATTAGCATCTTTGCACCCGGTTGGAAAAACCGTTCAACTTTAAGCGAACTCTTAAAAAATGTAAACCATTCGCGAAAATTTCTGACTTGCAATTATTACCAAATGTAATTACTGCTGATTTGTTTGTTGATTTGTTATCTGGAAAAAGGTTAAAACTGTTTGTATACCTAAGCGCAATTGCTTGGCGTACAATCCGCTGACTTTAATTGAGAGGTAATTATGCAAACTAAACCTATGTTGACACTGGATGATGTTAAAAAAATCGCGGCAGCAGCAGAAGCGGAAGCCAAAGCAAATAACTGGGCAGTGGTCATTGCGATTGTGGATGATGGCGGCCATCTGATGTGGTTGCAGCGTCTGGATGGTGTCGCACCTATTTCTTCACACATTGCACCTGCCAAGGCGACAACAGCAGCCCTGGGCAAGCGTGAATCAAAAATCTATGAAGATATTATCAATAACGGACGTTTTTCTTTCATGCGTGCACCGAATCTGGATGGCATGCTAGAAGGTGGCGTCCCTATTTTTGCTGACGGACATTGCATTGGTGCAGTCGGTGTTTCTGGTGTGAAATCGGCAGAAGATGCACAAATTGCCAAGGCGGGTATCGCTGCGCTGGGTCTGTAAAAAATTACTTATATTCCGTTTTATACAGTTTTTTTGCTGTGTTCAGACGGTAGTGAAGTAAATCAGACCAGTCTTTGGCTTATCTGTGGCAGACAATTAGCGGCGCATCAGGCATTCCCATTTGCCTGATGCGCCGTTTCGCGCTATAATTCGAGGGTTTAACTAATCCGAAATCTCGCCGTAGCGCCTACCCAAATTTACATCGCTCCATCATCTTTCCAGGCTGCGCGGCAATTCTTGCTCGGCCAGGGAAACGACAGCTTGGTGCGTCGCAGCGGCGGTAACAATACAGGAGTTGCCCTTGCTGCCCATTCCGCAGTCCCTTCTTCGTTCCGGCCAGGACACCGCTATACTTGCTCTTGCCGATGGAAGCATTTTCACTGGATATTCGATTGGCGCTGCCGGTCAGACCATAGGTGAAGTTGTCTTCAATACTTCAATGACAGGCTATCAGGAAATTTTGACTGATCCCAGTTATAGTTCCCAAATCGTTACCCTGACGTATCCGCATATTGGTAACACCGGTGTCAATGCCGAAGACGTAGAGTCCGATAAAATCCATGCAGCGGGTTTGATCATTAGAGATCTGCCTTTGCTGGTATCGAATTTCCGTTCTGAACAATCACTCTCTGATTATCTCAAATCACAAAATATCGTTGCTATTGCTGGTATTGATACCCGTAAGCTGACACGTATTTTGCGTGAAAAAGGCGCGCAGGGCGGTGCTATTCTGGTGGGTGCTGATGCTGAAAAAGCCATCGCACTGGCCAAGTCTTTCCCTGGTCTGTCTGGCATGGATCTGGCCAAGGTCGTGTCTGTGAAACAGGCTTACGACTGGACGGAAGCTGAATGGGTGCTGGGCCAGGGTTATGGTCAATTGCAAAATCCAAAATTCCACGTTGTCGCTTTTGATTTTGGTGTCAAACGCAATATTCTGCGCATGCTGGCAGAACGTGGCTGCAAGGTCACGGTATTGCCTGCGCAATCCACAGCCGCTGATGTGCTGGCGCTGAATCCTGATGGCGTGTTTTTGTCGAATGGCCCTGGTGACCCTGAGCCTTGCGATTACGCGATTGCCGCTAGCAAGGAATTGATAGAAAAAGGTATTCCTACCTTTGGTATCTGCCTTGGCCATCAAATCATGGCGCTGGCATCCGGTGCCAAAACCCTGAAGATGAAATTTGGACACCACGGTGCCAATCACCCGGTGCAAGATCTGGATACCAAGCAGGTATTGATTACATCCCAAAATCACGGTTTCGCAGTTGATGCTGCAACTTTGCCAGCCAACTGCCGTGTCACCCATGTGTCTTTGTTTGATGGCTCGCTGCAAGGCTTTGCGCGTACTGATAAACCAGCTTTCTGCTTCCAGGGTCACCCTGAAGCCTCACCAGGTCCGCATGATATTGCCTACCTGTTTGATCGCTTCACCGCGATGATGGCCAAGGCAAAGACAGGAGAATAATAGAATGCCAAAACGTAACGACATAAAAAGTATTTTGATTATCGGCGCTGGCCCCATCATCATTGGTCAGGCCTGCGAATTCGATTATTCTGGTGCACAGGCCTGCAAGGCTTTGCGTGAAGAAGGATATCGCGTGATTCTGGTCAACAGCAATCCTGCGACCATCATGACGGACCCGGAAATGGCTGATGTGACATACATCGAACCTATTACCTGGCAAGTCGTCGAGCGCATCATCGACAAAGAAAAGCCGGACGCCATTTTGCCGACCATGGGTGGGCAAACTGCGTTGAACTGTGCACTTGATCTGCATCGCCATGGTGTGTTGACCAAATACAATTGCGAATTGATTGGCGCATCACCAGAAGCCATCGACAAAGCTGAAGACCGTTTGAAATTCAAGAACGCCATGACCAAGATTGGTCTGGGTTCCGCACGTTCCGGCGTTGCGCATTCCATGGATGAAGCCTGGGTTGTGCAAAAGGATGTCGGCTTCCCCGTCATCATCCGCCCATCGTTCACTATGGGCGGTACGGGCGGCGGCATTGCCTATAACCCGGAAGAGTTCGAGACGATTTGCAAACGCGGTCTGGAAGCATCACCAACCAATGAATTGCTGATAGAAGAATCGCTGATAGGCTGGAAAGAATATGAGATGGAAGTCGTACGCGACAAGGCCGACAACTGCATCATCGTCTGCTCCATCGAAAATCTGGATCCTATGGGTGTGCATACCGGTGACTCCATCACCGTGGCACCAGCACAGACCTTGACCGATAAAGAATACCAGATCATGCGTAATGCCTCGCTGGCAGTGCTGCGTGAAATTGGTGTGGATACCGGTGGTTCGAATGTACAGTTTTCCATCAATCCTGCTGATGGCCGCATGATCGTCATTGAGATGAATCCGCGTGTATCGCGTTCATCTGCTTTGGCATCGAAAGCGACTGGTTTCCCTATCGCCAAGATCGCTGCCAAGCTGGCAGTTGGTTTCACGCTGGATGAATTGCGTAATGAAATTACTGGCGGTGCTACGCCAGCTTCTTTCGAACCTTCCATCGATTACGTTGTTACCAAGATCCCGCGTTTCGCATTCGAAAAATTCCCGCAGGCAGATAACCGCCTGACGACGCAGATGAAATCTGTTGGTGAAGTGATGGCGATTGGCCGTACCTTCCAGGAATCTTTCCAGAAAGCCTTGCGTGGTTTGGAAGTTGGCGTTGACGGCATGAATGAAAAAACGCAGGACCGTGAGACTCTGGAAAAAGAACTCGGTGAGCCTGGTCCTGACCGTATCTGGTATGTCGGTGATGCTTTTGCTCAAGGCTTTACGCTGGAAGAAGTGCATCAGCTGACGCATATCGATCCATGGTTCCTGGTGCAGATCAAGGACATCGTGGATATCGAATTGTGGCTGGATGAACAGTCACTCGACAGCGTCGATAAAGCATTGATGCTGCAATTGAAGCAAAAAGGTTTCTCTGATCGTCGTCTGGCAAAACTGTTGAAAACGACTGACACGGCAATTCGTGAAAAGCGTAAGGCTTTGAACGTGCGCCCTGTGTATAAGCGCGTTGATACCTGCGCCGGTGAGTTCGCCACGAATACTGCTTACATGTATTCGACCTATGAAGAAGAGTGCGAATCGAACCCGACTGACAAGAAAAAAATCATGGTATTGGGCGGTGGCCCTAACCGTATCGGCCAGGGTATTGAATTTGATTATTGCTGTGTACATGCGGCATTTGCGATGCGCGAAGATGGTTATGAAACCATCATGGTCAACTGTAATCCTGAAACCGTTTCTACCGACTACGACACATCCGACCGTCTGTATTTTGAACCGCTGACGCTGGAAGATGTGCTTGAAATCGTTGATAAAGAAAAACCGGTCGGCGTGATTGTGCAATATGGTGGTCAGACACCTTTGAAGCTGGCTCTCGATCTGGAAGCGAATGGTGTACCTATCGTTGGTACCTCGCCGGACATGATTGATGCTGCAGAAGACCGTGAACGCTTCCAGAAAATGCTGCAAGAGCTGGGTTTGCGTCAGCCGCCTAACCGCACTGCGCGTACTGAAACCGATGCCCTGGCGTTGGCGCAGGAAATCGGTTATCCGCTGGTGGTGCGTCCATCTTATGTTTTGGGTGGTCGTGCGATGGAAATCGTGCATGAGCAGCGTGATCTGGAGCGTTATATGCGTGAAGCCGTCAAGGTCTCGCATGATTCACCAGTTTTGCTGGATCGCTTCCTGAATGATGCGATTGAAGTCGATGTGGATTGCCTGTCTGATGGCAAGCGCACCTTTATCGGTGGCGTTATGGAGCATATCGAACAGGCTGGCGTGCACTCTGGTGATTCCGCATGTTCCTTGCCCCCATATTCCCTGTCGCAAGAAACCATTGCTGAACTCAAGCGCCAGACTGCCTTGATGGCAAAGGGCTTGAATGTCGTCGGCCTGATGAATGTGCAGTTTGCGATTCAACAGCAAGATGGCAAGGATGTCGTGTTTGTGCTGGAAGTGAATCCACGTGCATCGCGTACCGTGCCGTATGTATCCAAGGCGACGGGTTTGCAACTGGCAAAAATTGCTGCCCGTTGCATGGTTGGTCAATCGCTTGATTCACAAGGTATAGGTGCCGAAGTCGTGCCACCTTACTTCAGTGTGAAGGAAGCAGTATTCCCGTTCGTGAAGTTCCCAGGCGTTGATACCATCCTTGGCCCTGAAATGAAATCGACTGGCGAAGTCATGGGAGTGGGCAAGACCTTTGGCGAAGCTTTTGTGAAATCACAAATGGGTGCGGGTGTGAAATTGCCAACTTCTGGCAAGGTATTCCTGAGCATCAAGAACAGCGATAAACCACGTGGCGTGAAAGTTGCCAGGGATCTGGTGGAAATGGGCTTTTCCATCGTTGCTACGCGAGGTACGGCAACGGCGATTGCAGCAGAGGGTATTCCGGTATCGATCGTGAACAAGGTTGTTGAAGGTCGCCCACATGTAGTGGATATGATCAAAAACAATGAAATTGCCCTGGTGATCAATACGGTGGAAGAAAAGCGCAATGCCATTACGGATTCGCGCGCCATTCGTACCTCTGCATTGATTGCCCGTGCAACAACGTTTACCACTATTGCCGGTGCTGAAGCAGCGGTTGAGGGCATGCGCCACCTCAATGAATTGCATGTTTATGATTTACAAGGCCTGCATAAAACCTTAAACTGATAGAAATAACAGTGTTTTGGGAGCAGTCTCAGAACACTTGAACTTCGATACAGAGGTCACAAATGGCATCGGCAATGCTGGTGTCGGATGTGGCCTCTGTATTTTACTTTTATGAGTGTGAATGCCATGAGTACAGTACCTATCACCAAGTTCGGCGCAGAATTGCTGAAGAAAGAATTGCATAATCTGAAAACCAAAGAACGTCCGGAAGTGATCAATGCGATTGCCGAAGCACGTGCCCAGGGCGATTTGTCTGAAAATGCTGAATACGACGCTGCCAAAGAACGTCAGGCTTTTATTGAAGGCCGTATTGCTGAACTCGAAGGAAAACTGGGTTCTGCGCAGGTTATTGATCCAAGCACTTTGGATGCAGAGGGTCGTGTTGTGTTTGGCTCTACCGTGCACCTGGAAGACCTGGAAACCTCACAAAAGGTGAGTTACCAGATCGTTGGTGAAGATGAAGCCGATCTGAAATTGAGCAAAGTATCCATCACATCACCGATAGCGCGCGCGCTGATCGGCAAATATGCTGGTGACGTCGTTGGCGTGCAAGCACCCGCTGGTGTACGTGAATATGAAGTACTGGATGTAATGTACGTATAATGCAGTACAAGGTGGTCGTGCTGGAAAGTCTGGCACGGCTGTTTTAATATGGTTTTTGACGTTGTTTTTGATGCAGGCTACTGATGGCGTTGTGCACATCACCCGGCCTGACGAAGACAGGGCCGGGTTGAAAACCTCTACATGGCTGTGATGTGTATGACAGCCAGCGGAAATTTAGCTGTTTCCAAGAGATGCTTTTTTTGCACTGGATTGACGTGGTTTGGCACGTTTGACATTGCCGCCCTGGGTGACGCGTTCGTTACCCTTGACCATGACTTTTGATACGGTAGGTTTTTTCGTGCCGCTGGGGCTAGGTTTGACGATAGTGACTTCGCGCAGACCTCGGCCTTTTTTGACTAATTTGGTTTCTTTAGTACCTTCCAGTTTTGGACGGTAAATCACCAAAAGTTTTCCGATATGCTGTACTGGAGCAGCTTTCAGCTCGGTGCAGATGGTATCGTACATACCAATGCGTGCTTCACGATCATCGCCAAACACGCGTACCTTGATCAAGCCATGAGAATTCAGGCCAGAATCGATTTCTTTGATGACGGCAGGGGTCAATCCAGCTTCACCTACGATAACGATAGGTTTCAGTGCGTGTGCTTCAGACCGGAGTTCGCTTCTTTCGGCGGGCGTAAGTTTTAACATAGTAATTCCTTTAAAAGCAGTATTTTACGCGAATGGCAAAGAATAAATTCAATCAAAATTGGGTTCACGACCATATTAACGATCCTTATGTGAAGCTTGCACAGAAGGAGGGCTACCGTGCGCGCGCAGTTTATAAGCTAAAAGAAATAGATGAATCAGAAAAATTGATACGCCCAGGCCAGATTATCGTCGATCTGGGCGCGACGCCAGGCAGCTGGTCACAGTATGCACGCAACAAACTGGCTGGCAAAGAGGGGGGCGGCATCGTTGGTGAAATTTTTGCCCTGGATCTGCTTCCCATGGAACCTATCGCTGATGTGCAATTCATGCAAGGCGATTTTCGTGAAGACGAAGTGTTAAATTTGCTGGAATCGAAGCTGATCGGGCGTAAAGTGGACTTGGTATTGTCAGACATGGCCCCAAATCTGTCTGGTAACTCGACTGTAGATGCAGCGCGTGTCGAATATATTATCGAATTGGCAGTCACTTTTGCCAAGGCTCACCTGAAGCCGGGTGGGGCTTTGCTGGTGAAATGCTTCCATGGGCCCAGCTATAACAACATCGTCACCTTGTTTAAAGATGAGTTTAAAACGGTTGTTAACAAGAAACCAAAAGCCAGTAAAGACAAGTCTTCCGAGATATTTTTGCTCGGAAGGGGCCTGAAGAACCTGGATTAATGAATTTACCTCTTGATAATCCTCAATACCGCCAACATATGTTGGCTAGCAAGCTCTATCCATTGCGGGTAGAATGACTGTTTACAGTGTCAAATGGCGCACCCTGCGTTCAAGGAGTTCTCGTGAATAATATGTTTTCAAAAGCTGCTATATGGGTTGTAGTTGCCCTGGTGCTTTTCACGCTTTTCAAGCAGTTTGATGGAAAAAGTATCGGTGCCGGTGTGACCTTGATACCGTATTCTGAGTTCTTGGACGAAGTTAAATCCAAGCACATTAAAGAAGCGACGATTGATGATGCCAACCGTACCGTGGTGGCAACCACCAATGACGGTAAAAAAATCAAGTCACAACTGACCATTTTTGATCGTGGTCTGGTGGGTGATCTGGTTAATAATGGTATTAAATTTGATAATAAACCGCCGGAAGAGCAATCCTTCCTGCAACAGATTTTCATTTCTTGGTTCCCGATGCTGTTGTTGATCGGTATCTGGATTTTCTTCATGCGCCAGATGCAGGGCGGCGGTAAAGGTGGCGCTTTTTCCTTTGGCAAGTCCAAGGCAAGAATGCTGGACGATACCAACAATAATGTCACTTTCGGTGATGTTGCCGGTTGCGATGAAGCCAAAGAAGAAGTGTCCGAAATCGTTGATTTCCTGCGTGATCCGACCAAGTTCCAGAAACTGGGTGGCCGTATCCCGCGTGGTGTATTGATGGTTGGTCCTCCAGGTACCGGTAAAACCTTGCTGGCCCGTGCGATTGCCGGTGAAGCCAAAGTGCCGTTTTTCACTATCTCGGGTTCGGATTTCGTTGAAATGTTTGTCGGCGTGGGTGCTTCCCGTGTTCGCGACATGTTTGAAAACGCCAAAAAACACGCACCTTGCATTATCTTTATCGACGAGATTGATGCAGTTGGTCGTCATCGCGGTGCCGGTATGGGCGGTGGTAATGATGAACGTGAACAGACACTGAACCAGATGCTGGTTGAGATGGATGGTTTTGAAGCCAATTCCGGCGTTATCGTCATCGCCGCAACCAACCGTGCTGATGTGCTGGATAAAGCGCTGTTGCGCCCAGGTCGTTTTGACCGTCAGGTCTCTGTTGGCTTGCCGGATATCCGTGGCCGTGAACAGATTCTGAACGTGCACATGCGCAAAGTGCCTATTTCTGCTGACGTCAAGGCAGATATTCTGGCACGTGGTACGCCTGGTTTCTCTGGTGCTGATCTGGCCAATCTGGTCAATGAATCGGCTTTGTTCGCCGCGAGACGTAATAAGCGTCTGGTCGAAATGATCGATTTTGAAGATGCCAAAGACAAAATCTTCATGGGTCCGGAACGCAAATCAATGGTCATGCGTGAAGATGAACGCAGGAACACCGCGTATCACGAATCCGGTCATGCAGTGGTAGCCAAGTTGTTGCCCAAGGCTGACCCTGTACATAAAGTCACCATCATGCCACGCGGGTTTGCTCTGGGTTTGACCTGGCAGTTGCCGGAACATGATCAGATCAGTGGTTACAAAGACAAGATGCTGGAAGAAATTTCTATTCTGTTCGGTGGCCGTATTGCGGAAGAAATCTTTGTTGGTCAAATGTCTACTGGCGCATCGAATGACTTTTCCCGTGCTACCAAGCTGGCGCGTTCTATGGTGACACGCTTCGGTATGTCTGACAGCATGGGTGTCATGGTGTATGAAGATAGTCAGAGCGAAGGTTATTTTGGCGGTCCATCCAAAACGATTTCCGAAGTGACACAGCAAAAAGTGGATGCTGAAATCCGTAATATCCTGGATACGCAATATGCACTTGCACGCAAGATGCTGGAAGAAAACCGCGACAAGGTCGAAGCCATGACCAAGGCCTTGCTGGAATGGGAAACCATCGACGCAGACCAGGTTAATGACATCATGAACGGTGTTGATCCACGCCCTCCGAAACAGGGGCAGACGAATGTTCGTTCATCGTCCGATAACTCGTCTGGTGGCATTTCACCAAATGCAGCGGCACCAGCCTGATGGTGTTCGGCTGGCTTAAGTCGGCCGATGTTGTCGCAAGGTGTCATGCAAGGTTCTAAATTAATCGATTGATCAATTGATTACATAAGGGTGGGGTAAATCCTCACCCTTAGTTTTTTTAAAAAATGAAATATTTCCAATGCGGGCGTTATCGCTTCCCCTTAGCGGGTGCGCAATCCAGAACTCTGGTGATGGGCATTCTCAATATCACGCCAGATTCATTTTCTGACGGTGGTAAATACATGAATCTGGAAAGCGCGATCATTCGTGCCGAACAGATGATAGAAGACGGTGTTGATATCCTTGATATCGGTGGAGAATCCAGCCGCCCCGGTTCTGTACCGCTGTCACTGGACGAAGAACTGAGCCGTGTCATGCCCGTCATCTATGCATTGCGTGATTGTGGCAAGCCCTTGTCTATCGACACCTATAAACCGGAAGTCATGCGCGAAGCCTTGCTGGCGGGTGCCGACATGATCAACGATATACAAGGATTTCGTAGTGCAGAGGCAGTAGCAGCCGTGGCTGAAAGTGATGCTGGATTATGCGTCATGCATATGCAGAATCAACCGACCGACATGCAATTGAGACCTGAATATGAGGACGTCAACCAGGAGGTCTTGCAGTTTCTGAAAGCCAGGGTGGAAGCGTTGGAACAGGCGCAAGTTGAGCGAGAACGTATCTGTCTTGATCCCGGTTTTGGTTTTGGTAAAACTTTGGACCATAATGTATCCATGTTCAGGCATATTCAGGCTTTGCAGACAGCCATGAATCTGCCTTTGCTGGTCGGTGTGTCACGCAAATCGATGCTTGGTACCTTGACCGGGCGCGAAGCACCCAACAGGCTGGCTGGTAGTCTGGCCGCAGCCCTGGCAGCAAAGCAGCGTGGTGCCTGCATAGTGCGCGTGCACGACGTGGCAGAAACCGTAGATGCGTTCAAGGTCTGGGACGCTTTGTCCAATTAAAAAAGAAAAAATACAATGAGCAGAAAATATTTTGGTACAGATGGCATACGCGGCAAAGTAGGGCAGGCACCGATTACGCCAGACTTCGTCATGCGCCTCGGTTTTGCTGCCGGCAAGGTGCTGGCACAGGCCGACGCCAGCGGTGATACCCGTCCCACCGTGCTGATAGGTAAAGACACACGCATTTCCGGCTATTTGCTGGAAGCGTCATTGGAGGCGGGCTTTGCCGCCGCCGGGGTGGATGTCATGTTGTCTGGTCCGGCACCGACACCGGCTGTGGCTTACCTGACGCGTGCCTTGCGTTTGTCTGCTGGCGTAGTCATTTCCGCCTCGCACAATCCGTATGACGACAACGGCATCAAGTTTTTTTCCGCTACAGGCAACAAACTTCCAGATGAAGTGGAACTGGCAATAGAACAAGAGCTGGAACGCCCCATGCAATGCGTCAGTTCAGACCGCCTGGGCAAGGCACGTCGCCTGAATGATGCGAATGGCCGGTATATCGAATTTTGCAAGAGTACCTTTCCGAATGAACTGGATTTGCGTGGCCTGAAAATCGTCGTCGATTGCGCCCATGGTGCCGCTTATGACATCGCCCCGCATGTGTTTCATGAACTAGGTGCTGAAGTGATTGCCATCGGCAATCAACCTAATGGTTTGAATATCAATGATGGTGTTGGTGCCACGGCACCAGATGCGCTGGCGCTGGCCGTGCGCGCCAACCATGCAGACCTGGGTATTGCACTGGATGGTGATGCTGATCGCCTGTTGATGGTGGACCGCCATGGCAAGATCTACAATGGCGATCAATTGCTCTACCTCATGGTACTGGACCGCATGGCGATAGGCAACGTGCAAGGTGTGGTAGGAACATTGATGACCAATATGGCGGTCGAAGTCGCTTTCCAGAAAATGGGAGTCGGATTTGTACGTGCCAAAGTCGGTGACCGTTACGTGCTGGAACAAATGCAGGAACGTGGCTGGCTGCTGGGTGGCGAAGGTTCTGGTCATCTCTTGTGTCTGGACAAGCATACGACCGGTGACGGTATTGTTTCGGCATTGCAAGTGCTGTCTGCTCTGCGACGCAATGGTCAAAGCCTGGACCAATGCTTTGATCAGTTGACCCTGTTCCCGCAGACATTGCTGAACATTAAGGTGCCTGCCGGTTTTGATTGGCAAAAAAATGACAGACTGGTAGCTGAAAAACAGAAAGTGGAAGCTGAATTGGGCAATACGGGCCGTGTGCTGATACGTGCATCTGGTACTGAACCTCTGGTGCGTGTCATGGTGGAGGCAGCCGACGGTGATGTGGCAGCAAGCACCGCCCGTCGCCTGGCCGATTGCATTTCGGCAGCGATCTGAGGAATTCAGTACAAAATCAGTAAAAAATTCGGACCATGGAAGGTATTCATTCTTGAATCTGGCAGCGATACCATGTACTATTCAGCCTTCAGTTTTTGACCATCTGGCGTTAGCTGCAGTCTGATGTAAAATCAGTATCAACGGCTGGTAATAATGCATGCCAGTTGATATGCAGTATCAAGCACTGGTCAATTCACAGACTGTCCATAGCTCAGTTGGATAGAGCACGAGCCTTCTAAGCTCGGGGTCGCAGGTTCGATTCCTGCTGGGCAGGCCAAGCAATTCTAAAAAACCGGATTTGATGATCCGGTTTTTTTGTTTCTGAAATATCATCCAGATACTATGTAATTGCATAAATGCGTTGCTCACTTTTTAGTGAGGGAGGTGCCAACTGTGGCAGCAAAGGTGGCCGTGGCGGGGCTGCTGTCATTTGACTCATCCTGAAGATATCTATTTTGTTTTATGCCGCACGTATCAGCACAAGCTTGCTACTGACGAGATTACGCCCGTTCTTTTTGGCCGTATACAATGCTTTGTCTGCAGCCTCTATCAGATCCACAGGTTCATTCAATTCCCGGACGGGAATAATGGCTTCAACACCTGCGCTGACAGTGACAACTTCAGCCTCATTACCTTCGTGCACAATACCCAAATTGTGGATTGCCAGGCGAATTTTTTCAGCGATTGCTACTGCTCCCTCCAGTTCGGTACCGGGAAGAATCACTGCAATTTCTTCCCCACCATAGCGTGCAGCCAGGTCCCCGGCACGGTGGTGGCACGATTTAACTGTCTGGCTGATTTTTCTCAGACATTCGTCCCCAGCTGTGTGCCCGTAAAGATCGTTATATTGTTTAAAGTGATCAACATCTATCATGATGAGCGCTAGTGAGCTCGCGTTCCGGACAGCGCGACTAAATTCTTCCTCCAGGGTGATGTCGAAATTGCGCCGGTTAGCAAGTTCGGTCAATGCATCTTGTAGTGACAGGCGTTCAAGCGCTTTATTCAGTACGACCATGGCATCTCTTGCCTGAATGATTTCAGCTTCCCCTTTGAGGCGTAATTTCATCTGAGCAATGAGATAAAATCCAACCGAACAGAGTATGAGTACGAGTAATCCGACACCAGCAGAGTGCCAATAGGTGTCTGTCAGCCAATCTGAAAGAATTTCGTCTTCGGATACAGCAGTAGAAACGAACAAAGGATATTTATCCAGGCGTCGAAAACTGTTAAGCCGTTTTACACCATCTTGTGCTGATTTAACCGTGAATATGCCTGAAGCTTTGGACATACCTGCTTTAAAAACAGTTGTGGTCAGCATGCTTTTGCCTATGGAATCAGGTAAAAGTGGCCGACGAGTCATCATAATGCCTCCATTCGAGACAAGGACAATTGCCCCAGCTTTGCCGATATCGAAGCTATCGTAAAATTTATTGAAATAATCGATATCTATCGTTGCCAGTACAACTCCGGCAAAGCTTCCGTCAGCATGATTGATTCTGCGCGACACGGTCATCACCCAGGTATTGCTTGAACGGCTTAGTATAGGTAAGCCTATGTAAGGTTTTTTGTCGTTGTGAGTGCGGTGATAGATAAAATAGTCGCGATCTGCATTATTGATGTTTGCAGGTGTGGAAGGGAGGGAATTGACAAGCCACCGTCCATTTTCGTCAAAGGCAAATAATCCTTTGAGTTGGGGCAGTTCCACCGTCTTACGCATCAACAGTTTGTGCAGCCGTTTCAAAGCATCAGCATTGGTGCTGTCAATCAGGATTCGTTCGTCAATCCCAAGTAAGGCAGTGTCTGCTGCTTTGATTGTGTCGTCAGCATGCTGTGCAATTGCGCGTGCCATGTTGGATGTGGAAACTTCCATTTCATGCAATTGATTTTTTCTGGCGGTCCAACTGCGCCAGCCATCCATGTAGATAAGCGACAGGCAAACAAAAACCAGAAACCCCATCGCCAACCATGTGAGCGATATCTTTTTGCTTGTTGCTCCTTCTGCTGGATTAGTCAATGTGGTTTGTTTGTTCATTCATGGATCATCAAAAAATGCTTTAAATTGAAGCAGAAATAGTCATCAGTCATTGCATAGCCCTGACGAAAAAAGACATTGATAAATCTCAAGGATATATCGTCACAATTGATACGTTATGCAATTCATTGCATGTAAGTTGGGCCTTTTGGTCTTTAGTCTCGATTTATTAGGACTCGTCTCACCCCTATTTATGAAATGAGTTCTAGCAAAGCGTCGCTGAAATAACTGTTCATCTGCGAGGATGCATCAATATTTAATGTTACACCCCACATAGCCATTAAATTATTGCTTATTCAATATTTTTTAAAATAAATAGCATGTATTTTTACTAATTATGATTGCCAATTGATTTTGCTTTGTAGAAACAAGATTGATTCCTTAAAGAAATAGTTTGTGAATTGAAATTTATCGCGTATGAGAAATGTTCGTAGTTCTTAAGGCACATTTGTTATGGGCAGGCGATCACATACAAAAATAATGTATTGCGGCGTGGCAAATCATAAGCCTTGTGCGGAACCGCACCGTCTACTGTAATTTCTGACCTTATTATTCGTTCTATCTTCGCCGCAGTGGTGTGGTTGGAGTTGGAGACAATATATAGTCGGCCTGTGTAATGCCCGTCCAGCAAGCGGGGGGGCTTGGTAATGGCCTTGTTGGGACAATTTTGCTTAAGTCTTAAATATGTCACGTAAGGCTGAAGAAATCTGCAAAATTTTGTTACTAGTGTAATATGAAATATGCAAGGATGCGCAGAAATACTGGCTTCATTTTGGATGGCAAACTCATGCTAATCATATTGATGTTTTACACATGCAATCGGGAGCAATCTGATGCTATGAGACTATGAGATATGGCTGAATTTTTCAGTATTAAAAATGAATAACGATACTACTTCGTTCATCCAATTGTTTGAGGCTCACCCGATTCCGATGTGGGTGTATGACTTGCAGACACTCAATTTCCTGGCGGTTAATGCTGCTGCGATTTTGCATTACGGCTATACAAAAACTGAATTTCTGGGGCTGACTATAGAGGGAATCCGGCCAACTACGGAAGTCGAACGCCTGCATGAAAATTTACAGCAAGCACCTGCGACAGGCATAGAGAAATCAGGAATTTGGCAACATCAAAAAAAAGACGGCACGGTGATGGATGTTGAGATCACTTCGCACCCTTTGCTCTTTAATGACCGCCCATGCAAATTTGTATTGGCTCACGATGTTACTGAGCGTTTGCAGGCACAAAACAAGATAAGGCGACTAAGCCGTTTATATGCAGTCCTGAGTCGTATCAATTTTCTTATTGTGCGTACGCGTGATCGTGCAACACTTTTTCAAGATACCTGTGACATTGCAACCGTTGAGGGCGAGTTTCTTGCAGCCTATATTGTTCTGGTTAATCCTGACACGCTGGAAGGCAAGGTTGTTGGCCGTGCGGGATCAGTATCCTCTGTGATCGATAAATTACAATTGTGTTTTGTTGATGGGACAGTGGAGAGTCATTCACTTGCATCCCGCGTACTACAAAGTGGGTTACCCCTAATATGTAATGATGTACGAGAAGATCCGGATGTGCTCGCGTTTGATGTCAGGTTTGTCGAAGGGAGTATAGGCTCCATTGCAGCTTTTCCTTTGATCGTTGATAAGCGCACGGTGGGCGTACTCGTTTTGATTGCAGACATGTCTGCCTATTTTGATGAAGCAGAACAAAAATTATTGAGTGAACTTGCGACGGATGTTTCTTTTTCGTTCCAATATTTAGGGCGGGAAGAATTACGCAAACATGCTACTGACAGATTGCAGGAAAGTGAAGCGGGTTTGCGCCGGGCTCAATTGATGAACAAGACAGCGCATGTCATTACTGGCCCGGAAGGCGCATTCGAGAGTTGGTCAGACACGTTACCCATATTAATTGGCGTGGAAAATGCTGACATGCCAGCCACTACGCGAATATGGCTTGACATAGTGCATCCAGACGACAGAGCCAGGTTTCGTGATACCTGCATTGAGGCGGGCAGGTGCGGAATTCGTATGGAAGTCGAATACAGACTGAAACGCCCGGATTCAAGTCTGGTGCAGTTACGACAGGTATTGGAGCCGTTGACGCAAGGTGAAATAGCACCCGGCAGCAAGTCCCGCTGGTTTAATACGATTCAAGACGTCACAGAACAAAAAGAGCAACAAGAAAAAATCACGCGATTAAGCCGGATTTATGCCGTGTTGTCAGGTATAAATTCTGCCATCGTACGTATCCATAACCGTACAGAATTATGTCAGGAAGCTTGTCGCGTGGCGGTGCATGAAGGTGCATTCGGTATGGCCTGGGTTGCGACTGTCAACACGAAAGAACAGCATAATGAAGTGATTGCATCGTTTGGAGGCGACATTGGCTCTGTGGAACAAGCGCTACTGGCAGGAAGTTCCGTTTCACCTTTCAGTGCTGCTGTCCACGAAACCCATGTGGTTATTTGCAATAGCATTGAAGATGAACCCGCAATGGCTTCTTTGAAAGCCGAATTACTGGCACGCGGCCATAGATCGGTTGCCTTTTTACCTCTGTTGCTAAACAGCCGGGCCGTTGCTGTGTTAACTTTATATGCCAATACGAAAGATTTTTTCGATGAAGAAGAGATTCGTCTGCTTAAGGAACTCGCAGGCGATCTTTCATTCGCGCTACAGTTCATGGATAAGGAAGAGCAGCTCAGTTATCTGGCCTTCTATGACAAATTAACAGGTTTGCCAAACAATCGATTATTCCATGACAGAGTGAGCCAAATCCTGCATTCAGTTGCACAAGATCAAAGAATGGCTGCGGTCATTCTGCTGAATCTGGATCGTTTTTCCTTAAGTAATGAGGCGTTCGGCCATCATGCTGGCGACACACTGCTGATACAGATATCCAGGCGACTGGAAACTTCTTTGCAAGAGCCGTATAGCCTTGCGCGCATAGGTGGTGATACGTTTGCTGTCGGGCTTGCCAATCTTACTCAGGGTAGCGACGCAGCAGTCATACTGGAGCAAAATATATTCAGCTGTTTTACCGGAACTTTTAATATTGATCAGCATCAGGTGCGGATATCTGCACGGGCGGGGTTGGCGCTATATCCTGAAGATGGCAAAGATGCTGAAACCTTGTTCGGACATGCAGAGGTTGCCTTAAGAAATGCAAAGATCTCGAATGAGCGCTATTTGTTTTACGCACCAAAAATGAATGCCGCTCTTGCCGCCAAACTGGTGCTGGAAAACGAGCTGCGTACTGCTCTGTCTTCGCATCAGTTGTTAATGTACTTTCAACCACGGGTAAGTTTGCGTAGCGGTCATATCGTCAGTGCTGAGGCCCTGATACGCTGGATTCATCCAGAGCGTGGCATGATTTCTCCTTCAGAATTTATTCCTCTGGCAGAGGATACTGGTCTGATCGTACCCATAGGTGAATGGGTAATCGATGCCGTATGTGCGCAGCAGGCGGCGTGGCGCGAAAAGAAAATTGAGATCGTGCCTGTGGCGATCAACCTGTCTGCTGTGCAATTCAAGAACGGTAAAATCCTGGAGATCATCCATGATGCTGTCAACAAGCATGGCCTTAATCAGCATGACATAGAATTTGAATTGACTGAATCTGTTGTTATGGGCAATCCTGAAGAGGCGGCATCGACTTTGAAGGCCATGAAGAGTATGGGAATTCAGTTATCTCTTGATGATTTCGGCACTGGCTATTCGTCGCTAGCGTATTTAAAACGCTTTCCGTTTGATTTTGTAAAAATCGATCGTGCCTTTATCATGGATGTCACTAATAATCCCGGTGATGCAGCTATTACCAGCGCCGTGATTGCTATGTCGCACAGCCTGAATTTGCGGGTCGTGGCTGAGGGAGTGGAAACCGAAGGGCAATTACAATTATTGCGCAGGCTGCGTTGCGACGAAATACAAGGTTACTACTTTAGTCGCCCTGTTCCTGCTAATGAGTTTGCAACGATGTTATGTGAGCGTAAGCATTTAACCAATGTCGCTGAATCCAATGAGAGTAACAATACCTTGTTAATTGTGGATGACGAACCCAACGTCTGCTTCGCGCTAAAACGCCTGCTGCGTCAGGAAGGTTATCGCATTCTGACCGCAACAAGCGGGCAACAAGGCCTGGATATGCTGTCGGTTAATTCCGTGCAGGTGATCGTATCTGACCAGCGCATGCCGGGTATGTCGGGAACAGAGTTTTTGAATATTGTCAAAGAATTATATCCAGATACAATAAGGATCATATTGTCTGGATACAGTGATTTGGTGATCATAACGGAAGGTGTGAATCGCGGCACCGTTTTCAAGTTTTTCACGAAACCCTGGGATGATGCGCAATTGCGAGAAAATATTCGTGACGCATTTAATCGTTATCGCCCAATCAGGTAGGTGGCAAGTTATCTGATGTCTGATCTGTCCTGAGTGCCAGTTTTTTTGTAAACGGTTTTGCTGTACTTCATTCCAGCTGTTGTTTATCTAAACTAATGTTGCAATTCGCCATCTTCTCTTCATTTGTTCTTGTAATGTTTCGGCTATACTTGAATAGAGCGCTTTCATTTACTGTGCAGAGAATTACATAATAATTCCAGGGGACACCGATTCATGTCAGCATAAATGGCCGTGCGATTTTATTGGGAACTGTGCAAACCTGTTTGCAGTCTGTTTGAAGAATACATCCCGGTTGTCGCGCCATTTATCGCTTTCCAGTCATGCCTTCCTTTCTTTGCCAGTTCTGTCAAATGGCTTTTACACATGGCTTTTTGAAGATATTTTTTCTGTAATATTTTGTTCTTGTCGTTATTAGGGTAAGGCAGGAATTTGGACGCATGCATCCTTTGTCTGGGCTGGGTCTGTTGTGACGGCTTGTTCATGCCGTGCCAATTTCAGTCTTCCGTTCTGGTGTAGGATATTCAGGGAAATATATGAATCAACTTTTACGTTTGAAGATTAGTGGCCGTTTGGCGCTAGGCTTTGGTTTGGTTATTTTGTTTGCTTCAGGCTTGCTGGTGTTGGGTTTGTTTCGTATGAGCCAATTGCAAGGGTCAACCAATTATATTTTCAACACCAAGGTCGCCAGCCTGGACGCCGCAACCGATATGCGGGAACAGGGCCGGGCGCTGGCGTTGGTGTTACGCAAAATGACTGCTCCCAGTGATTTGGCAGAAGCCGAACGCGAAACCAAAAAACTGGCAAAAATCCTGGAAAATTATGATGGTTCAGAAAATTCCGCTAAAAAACTGATAGACGATACCGAAGGCAAAACCACCTTGCAAAATTCGGTTGAGCAAAAACGCCAGGTGATGACGATTGCCAACAAGATCAAAGGGCTGGTTGCGGAGGGCAATTATTTTGATGCTGCTTCGGTTTTGCAGACCGAATTTAACGCGCCGAACGAAAAATGGATGGTATCCCTGGGGGATCTTGCACAGCAACAGCACAAGGCTATGCAATTGGCCTACGATGAATCGGTCGGTAATTATAAAAGTGCAAGGGCAGGTATGCTGATTATCGGCATCTTGACCATTTTGATTGGTTCTATCGCTGCGTGGCTGATTGCCAGAACCATTGCCGGACCCATCAAAATGTCTGCCGTGATTGCTGATCAGATTGCCCATGGTGATTTGACCAAGCCGGTTATTGTGTCTGGTACGGATGAGATTGGCGATTTATTGCAGTCTCTGAACCAGATGCAGGGGAATCTGCTCGCGACAATTTCCAAAATCAAGGTAGGCACCGAAACCATCACCGTAGCTTCGCGGGAAATTGCGTCTGGCAACGCCGATCTGTCCAGTCGTACCGAATCCCAGGCCAGCTCGCTGGAAGAAACCGCCAGCTCCATGGAAGAACTGACCAGCACAGTGAGACAGAATGCTGACAATGCAAGGCAGGCCAATCAACTGGTGGTGTCAGCATCCAGCGTCGCGGTCAAAGGCGGTGCTGTGGTGGGGCAGGTGGTTAATACCATGGGCTCGATCAAAGAAAGCTCAAGAAAAATTGTCGACATCATTGGCGTCATTGATGGGATTGCCTTCCAGACCAATATCCTGGCCTTGAATGCGGCGGTAGAAGCCGCCAGGGCTGGTGAGCAAGGGCGTGGTTTTGCGGTGGTGGCAGCCGAAGTGCGCAATCTGGCGCAACGCAGTGCCAGCGCTGCCAAAGAAATCAAATCCCTCATCAGCGATTCCGTTGACAAGGTTGATCAGGGTAGCAAGCTGGTGGATGAAGCCGGCAAGACCATGGATGAAATCGTCACCAGCGTCCAGCATGTGGCCGACATCATGAGCGAGATCACGGCGGCGAGCCAGGAGCAAAGTTCAGGGATAGAACAGGTGAATCTGGCGATTACCCAGATGGATGAAATGACGCAACAAAATGCGGCATTGGTAGAACAGGCAGCGGCGGCGGCAGAAAGCATGGAAGAACAGGCCGAGGAACTGACAAAAGCTGTCAGCGTATTTCAGTTGCCAAGGGAAATGAAAATAGAAAGCGCGCCAGCCCACAAAAACAATGGTGGACGCCAACAAAGCCTGCGGCGCCTGGAGCATCGGTAAGTAAACTAGATAGCGGGGCATCTGGTTTTTTGGTGGTGAGGCTGTCAGAACCTGTTCACGATCTGTAGCGAGCGGGCGTCAGCGAGGTGAAGAGCAGCGCAAAAAGCGGAATGTACTCTAGTACATGGGCATTTTGAGCAGCGCATGAGCCTCGCGTTGTCTCTGATTGCGCCCGCACAGTAAGATCGTGAACAGGTTCTTAAAGTAGCTTGCCTGGGTTCATCAGGTTGTCAGGGTCCAGCGCTGCTTTGATGCTGCGCATCAAAGACAATTCCAGCGCTGATTTATATCGTGTGATTTCTTCCCGTTTCAACATACCCAGACCATGTTCGGCTGAAATGGAACCATTCAGGCCATGCACCCTGTTATGCACAATGCGGTTGACAGCTTCTTGCTGTTGAATGAAATCAGTATCGAGCATGGTCACAGGAGCTGACACGTTGTAATGCAGATTGCCATCACCCAGATGGCCAAAGCAAACTATCTGACATCCTGGGAATGCCGCATGCAACGCTGCATCGGTCATGTCGATAAATGTGGGTATGTCCGAAATCGGCAAGGAAATATCATGCTTGATGTTCTTGCCTTCCAGTGCCTGGGCGGCTGAGATGTGCTCGCGCAATTGCCATAAGGTTTTCGATTGACTGATGGAAGTGGCACAGACAGCATCTGCAGCATAGCCATGATCCAGCGCTTTTCCCAGCATGCTTTCCATTAATCCGTTTGCATGTTCTTCCGATTCATGATCAGAAATTTCAAGCAGGGTGTAATACGGGCAGTTGCTGTTCAGTGGTTTTTTCAGCAGGGGAAAATGCTTCAGCACCAGTTGCAAGCTGAAATCGGAAATTAGCTCGAAACCAGTCAGCGTCGGCCCCAGGTCGCTGCGTGCCAGATTCAGTAATTGCAATGCAGCGTCTGCAGTTGGTATGGCAGCCAGTGCGGTCAGACTGGCACGTGGCTGTGGAAATAGTTTCAATACTGCAGTGGTGATGATGCCCAAAGTACCTTCGGCGCCAATATACAAATCCCGCAAGTCATAGCCGGTATTGTCTTTGCGCAGGCCGCGCAGGCCATTCCAGACCTCACCTTTTGCCGTCACCACTTCCAGGCCCAGGCACAGTTCCCTGGCATTGCCATAACGTAGTACTGCTGTGCCGCCAGCATTGGTTGCCAGGTTACCGCCTATGGTGCAACTGCCTTCGGATGCCAATGATAAAGGAAATAATCGTTGATGCGCTTCTGCCGCTGCCTGCACATTTGCCAGCAGGCAGCCGGCCTGTACAGTCATTGTATTATTGCTGGCATCCACTGCCAGTACACGGTCCATACGCTTGAGCGAAAGGATGACTGCCTGACCAGTCTGATCCGGTACACTGCCCAGCACCAGGCCTGTATTGCCACCTTGTGGGACGCAGGGAATGCGGTACTGCGCACACAGGGCGACCAGTGCAGCAACTTCTTCCGTTGATTTGGGCAGCAATACCGCGATTGCCTTGCCGGTGTAACGTTGACGCCAATCTGTCAGGTAGGCTTGCTGGTCAGATTCGTTGGTCAGTACATGGTCCTGACCTATTGTCTGGGCGCAGGAAGCGAGAAATTCAGAGTTCATGGTCGCCTGCAATCACTGGATTTTTGATGTATGTCTGCTTGCATCATTATTCAGCCGCTTTGGTTTTGGCCAATGCCTTCGCCGCTTTCTTCAGTGGGCGTAAATAAAAAATCGTGCTAAAGAAAAAAATCAGTGACAGTGCGACTTCACCCCAGGCCAGCATGGCTGACAGAGGCAACTTGTCACTGGTGGCCCTGACGATGCCTTCAGTAAAATACAGCCATATCAACATGGATGACCATTGCATGGTGTAGTTGTCTTTTTTTAAGACACCGCGCAGCGGTATCAATAGAAATAGGGCCTTGATCACCATCCATGAACCACCGGGACGCAAAGGTGCAATCATCCATTCCCATAACAGGCAGAGTATAAATAGGGCAATCAGGCTTGCAGATGCGACGAAGTAGTAGGGGGTGGAACGCGTAGTGTTCATGTCACGGCCTGCAATTTGCAGCTGGTTTCGGCCAGTCGTTTGCCTAGTGCAATGGCCAGCTTGCGGCTGTCTTCTGACAATGGCAGTGTGCCATCCTTGCCTGACCAGTGCGTAGCTCCATACGGGCTGCCACCAGTGGAGGTGGTCATTAATTCGGGATGGCTGTACGGAAGACCAAGCAACAGCATGCCATGGTGTATCAGTGGCAACATCATGCTGAGTAGCGTGGATTCTTGCCCGCCGTGCAGACTACCAGTCGAAGTAAAGACACAGGCAGGTTTGCCACTGAGTGTGCCAGACAGCCAGTCTGCCGCAGTGCCGTCAAGAAAGTATTTCATGGCGGCAGCCATGTTGCCGAAGCGAGTAGGCGAGCCGAGTGCCAGTCCTGCACATTCTTTCAGGTCAGACAGTTCTACATAGGGTGCGCCTTCTGCTGGCACATCAGGTGCTGTGGCTTCAGCAACAGTGGAGACCGCAGGTACGGTGCGCAGCCGGGCATTGCAGCCAGGTACACTTTCTATACCTTGGGCAATCAGTTCAGCCATTTTCCTGGTACTGCCGTGCCGGGAATAAAATAAAACCAAAATCGTGAGTTCTTGTGTAGTCATGCTTGTATTATATTAGGACTTACGAAAAATTGTCCCAGCAAGGCGTAGCGACGAAGACAGTACGAACAGTACGGCTAGGAGCTGCAACGCAGCTGGGGCGGTTTTGCGTAAGTCCTATGTATGAGTCTTTATTCTTTGACCCTCAGTAAAATAGAGGGTACTTTTATTTCAAGCTGCAAAAAACTATGCGTGGTCTGTCGTGGAAACAAATACTCAACCTGTTCAAATTTGCCCTGCAACGCTTGCAGGAAGGGCGCTTGCCGCAAGTCGCCGGTAGTCTTACCTTTACTACCGTGCTGGCACTGGTGCCGATTCTGACTGTCGCATTTGCCATTTTTACTGCTTTTCCCTTGTTTAATACTTTCCGTACTTCGCTGGAAGCGTATTTTATTCAAAGTCTGATGCCTAAGGGGATTTCCAACACTATTCTTGGTTATCTGACACAATTTGCTACCAAAGCGACCCGTGTTTCTGCCATCAGCGGTGTCGCCCTGATGGTGACGGCCATTACCACCATGGCAACGATAGACAAGTCCTTTAACCAAATCTGGCAGGTCAAGCGTTCACGTCCGGTTTTGCAAAGATTATTGGTGTATTGGGCGATTGTAACGCTGGGGCCTTTGCTGGTCGGCGTTTCGCTGACTTCCACTTCTTATATATTCACTGCCACGACCGGAGTGGTGGGTTCTGTACCTTTCATTGGCGGTGTGTTGTACACCATGGCCTCCATTGCATTTACTACGGGTGCTTTTACCCTGTTGTATTTGATCGTGCCGAATCGGTCTGTGGAATGGCGTGATGCGGTCTGGGGTGGCTTGTTCGCCGGTATCGCCTTTGAGGTTGCTAAACGCATTTTTGCCAGCTTCGTCATTCAGTTCCCAACCTATACCGTGGTATATGGTGCGTTGGCTGCCGTGCCTATCTTCCTGGTCTGGATTTATGTTTCCTGGTTGATTATTTTGATCGGGGCCGTGATCGCCGCAGCTTTGCCAATCGTGAAGTTTGAACGCTGGTGGCATGTGCCTACACCGGGTAGTGCATTTGAAGATGCGGTCTGCATTTTGCAGGTGCTGGTCCAGGCGCGTATGGCGAACGCCGGGGCGGCGGTTGATGTCAATGCGATACGTACTCAGACCCGCCTGGGTATCGACGAAATTGAAGGTTTGCTGGAACGCATGTCAGAAGCCGGCTGGGTGGCGCGAGTGAATGCCAATACCACGACTTCAAGAAGCCGTTTTTGGTTGCGCAAGAACGAAGCGGGCGCAGAATTATGGATCTTGCTGGTCAATCCTGTCGGGCTGCACCTGTCTGATGTGTACCGTCTGTTCGTGTTTGATGCGACGCGACGCAGCAGCTTGTCCAGTCTGGTGGACCAGAGTATAGAAAGTGGCTTGTGTACTAATCTGCAAGACTATTTTTCTGTGGCGGAGCCTGTGCAATGAAGTTCAGCCTGATACAGGCCAGCGAACTTGGTCCGGAAGTGTTGCGACAATGGCTGGAACTACGTCACAGTAATGTGATGTATGACAGTCCGTATTATCACCCTGCATTCACAGTCATTGCAGGGCGCGCACGTGCAGATGCCAGGATCTTGTTATGTGAAGAAAATAATGGCCTTGCCGGTATGTGGCCTTTTCATGCAGTGAGTGCATTTCGTGCAGAATCCGTAGGCGGTTTTTTATCCGATTACCAAGGGCCGATACGCCTGCCATCGTCGCACTGGAAAATGACAGACGTGCTGGCTGCCATGCAATGCAACCACTTTGGTTTTAACCACATGCCAACTGAATTTTCTGATTTCAAGCGCCATGCCTGGATAGAAAGTCAGTCCCACACCCTGGATTTGGCGGGTGGTTATGACGCGTATGTGCAGCGTCTGTCAGAAAAAAGAGATGCCTCTTTGATGAAGAAGGTGGCGACCAATGAGCGTAAGCTGGCAAAAAAATATGGTGAACTGCGCTTCGAAATGCAAAGTAACGATCTGCGTGATTACCAGGCCCTTCTGAAAGGTAAAAGCCAGCAGTTTGAGCGCACTGTCGGTACGGCGCATGACATCTTCCGGCTGGGCTGGGTACGTCAGATACTGGAAGAAATCCGGCTCACCAACGAGTCCGGGTTTGCCGGTATGTTGTCCACCCTGCACGCTGGGGATACGCTGATTGCAGCCCATTTTGGCATGCGTTCAGAGAAAGTGTTGCATTACTGGTTCCCCTGGTATGACACGACTTATGCAGAGTTTTCGCCTGGCCTTGTCATCTTGGCGCAGTGCGCCAAACATGCGGCGCAACTGGGTTTGACTTCGATTGATCTGGGCAGGGGTGATCAGGCGTATAAATTGCGCTTTGCCACCGGGGCAAATGCCTTGTGTGAGGGGGCGATCAGTTCGCCGGCTATGATAGCCATGGCGCAGGCAGGTTTGTATCGCAGCAAACAGTTTTTGAAACAATCCAGCCTGGGGCAGCAATTACGCAAGTTGCGTTAGACCAAAGCCTGACGCAACTTGTTTTTAATACGCGTTTTTATCGCCTAGTACGACTTTCAAAGTGCGCCAGATAATCACAATATCCAGCCAGATCGACCAGTGTTGTATGTAGTACAGGTCATAGTCGATACGCTCTTCCATTTTTTCCAGGGTTTCTGTTTCGCCACGCAAGCCGTTGACCTGGGCCCAGCCGGTGATGCCAGGTTTGATTTTATGGCGGAACATATAACCGCTAACCAGTTTTCGGTACAGTTCATTATGTTCAACAGCATGTGGGCGCGGCCCCACCAGACTCATTTCACCACGCAGGACATTGAATAGCTGCGGCAATTCATCCAGTGAGGTGCGGCGCAGGAAGCGCCCAAATGGAGTGACCCGTGGATCACCTGCTTTTGCCTGTATTACCGGCGCATCGGGTGAGGTCTGGCGCATGCTGCGGAATTTATATACATTGATGGGGCGACCGGCAATGCCGTAGCGCGTTTGTTTGAACAGGACGGAACCAGGTGACCCCAGTTTGACGCCTATGGCGATCATCAGCAGTATCGGTGAAAGTATGATCAGCCCAAACAGCGAGCCAAACAAATCCAGCAGGCGTTTTGGTAGTGCTGCCAGTCCGATGAAAGGTGTTTCGGTCGATGCCAGTACCGGCCGACCTGCCAGCTCGCGCAGTTGTATTCCGGGCATGCCAAAGATCAGCGATTCAGGCACAAAATAGGTGGATACGGTGCTATCTTCCAATACGGCAATAATTTCGGCCAGTTCTGGTGGTTCCTTGGTGTTCATGCCGATGAAAACGACATCAATATTAACGTGGCCGGTTTCAGGGTCGACGATCCAGTCAGTGGCTTCGCTTAAATCGCCCAGACGTTTCAAATTGCTGGGCGGGCGGGATTCGTTCCTGTTGTCAAAGAAACCGACTACATCAATCGCGGCCAGTGGGGTCTTGCGCAGGGATTCGACCAGGTCTGCACAGGCAGAATTGGACCAGATCAGTACCGCCTTGCGTCGTCGTGTTGGATTCGAATAATAAATCACAGCTATGCTACGCATGAACAAGGCGGTGCAGGTGAGGCTGAAAGGCGTGACAAACAACCAGGTCAGCATGACTGCGCGTGACAATTGTTCCGAGGTTTTATCGACATAGGCACTCAGCACAACGATCATGAACACCACGAACCAACGTCCGGCGATGCTGGGGAAAATCGTCAGCAGGCGTTTTTCCTGCAGGGTATTAAGCATCTGCTGACTGGAAAACACGATAATACTGGCCAGCGTGGCGATCAACATACGTACACCAAAGATCTCTGGATCGGCATGTTCGGAATAAATGATGATGGCAAACAGCGTCAGGTAAATGGTTGCAGCAAAGGCGATTCCCGTCAGCGCAGTCAAAAGTTGCGCAGGTTGTGAAGGATTTGAAGCTGATGACGCATTAACCATGGATGCCAGTGTTTTCGGTAATATTTAAACGAGTCAGTGAACGAATAAATAATATGTAGTTGAAAGCGAGAACGGCTAAAAATACAAATGACTGCAGTTCAACTCTTGTGTTTGACAAACAGATTTTTGATCTGTCCCAGCTGCCAGTGATGCAGATGCTGTCGGAATTCCAGATTGTCATAACGTGGTGCACCCTTGATGGCAGCACCGATATAACCGGCGATGATCAGCAGACCACCGATAATAAAGGGCTTTTCGCGCATGCGAAATACGCCCGAAGCCAATGCGTATAGTGGGTGGTAGCCCATGAACCAGATACCGCGTCCCCAGCGCAGGCGGCCACGATATACATTCTTGTCAGAAGAACCCATCAGCCTGTGATGCATGAGTACTGCTTCAGGATCAAAAAAACTCAGCGTAGTCCAGCCCTTCATGCGTGCCGTGTGGACATCAATACCGTCCCATAAGACTTCTTCAACGAAGCCACCAATTTCTTCAAAAGCGGTCCGGCGGTAAAGCTTGAATTGCCCAGCCACATGCTCGTCTATGATGTGTTCTTCGATTTTTTGTCCCTCTTCTTCACGGAAGACTTTGCCGGATACGGCTGCCAGTTTCGGGTCTTGTGCAAAATGCTGAAACATCAGTTCCAGATAGCGTGGACCAAACGACATGTCGCCATCCAGTTTCGCAATATACTCATACTCTTGATGCTGAATTTGTGTGATGCCAAATTTGAAGGCTGCCACCACACCTCCACCCACCTTGCGGAATCCACGGTCAGGGCGCTGAACCAGCCGGATAAAGCTGTGTTTTTCAGCATACTCACGTACGATGTCAGCGGTACCATCTTGTGAGCCGTCATCGACAATAATCCATTCAACCGGCTTGACGGTTTGGGCCACCATGGAATCCAGTGTCAGCCTGATCAAATCTGCCTCATCACGTACAGGCGCAATGATGACCAGGGGGACCACCCTGTCGGCATTGCTTGATGATGGAGGACTTGGTGTGTGCATAGATATCTTTCGCGCTTTTATCGAATGTTAACTTAGCTTTGAGTTGCTCACAATTCAACAAAGGTTAATTTTTGTTATTAAATGACAATATCAATATAGCCGATATGCCAGTCTGGGCTTGAGTTTTGTTGTCCTGACAAAAATTTGCATCTATTCTTACTATTGCAATATAAAATGAAGTTCTTTATGTAAAAGCTTGAATGCATGATGCCAATTTGGTCCATTTTTTCTGATTTTCGTCAAATAACGGTTTGCCGGGCTGTCGCTGCAATATTGACCGTTGCCTTTGCCGTACCGGTAATGGCGCAGGAAAATGTGCCTGAATCATCCGCAGGCCTGAAACTGGAAAATCGCTTATTGCAGTTGCCACAGGAAGATAAAAATCCGCCGGTAGTGACCCCCGCATCAGACTTGTCGCCAGAAACCGCCAGTGATGTTATCGGTGAAGGCGATCAGTTATTGATCACCGTTTTTGGCCAGCCGGACCTGACTGCAGATGTGACTGTCGGTGAAAGCGGTGTGATTACCTTGCCCCTGGTGGGAACGGTGGAGGTAAAAGGACGAACCGCAACCGAAATCGCTGCCGTGTTTTCCAAAAAGCTGGAACAGGGGCAGTACATAAAAAATCCCAAGGTTTCCATCAAGGTAATACAGCAGCTTAGCAGAACTTTCTCTGTGCTGGGTGAAGTCTTGCGCCCTGGACGTTACCCCTTGCAGGGGCAGATCAGCATACTGGAGGCCTTGAGCCTGGCTGGTGGCGTTTCTCAAAAAGCCGAGAAAAGCTTGCGCATTTTGCGCCGTGAACCGGGCAAACCAGCGTCCGAATTGCATGAATATTCCTCCATCAAACTGGAGCTCGATGCCGTCAGGCTTGCCCCGGAACTGGCACAGAAGATCCAGCCAAATGATGTGCTTTTCGTACCGCAGATCAAGAATTTTTACGTATATGGCGAGGTGCGCAAGCCCGGTATGTATCCGATGGAAGAAGATTTGAACGTCATGCGTGTCCTGTCCATAGGTGGTGGGGTGACAGAAAGAGGCTCAGTGCGACGCATCATCATTTATCGCAAAATGCCGGGCGGCGAAATGCGCGAGGTATCTGCTGGCATTATGGATGGCGTGTTGCCGGGCGATGTCGTGTTTATCAACGAACGGATATTCTGAAGCGCATGATGAGAACATCCCCCAGTGAGTTGGTATTGTCCTTTGCCCAGATCGGGGCCATGCTGCGTGCGCGTCAGTTATTGATCGCGTTTGTCATGGTGGTGGCGGTGGCCGGTGCGGTCGTAGCCAGCCTGTTGCTGCCTAAAACCTATGTGGCGAGTGCCGAGATATTCATTGATTACCGCATGAATGACCCGATCAGTGGCCGCCAATTTCATCCCATGCAGGACGAAAGTTATTTGCAGACCCAGTTCGATGTCATCAAGAGCGTACAGGTTGCAGAAAGAGTGATACAGGTACTGGGTTTGCAGGCAACACCGGAAGGTAAGAAATTTATCGTCAAATATGGCGAACAGCGCGGCTTGCGGGCTTTGGCTGAAGCGATCGTCAGGAATACCGAAGTCGCTCCGCATAAAAATAGTCGCGTGATCGAAATCCAGTATTCGTCCAATGATCCCAGGCATGCCACGGATGTTGCCAATGCCGTGGTCAAGGCATATATCGATTTGTCGTTGGAAATGATGAATGCCCCCGCCAGGGCAAGACGCGATCAATACAATGCCCAGCTGGAATCCATGAGCCGGCAGATTGATGAGTTGCAAAATAAGCTTACTGCCTACCAGCAGCAATACCAGATTGTGGATGTTGATGAAAGAGCTGACCTTGAATCGAAGCAGATGAATGCCCTCAGTGTGCGCCTGGTCGATGTACAGTTGCAGCGGGTCGAGGCGCAGGCCAAGCGGCAATCTCTGGAAAAGTTGGTGAAACAGGGTAATCCTGAATCAGATATTCCTGAAATCGCGGGCATTGGACATATTTCCGGTCTGAAGGCAGCCCTGATTTCCCTTGATGCGCAAATGGCAAATGCCAAGATTACCTTGGGGGTACGTCATCCGAAATATATTGCCATCCAGGATGAACGCCAGGCCCTGATGGATAAGCTGCAAAGAGAGTCAGCCACCGCCTTTGAAATGCTGCGAGCATCCGAAGATCGCCTGTCACAGCAGGAAAAAGTCATCGAGGCTGACATTGCCGCCTACCAGAAAAAGACATTTGAAAATAAAAAACACAGGGATGTCATCAGTTCATATCAACGGCAGCTTGATAGCGTACAAAAAATTTATAATGCTGCGATACAAAAATTTGATGAATTATTGATGACCAGTAATGTGGTGATTTCCAATGCCTCTGTCATGCAATGGGCTGAACTTCCAGAAAAACATGCCAAGCCTTTACTGCGCAATAATTTGATATTTGGTTTACTGGCTGGTGTCGTGTTTGGTTTTGGTCTGGCATTCTTGCTGGAATTGTTGAACCGACGTGTACGCTGCCTGGAAGATTTGGAACGTGAATTTGATGAGCCGGTAATGGCAAAAATAGGGTTTGACGAAAGATTGAGTGGCAGTGACAGCCAACCGCAACAGCTTGAGCGAGGCATGCATGCGTGAAGCTGAAACCCAGGTGCAGAATGTATCCAAGATAGGGCGCTTGGGTGAGTTGTTTTTGCAAAAAGGCTTGCTCACGCCTGAGCAGATCGACCAGGTTGCGCAACTGCAAAAGGAAAAAAAGCTGCGCTTTGGCGACGCTGCCCTGGCGCTGGGTTACCTTACCCAGGCACAGCTGGATCAGGCATTAGGCGAACAATTTGGTTATTCAACCAAGAGCCTGATCAATGGCAGTGCCGACCCTTCACTGAAATTCTTTTATTTTCCCTTTAGCAAAGAAGCAGAAGAAATCCGGCGTCTGCGCAGTGAATTGCTGTTGAAATTCAGCAGCCAGGAAAAAATAAAATTGGCCATGGTCAGCGCCGCCAAGGGTGATGGTAAAAGCTATATGGCTGCCAGCCTGGCGATTGCGCTGTCGCAGGTGGGTAAACGCACCTTGCTGATCGATGCAGATTTACGTGGTGGTAGCCTGCACGAATATTTTTCACTGGGTAAGCCAGATGGTCTTTCATCTGTGCTGGCGGGGCGCATCAGCTTGTCCGATGCCTTGATTCAGCTCATGCCCAGCCTGCATTTGCTGCCAGCCGGGCCGCAACCACCGAATCCGCTGGAAATTTTGCGAGCACCGCGCATCCGTGAATTGCTGGAATCCTGCGGCGAGCAGTTTGACGCCTTTGTGATTGATACCCATGCGGCGTCAAAAGCCTCTGATGCGCAGATGGTGGCCCATCAAACCGGTAGTGTCTTGCTGTTGGCGCGCACAGACCATACTTATATCGATGAGCTGCGCCAGACCAAGGCGGACATGCTGGCTGCTGGCGTTGAGGTATTGGGCACGATCTACAATCAGCATGAGGATGATGGTGCGTCCGGTCTGGCGCCGTTTTCATGGATGTATCGCCTGGTTTCTCGCATGTTCCGGCGTAAACATTAAGACTCATGACTGATCTGAGTATTTGTATTTGCACCTACAAGCGACCAGTCCTGCTGCGCCGTTTGCTGCAGACGATCTGGGAACAGGCGGCAGAACACAGTGTTGAAGTCATCGTCGTCGACAATGACCCGGCACAATCTGCATCGGCAGTGCTGGCAGAAATGGGGCAGCTGTTTGGCGACAGCCTGACCGTAATCAATCTCGCCAATCCCAATATCTCCCTCGCACGCAATGCTGCCATTGCCGCAGCAAAGGGAAACTGGATTGTCATGATCGATGATGATGAAGTGCCAGTATCCATCTGGTTGCAGCAATTGATGGCAGTACAGGCTGCACACAATGCCGATGTGGTGTTTGCACCGGTATTACCCGACTACGCGGAAGCCACCCCGGACTGGATACGACGGGGAGGGTATTTTGATCGACGGCGCATGCCTACCGGAACTCGAATAGACCATCGTGATGCACGCAGTGGCAATGTGTTGATACGGCACGTCTTGCTGCAACGATTGGCTTCAAGTCAGCAGGGTGGTATCGGCCCGTTTGACCCCGCCTTTGGCACCACTGGTGGTGAGGATACCATGCTATTCCGGCGGCTGGATGCAATGGGGGCAGTCATGGTGTGGTGTGATGAGGCCCCTGCCAATGAATATATTCCGGCAGAACGGGCCACGGCGAAATGGCTGCTGCAACGCTCTTATCGTACCGGACAATTATTTATCCGTACCGAACTGGCAATGTTGTCTGGTATGAAAAGATGGCGGTCGGCTATCCTGTTGAGTGGCCGTGCCTGCGCGCAGTTTGTACTGGCGCTGTTATTTGCGTTGCTGTGCCTTCCTGTCAGGCCTTTGAAAACATTTACCTGGTTGAGAATTGCGGCTTCCCAATTGGGTAAGCTGAGTTATTTCTGGGGTAAGGCTTCTCATGCATACGGTAGTCAGGGAGCAGCAAGTAAGTCATGAGTAATCATTCCCAACATCGCTTGCAGGCACTTGATGGTTTGCGCGCTGTTTCCATTGCCATGGTTTTTTTCTCGCATGCAGGCTTTGGGCATGTGGTGCCGGGTGGCCTGGGCGTTACGATTTTCTTTTTTATCAGCGGCTTCATCATCACCAAACTCATGTTGTCTGAGTGGGATGCAAAAGGCAGTATTAGCATACGTCACTTCTATGTGCGCAGGCTGTTTCGCCTGACACCGGCCCTGTTGCTGTTTGTGGGGATTTCGGTGACGCTGATGTCACTGGTTGGGGATGTCTGGACATGGACCGAACCGGCCGCAGTATTTCTGTATTTTGCCAATTACTATGGTATTTATTCCACGTTCAGTGGTGAACTGATCAAGCAACCCTTGGCTATCACCTGGTCGCTGGCAGTGGAAGAACATTTCTATTTTGTGTTTCCGTTTCTTTTTATGGTCTTCGCTGGCGCGCCAAGGCGTTTTCTGGGTGTCATTGCCGTGATCTTGCTGGCGATGCTGGCCTGGCGCAGCTACCTGGTATATGGCATAGGCCTGGATCATTTGCCGCATTACCGCATTTATACGGCGACAGATACCCGTGCCGATTCGATTTTATATGGTGTCTGCCTGTCATTGATATTGGCACGTTACCCCCAATTGTTTGCACGCCTGAATACCTTGCACAGCTTTGCCGTGGGAGCGGCTGTCATGTTGATCAGTCTTGCTATTCGTGATGAAAATTTTCGGGAATCGCTGCGGTATTCATTGCAAGGCATAGCCTTGTTCCTGATGTTTTCGACATTGGTATTTTCTCGCAATTGCCTCAACAGTTTCCTGCAATGGCCACCAGTGGTGTACGTAGGCAGGATCAGCTATTCCCTTTATCTATATCACTGGCTGGTGATTGGTGTCGTGAACTGGTATATGCCTGAAACCTCTGTCCTGCTCAGATTGATGGTGGTGACGGTGTTTTCCTGGTTGTTGTCGCATCTGTCCTACCGCTATATCGAGCAAAAATTTCAGGCGTTGGGGCGTAAGCTGCTAAGCTGATTGCGATTGGGCGTACTTTAAGCGTCTGGTGGCCGAACTGACAGCGATCAGGCTGAAGATGAAAAATACATTCTGGAATACAAAGCCACGAAACAGGCTGCTTTCGGTGAAATTGGTAATCACCACCACAACCAGCATGGCTGACCAGAATGCAGCCTGCTGGCGGTCAAGGCGGGCCAGGGTAACCAGAAAGCCAGCCTGCGTCAGCAGTGTCAGTATCACCAGTATCAGACCGATTAGTCCTTGCTCATTGAGGATATCCAGATAGCCATTGTGCGACTGCAGGGGAATCCAGTGCAGGGCATCAATTACAAATTGCGACAAACTGTCCGGCCCCAGCCAGAACGCGCCATAGCCCAGGCCCATGAGGTAGTGCTTGTTGATTTCCAGCCAGACCAGTTGCCAGACATCGGTGCGACCAGTCAGGTCTGTGCCTTTGCCAAACAGGCTGGCAATGGGTGACGCAGCTTCTTGCCAGGTAGGCATGCGTGACTCTTGCATGAAGAAAACATAAACGGCGATGGTCAGCAAACAAACAATGACCAGGGTGGCACGCGTCAGTGAATAGGATGATGAAATATGGCGTTTGCGCAACAGGTGGAATATACCTGTCGTCAGCAAGGTGATAATCATACTGGTGGAGCTTTTGCTCATGACCAGCATGAAAAAAGAAAATAACAGACCCAAAGCCAGGCTGCGTATGCCGACTTTTTCAGTGCACGACTTGATTTGCCATAACAGAATGCTGAGGGCGGCGACCTGACCCAGTTCATTTTTCTGTGACAAGGCGCCGCGCCAGGCACCACCCAGTTCGTAATCTATCCCTATGCTGGGAACGGCAATCGCCATGAAAAACGACAGTATCAACAAGCCCGTCAACGTGTAAAGCACATAATTGACCATCAGTTGCAGTGGGCGGGCTGCGAGTTGCACGCTGAAACCTATCATCACCAGGCCATATAGCTGTATGGCACGCTTGAAAGTAGTAGCCGACAGCGGTGACCACAGACTGGAAGCCAGGCACCAGATCAGGACCAGCGCCAGAAAGGGATTCATGGCACGAATATCTTTCAGGGTTTCGGGTAAATGACGGTAAAGAATGAAGGTTGCCAGAATGAACAGGCTGCCCCATTGCAATTTGGTGGTGAGCGAGCCTTCCATGGTGACAGCAGATGAGCCGGTATAGTCCCAGGACAGGCCATATGGCAGCAGAGAGAAAATGACGAACAGAATGATCATCAGTTTGACGATATTGGTTTCCAGCTGGTTCAGGCTGGATGGCAGTACAGGCAAATTTTGCATTTCTCAATACTGATGTCATGTGTTTGTGCGATATTCTAATGGCTACCATGTCAGTTGCGACCCAAACTATGAAGTATTTTCAATTTCCTGCCCGTTCTCCTGGTCATCCTATGCTGCGTTTGCTGACTTCTCTGTTGGCATGGTGTGTTATTGCTGTTTCTGCCAGAGCAGGGGAATTGTCCTGGTATCCCTTTGAAGTGAATGAAGATAACTTGTCTAGCGTCGTTGATTTTGGTGGCATGAACCATGCGTTGGAAGCAGGCGACCGGCTATACGTCAAGGGGAATCATTTTTTTCGCCTTGGACATGATGGCAAGCAAGGTACCCGTGACGACAGCCGGGTGCGTCTGTTTGGCATCAGCCTGGCGAATGCTGCCAATTTTCCTGACGAAAAAGATGCCGTTAAAATAGCCAGGCGCTTGCGCAGACTCGGATTCAATGCCGTGCGCCTGCATCATCTGGACACCGTGCTCAGCGACAGTCAGGAACAGCCGCGTGGCATTTTAACGACAGCCGCCTTCCCCAGTTTCAATGAAGCCGCCTTGCTGCGTCTGCGGACCTTTATCAATGCACTGAAGGCGGAAGGCTTGTACGTGAACCTGAATTTGCACGTGGGTTACCAGTTCAGGCCCGCAGTGGACCAGGTGACACCCTTGACGCCAGGCGAACAGATGCCTTTTGCCAGCCACCCCTTGCATTTGTTCGAGCCACGCATGATCAGCCTGCAGGCCGAATATGTGCAGCAATTGTTGCGGCGATTGGAGTTGAAAGACGACCCGGCCCTGGCAATGATAGAAATCAACAATGAATCATCGCTGCTTGGCGCATGGCAGCGCACACAACTCGATTCCCTGACTGGTGAATATGAACGCCAACTGCAGCAGAATTGGCAAAAATGGGTATTGCGCCAATATGGCAGCGCCGAACAGGCTTGCGCAGTGTGGGATAGCTGTTCTTTGCCCAGAAAGGGCATTATCAACGTCAAATCGTCCGAAGCCAATGTGCTGGAATATGGTGAGGGCTGGTTGGCCCGATTGCAACGTTTTGGCAGCAGGGCAATGACCAGGTTGGGTTATGCCACACCAACTGCACTGCAACAGCAATACCGGCCACACAAAGAGGGAAATGGGCGTCGGGTGCTGGATTATGTCCGTTATTTGTCGGACATGGATATGCAATACCTGACCGTGATGCGTAAAACCATACGGCAGGAACTGGGTGATTTGGTGCCGCTGACAGGAACGCAAATGTATTTTGGCGGCATTGCCATGGCAGATGCGCAGCAACAGATGGATTACGTGGATGAGCATTTCTATGTTGACCACTATGACTTTCCAAACAAGCCATGGGACAGGAACGACTGGCGCATCCGCGATGAATCCGTATTGCGCGATGGCTGGCAAGCGCTATTGCAACGCGCCTATGTGCGTGACCTGCGCAAGCCTTTTGTCATCAGTGAATTTAACCAGGCTTACCCGAATCGCCAGTCCGCAGAAATTCTGCCGGTGATGAGTGCCATTGCTGCCGCGCAAGACTGGGACGGGCTATTTCTTTTTCACTATATAGATGGTGATCGCTGGTTGTCTGTACCTGACAGTTTTGGCCTGAGCGGTCATGCCGGACAACTGGTAACGACTGGGATAGCCTCTGCATTATTCCGTCAATATCAGATACGTCCGCTGCCTGAACAGATAGCCATTAATCTGCCGACCGAGACCAGGCAAATGCTGGGAGCCTTGCGCGATGGCGTCAGCGGTAGCGGCTTCCCCGGTTATTTGCAAGCGCAATATGGGCTGGAATATAAGCATGCATTTTTCTCGCGCCTGGGTATGCTGCATGATATGCAGGCAAAATCTGAGAGCATGGCTAAATCCGGGGCACGTTACGCAAAAACATGGGTGGATGAGGATATGTTATGGACAGCTCCTGGAAGGCAGTTGCGCTATAACCAGTCTGGCCCCTGGTTATTTGCGGATACAACTTATGCACGCATGTTTGCCGGTACCCGCTCAGACTTGTCGGTGAATCTGGATTCAGACAAAACCTTGCCCATGTTTGCTGAAAAAGGCAGGCAGTATGGGGTTATGCTATTGACCAGCCGTGACGCACTACCTTTGAAGAGTTCCCGACGCTTGCTGCTGGTATTGTCCGGTGCCACGGCAGCAACTCAGCCAAATGTCATACCACAACGTCCCAAAAAACTGGTTAACTACGACGGACAAAAAGCCTGGTGGACGCTGGAGCCAGATACCACAACCTCAATCAAACCATCTGGCGCGCTGGATGGCAATGCCCCAGTCTGGCTGGAGCGTATTCCCGTCAAGCTGTTCCATGCTACCAGCAGCAAAAAAATAACAGTCTTTCCACTGGATGGTAGTGGCAGTCGCATGAAAGCGCTGCCTCATACTGCTGTCCGGCAAAAAACGGGTGGATTCGAGCTGGATTTTGATTATCCATCGCCTTGGTACGAGATTGTGCTGGAATAAACCAGATTAATACTTCCTAATCTGAATCAAAAATTTACAACTCTGAATTTCATTTTGAAACTTAATTTTCTTTATGTGCAGAATTGAATTTCCGAATTTTATAATGTGAGCAGCATTTTTCGCATTGTGAAATGAAACTGTGTATCTGCACAAATTATTTTTCTCATTCTGAGGAATGTTATTTCACATCGCAAAAAACATATTTTAAGTATTTGATTTTAAACGATTAAATATTTGTTATATGTCTTATATAAGACCTTGTTGCTACGCAAAAAATACCCTATTATTTCTCTCAACGGATTCACTTTTTTATTTGATTTGCCCACAGGAGAGAAACATGACAACTCGCGCACAACAAGTAGCAGAATTGCAAAAAGACTGGGATACCAATCCACGCTGGAACGGTATCAAGCGTAACTACACGGCAGAAGACGTGGTTCGTCTGCGTGGTTCCATGAAGGTTGAGCACACCATCGCCAAAAACGGCGCGATCAAACTGTGGGATCTGGTCAATAACGAACCTTTCATCAATGCACTGGGCGCGCTGACTGGTAACCAGGCCATGCAACAGGTAAAAGCTGGCTTGAAAGCCATCTATCTGTCTGGCTGGCAAGTTGCTGGCGACGCCAACGTTGCTGGTGAAATGTACCCAGATCAATCCCTGTACCCAGCCAATTCTGTACCACTGGTTGTCAAGCGCATCAACAACACTCTGACACGTGCTGACCAGATTCAATGGTCTGAAGGTAAAGACGACATCGACTTCTTCGCCCCTATCGTGGCTGATGCTGAAGCTGGTTTCGGTGGCGTATTGAATGCCTTCGAACTGATGAAGGCCATGATCGAAGCGGGCGCATCTGGCGTTCACTTTGAAGATCAACTGGCTTCCGTTAAAAAATGCGGCCACATGGGCGGCAAAGTATTGGTGCCAACACGTGAAGCAGTTGAAAAACTGAACGCTGCCCGTCTGGCTGCTGACATCATGGGTACTTCCACCGTGATACTGGCCCGTACCGATGCTGAAGCAGCTGATTTGCTGACATCTGACGTGGACCCCAACGACCAACCTTTCTGCACAGGCGAACGTACGGTTGAAGGCTTCTACAAAACCAAACCAGGTCTGGAGCAAGCTATTTCCCGTGGTCTGGCCTATGCAGAATATGCAGACTTGATCTGGTGCGAAACTGGCAAACCTGATCTGGAATTCGCCAAGGCATTTGCTGACGCTATCCATGCCAAGTTCCCAGGTAAATTGCTGTCTTATAACTGCTCCCCATCTTTCAATTGGAAGAAAAACCTGGACGATGCCACCATCGCCAAATTCCAGAAAGAACTGGGCGCAATGGGCTACAAATTCCAGTTCATCACACTGGCTGGTTTCCATGCATTGAACTACGGCATGTTCAACCTGGCCCACGGTTACGCACGTCGCCAGATGTCTGCCTTCGTTGAATTGCAAGAAGCTGAATTCGCAGCAGCTGAAAAAGGCTTCACTGCTGTTAAGCATCAACGCGAAGTTGGTACAGGCTACTTTGATGCAGTCACACAAACTATCCAGCAAGGCAAGTCTTCCACGACAGCTTTGCATGGTTCGACAGAAGATGAACAATTCTTCGATGCAAAAAAAGTAGCATAAATATCAGCGTTAAAAATAGCAGTAAAATTAGCAGTAAATTCAGCACCAAGTAAGCTCCCAAGAAAAAACCGCGCAGATTAATCTGTGCGGTTTTTTTAATTTCTTATGCGACGTTGCGAGGATTGAAGCTGAACTTCGTTTTAAATTCAGCGCATCTGCTTTTGTATTTTTCGCTCACGCAGCAACAAGCCAACAAAGCGCCAGGCTTGTGTCGTATAGCGCTGCCATAGCCGGCGCGGTTCACTGGCAAGACGCCAGAACCATTCCATGCCTATCTTTTGCATCCAAAGTGGAGCACGTTTTTTCTGCCCCAGTGCAAATTCCATGGCGGCACCCACACACAATATCAGTGGCACATTGTCAGTGGTGAATTGCTCACGATAGCGAAATGCCAGACGCTCTTGCTTGGGCATGCCCAGACAAATGAAAAGGATATTGGGTTTGTTATCCTGTATGCGTTGTAATGCCCGATCACTTTCCGCACCATCAGCACTAAACTGCATGGATGGACAGAAAATATCGACCTTCAGCCCAGGGTAGGTTTTGGCAAAGGATTCCAGCAACAGACTTTCTTGCCCTGGCATGCCGCCCAAAACAAAAATCGACATGTCTTTTTCTATGCAGCCACGGCAAAGTGACACAAACAGATCAGCCCCAGTCACACGTTCTGGCAAGGGCAGGGCGCACATCTTGCTGGCCCAAATGATGGGCATGCCATCAGCAAAAATATAATCAGACGTTGCGTACAAGGTCTTGAATACTGGCTCATATTCCAGCTTGGTCATATGATCGACATTCGGCGTCACCACCACGCGGCTAGTATGGTCACGACGACTGGCAACTTCCAGCAAATGCTGATTGGCATCTGCAAAACGCATATTGCAGATATTTAAACCAAATAATTTAGTGGTAATCAGTCTGGTTGTAGATGAATTCATGTCAGCATAATTTCAGCGTTCAAAGGGTACTTTTTTTCTCAAAAACCAGCTTTCATAATAGATAAAACTGATTCTTGCCAAAATGATCGTCAGCAGGCTAGTCAATATGAAAGTGGTGATACCAGAATCTACCACGCCGATTAGCTTGAAAGCTTTGACGACAAGGTTTTTACATAGCATGTGTAGCATGTACATGCCGTAACTGATGGAGCCGATATACGCAATTGGGCTTGCGCGTAGCAGCTTGCCAAATAGATGATTTTCCTTGACGACACAGGAGCCAACCAAGGCAGAAAATAGTAGAGAGGATATAAAATTTGGCAAGGCATTTGAAGCTAGATTTGCCAGCAAGCAAACTGCAATAACCGGGCCAGACCAGGGTTGACCAAGTATCTTTAATAGCGAATTGAAGAACGTTTCATCATTCAGGGCTATGGCTAGCAAAGCGCCAATTACAATGGGTAATGGCACCGCGCTAAGAAATGCGTTCCCTATGAGTTGCCCTGCGATACAAAGAAGCAATGCCAATATCAATGACAAACTGGCATTCTTTATTGATCCCGTCAATATAAGAAGAGGTGGCCAGATTAGATAAAATTGTTCTTCAGCAGCAAGTGACCAGGAAAAATAAAAAATCACGCGCCCATCAAGTGGGACAAACAGGTTCGAGGTATAAGTGGCGAAGTAAATCAGATTACTAAAAAAAGCCTGACCATATTGTGAGTGACGTTCAAGCACAGCTACGACAATGACATAGAGTGCTAAGGTGCCATAGTACAAAGGGAAAATCCGCAGTGCGCGGCGCAGGTAAAATGCTTTGATATCTATTTTGCCGTTCCGGTCGCGTTCCCGGAGTAATAGAGTAGTGATCAGGAAGCCACTAATGGCAAAGAACAGTTGTACCCCTTGCGCGCCAATGGTAGCCATAACATGATTAACACTGGCAGGAGCGGTATGATGCCAGATGACCGCGAAGATGCTGACGGCACGCAATCCGTCTAGGGACGCAAATTTTTTTGTGGATAGGTACGCGCAATGCTCATTACTCATTCCCACCTCTCGAATATTGACAGCTAATGATAGTGACATTCATGGTTGGCAAGTTTAGTTTGGGTGGTGTAGAGGAGTCGATATGCAAGACGTGAGGGTGGAAGCTTATCGAATCCAAGTCCCCATTATAGAGGATGTGCGTGGCTGAATTGTCAAAACGTTTTCAATCCATAATCCGGATGGATGTTGTATTCCTAACCGGTAAAGCGCAAACGGTGACTTTTATGTTGAGTTAATTATCGATCGTAAGGTTTAGACCACCGGTCAGAATTACTGACATGCTTTTATTTGCTGGTATGGTGATTGAGCTATTTAATCCTTTGTTTCTCCAGCTTGCGTGCCAGCGTACGTCTATGCATGCCTAGCCTGCGCGCTGTTTCGGAAATATTAAAGTCGGTTTCGGCCAGCACCTCGTGGATTCTTTCCCACTCCAGATTTTTGAGGGAAGTGGAACGATTCGTAATTTCTACATCGGCAGTGCCGGCGATATGTCCAAAGGCGGCTTCAATATCATCGGTGTTAGAGGGTTTGGACAGATATTGACAAGCCCCTAGTTTGACCGCTTCCACGGCAGTTGCAATACTGGCGAAGCCGGTGAGTACGACAATCAGCATGTGGGGGTTGTGTTGATTTAAAAGCTGCACGCATGCCAGTCCGGACGAGTGACCATTCAACTTCAGATCGACGACAGCATAATCAGGGGAATGATCTGATAATAGTTTTTCAGCATCGTCCTTGTTTGTTGCGTGCAAGACGGTATAACCGCGCCGCTCAAACGAGCGACCCAGTGTACGGGCAAAAGCAGTATCGTCCTCAATAATGAGTAGCAGACGATTCTCTGGCATAGTGAACAAATTCCTGAAGTTAAACGGAGATTTCGATGAGGTGCACCAGAAGTGTAATTTCAGTAACTACGGCGTATTTTCTGTCATTTTGACGTTTTTCGTTGCTCATAGCTGGCCATGGGCGCCTCAGTCGAATCAAAAATGCAGTTAAGTTGCATACGTCGCCAGCACGAATCTTAATGGAAAATCCCACTTACAGCTTGATCGCCGAAAGTGGCAGGCTCAATTGTACGATGGCGCCGCCTTCATCGCGGTTGGACGCAGTGACATGACCGCCCAGTTTGCGTGCCACGTTGACGACAAAAAACAATCCCAGTCCGCTGCCCGGCCGGCCTTTGGTTGACTGATAAGGTTCGCCTATGCGTGACAGAATGGCAGGGTCAAACCCATGTCCATGATCGACGACTGTGAATATCAACGAATCATCTTCACGCCTGACCTCCATCCTCAGCCATTCAGGGGAGGCTTCCAGGGCGTTATCGAGCACGTTACAAACCATTTGCTTGAGGGCAGTATCATAGACGATAGGTATATCTTCTTTGATCTGATTATCGAAACCAAATGAGACAATTGATCGCGTCGATATAAATTCTTTGGTGAGGTCATTTAAAAAAGTATTGATCGTGGTTTTGACCGCAGATTCTCCGCGTGCTTCTCCAGCCGATAGCAGGATGCCGCTGACGATACTTTTACAGCGTTGCAGCTGTGTTTCCATCTCGCTGATTTCTTCCAGCAGTTCGGCGTCCTTCTTGAACTGCGGCATCCGTCGCCAGTCACCCAGGATCACCGATAGCGTCGCCAGCGGTGTGCCCAGTTCATGCGCTGCGCCAGAAGCAAGCAGACCCATGCGCACGATGTGATCTTCTTCAACTGCCCGTTGGTGCAGATCTGCCAGTTGGGCGTCCCGGGCACGCAGGTTGTGACCAATACGGGTGATAAAGAAAACCAGCAGGGCAGCATTGAGCATGAAACAAATAATCAGGCCAGCTTCATATAAACGCGACAGCCCGCCGTTTGCGCCAGGTGGCAGAGACAAAGGTTCAGAAAACAGCGATAGTCCGGCCAGGCAGACACTGGTGATGATGACGATGATCCAGGTGGACCAGGCTTCAAGCAAGACAGCACTTAAAATCACTTGCAGGAGATACAGAAACGCAAAAGGATTGGATGTACCACCGCCAAAATAGAGCTGTGCTGTCAGGCTAAATACATCGATCAGTAAGGCAAAAACAAGTTCGCCATTCGTCACAAAAACACGCTCGTGCCAGCGTAAATGACTGGCAATATTAAAGGCGATCAGGCAGATCAGAACAGACAGCATTTTGACTAAGGGCAATTGAATGCCAAAGCCTAGCTTTACAATCAAGATGGTGGATAATTGACCAAAAACAGCAATCCAGCGCAGCTGAATAAGCTGAAGCATATTTTTGTGGCCTGCCGAATTTTGGTATTCGATAGCAATGGCGGACTGTTTTACCGGCGTTCTGGTTGCCGGCTTAGCAGAAATTTCTTGCTCATGGCTGTGCGGTATTATTTTTTTTGTCATGTTCGCTATGTCCGCTTGCTCTGATCGTTCTGACTATTCTGGCTATTCGGGAATGCTCCCATATCATGAGCGGGAGGTTCAATTCGAAGTTCAATTACGGTATTGTGTTTCAGCTGTGTTGGCTTTGTTGACGTTTTCTATCCCGGTTGACATAAAACCAGGCAGCTGCCGTCATGGCTGCAAGCAAGAACCAAACTACAGCATATACCAAATGGTTGTTATGGAATTGAATCACCGTTAAGCCTGCGACGGGGTATATGGCAGTGTCGTCATTTTGCGGCGCACCAGGTTGGTCGTTCACTGTTTTGATGGTCGCATCTGCATCGATAAAAAAGGGGGCTACCTTTGTTAAGCCAACCGCTGCTGCAATCGCCTGCACATCGCGCGAATACCAGCGATCGTTGGCAGGGTCATTTTTCTGCAGGAAACCTCCACCAGGCTCGGTCATGCGTAATAGTCCACTGACATGAATAGTGCTGATGCCTGGTGATTCAGTGAGATTTTTTTGGGATGATGTTCGATTAGATCGATAAGATGCGGCCATTTTTTCCGGGATAAAACCGCGATTAACCAGGACCGTACTTTGATCTGCCATCGCTAGCGGTGTCAGTAGCCAGAAGCCGCGCCCCAATTCTGTAGAGGCTTGCACCAGGGTCGTTTTCTCATACAGAAAGTTGCCGGCAACTTGTACATGACGATACTCGTCAGCACTTGCGTTGATGTGCGCCCATTCAGAGAAGGTGGGGACAGGAACCGGATTGGCGTGAACCCGTTGTTCAACACGTGCTATCAAATCCAGTTTCCATTGCAGGCGTTGAATTTGCCAGATGCCAAGTGAAATGAAACCTGCAAAAATAGCCCCCATGCAAGCGGTGAAGGCTAATCTGAAAAAGGCGGAATGGCGGGTATGGCGCTTGGGTTGATCTACTTTTAGCATCAGATCAGCACCTTTACCTGCCAGCCCTTGTTCAGAATCACTCATTGCATAGACGGCATAGGCTTCATACTGTCGGGGGCGCTACCTGATGCAGGCGTTGTTGCTGGTGCCAATTGCAATGCGGGCTTGGATAAGGGTTTGGATATGGCATTGATCGATTCCGGTTTTGTCTCGGCTTCATGCATCATGCCGGGCATCATATTGTGATTCAAGTGGTACATTACCCAAAGTGATCCGCTCATCATGATAAATACCAGCATGCCGGTGAACAGTAATGCCAACATCGACCAGCCGCCCTCTGATTTGGTATTCATGTGCAGGAAATACACCATGTGTACCACAATCTGCACTGCTGCAAACGCCAACAGCACCAATCCTGTCGTACTCGATTTGTCAAAGACTTTTCCCATGACGAGCCAGAATGGGATTGCTGTCAAAATCACAGCCAGGATAAATCCCTTGGTATAGCTTTTCAGGCTGCCATGGCCGGCATGCATGTGTCCATGTTCATGGTGGTCATCGTGATGATTGCCGTGACCATGGGTGCTGTGTTCTTGGTGCGCGCTCATGGCAAGACTCCCATCAAATAAACAAAGGTAAATACGCCGATCCAGACTACATCAAGAAAGTGCCAGAACATAGACAGGCACATCAGTCGTCTGCCATTCTCTGGTGTAAGTCCATGGCGGACGATCTGGAGCATCAGTGTAACGAGCCAGATACTACCGAAGGTAACGTGCAAGCCATGTGTGCCGACCAGGGCAAAGAACGATGTCAGGAAGCCGCTACGTTGTGGGCCTGCACCTTCATGTATCAAGTGTACAAATTCATACAGTTCCAGGCTGATAAAGCCGGCACCCAGCAAGCCGGTAACAGCAAGCCAGACCAAGGTGGTTTTAACACGCTTGCCTTGCATTTCCAGCATGGCAAAGCCATACGTGATCGAAGATAACAACAGCAGGGACGTATTGACGGCAACCAGAGGCAGGTCAAACAATTCTGCGCCTGTAGGTCCGCTGGCGTAGTTGCGGCCAAGTACGGCATAGGTCGCAAACAGGCAGGCGAAGATCAGGCAATCGCTCATCAGGTAGATCCAGAAACCGAGCAATGTGCCGTTTTCTGGATGATGTTCTTTAACGTAAAAATCGCTGCTGGCGTGCATGCCTGCGTGTGAAGTTGCACTGGTATTCAAGTTCGTGCCCTCGTTTGGAAAAGTTGCAGTATTAGACATAGCTGGCACCTGACAAGCGGGTACGTTCGTCTTCAGTGCGGATGACATCGACAGCAGGGATGTAGTAGTCGCGCTTGTAATTAAAGGTATGGATAATGATCGCGGCCATCATGGCAACAAAGCCCAGGCCCGCCAGCAACCACATTTGCCAGATCAGGGCAAAACCGCACACCGCACTCAGCAAGGCAATGATGAAGCCAGCGCCAGTATTTTTCGGCATATGTATCGCCACGAAACCGTCTTTTGGACGAGCATATTGATTGCTCTTCATGTCAGCCCATGCATCGTTGTCATAGACTTTTGGTGTGAAGGCAAAGTTGTATGCTGGTGGAGGTGAGGATGTTGACCATTCAAGCGTACGACCACCCCAAGGATCACCAGTAACATCACGCAGAGACTCACGACGCTTATAGCTGACAAATAACTGGATGATGAACGAGGCAATACCCAAAGCAATCAGGAATGCGCCGAAAGCAGCGACCTGGAACCAGATTTGCAGGGATGGATCTTCGAAATGACTCAAGCGTCTTGTTACACCCATCAGGCCCAATACATACAAAGGCATGAACGCAAAGTAGAAACCGATAGTCCAGAACCAGAAGCAGCATTTTCCCCAGAAATCATCCAGTTTGTAGCCAAACGCTTTTGGGAACCAGTAGTTAATGCCAGCAAACATACCAAACAGCACGCCACCGATAATGACGTTATGGAAGTGAGCAATCAGGAACAAGCTATTGTGCAAAACGAAATCGGCAGGTGGTACCGCCAACAGCACACCTGTCATGCCGCCGATGACGAAAGTGATCATGAAGCCTATGGTCCACAACATGGGCAATTCAAAGCGGATGCGGCCACGGTACATCGTGAACAGCCAGTTAAATATCTTCGCGCCTGTCGGAATGGAAATAATCATGGTCGTGATGCCAAAGAACGAATTGACACTCGCGCCAGATCCCATGGTGAAGAAGTGATGCAGCCATACCAGGTAGGACAAAATTGTGATCACCACAGTCGCGTAGACCATGGAGGTATAGCCAAACAGACGCTTGCTGCAGAATGTCGATACGATTTCAGAAAAAATGCCAAACGCAGGCAACACTAAAATATAGACTTCAGGGTGACCCCAGATCCAGATCAGGTTCACGTACATCATGGCGTTTCCGCCCAGATCGTTGGTGAAGAAATTGGTGCCTACCATGCGATCTAGCGACAACATGCCCAACACTGCAGTCAGGACAGGGAAGGCCGCAACGATCAATACGTTGGTGCAAAGCGCAGTCCAGGTAAATACGGGCATCTTCATCATGGTCATGCCAGGCGCACGCATTTTGATGATGGTTGCAATCAGATTTATCCCTGAGAGTAAAGTGCCGACCCCGGCGATCTGCAGTGACCAGATATAGTAGTCCACGCCCACATCCGGGCTGGACATAATGCCAGACAGCGGTGGATAGGCCAGCCAGCCAGTTCGGGCAAATTCGCCTATGAACAGCGACACCATCACCAGACCACCACCAAACGCAGTCATCCAGAAGCTAAAATTATTCAGGAAAGGAAACGCCACATCGCGCGCACCGATCTGTAGCGGTACCACGTAGTTCATCAAACCAGTCACCAAGGGCATCGCCACAAAAAAAATCATGATCACGCCATGTGCCGTAAAAATCTGGTCATAGTGGTGAGGTGGCAAGAAGCCGGCAGAATCACCAAACGCCAAAGCTTGTTGCAGGCGCATCATGATGGCGTCTGCAAATCCGCGCAGCAGCATCACCAAAGCAAAAATTACGTACATGATGCCGATTCGTTTGTGATCGATGCTGGTAAACCAGTCACGCCACAACATACCCCAAACGCGGAAATACGTCAGTGCCGCAAGAACTGCGAAACCACCAATGCCTACGACAACAAATGTCGCCAGCAGGATAGGTTCATGAAAGGGAATCGCATCCCAGGAGAGCCGGCCGAAGATGAGCTTCGTCAAATCAATATGGTCTTGCATCATTTGGTTCCGATGATAAGAGGAGAAGCTTTGCAAATGTCGGCTTCGGTATCGAAGGACAAACGTAAAGCGTTATCTTGTTTCAGGCGTTGAGTGAAAATATTGGCGAAAGCTGTTTTCGCATTCGATGCGGCGTAGGCCTTTGCATTTGCTCTTGCATCACTCATCATCATTTTGTCCATACATACTTCACCAGCACCGACACAACGATTCAAGATCGCATGGTACAAGTCTGCGTCGACGCTGGCGTAGTGTCGTACCGGGTCACGCTGGCTTGGTTTTTCTAATGCCTGATAAGTTACACGGTCCAGTGTCTGCGCTTTTGTTTTGGCGGCTTGTACCCACAAATCAAAATTTTGAGCGCTCATCCCATGAAACTTAAAGTGCATGTCAGAGAAACCTGCGCCGCTATAGTTTGCTGAAAAACCATCGAATTCACCTGGCTTGTTGATAACGGCATTGAGTGTTGTCTCCATTCCAGGCATGGCATAAATTTGACCAGCCAGTGCAGGAATAAAGAAGGAATTCATGACAGTGGATGCGGTAATCTTGAAGCGGACAGGTACGTCAACTGGTGCTGCGACTTCATTTACCGTAGCGATACCAAGATCGGGGTAGATGAAAAGCCATTTCCAGTCCAGGGCTACAACTTCTACGTTCAAGACCTTGGTATCAGCGGGAATAGGGCGGTTTTCATCCAGGCGCGACAACTTACGATAGGGGTCCAAAGTATGCGTGCTGATCCAGGTGATCAGACCCAGAGCGATGATAATCAGCAGCGGGGCACCCCAGATCACTAATTCCAGTTGAGTTGAATGATCCCAATCCGGTTCGTACTTTGCTGAAGTGTTATTTTTTCTGTAACGCCAGGCAAAGAGGATGGTAAGAAAGATCACTGGCACGATGATCAGCAACATCAGCAGCGTAGATACCCAGATCAAATGGCTTTGTTGAGAGGCAATATCGCCAGATGGATTCATTACTACCGTGTTGCAACCCGCCAACAAAATTGCAGAAAAAACAGCAAATCCGCGTCGTGCAAATAAGGGAATCATATTGAGATAGGTCAATAAATATAGAAATTTGTGCTAATGTACCTTTACAAAAAGGCCTTGGCGATTGGACGTTTTGTCCTAGTTTGCAAATAAGCATCAAAAAAGAAGATCGCACGAGAACCTAATATAATTTTTGAGACAATTTGAGGGACCATCATGGCCAGCATCAGCACCAATGAGAATGAACTGCCCCCCAGCTATATGACAGATTCTGCAATCAGGAATGTCAGAAACACTAATTCTGATCATTCTTCGATTGCTCCCGGCGAAATTGCAATTGGCGTCGTCATCGGCAGAGCGTCGGAATACTTTGATTTCTTTGTCTATGCGCTTGCCTCGGTGCTGGTTTTTCCTCAGGTTTTCTTTCCATTTGAGCAACGACTCGAAGGTACTCTCTACGCGTTCGTGATCTTCTCATTTGCTTTCCTGGCTCGTCCGTTTGGCACGGTGACGTTTATGGAAATCCAACGGCGACTGGGACGCGAAGCCAAGCTCACCATTGCCCTGGTGTTGCTGGGTGTATCTACCGCAGGCATTGCTTTTCTTCCTACCTATTCACATCTGGGCGCAACATCTATTGTGTTACTTTCCGTGTTGCGTATTGGGCAGGGTGTTGCGCTCGGTGGCTCATGGGATGGTTTGCCTTCCTTGCTTGCTTTAAATGCGCCGGAAAATAAGCGCGGATGGTATTCGATGTTAGGGCAATTGGGTGCGCCGGTAGGCTTCATGATCGCTGCGGGTTTGTTTGCGTACATGGTAGCCAATTTGTCGACAGAAGACTTCCTGGAATGGGGGTGGCGTTATCCGTTTTATGTCGCGTTCGCGATCAACGTGGTCGCTTTATTTGCCCGCTTGAGGTTGGTTTCAACCAACGAATATAAGCATTTGCTGGATGAGCGCGAACTGGAACCAACCAATGTCGTCGAGATGATCCGTTCACAAGGCCGCAACTTGCTCATTGGCGCACTGGCAGCTTTGGCAAGCTACGCATTGTTTCATCTTGTCACGGTGTTCCCATTATCGTGGATCACGATTTACTCCAAGCGTTCGCTGAGCGGCTTTTTGGAGGTGCAGATGACTGGTGCCGTATTGATGATCTTGGGTATTATTATTTCTGGTCTTGTTGCCGATCGTATTGGCCGTCGCAGAATGTTATTTGTGCTGGCATCGATGATTGCTGTGCTGAGTGGATTCGTACCAGCCCTGTTAGGTGGTAGTGAACTTGGACAGGATATCTTTATTCTGTTGGGTTTCAGCATATTGGGCTTGTCTTATGGGCAGGCATCGGGCGCTGTGACCTCTAATTTTGCTCCCAAATACCGTTATACCGGCGCTGCTTTGACATCTGATCTGGCATGGCTGGTCGGGGCAGGTTTTGCTCCGCTAGTAGCGCTGGGACTGTCTTCACACTTTGGGCTGGAATATGTCAGTCTGTACCTGCTGTCTGGCGCAGCGTGTTCGATAGCAGCGCTCAGCTTGAATCGTGCTTTGGAGATCAGAAACTAGTCGACGAGATTGGGGCAGACGTTGGATGCTTGTCCGACGCCTGCCAGTCAGAGAAATCGGTGATATCAAGAAGTGTTTGCTTCTTGATGTCACCGATTTTTATTTTCGGGCTTTGCCAAAAAGATATGTCCGCACACCCGGGATCAAGGTAAAGTTATTGAAACGGTGTAAGCTTCCTCAAAGTTTAAAGGTAGTTCAATGCATTTTAAAACCAGAATCAAAATTTGCGGTTTAACCCGGGCAGAAGACGTGCGATTTGTCGTGGCGGCTGGCGCTGACGCCTTGGGGTTCGTGTTTTATCCACCCAGCCCACGCTTTGTCACGGCTGAAGCAGCTGGGGCGCTGTTGCGGGAAATTCCACCATTCGTGATGTCGGTCGGCCTGTTCGTTAATATTGATGAGGCAGGCTTGCAAGCGGTCATACGGCAAGCGCCTGTGCAGTTACTGCAATTTCATGGCGATGAAACCCATGAGCAATGTGCCAGCCTCGCGGCCAGTGTGAATCGTCCTTTTATTCGTGCTTATCGCGTCAAACCTGACACAAGTGCAAAGGATTTGCTAGAATGTGAGCAGTCTTATCGTAAGGCTAGTCCTTTATTCAGTGGTTTATTGCTTGATACCCATGTTGATGGGTATGGCGGTAGTGGAAAGGTTTTTGATTGGTCTCTCATTCCAAAAGAGCTCGCGCCTCGGGTCGTTTTAAGTGGTGGCTTGAGCGTACAGAACGCGACTGGCGCAGTTAGTCAGGTTCGCCCGTTTGCGGTCGACATCAGCAGTGGTGTGGAAGCAGCAAAGGGTATCAAGGATGAAGCCAGCGTACGTGCATTTATAGCTGCAGTGCGCCTGGCAGACAATCAGGAATAACGATGTTACTTCGGGTATATCCCCGGAACATCGTTTTCAAGCCAGTATGAAGGAACGAAAATGAAAGAACTCCAGCCTTTGGATGCTCAGTTCGAGCACCAACCTATCGCCAATCAGGCAATTTATCAGTCAGCCGGCTACCATTTACCCGATGCACGTGGTCATTTTGGCCAGTTTGGTGGCACTTTTGTGTCCGAAACCCTGACCCATGCGCTGACAGAGCTCAAAGAAGCCTATGCCAAATATCAGCATGATCCTGAGTTTTTAGCTGAGTTTCGCAATGAATTGAAGTATTTTGTCGGTCGTCCATCACCTGTGTACCATGCCAAGCGCTGGTCTGATTTGATGGGTGGTGCACAAATCTATTTCAAGCGTGAAGACTTGAATCATACTGGTGCCCACAAGATCAATAATGTCATCGGCCAGGCTTTGCTGGCCAAGCGCATGGGTAAGCCGCGTGTCATCGCTGAGACGGGGGCCGGTCAGCATGGTGTGGCGACTGCTACTATCTGCGCCCGTTTCGGTCTGGAATGCGTGGTCTACATGGGTTCGGAAGACGTCAAGCGTCAGGCGCAAAACGTGTATCGCATGAAGTTGCTGGGTGCAACCGTGGTGCCGGTGGAATCCGGTTCCAAAACCCTGAAAGATGCGCTGAATGAAGCCATGCGGGATTGGGTTGCGAATGTGGATAATACTTTTTACATCATAGGTACAGTGGCTGGCCCACATCCTTACCCCATGATGGTCAGGGATTTTCAGTCTGTCATCGGTGAAGAATGCTTGTGGCAGATGCCTGAGCAAACCGGACGTCAGCCAGATTATGTGGTGGCTTGCGTTGGCGGTGGCTCAAATGCGATGGGTATTTTTTACCCGTACATTGATCACAAACAAGTGAAGCTCATCGGTGTGGAAGCTGCAGGAGAGGGACTGGAAAGTGGCAAGCATTCTGCTTCGCTGACCGCAGGTTCACCTGGTGTCTTGCATGGCAACCGCACCTATTTGCTGCAGGATGAAAATGGTCAGGTCATCGAAACCCATTCTGTTTCGGCCGGCCTCGATTACCCTGGTGTGGGGCCAGAACATGCCTGGTTGAAAGAAAGTGGTCGTGCACAATATGTGACCATTACCGATGATGAGGCACTTAAGGCTTTTCATGATTGCTGTCGTATTGAAGGCATCATCCCGGCGCTGGAATCCAGCCATGCCCTGGCGTATGCAGCCAAGCTGGCAGCGACTTTGTCCAAGGACAAAATTGTCCTGGCAAATCTTTCTGGCCGTGGTGACAAGGACATGCATACTGTGGCCGAGCGTGCCGGGCTGAAGTTCTAATCCACCATTGCAGTCAACACAGACATACAGGCAGAGATGCCTGTATGTTTTCCCTATCAAGAATTGAGATTGATGTCAGCATGCTATGCAGATGAGGCATCAAATAGAGGACCGACAACATGTCAAGAATTCAAAACACCATGGCTGCTTTGGCAGCCAGCAATAAAAAAGGTTTAATCCCTTTCATTACCGCTGGTGATCCTGCACCGGATTTGACTGTGCCTTTGATGCATGCCCTGGTTGAAGGTGGGGCCGACATTATCGAGCTGGGCGTACCGTTTTCTGACCCTATGGCGGATGGCCCTGTCATTCAGCGTGCTTCTGAAAGAGCGCTGCAATTTGGAGTTGGCTTGCGGGATGTATTACAATTCGTCCGCGAATTCCGGCAAAGTAATCAAAAGACACCGGTTGTACTGATGGGGTATGCCAATCCCATAGAGCGTATGGGTGAAGATACATTCATTGCCAAGGCCGCCGAAGTTGGGGTGGATGGCGTGTTGGTAGTGGATTATCCGCCGGAAGAATGTGAAGAATTTGCAAGAAAAATGCAGCAACAGGGTATGGATACCATTTTCTTGCTGGCACCGACATCGACTGATGAGCGTATTGCGCAAGTTGGCAAAATTGCCAGTGGTTATGTGTATTATGTGTCTCTGAAGGGGGTTACAGGCTCTGGCGCATTGGATCTGGATGCGGTTGCCGCCATGATTCCGCGTATCAAGAAGCATGTTACTGTGCCGGTGGGCGTGGGCTTTGGCATACGTGACGGGGCCACGGCCAGAGCCATTTCCACGGTATCAGATGCAGTGGTGATAGGCTCGCGCATCATCCAGGAACTGGAAAATACCCCGCGTGAAAATGCTGTTGCGGCAGTGAAAAGCTTTATTTCTGGTGTCAGACAGGCTTTGGACGAGTAAAATACGCGCCTGACTGGTTCTTTTACCAGAATGAACCTGATGCTGGGTTGTTAAAAAGACAGCCTGGCGGACATAAGGAGAAAACATGAGTTGGTTAGAAAAACTGTTGCCACCGCGCATACAACGCTCGGAATCTGCAAATCGCAAATCGATTCCTGAAGGTTTGTGGGTCAAATGCCCGTCTTGCGAAGCGGTGCTCTACCGTTCTGATCTGGAAGCCAATATCCATGTTTGCCCCAAGTGTAGCCATCATCTGCGCATAGGTGCACGTGAACGTCTGGATGCCTTGCTGGATGCAGGTGGTCGTTATGAAATCGGTCAGGAAGTCTTGCCTATCGATACACTGAAGTTCAAAGACAGCAAGAAATACCCGGATCGTCTGAAAGACGCGCTGGAAACCACGGGTGAAACGGATGCCATGGTTGTCATGGGCGGTTCCATCATGGCGGTGCCTGTCGTTGCAGCCTGTTTTGAATTTGAGTTCATGGGCGGTTCCATGGGTTCTGTGGTGGGTGAGCGTTTTGTCCGTGGTGCCCAGGCAGCGCTGGAGCAGAAAGTGCCTTTCCTATGCTTCACTGCAACGGGTGGCGCACGTATGCAAGAGGGCTTGCTTTCCCTGATGCAGATGGCAAAAACCACGGCCATGCTGACCAAATTGTCAGAAAAGAAATTACCTTTCATCTCGGTACTGACCGACCCTACTATGGGTGGCGTGTCTGCTTCTTTTGCCTTCCTGGGTGACGTGGTGATTGCTGAGCCCAAGGCTCTGATCGGTTTTGCCGGTCCACGCGTGATTGAAAACACTGTGCGTGAAAAATTGCCGGAAGGCTTTCAGCGTTCCGAATTTTTGCTGCAAAAAGGCGCGATAGATATGATTGTCGATCGTCGCAAGATGCGTGAAGAGATTGCGCGTTTGCTGGCTTTGTTGCAAAACCAGCCCGCTGAAGCAGTTTCCTCCTGATTTATATTGAATATCCAATAAGCCCGAAGCAATTTTTGTTCGGGCTTTTTTTATCCTATGACAAACTTACCTGCCACCTTGGCTGCCTGGTTGGCCGTACTTGAAACTCGCCATTCCAAAGAAATCGATATGGGTCTGGACCGCGTTGCTGCGGTCAAAAACAAGCTGGGAATTCATTACGATTGCCCCGTCATCATGGTTGCAGGTACGAATGGCAAAGGCTCTACCTGCGCTATGCTGGAAGCAGTGTTGATGCAGGCTGGTTACCGCGTGGGTTTGTACAGCAAGCCACATTTCCTGGATTTTAATGAACGCGCACGCATCAATGGCGAAATGGTCAAGGATGATGTTTTCATCACCACCTTCAACGCGGTTGAAGAAGCGCGTGGCGATATTTCACTGACGTATTTTGAATTTACCACTTTGGCAATCTGCAAATTGCTGGCCGATGCCAAACTCGATGTGGTGATCCTCGAAGTCGGTCTGGGCGGTCGCCTGGATGCTGTCAATGTCATCGATGCTGATGTGTCCATCGTTACCAGTATCGATATCGATCATATTGATTATCTGGGTGATACCCGCGAAAAAATCGGTTTTGAAAAAGCCGGTATCTTCCGTCCTGGTAAGGCAGCTATTTGTGGTGACCCTTTGCCGCCACAGTCGCTGATTGATCATGCGCAAGCCATAGGCGCTGATTTGTGGCTGTTTGGCCGTGATTTCAACTACAACGGTGACCAGCAGCAATGGAATTTTGCCGGACGCAGCCAGCGCCGTAATTCACTCGGCTACCCCAGTCTGCGCGGTGCCAACCAGCTCTTGAATGCATCTGCCGTACTGGCTGCCTTGGAGGTATTGAAGCTTGAGTTACCGGTCGGCGCGCAGGAAGTGCGTACCGGTCTGGTGATGGTGGATTTGCCTGGTCGTTTCCAGGTTATGCCGGGCCGCCCGACAGTGGTGCTGGATGTGGCGCATAATCCGCATGCGGCGGCGACGCTGGCACAAAATCTGGACAATATGGGTTTTCATGCCTATACCTATGCTGTATTCGGCTCCATGCTGGATAAGGATATTGACGGTGTAATTGCAAAATTGAAAGATAAAGTGGATCACTGGTGCATCACCACCTTGCCTTTGCCGCGAGCGGCCCCAGTTGATGTATTGAAAGACAAGTTGATTGCTGCAGGAGTATTGGCTGATCCTGAAAAAACGGTCACCAGTTTTGATACGCCAGAGCAGGCATATGCGGACGCCATCAGTAAAGCAGGCGAAAATGATAGAATAGTGGTCTTTGGATCCTTCCTGACGGTAGCAGGTGTGATGCGCGCCCGTCGTTCAGCGCTCCATTGATGTTTTTTGCGGGCTGGTCTGGATATTCCTGACCGGTTTGCTAACCAACCAGAAATTTGCACATGGGTTTGCTCTCGCGTTTTACACAGAAGCAGGAAACTTCCGAACCTCAGGATAGTGGCGAATTCCGCTCTCGCGCCGAAGAAGAGAGCATTCAGACACGTTCGCGCACTAAAAAGAATGAGTCCAAGCGCAAGACAAAGACAGATGACCCTATCCTGCCAGAAAAAAAGCGCGCAAGACAGCGCCTGATAGGGGCGGTTGCTCTGGCATTGGCAGCCATCATTGGTTTGCCTATGATTCTAGATTCTGACCCTAAACCGCTGGCTGACGATGTAAATATCCGTATTCCTTCAAAAGACAAAGCTTTTGATGGCAATGCAGCGGCATCATCTGAAGTGGTAACACCGAGGTCCAAGAATCTTGCCGTCAATGAGCCAGTAGAAGAAATTATTGAACCTGCACCTTTGCCCAAGAACAAAACAGCGAACAATTTAAACAATGCCAATCCGGCAGCAAATATCCTGGTGCCCCCTCCGGCTGCTGCGATGAAACCGGCCAAGCCAGAACTGAAACCTGAAGTAAAGCCAGAACTTAAAGCTGATAACAAACCTGCTGCCAAAACAGAAACAAAACCTGAGCCAAAAACTGAGGTTAAATCTGTCACCGCTACGACAAAACCTGCGGAAAAAGAGCAGACAGTTGCAAAAGCTGAAGTGAAAACAGAAGCCAAGCCAGTCAAGCCTGAAACTAAGCCAGATAGCAAGCCAGTCGTTGCCAAACCAGGTGGCGCTGACGATGACGCCGCACGTGCTCTCGCCATCCTGGAGGGAAAGACACCGCCCAAGCCAACAGTCAGTAAGCCGGCAGAAGCTGCAGCCAAGTCATCGTTTACTGTGCAAGCAGGTGCGTTCTCTACCCAGGCCAAGGTGGATGAATTGCAAGCCAGACTGAAAGCCGCTGATATCAAGTCCTATACGCAAAAGATAGTGACTACCAATGGTGAAGTGACAAGAATACGGGTAGGTCCTTTTGCTTCGAAAGAAGAGGCAGATAAAATGCGTGCCAAATTGAGCAAGCTGGGCATCAATGCCAGCATACCAACGAACTAGGCCGGATGTGCAATGACCCTGTTTGATTATGTCGTGATACTGGTGCTGGTTTGTTCTGTTGTCATTAGTACTCTGCGCGGATTGATCAAGGAAATTTTATCGCTGGTGAGCTGGGTGGTCGCTTTTGTCGTGGCGAATGCCTTCAGTGAAACGCTGGCTGGCTGGTTGCCAGATGCCGTGCCAGGACAGATATTGCGCCTGATTGTGGCTTTCATTGCCCTGTTCATCGGTGTGCGACTGATTATGGCGCTGATCATCATGGCGTTTGATGCCGTGATCAAGGCTAGTGGTTTGACGCTGGCAGATCGCGGCCTCGGTGGATTGTTTGGCTTGGCACGCGGATGTGTGCTGGTGTTGGCGGCAGTACTGGTATGCGGAATGACATCCATTCCCAAGCAGCCATTTTGGACCGGGGCTGTGCTCAGCCCGATAGCAGAAGCGTCTGCTCGTGCCATTCTTCCGCTATTGCCCGAATCTATATCCGGGCACGTAAAGTTTTAATTGTTTTTTTTAGGAGTCCACCATGTGTGGCATCGTAGGCGTATTCTCAAATAATCCCGTCAACCAATTGATTTATGACGCCTTGCTGTTGCTGCAGCATCGCGGTCAGGATGCTGCAGGTATCGCAACCAATCATGGCAATAAATTCGCCATGCATAAAGCCAACGGTCTGGTGCGTGACGTTTTCCGTACGCGCAATATGCGGTCTCTGCCGGGTAACGTTGGTATCGGCCAGGTGCGTTATCCTACTGCTGGCTCCACCAGTGAAGAAGAAGCGCAACCGTTTTATGTGAATGCACCGTTTGGTATTGTACTGGCGCACAATGGCAATCTGACCAATGCCGTAGAGCTGAAGATCGAGTTGTTCAAGAATGACCGTCGTCATTTGAATACTGATTCTGACTCTGAAGTCTTGCTGAATATCCTGGCGCATCAGATTCAGGAGGTGACCAGCGGTTATTCGCTGGACCCTGAAGGTTTGTTCCGTGCCGTCTCCATGCTGCACAGGCGCGTGCGTGGCTCTTATGCAGTAGTTGCACAAATCTCTGGCTATGGCTTGCTGGCTTTCCGTGATCCTTTTGGTATCCGTCCTCTGTGTATTGGTGTTTCGCAAACCGACAGTGGTGCTGAATACATGATCGCCAGCGAATCTGTTGCCCTCGAAGGTCTGGGCTTCAAGTTCCTGCGTGACGTTGAGCCGGGCGAGGCCCTGTTTATCGACATGGATGGCAAATTGCACACTCAGCAATGTGCTGATAACCCTAGCCTGAATCCTTGCGCATTTGAATATGTTTATCTGGCTCGTCCTGATTCCATCATCGATGGCGCATCGGTTTACCTGACACGTTTGAAAATGGGTGAATACCTGGCGGAGAAAGTGCGTAACCAGTTCCGTGATGGCGAAATTGATGTGGTCATGCCTATCCCTGATTCTTCCCGTCCTTCAGCGATGGAGCTGGCACTAAAACTGAATCTTGATTATCGCGAAGGCTTTATCAAAAACCGTTACATCGGCCGTACTTTCATGATGCCTGGTCAGGCCGTACGCCGTAAATCGGTACGTCAGAAACTGAATGCCATCGGTTCCGAATTCAAGGGCAAGAGCGTGTTGCTGGTCGATGATTCCATCGTCCGTGGAACAACCAGTCGCGAGATTGTGCAAATGGCGCGTGAATCTGGTGCCAAGCGCGTGATTTTTGCTTCAGCAGCGCCGCCAGTGCAATTTCCTAATGTGTATGGTATCGATATGCCTACCCGCAGTGAATTGATTGCCTATGGTCGCAGCGAAGAAGAAGTCTGCCGTGAAATCACTGCTGATGCCCTGGTGTATCAGGATGTTGCTGCCATGAAGCGTTCCATCTCTGATGTGAACCCAGTGCTGAAAAATATCGAAGCATCCTGTTTTGATGGTTTCTACATCACTGGTGATGTGACAGCCGGTTATCTGGACAAGCTAGAAGCCGCACGCAATAACCCGCGTGCAGAACCTGAAGATTTGTTGCGTTCACAGTTGAATCTGAACCTGGCTACTACCGACTAAGGTCGTACTTAAGCCAAAAAAACCTGCCCGTTTGCAAACGGGCAGGTTTTTTTACGTCTGGATTTTTGCTTGATGGTTGGGGGGGGGCTGTGCCGACACGCCACAGTTTTGTTTCATGCTTGCTGAAAAAGCATTGAATGAATTACCATTGCTGAAACAATTTTTTTCCTACTTCAAGGACATCTGCCATGACCACACCTTTGCTGGACGTGCGTAACCTGAGTAAGACATTTGGTACGCGCAAGGTTGTTGATGATATTTCTTTTTCCATTGCACGTGGCCAGACCCTGGGTTTGCTTGGCCCTAATGGTGCAGGAAAATCGACAACTGTCAGCATGATTTGTGGTTTGTTGCAACCGGAACAGGGTAGTGTGCTGCTTGATGGACAAGCCATGGGGCCGGGTAAGAATGCTGTCAAATACAAGATAGGTCTGGTGCCACAGGATCTGGCCTTGTACGAAGACTTGCCAGCAAGAGAAAATCTGAAGCTGTTTGGTGCGCTATATGATCTGTCGGGCAGCAAGTTGCAGCAGCGTTGTGATGCCGTGCTGGAACTGGTCAATCTTTCTGATCGCGCTGCCGACAAACCATCCACTTTTTCTGGCGGCATGAAAAGGCGTTTGAATATTGCTGCAGCCTTATTGCATGATCCCGAATTGCTAATTTTGGATGAGCCCACCGTCGGTGTTGATCCGCAAAGCCGGAACGCCATCTTTGACAGTCTGGAAGTGCTGAAAAGCCAGGGGCGAACCCTGATTTACACCAGTCACTATATGGAAGAAGTGGAAAGGCTGGCTGACCACATTGTCATTATTGACCATGGCAAACTCATCGCCAATGAAACCCCGGCTGATCTGTATCGGCGTCTGCCAGCCAAAGCGGCTCTGTCTGTGGATTTGATCCGGGAAATGAATGAGACGGATGTGGCAGCTCTCAGTGTTTTGAATGGTGTGAATAGCGTGCAATTGACTGACCAGGGCAAGCGTCTTGATGTAACCATGACAGAGCATGACGTGGCGTTGGCCTTGCTGGACTGGCTTGCCAGGCAGGGTCATAAGACTGCGCATTTTGCTACAGCTAAAACCAATCTGGAAGACGTGTTTTTAACCCTGACTGGCCGCAGTCTGCGTGACTGATAAGCAGCCTTGCCTTGTCGGTAAAAGATTTATTTCAATTCAAATTTCAAATCCAATTTTCAAGCGATTTTCTAAGGAACAAACATGACTGCCTTGCTCGCATTGATCAGGAAAGATCTGATCCTGTTTATGTCTGATCGCCGTGCCTTGTTGCTGAATTTGCTGATGCCCATACTGCTTGGCGCTTTCTTTGGCTTTATCACCGGTGGCGGTGGTTCAAAAGATGCGGCTAAGATAGAAGTGGCATTGGTCGTGCTGGACAATCATCCGATTAGCCAAAAAATAGTGAAAGGTTTGAAGGAGGAATCATCTTTGCTGGTAAAGGAAATGTCGCTGGATGAAGCAAAGGCAATGGTGCTCAAAGGCAAGATCAATGTCGCCATCGTGTTGCCTGAAAAATTTGGAGAAAATGCCGGTGGTGCCTTGTTTGGTGCCAAGACCAGACCAGAAATTCCCGTGTTTTATGATCCATCGCAGAATGCCGTACTTGCCATGGTCAAGGGTATGTTGACGCAGCAAGTCATGCAAAACGTCAGTGCTGAAATGTTCAATGGCAAAACAGGAACTGCCTTCATTGATGACAGTTTGCAGAAATTGGAAAAAAGCAGTCAGGACAATCCGGACAGAGCAGAATTGCATGACTTTCTGGGCAGTCTCAAGAAGTTTCAATCAAGTCAGTTAGGTGTTGCTGTAGCTGCCAAGGATGGTGCTGCGGCCGGTGGTTTAAGTATGCCTTTTGAGACCAAAGATGAAGCCATGATTGCTGGTGACGCCGTTACCAGCAAATACAATGGTTATGCACATTCATTTGCCGGTATGAGCGTACAGTTTATTTTGTTCATGGCAATTGATGCAGGTATAGGTGTTTTGCTGGCAAGGCGGCTGGGTTTGTGGAGTCGCCTGCTGGCTGCACCTGTTGGTCTCAATACGCTGTTGATTGCGCGTGCGCTGTCATGTGCATTGATTGCTTTTTTTCTCATCAGTTTTATTTTTGGTGTGGCCGTCGTTGTGTTCAAGGTGCATATCGCTGGCAGCTTGCCAGGTTTTTTTGGTGTCGCGATTTCATTTTCCCTGATGACAGCCAGCTTTGGTTTGTTGATCGCGGCTTTTGGTAAAACACCAGAAGCCGCACGCGGCATTTCAGTCTTTGCGACCTTGATCATGGTGATGTTAAGTGGTGCCTGGATGCCATCTTTCATGTTTCCGCAATGGTTGCAGAGCCTGACCTTGATCGTGCCAACCCGCTGGGCGGTGGATGGCCTGGATGCCATGACCTGGCGTGGACTGGGTTTTGACGCTGCTTTGCCAGCGATTGGGGTGCAATTGATTTTTACACTGCTATTCGGTTCGCTGGCTTTGTGGCGTTTTCGCAAAGTCTGATTAAATTTAATCAAATATTTGATTGAATTTAATTTTGCAAAAATCAGCTTGAGCCATTGCCTGGAGTTGCCCTGCCAGGCTCTGGGTTTTCACTGTAATTGAGCGATCTCGCTCTGCACGTATCGCATGTTCATTGGCTATCCGGTTTGTGGGGAAATTCTCTGACACATAAATGGTTTGCTTGCAGGTATCGCAAAGTAACGGGGATCGTCCATCTGTTTCAATTCAATACAATAAATGCTTGGTCGTTGCTGGTATTCGGCCTTGCTTGAAAATACAATCTGCCCAGAGTACAAAATTCCTTGTGCCATGGCAGCACGTTATTTTTATATGTTTGAAACTTATGTATCCCAAATTTAAATTAAGTAGTTTAACGCTGGCGATTGCAGGTGTTTTTTCTATTGCACCTTTTGCCTACTCGCAATCAACGCAGCCAGAACCACAAAAAAATACAGAAGAATCCAATCCAAACGCGAAGACCAAAGAAAAGGCCGCGGTAAAAAAAACAGATGCTGCCAATAAGGATAATGTTCAAAAAGTAACCATCAACGGTGGCCGCACCGATCTGGAGGAGCGTCGTCAATCTACCGCTGCCAAGATGATTTTTGGCCGCGAAGAGTTGGATCGCAATGGCGACAGCAATCTGGGTGAAGTCTTGAAAAGATTGCCTGGCGTAACAATTGGTGGCCGGCCAGGACGTGGTGGTGATATTCGTATGCGTGGCATGGGTAACGGGTATACCCAGATACTGATCAATGGTGAACGTGCGCCGCGGGGATTCTCCATGGATAGCCTGACGCCAGACCAGGTAGAACGCATAGAAATCATGCGCGGCCCCGTGGCGGAATACAGTACCCAGGCGATTGCCGGTACCATCAATATTGTGCTGCGTGAAGAATACAAGCAAAAAAATACCGATCTTAAAGTGTCGATGGGATTTGAACAGGGACGGGTTGCACCAAATGTGTCTTTAACTGTGCCGGGTGAAATCGGCAATTTGTCCTATGCCCTGAGTGGCTCGATATTCCAGAATCGTCAACATGACGAAAGCACGACCTTCACTAATGAAAAAGGTGTTGATGGGACAGATGCCTTAATACAAAATCAGGCCGATCAGACTAATCGCAAGACCACAGGCATACATTTGACGCCGCGCTTCAACTATCGTTTTGATAATGGTGATACCTTGATGGTGCAGCCGTTTTTGATGCTCTCACGCAGTGATTCGAGTAATCAGAGTGAAGTGGATCAGTTATATCGTTCACCTACCCTGGTGGCACCAACGCCCTATGCTTTTGCCACTTTTGGCGCGCATGCAGAAACCACGTTCTTGCGTGGCTTTGGTAACTGGCAGCATAAGTTTGATGACAATGCCAAATTGAATATCAAGTTTGGTGGTGGTCTTGGCAAAATGGATAACTCATCGCTGCGCTATCAGTTCGACAAGGCGGGCAATCAGATAGATATCATCAGTGACGTCAACAATACCCGCGACAGCAGCATCAATACCGGTGGTAAATACACCAAGCCTTTTGGTGAAGGGCATACACTGGCAGCCGGTTGGGATCTGGAAGCAGGGCAGCGTTCTCAGACCCGGGTCTCACTGGATAATGGTCTGCCACAGTTTGCTGATTCAGGTGACAACCTGGATGCCAGTACTCGCCGTCTGGCGGTGTTTGCGCAGGATGAATTTGATATCAATCCACAATTTGCTGCATATGCCGGTCTGCGCTGGGAAGGAATCAGGACCAGCAGCACATCATCCAAGGGGGCGGTGGAAAACACCAGCAGTGTCTGGAGTCCCTTGTTGCATGGGGTTTGGCGTATTCCGGATAGCAAGGACCAAATCCGGGCAAGCCTGACCAGCAGTTATCGCGCACCTGCACTGAATGACCTGATTGCCTTGCCCAGTATTTCAAATCTGAACGGACCTACCCGCCCTGACCGTACCGGTAATCCTTCCCTAAAGCCGGAACGGTCAAAAGGCCTGGATATCGCCTATGAGCATTATCTGACACGTGCCGGTATTCTTAGTGCTAATTTTTTCATACGTGATATTAATGATCTGATACGCCGTCGCACTGTACTAACTGATACCAGTACCGGCCAGCGTTGGGTATCATCACCTATCAATATTGGCCATGCCAACACACGTGGCATAGAGTTGGAAGCCAAATTCCAGTTGCAGGAATTCTTCCCTGACGGTCCGGCAATTGATGTGCGCAGCAATTACAGCCATTTCTGGTCAAGAGTTGATGATATTCCAGGGCCAAATAATCGTCTTGATCAGCAACCGTCCCAGACTGCCAATTTTGGTCTTGATTATCGTCCGTCCAAAATACCTCTGACCGTAGGCGGCAACATCAACTGGACACCGGCGTACGTGATACAAAACAGCGATACCCAGGTTACCAGCACCGGCATCAAGCGCCAGATGGATTTGTATGGTTTATGGAAATTCAATCCCAATCTGCAAGTGCGTCTGTCTGCAAATAATCTCCGGGCCAATGATTACCTGAGTGGTACCGTCGTTACCACTGGCGGCATCAACCATGCGGATTACACGACGGCACGCACCTACACCACATGGACATTGCGTGTAGAGATGAAGATATAAAGAAGTAAACGAAAAGAACGAGTGATCGTGCAGTGCAGCACGATCACCATTGCGGGAGTACAATAACCACCGAGACTCGTGTTTGGGTCTGGTTGAGCCTGTTCGCAGGCTTGTCTGCAATGTTTCTCTTTTGTTCATCATGTTATTTTCAGAGCTAAACGCCGATCTGCATAGTCATTCCATCGTTTCCGATGGAGTGTTGGCACCTGCACAACTTGCAGCACGCGCCAAATCCAACGGGGTGGATATGTGGGCCCTGACTGATCATGATGAAGTCGGAGGAATCCCTGAAGCACGTGAAGCAGCGCGTGATCTGGGCATGCTTTATATTCCTGGCGTCGAGATTTCTGTTACCTGGGCCGGTAAGACTATCCATATCGTTGGCCTGAATATTGATGAAACCAATCAGTATCTGGTTGATGGACTAGCAAAAACCCGTTCAGGCCGTGAGAGCCGGGCACGCGACATGGCAGCAGAACTTGCCAGTCGGGCCGGTATTTTGAACGCCTATGAGGGAGCACTGAAATACGTCGGCAACCCCGACCTGATTTCGCGCTCACATTTTGCCCGTTATCTGGTTGAAATAGGTGCATGTGCTACCGTATCGGACGTATTCAAACATTATCTTGCCGAAGGCAAGCCCGGATACGTGCCGCATCGCTGGGCCACATTGGGTGAGGCAGTGGGCTGGATACGCAGCGCCGGTGGTGTGGCAGTCGTTGCCCATCCAGGGCGTTATGACCTGACCCCGCTGGCATTTGATGCTTTCTTTACAGAATTCAAAAACCTTGGTGGTTTGGCAATTGAAACTGTCACTGGTAGTCATACTGTCGATCAGTATGATGAATACACGAAGATTGCTGCGCAATACGGGTTCATGTCTTCGCGCGGGTCGGATTTCCACTCACCACAAGATGCGGAAATCGATATTGGACGCTTGCCCGTCTTGCCAGCAATGGCAAAACCGGTCTGGGAAAAATGGTCGTGACTTGAATTTACCTGGATTGGCCTTATTTGCAGGACATGAATTATGCAGTTTCCTGAGTGAGGTGAGTCATGAAGCGTATTGTGCTGTTTTTACTGACTAATCTGGCGGTAATGGCCGTCATGTCTGTCGTGTTGTCCCTGCTGGGCATCAACCGGTTTTTGACGGCGAATGGCCTGCAACTGACAACGCTGATGGCGTTTTCCCTGGTGGTTGGGTTCACAGGTGCCATTTTTTCCCTTCTGATCAGCAAGCCCATGGCAAAATGGTCTACGGGGGCCAGGGTAATAGACGCACCTTCAAATTCGACTGAACTGTGGTTGCTGAATACTGTCAAAGCTTTATCTGAAAGGGCTGGTATCGGTATGCCGGAAGTAGCGGTATACAATGGCGAAGCAAATGCTTTTGCCACTGGAGCTTTCAAGAACTCTGCTCTGGTTGCCGTTTCCACGGGTTTGCTGGAAGGCATGAGCAAGGAAGAGGTCGAAGCCGTGCTGGGTCATGAAGTCTCGCATATTGCCAACGGTGATATGGTTACCATGACCTTGATACAGGGTGTAGTGAATACCTTTGTCGTTTTCCTCGCCAGAGTGGTAGGCTATGCGATTGACAAGGCGGTATTTCGCAATGGGGATGATGATCGCCCGGGCATCGGTTATGTGGTCACCGTTTTCGTGTGTGAAATCCTGTTTGGTATAGCGGCATCGATGATCGTTGCCTGGTTTTCGCGGCAGCGCGAATTTCGTGCGGATGCCGGTTCAGCCCAGTTGCTGGGTAATCGCCAGCCCATGATTCATGCTTTGGCCAGACTGGGTGGTATGGCCCCGGGCGAATTGCCAAAGTCAATGGCGGCATCTGGTATTAGTGATAAACCGGGCTGGGGTGCATTGTTTTCTACGCATCCACCATTAGAACAGCGTATCGCTGCATTGCAGAGCATGCGCTGATTGATTGAATGAATGTTAGTGGCGGTAGCACAGCTACCGCCTTTCTTATTTTTATGAGCCAATTTTTTCAAATTCACCCAGACAATCCTCAACTGAGGCTGATTAAGCAGGCAGTGCAGATTATCGACAATGGCGGCATCGTGGCCTTGCCTACGGATTCCTGCTACGCATTGGTTTGCCATCTGGATGACAAGGATGCGGTAACGCGTCTGCGCAAGATCCGCAATGTTGATGAAAAACATCATCTGACCTTGTTGTGCCGTGATTTGTCTGAAATCGCCCAATATGCCAAAGTCGACAATCGCCAATACCGTTTGCTGAAGGCAGCGACGCCAGGACCGTATACCTTTATCCTGGAAGCGACCAAGGAAGTGCCGCGCCGCCTCAGCCATCCTTCACGCAAGACCATAGGTTTGCGGGTGCCGGAAAACAGTATTACCCATGCCTTGCTGGAAGAATTAAAACAACCTTTGCTGGGAACGACCCTGATTTTGCCGGATGAAGCAGAACCTTTGACCGATCCCGAGTTGATACGCGAGCGCCTGCAAAAGCTGATTGACCTGGTGATCGATGGCGGTGCCTGCAGTCTGGTACCGACTACCGTGGTCGATATGACGGCAGATTCTCCTGAACTGGTGCGCCAGGGAAGGGGAGATGTGGCCCTGTTTGGTCTGTAATACCTGTTTTTCCTCCCTTTTTGTTTGCCAGTGACATCTTAGAGCTTATTCATGAATGAACTTATACAAACCGTATTGACTTACGCCTTGCCTGTGATTTTTGCCATCACCCTGTATGAGGCTGCGCGTGGATATACGGCACGTCACTTTGGCGATACCACGGCACAGGCGCAAGGGCGCCTGAGTTTCAACCCTATGGTGCACATTGATCCCCTGGGTACCATTGTCATTCCTGTGGTGCTATATCTGGCGACCGGCGGGGCCTTCCTGTTCGGTTATGCCAAGCCCATGCCCATCAATTATGGGCAATTGCGCGACCCCAAGAAAAACCTGAAGTGGATCGCCCTGTCTGGCCCAGCGGCAAACTTTGCCATGGGCTTTGCCTGGTTGTTACTGTTGGTGATTTTGCAGGCCATGAAGGTAGAAGAGCCTTTCTTTTTGCAAATGGCACAGGCCGGTGTGCAGACCAACCTGGCCATGTTTGCCTTTCACCTGATTCCTATTCCACCGCTGGCAGGGGGGCAGATTTTGTTGAGCTTATTGCCGCATCAAATGGCGTATAAATTTGCCAAAGTGGAGCCGTATTGCTTTTTCATTGTGATGGGCCTGGCTTTGCTGCATTTGCTGCAATACTGGATGTTACCCTTGATGGTGGGGGGCAATATCATCTTGCGGATACTGATTACGCCTGTCCTCCTGTTATTGGGTTAAGTGAGCTGGGACTGCATCATGAATCTGCCTTCTGCCTGGTTGCAAAGACATATTGCCTTGTTGCCTGCCGGATTGGTGCTGGATCTGGCTTGCGGCGGTGGCAGGAACAGTCTGTTCCTGCTTGAAAAAAACTATGAGGTACTGGCGCTCGACAGGGATGGTCAAAGTTTCGTCATGCTGGAGACGGCTGGTGCTCGTACCATGCTGCATGATCTGGAAGTGGAAGTTGAACACGATAACTGGCCATTTGTAGAAAACGCTTTTGAGGCCATCGTGGTCTGTAATTACCTGCACAGACCCCTGTTCCCTGCCATACTGGGCAGTCTTGCCCCGGGCGGCGTGTTGATCTATGAAACCTTTGCTGTTGGTAACGAACAGTTTGGCAAACCGTCAAATCGGGCCTTTTTATTACAGCAAGGCGAACTTCTTGAGCAAATCCAGTCTAATCCCCAGGTGGCAATGCATGTGATTGCCTATGAAGAGGGTTATGTTGAACAGCCAAAACCAGCAATGATCCAACGTATTTGTGCCAGAAAAACTGGAAAAACCAAGGGTTTGGACAGGCTTTGAAACATTCTCCTACAAGTTTAAAGGCTTATTCCAGCTATTTGCGCCCAGATTATCAGCGTATCCGCTACAATCAGGGTTTTACTTTTTTCTTGCATTAACATGACAAAGATTCAGGGAAGTCTGGTTGCGATCGTAACCCCCATGCAGGCAGATGGCAGTCTCGATTTGCCTTGTTTGCGCAAATTGATAGACTGGCATATCGCTGAAGGTACAGATGGTATTGTCATTGTCGGGACAACCGGCGAATCACCTACAGTTTCTGTAGCGGAACATTGCGAATTGATACGCGTGACGGTTGAGCATGCGAACAAGCGCATTCCTATCATCGCCGGTTCTGGCGGTAATTCAACTGAAGAAGCCATTACCCTGACCAAATTTGCCAAGGAAGCCGGTGCTGACGCATCCTTGCAGGTTGTGCCTTATTACAATCGTCCTACCCAGGAAGGCATGTATCAGCATTTCAAGAAAATTGCTGAATCGGTAGATATTCCTGTCATTTTGTACAACGTGCCTGGCAGAACGGTTGCCGACATGTCAAATGAAACCATACTGCGTCTGGCGCAGGTTCCTGGCATCATCGGTGTCAAGGATGCAACAGGCAATATCGCCAGGGGTACTGACTTGCTCCGTCTGGCACCAGAGTCTTTTGCCGTTTTCTCGGGTGATGACGCAACTGCCATGGCATTGATGCTGTGTGGTGGCAAGGGGAATATTTCGGTGACTGCCAATGTGGCACCACGCGCCATGCATGAACTGTGTGTAGCTGCCATGGGTGGCAATATCAAAGAAGCGATTGCGATCAATAATCGCATGTTGCCCCTGCATAATAAATTGTTTGTAGAACCTAATCCTCTGCCAGTGAAGTGGGCGATGATTGAAATGGGATTGATCCCTACGGGGATACGCTTGCCGCTGGTTCCCATGGCTGCGCAATATCATGAAACCGTTCGTGCTGCTTTGCGCGAGTCAGGTGTATTACAATGATCTCCCCTGAACAGGCAGGAATCCTGTCAGTTTGCTTCATGCAGTTTTAATTGATAATAATTCGTAGGGATTTTCACATGGCAAAAAGCTTTGTTGCTAAAAACGGCATCATCGGCGCTGTAGCGCTGATAGGTTTAACTGGCTGTAGTTCAATCAGTAACATGCTTGAACCGAATCGCATTGATTACAGAAGTGCCAGTAAGGCAACGACTGCATCCCTGGAGGTGCCACCGGATTTGACCCAGATTCGTCGTGATAGCCGTTTCTCTATCCCTGAAGCCAACAAGAGTAGTGCAACAGCGTCTGCCTACAATCTGGAAAAAGGCAATAAGGCGGTCATCAATTCAGGTAATGGTGGAGTTGCAGTCAAGCAAGTACAAAACATGCGTATAGAGCGTGATGGCACGACCCGTTGGCTGGTGGTCAAGGATACGCCTGAAGCCCTGTGGCCACAGTTGAAGGACTTCTGGCAAGAGTTGGGCTTTCTCATCAATATTGAAAATCAAGAAGCCGGTGTGATGGAAACCGACTGGGCTGAAAACCGCGCAAAAATCCCTCAGGATATTATCCGTAACACCCTGGGCAAGGTATTGGATTCCCTGTATTCGACTGGCGAGCGTGATAAATTCCGCACCCGTATTGAGCGTGGTGCGAATGGTGAAGTAGAAATCTATATCAGCCATCGCGGTGCACAAGAGGTATTGATTGGTGCACAAAAAGACAGTACGGTATGGACGCCGCGTCCAGTTGATCCTGGTCTGGAAGCTGAATTCTTGTCGCGTCTGATGGTGCGTCTGGGTTCAGATGGTGAAAAAGCCAAGGTCGCAGTAGCGGCTACAGCGCCAGGTGCGCCTGCCGTTGCCCATTCCAAATTGCTGAAGGCAGATGGTTCCTCCTATGTGGAAGTGGATGAGGCTTTTGACCGCTCATGGCGCAGGGTTGGCCTGGCACTGGATCGCATTGGCTTTACAGTGGAAGACAGGGACCGTTCGCAAGGTCTGTACTTTGTCCGTTACATTGATCAGGACATTGACGCCAAAACCAAGGGTGCCAGCGAAGGCTTCTTCTCCAAATTGTTCTCGTTTGGTTCTTCCAGTGATGCTGCCAAGAATGCACAGAAATACCGTATTCTTGTGAAAAATGCACCGAATGGCGAAGTCAGTCATGTGTCGGTACATGGCAATGACGGTAAAGTGGATTCTTCTGCTGTTGCAGAGAAAATCCTGCAATTGCTGAATGACCAGTTGAAGTAATTCTGCTGTACAGACATAAAAAAAGCGAAGCTGATGCTTCGCTTTTTTTATTGGCTTCCGGTTTTTGCCGGAGCTTGCCTACTTGTCGACTTGAAGGGCGTTTAACTGCAGCGCTTTTTCAGGGCATCGATATACGCTTGTCCATCAGGTGGCAGACCGCTTCTTTGTGAGTTCCATATCATTTCACCCAGGCATTCCATGATTTCATGATGGGCTTCGTGTTCTGAATTATTTCTTCTGGCCAGTATCTGAAATGCTTGCCTGACACCAGGCGGCTGATCTACTGAGATTTGCTCGGCAATCGACAGGTGCATGGACAGGTGCAGAAAGGGATTGGTCTGCCCTTGGTCAACGCTGTAATTGGTTTCCAGAGCTGCTTCTACATCGCTCAGGGCTTCTGCATATTCAGGGTGTTGGCTGATCCAGTCGGCGGCAATGATTTCCAGCGGCGTCAGCACCAGGCTTTCACGGCTTTTACGAAAGGTTTCACAAAAAAAACGGCGCACATCGTGCTGGCTGGGGGTGAACATGAACAAGTCCAAAATAGTAAATGCCGCTATTGTAAAAGGTATTTTATTTTACTGCCCTGTAGCTTTCATTGACTTCGGTTATGATCCACACATTATTTGAAAGGAAATCCCATGCTTGGCAAAGAATCCCTGAATCAGTTGTTCACCAATGCCCGTACCCATAATGCCTGGCTGAACAAGCCCGTTACGGACGCACAGTTGCAAGATATTTATGATTTGATGAAGTGGGGTGCCACTTCGGCCAACTGTTCTCCTGCCCGTATCATTTTTGTGAAATCGGCAGCAGAAAAAGAGAAGCTGCTGGCTTGTGTATCTCCTGGCAATCTGGAAAAAACCAGAGCAGCCCCCGTGACTGCCATCATAGGCATGGACATGGAATTTTATGAAAAATTGCCACAGCTGTTTCCACATGCAGATGCGCGCTCATGGTTCGTCGGTAATCAGCCTATGATCGATGCGACGGCTTTCCGCAATTCATCGCTACAGGGAGCTTACCTGATGCTGGCGGCGCGTGCAGTGGGCCTGGATTGCGGCCCTATGTCAGGTTTTGATGCAGACAAACTGAATGCCAGTTTTTTTGCCGGCACCAGCGTCAAGGCTAACTTCATTTGCAGTCTGGGCTATGGCGATGCACAACAATTATTCCCGCGTTCACCTCGCCTGGCTTTTGATGAGGCTTGCAAGATAGTCTGATCATTTTATTTGGGTAAGCACGCTATTTGCTGAAGAGTTCTGTAAAGGACTCTTCATCCGTATTTCATCGCGAGCGGCTCAAACGATGTCAGGTACAGGTGTTTTTTGCTTGAAGTCGCACAGATCGGCAATCATGCAATTCCAGCACTTGGGTTTTCTGGCGATGCAAGTATAACGACCATGCAAAATCAGCCAGTGATGGGCATCCTGTTTGAATTCTGCCGGAACAAATTTCAGTAATTTTTCTTCGACGATATCGACATTTTTGCCAGGTGCAATGCCGGTGCGATTCGATACGCGAAAGATATGCGTATCGACGGCGATGGTGGGTTCACCAAAAGCGGTATTCATCACCACATTAGCGGTTTTCCGGCCTACGCCTGGCAGTGCTTCCAGTGCTTCGCGTTGACGTGGGACTTCGCCATCATGCTCGGCCATCAGTATACGGCACGTCTCAATCACGTTTTTGGCCTTGGTGCGAAACAGGCCTATCGTTTGTATGTATGGGATCAGGCCATCCACCCCCAGGGCATGAATCTTGGCAGGCGTATTGGCGACTGGATAAAGCAACCGGGTGGCTTTGTTGACCGAGACATCGGTTGCCTGTGCAGACAGCAGTACGGCAATCAGCAATTCAAACGGCGTTGTGTATTCCAGTTCGGTGGTCGGATGCGGGTTTTGTTGTTGCAGACGGGTGAAAATCGCGTGACGTTTAGCCGCATTCATTCTTTATTATCCTCGGAATCGGTTTGCAATTTTTTCAGGCGCGCTCTTTCTATGGCGGCAGCGATGATCGCTTTTTTCCGTTCCTTGCTGGCGATTTCTTCTGCGCTGAGAGCGGGTTCTGCTTCCAGGGCGACCAGTTTGGCGGCAGCCTTGGCTGCCAGTCGTGCGTCGTTTTCCTGTTTTTCCCTCAATAAGCGCTGTTGCCGGGTATGGAATTGCTGCCGGGCTTGAGTGGCTTTCTCTTCACTCCAGGCATCCCAGCCAGTTTTTCCAGGGGTGACAGGCAGCATGCTGATGCAATCGACCGGGCAGGGGGCTACGCACAGGTCGCAGCCAGTACATAACTCGGGGATGATGGTGTGCATTTGCTTGGGGGCACCAATAATGGCGTCTACCGGGCAGGCTTGTATGCACAATGTGCAGCCTATGCAGTAGGCTTCTTCTATCACTGCGACCGGGCGTTCGCGCTCGTGGCCATGGCTGCTGTCCAGTTGTATCAATGGCTTACCCAAAATATGCGCGATACGCTGTATGCCTTCTTGCCCACCTGGCGGACATTGATTGTAATTGGCCGTGCCGTCGGCAATGGCCTCGGCATACGGACGGCAAGCAGGGTAGCCGCATTTGGTGCACTGGGTTTGCGGCAATGCGTTTTCTATCTGGTCGGCAAGTGAAAGTAGCACGGGATATCAAAAAACGATGAGGAGACGTGATTATCCGCTGAAAGCAGTGTGTCGACAAACAAAAAAGCCACTGGCTTTGCAGGCAGCGGCTTTTATTGGTTTAGATTGATACTGCCAGACAATATCAGGAATGATCCTTGATGAATTCGCCAATTTTCGGGCAGATGATATCGCGCCAGCGACGGCCAGAGAAAATGCCATAGTGGCCGCAACCAGGGGCAACATAATCCTGCTTCATATTGGCCGGAATACTGCTGCACAAGTCATGCGCAGCCTGTGTCTGGCCAGGGCCTGAAATATCATCGAGTTCGCCTTCAACAGTGAACAGGGCTACTGTCTTGATATCTTGTGGTCTGACCAGTTTGCCTTCCACTTCCCAAGTGCCGGTAGGCAGGCGGAATTCCTGGAAGACCGTCTTGATGGTATCCAGATAGTATTCAGACGGCATGTCCAGGACCGCATTGTATTCATCGTAGAATTTGCGATGCTGCTCTGCGGAATCATCATCACCCTGTATCAGGTGTTGATAAAAGTCCCAGTGGCTTTGCGCGTGGCGATCCGGGTTCATGGCGACAAATCCGGTGTGCTGCAGGAAGCCAGGATAAACCTTGCGACCATAGCCAGGGTAGTTAGCAGGCACACTGTAAATCACGGTATTTTCAAACCAGGAGAATTTTTTCTCCGTCGCAAGATTGTTGACCTGGGTAGGTGATTTACGTGGGTCAATCGGGCCACCCATCAAGGTCATGGTCTTTGGCAACAGAGGGTCTTTTGCCGTTGCCATCAAAGAAATGGCAGCCAGTACCGGGACCGTAGGTTGGCAGACAGAAATAACATGAGTGCCAGCACCCAGGAAGTGGATGAAATCCTGCACATAATAAATATAGTCATGCAGATGAAAAGCGCCGGCAGACAAGGGCACCATGCGTGCATCCGTCCAGTCAGTGATATATACATCATGCTTGGGCAGCAGACCACGTACAGTGTCGCGCAACAATGTCGAATGATGACCTGACAGCGGCGCTACCAGCAGCACTTTAGGATGGTTAAGCTTGACGGCTTCCTTGTCGCCCAGCACTTTCTTGAAGTGCAGTAACTTGCAGAAAGGTTTGATGACAGCGGTAGTTTGTGCAATTTCGACGACCTGACCATCAATGGTGGTAGAGGTAATGCCAAATTCCGGTTTTTCGTAATCTTTACCCAGGCGGAACAGCAGCTCATAACCCGCCGCAATTCGCTGCGAATAAGGTGTGTGTGCCAGTGGTGACACAGGATTGGTAAACAGTTTGGATGATGCTTCTGCCCACTGCGTCAGCGGGTTCAGAAATGCACGATTGAGTTCATGAAGTTGATAAAGCATAGTGAATCTTTCGAATAGGGTGCCATCGATAATTTCTTGCCACAGAGTGCGTTGTTGCTGCAATGCTGATGACTAAGAAAAAACACTTAAGTCAAACTGTTGCAATGCATCATAAACCAGTTTTAAAAATTTTGGGCTGACCAAAAGAGTTGCATAACTTGATGTTGTGAATTAATGTTAAATTATTGATCTATATACAATTATTTCTTGTGGAAAAGTTGAAATTTAAGTTATTTTTTCAAAAAGCATCAATAAGTTCCACCGGATTGCAGGCCAATATTGCTACTTGCAGTGTCATGTGGGACGAAATTTTTGTGATAACGGGTACGGATTGCAGCTACAAATAGGCGGATGCCAATGAAGAGACACATGTAGAGATAAAGATGCAGATAAATGAGTTTGTCTTGCAGGTATACAAATACAATGTCATATCGTCCTCTATTCGTATGCTGGGTAGGTAACTGACAAGACACCGGGGCTGGCAACATGTCCGGTCTCCTCCATTTTTAGATGGCATCATTTCTTTCTGAAGAGCTGAGCAGAATGAGTAAAGATAGTTCTCAAACAGAAATTCACTGGCGCGAGCGCTGTCTGGACGCACTGGACCTGATGCGTGATGTCCCTGCTGAGGGTCGTAAGATCGCTGCCGAGATGCGTCGTCAGGAAAACATAAAAAGCAGCCCCGCATCATTGATTGCGGCTGATTTGATTGATGCCTTTGCCGATTATTTTGATGGCCGCCTGGAGCTGGCAGCGCCAGTCTTCGAGCGTGGTGCCACCTTGTTTGAATCGGTAGATGAACATGAAGGCATGGCATTTGCCTTATTTGGCACCATTGCCGTCTGGCGCCGACGTGGCAATGTGCAGGAAGCCTATGCCTTGTGCCATGCGCGTATCATACCTGCCTTGCGCATGCGTACCAGCCGTGTTTCGATTGTGGTGTACAACATGCTGGGTATTCTTTCCCAGGAGCTGGGTTATACCGAAGAAGCTATTCGTCATTTTTATACTGCGTTGAATGATGCGCGCAGTCTGCAAATACCAAACCGGGTGGCGCAGGTAACTGCCAATCTGGGTGAGATTTTCTATGTCAGTGGCAACGCTGAAGATGCTGAAGTCTTGCTGCAGGAAGCCAGGGATATTGCTGTACATTCCTCTGAGCGCTGGCTGGCTCCTTTTGTGTCCACCATGCTGGCCTTGTGCAAAGTGTCGCTGGATAAATATGAAGAAGCCTACCAGACCATAGCCAGCTACATCGGTGATATCCAGACCGGCCATAATTCTGACGTTGCCAGCCGTACTTTTTGCTTGTCAGTTGCTGCCTACACGCTGGCGATGCGTGGTCAGCTTGACGAGGCGGACAAGCTCAGCGAAACAGCCATGGCTTTGCTCAGCAGTTTTGAAGACAAACATCTGAAACCCTATAGCTGGTGGGTCAGCGGTCACTTGCACAGATGCCACAAGCGTTATCCCGAAGCGATCCGCGATCTGCGACATGCTGTTGACGAAGTTGGGGGCAATGGTTACATCTACATGCCGCTGCGCGCCATCAAGGAGTTGTCAGAGATCTTCACTGAAATGGAAGACTGGAAGGAAGCCTACAACGAGCAAAAACGCTATCTTGATCTGTTTGCCAAGGCTCAGGGACTGGCTACCCGCGTGCATGTGCAGACCCTGCACATCAGAAATGAACTGAAAGAAGCTGAACTGGCCAGACGCATGGCTGAAAGAGCCATGGTGGAGAGGCGACAGCTTGAAGATGAACTCAAGCGCATGCTGGCTGAACGCGAAACCGTATTGGAAAATTCCATCGTTGGCATGGTGTTTCTGAATAATCAGGGCCGGGTTCAATGGGTGAATACGCCGCTCTGTCAAATCTTCGGCGTTGAACGGTACAAAGTGCTGGGCGCGTCGCTGGAACCTTTTTACGAGTCACGCGAAGCCTATCTGGAATCTGGCGCCGCCGTCAATCAATCGGTGCTGCGTGGTGAAGCCTATGAGGCTGAATTGAAAATGCGGCGCAGTGATGGCAACGTATTTTGGGTGCATTTTTCAGGTCGCGCAGTGGATAAGGATAACCTTGCCCACGGTACGGTCTGGGTGGTCATGGATATTTCAGCCCGTCGCCAGTTGGAAGAAGACCTCAGCAAGTCCGAACAGCATTATCGTCAACTCATTAACAATGTGACCGAAGGTATCCTGGTGGTGCAGGATGGTCGCATCGTATTTGCCAACCCCCGCGTGCAAAGCCTGACAGGCTACAACGCGGAAGAGCTGGCGCAACTATCTTTTATCTCGGCGATTTATCCCGATGACAGACCGATGGTGATTGATCACCATACCCGTCGTTTGCGTGGCGAGAATGTTGAGCAGTATTACCATTTTCGCATACAGAATCACACCACCAAATCAATCATCTGGGCTGAGCTTTCTGCCGTCCTGATCGATTGGGAGGGGCGGCCAGCCACGCTGTCGTTTGTGTCCGATATCACGCAGCGCAAGCTGCTGGAATCCCAGCTCAAGGAAAGCATGGCGGAGCAAATACGCCTGCAGACGCTGCAAATGCAAAATGAACTGAAAGATGCAGAAATGGCACGTCGCCATGCGGAAGAAACGACGGAAGCCAAATCCATGTTCCTGGCCAATATGAGCCATGAAATACGTACTCCAATGAATGCCATTATCGGCATGGCCCATTTGGCATTGCGGACAGAACTGAATGCCAAACAAAAAGACTATGTTGATAAAATTCATAAAGCCGGGATTTCCTTGTTGGGCATCATTAATGACATTCTGGATTTCTCAAAAATCGAAGCTGGCAAGTTAAGCATAGAGCATATTGATTTTGATCTGGATGAAGTACTCAACAATATCTCTGCCGTGACCACCGACAAGGCGGATGAAAAAGGGCTGGAATTTTTGTTCCGCGCACCTCCGGATATTCCGCGATATTTAAATGGCGATCCCTTGCGTCTGGGACAGGTCCTGATCAATCTCATCAATAACGCCATCAAGTTCACCGAGCAGGGGGAAATCTACGTCACATGCCAGTTGCTGGAAATGTTGAACGGCAAAGTAAAACTCAGATTCGAAGTACGTGACACCGGCATAGGCATGAACGAAGAACAGTCAGGCAAATTGTTCAGGCCATTCAGCCAGGCGGATGAATCGACGACCCGCAAGTTTGGTGGAACCGGTCTGGGGCTGTCCATTTCCAAGGGTATGGTCGAATTGATGGGAGGTGAAATTGCCCTCACGAGCGAAGCCGGTGTCGGTACTTGCGTACACTTTACTGGCTGGTTCGGCATTGCCCAACCTATAGTTCAACGCCAGGTCATTCCGGCAGCCATTAATGGAATGCGTATTCTGATCGTGGACGACAATCTGGCCGCAGCGGAGATATTGCAAGAAATACTGACAGAACTGCCGGTAGATATTGATGTGGTCACCAGTGGTGCAGCCGCCTTACATGCGGTGCGGCAATGTAATCTGACACGCCCCTATGGCATCATATTTACCGACCTGCGCATGCCGGAAATGGATGGTCTGGAATTGATTACCTACCTGAAGCGCGACGGCTCGCTGCAACCGACACCTTTGATGGTATTGGTCAGTGCGCATGGCAGGGAGGAAGTCAGTTACCGCGACGATATTGCAATACCGGATGGTTTCCTGACTAAACCAGTCAACGCATCGACTCTGGTCGATTGCATGATTGAATTGTTCTCCAGCACCGGCTATGCTGTCTCCAGTGCCCACGGTGTGCTGATACCCAAATATACCGATTTACGTGTGTTACTGGTGGAAGACAACGAAATCAATCAGCAAATTGCCATGGAATTGATGGAGGCCGCAGGTATTGCAGTCGACGTCGCCAACAATGGCAAGATAGCCGTCAATACCTTGCGTGAAGCTGGGCCTGAATATTACGGTGTCGTGTTCATGGATGTACAGATGCCCGAAATGGATGGGCACGAAGCCACTAAACTGATACGTGCTGACAAACGTTTCGACGTGTTGCCCATCGTCGCCATGACGGCACATGCCATGGTGGAAGAACGGGAACTCTGTTTCGCCTCCGGCATGAATGCCCATCTGGCTAAACCCATCAATCCCAAAGAACTGTATCACGCCATTTCTCACTGGTGTCAGGGACATGTTTCCGGGGATAATTTTGACACCGTGCAGCTGCCGGTACAGGATGCTGGCAATACCTTGCTTATCGAAGGTGTAGATACCGGAGAAGGCTTGAGCCGTACTTTGGGTAACCGGGCTTTTTACCTGGAATTGTTGTCACGTTTTTGTGATGACCAAAGAAGCGTACCTGAACAAATGCGTATAGCCTATACCAACGGCGATCATTTACTGGCAGAGCGCCTGGCACATACCCTGAAGGGTGTTGCCGGCCTGATCGGCGCCAAGCAGATACAGCCTTTGGCCGCTGAATTGGAGCTGATGCTGCATGAAAAAGTGGATTGGTCCGTGTTAGGTACGGTGCTGGATGAGTGTGAAGCCAGGTTGCATGCGACTGTTTCAGCGATTGATCAGGTCCTGGCGCAGGAAAAATCACTCAACAAAGCTGAAGTAAAAACACCAGAACTGACACCGGTTGACCATGATGTCATGCAACAACTGTTGGATAAATGTTGCAATTTGTTGCGAGATTACGATGGCGAGGCGGTGGACTTACTGTTAGAGTCAGGAGAGATGATCGCCAATGCATTTGGTGTGGATGTGCACAAGCAAATTATGCGGGCCGTCAGACAGTTTGATTATGATGTAGCCCTGAGCTTATTGAGTAACAGCGCAAAGAATCTCGGTTACGCAATACTTTGATTTGATGAGTCAATCCGTAGTCACCGGCTTCAAAGAAAACAGTACTGGTAATCTAGTAATCGGGGCGAGGTAAAACATGAATGAAATGTTCGACCATAATGCGAAGCAGGTAGTGTTGATTGTCGACGATACGCCAGACAATATTTCCCTGCTGTCGGGTTTGTTGAAAGATCAGTACAAAATAAAAATTGCCACCAATGGTCTGAAGGCCTTGCAAATCGCGTCCAGCCTGCCAGGGCCGGACCTGATATTGCTGGATGTCATGATGCCCGAAATGGATGGTTATGAAACCTGCCGCCGCCTGAAGGCTGAGCCGACCACCGCCGATATTCCCATCATCTTTCTGACGGCCAAGAGCCAGGTGCAGGATGAAGAAATGGGCCTGAGACTGGGGGCAGTGGATTACATCAGCAAGCCTATCAGCCCACCTATCGTGTTGGCGCGTGTAGCTACCCAGCTTAATCTGGTGCGTGCACGCCATTTGCTGCAAGACCAGAACAAGCATCTGGAAAGCCTGGTGCAAGACCGTACCCGCAAGCTGGGCAAGATGCAAGACGCCATCATCATGGCCATGGCATCGCTGGCTGAAACGCGTGACAATGAAACAGGCAACCATATCCGGCGCACACAAAACTATGTCGCCGCGCTGGCGCGCAAATTGCAGAATCATCCACGTTTTCATACTGAATTGACCGATGAAAACATAGATTTATTATATAAATCTGCACCCCTGCATGATATCGGCAAGGTTGGTATACCCGACAATATCTTGCTGAAACCGGACAAACTCACGTCCGAAGAATTTGAAATAATGAAGTTGCATACCACCTATGGTCGCGAAACCATCATATCGGTAGAAATGTATCTGGGTGAAAGTAATGAATTTTTGCGCTTTGCCAGAGAGATCACCTATTCCCATCAGGAAAAATGGGATGGCTCAGGTTATCCTGAGAACCTGGCAGGCGACGCCATACCGCTTTCTGCACGCCTGATGGCCGTAGCTGACGTGTATGATGCCCTGATCTCCAAACGTGTCTACAAGCCCGCATTTAGCCACGAGGAAGCCATCAGCATCATGCGCAAGGGACATGGCAGTCATTTTGATCCAGACATCCTGGACGCCTTCCTGCAGATTACCGATGAATTCAATCAGATTGCCCATAAGTTCAGGGAATCTGAATCTTATGTGCCGGTTAATTGAGGTCATGTGAACATGTGGCTACATGGCCGCATGCGTGTGTAACTGTTTGATGGTAGGTAGTTGTGGTCAGTTCGCCACCTTCAAAAACAAAAAAGCGCAAAGAATTTCTTTGCGCTTTTTGTTTAACAGCTTGCCAGCTTAATCGAAAACCGGTGTTTCCACACCCAGGATCTTGTGCAACTTTGGCGACGTAGTGGTGTACTGCATATGGATTTTCTTGTCAGGGAAAATATATGGTGCAGCACCAAACGCAGCCAGTGCAGCTTCATGGAAGCCGGACAAAATGAGTTTTTTCTTGCCAGGGTAGGTGTTGATGTCACCAACAGCAAAAATGCCAGGCACATTGGTCTCAAATTTTTCAGTATTGACGACCTTCAATTGCTTGCGTTCTATGTCCAGACCCCATTCAGCGATTGGGCCAAGTTTTGGCGACAAGCCAAAGAAGACCAGCAAAGTGTCCAGTGGCATACGGCGGGTGACGCCATCCGCACCAGTAACCTTGATTTCAGACAGGACATCATCTTTGGTTTCTATGCCTGTAACCTGACCTATGGTCAATTGCATTTCATAGTTATCGCACAATTCTTTCATCTTGGCGACCGAAGCGGGCGCAGCGCGGAAATCTTCACGACGATGCAGCAACACAACGGATTCAGCCTTGCCGACAAGATTCAATGCCCAGTCCAGCGCAGAGTCACCACCACCACAGATCACCAGATTTTTGCCATGGAACTGGGTAGGGTCTTTGACGCGATAAAAAACCTGTTTGTTTTCAAACGCTTCTATGCCTTCGACTTTCAAAGTACGTGGCTGGAAAGAACCAACGCCTGCAGCAATGAAAATGGTTTTAGTGATGAAACGTGTACCAGTCGATGTTTCCAGATCAAAGCGGCCATCTTCACGGCGCTCAACCAGCGTCACTTCCTGGCCCAGGTGGAAAGTCGGCTCGAAAGGTTCGATTTGTTTCAACAGATTGTCCGTCAGTTCCTGACCTGTGCAGACGGGTACTGCTGGGATATCGTAAATAGGTTTGTCAGGGTACAGCTCCACACATTGGCCACCGACGACAGGCAGAGAGTCAATGACATGGGCTTTAATTTCAAGTAGACCTAATTCGAACACCTGGAACAGGCCAACCGGGCCTGCGCCGACGATGACGGCATCTGCTTCAATGGCGGCGCTGGCCGCGTTTGTTTGTTTATTTTCCATACGACGGGATGATTCCTGATATTGCGGTTTGTTTGAGCTGGTTAGCTACTGCTCTGTATTACTTTTGCAGATATTGCAATTTATCTTTGACATCTTTCCAGTCATCCGCATCTGGCAAAGGCGTGACTGTCTTGGTAATCGAAGGCCAGTTACGTGTCAGATCAGCATTGATCTTGATAAACTGCTGTTGATCGGCAGGCACGTCTTCTTCTGCAAAAATGGCATTGGCAGGGCATTCTGCGACACAAACGGCGCAATCAATGCATTCGTCCGGGTCAATGACCAGGAAATTCGGGCCAGCACGGAAACAGTCCACCGGGCAGACATCCACGCAATCGGTATAACGGCAGCGGATGCAGGATTCGGTCACAACGTGGGTCATAACAGTCCAATCTAAAAATTCGGGGTTCGGCACAGCAAAAGCGCAAAAAACGGGCTTATAGCTGCAAAGCCTTGTATTTTAAGGCAATTCAGCAGTTCCCACAAATCAGGCTTATATAGTTTGCGCATAAGCAAATGCAGGCCCGTTGCGGCGGTTTCTCAAGTGAGTACCGGTCAAGTCGCGTAGGCAGATGCGCCATGCTGACAGATAGAGCAAGAATTTGACTTGATGTGCATCATGTTTCTTCTGCAAATGCAAATATTCAGACGCTGCCGGTATTTGTACATTGAGCTAAAAAGCGAGTTTTTGAGTAAATGAGCATACAGAAAGGGTGCATTCATCAGCACCCTGTTTTTTGTCCCTGTATTGCAATTAAGTTAATATTGCATGGGTTACCAGCAAATCCCAGGAAGTCATTGTGAAACAAGAGAGCTTCGAACGTTTAACAATGTAGTGCGTAAATTCTCGACCTGTGTTTCAAGGCGAGCATCAAAATCGCCAACGTTGGTCTCAAGAATAATGCCTCCCAAGGCGATATTGCTATCAGGCATCCACGTAACTGCATCGTTTGTTTGTGACGGAAGTGTCGTATCCAATGCGCCGCCACTTTGAAGAAGATTGAAATCCAAAGGGTTGATCCTGACAATGAGTTTTTCTTTCACACTGACCCTTTTTGCAACTTCGCGCACTATTCCTTGCACGCCATCCAGAGACACAGCGCTACTTCCCAAAATCTTGCAAACAGACTCAAAGACAATAGCAATAGCCAAGTCTTCAACACCCTTGACCCCGGTTTCTATCGCATTTTGTAAATTTTCCGTTATTGACTTGATCCGTGCAAATTCAGTCACGAATTCAGCTTTCGCTTCTTCCATTCCCGCTTGGCGTCCTTCACGCAAACCGCGCTGACGCCCTAATTCACGTGCAGCCTCTGCCTCATCTTTAATTTGTGCCAACACAGAACTGCGTGCTTGCTCAATAAGCTCATTAACATTTTTGCTTGCATCAGCTGCAGCCGCAACTGATGCTGCTTCAGTCTGGCTTGGTACATTGGCGACAACACCAACCGGCTCCGCTGAAGGAGCAGCACTGGGTTGAGCAATTTTCTCTTTGGAAGCACGCGATACGAGTTTTCGTTTGTGCTCAGAGAGAGTAGGGGAGCGAATTATTGATGCCATGATGTATTTGCAAAGTTTGATGCTGAATGATACCCGTCCTTCATCAACTTTGTGAGAAATGCAGAATTAAATGACGAGAATTGCCGGGGTGCTTCGCTTTTGAGAGCTGAAAACGTAATTCTATCGATACATGTTGAAAAGATTGCTTAAGATGCAATGTCCTCGCTATTCAATTGAGAGAACAAATAATTTTGGCTCAGTGCACTTGCAACTAATTCAAATCAGCCCAGAGCTTCAAATGGGTCTTTATGCCGCTCATGACAAACTCTGACAATGATTCCCATGACATCGTTGCTACATCTTGCCCTTCAAAAAATTGAAAAACAGGTGGGTCTTCAGATGTGGGGAGAAAATAATTTAACTCATACCCTTGATGCATACAGAACACCTTTGCACCAGTTGGCAAAAGGTGCGGTAACCCCAGCTCAATCAGTAATTTCTCAGCTTCATCTTGAAGTTGCAAGATGCGAGGGTAAAAAATATCAGTCCCACGAAAAAGCTTCCCAGCCCCTTTACCTGCGAGACTTAAAAAATCTTGATAGGCTTGAGGCATCTGACAGCCAAAATGTTTTTCAACTGTTTCGATTTCTTGAAAACTACAGCCAATCAAATTTTCTTGCTTGATTTTCCCTTGCTCAACGATAGCGTTCAGAGCATTTTTTACTTTGCAGGTCATCTTCAATTTCTGGTGATCACATCAATGTTCACCGGTAGTTCCGGGAGAACTGACACAGTTAGCCTTAAATCCTTCCTCCAGAAAACAGATATGCCCCCGCGTAGCTAAACGCATCCAATAGTAAAACTGCGTACTGGTAATTTGCTGCCATTGCATAGACAGATTCCATTTGGCCAGATAGTTCGTTACGATCAGCATCGCCATTCTTTGATTGGCGTTGACAAACGAATGTATGGCTAAAAAGTCGGAAAACAATCTGGCAGCAAACTGCACTGCTGCCTGTGTGTCATTAGGGCGGTGTTCACGGGCAACAGCAAGCAAAGCATCAACAACTGCAGGCAACGCTGTATGTTGCACAAACACGGTATCACCGCGCTTCAAATTGAAATCACGAAAGCAGCCATAATGTTGTGGGCGTGTAACACAAATGCTCGCATGTGAAGTCATTAAGGCAGATGCAGTCAGTGCTATCAGTGGCTGTGGTGGCAAGAAAAATACCCTGGGCAATTTTGCAGTATGGGCTTCATAAGCTAAAAATGCACTTCTATCATAAGCACCCCGATAGCTGTCCTGCCAGGGCAGCAAATACAGTTTGGGGTGACGTTCCCCTTTGGGTACAGCTGGCCCCAAACGAGGCATGCGTACTGCATAGGCAATATGGGGTTGCTGTAAGAGCTCAGCATTAAATGGAACTTTACAAACCTGTTCTGCGTGCCCAGGCAGTGCAGCAACAAAATGATCATGCTCGGTTTTAAGCAGCAAAAAACAAAAGCCAGATTCACACAACACAAGCACAGGCCATGACGCCAGCACGGTCATCAAATCTTCTTTGACAACATGCATGGTCTGCATGCCCAACCGTCGTGTTAGTACAAGCAATAATTTTTCTGACACCTGCCCACGAGCCAAAGGAGCCAGCCCCAGCAAATGCGTGAGCCTGACTTTGACACCCCATAAATTCAATAAAACAGAGAGGCAGGATAAAAGGCTGGTTTCGCTTTCGCGACACTCAACATAGCCATAAAAATTACGAGAATTTTGATGTTCCATTTTTTGGGACTCTAGGCGTTAACGCAAGCACTGGTTTCTTTTTAAAAATGTCTGCTAAAAAAAGCCCGATATTAAATCGGGCTAAAAAACTTTTAATGTACTCTGAAGTACAAGCAACAGTGCCATAATCAACGGACGGTAGTCGTAGTACCTGTGATACCTGTATTGAACTAATCGCCCCGTAGCCAATCGGCTACAGGTACTCCCTGTTGAATAACTGACGCGTAATACGATACTGCAAGATTAAGCTCAACATCACCTTTTAGTCTGAATCTTATATAGGATATAGCCAATACCCCACTCTTTTTTTCTAAAAGACTAATTTCAGTCACGTCCGACTTCGTGAAGTCAGCAAAGGATTCAACGTTGCCATGTTCGACGGGAAGAATTTCCCTGCCGAGAATAATGCTGATTTTTCTACGTAAATCCGTACTTAAGTTCATTCTTCTATTTTCGGCAATTAAGTACTACACACTGCTATCGGCGTTGCCGACGGTCTCACTTCAAATCGAATATTGTTTCATAAAGTCAAAAGGATCTTCATATAAGTCCAAAGGGGAAATAGGTAGCCAAGCTTTCGGAATATAAGGGCTATCGACTTCGATTTGGTAACCATGTCGCCATGCAAGTTTGCTGTACAAGATGGCAGGAGTACAAATCAAATCAGCAGTATATCCTCCCTCTATGGGCTCACGTCTTGCGATTAATTTTGGCGTAACCAATTCTTTTATGATAGCTTCCATGCCACCAACATCACCTTTTGCCAGCGCAAGATAAAAATGATGATCTGGCATGAATTTTTTCTCCCTTGAGCCAGTTGGAGGATTTGCCAGTATGCGTTCACAGCGTTCAATCAAAACATCCCATTCCCCACGTAGGGCAATAAAAAATTGCTGCGTCCAAAATCCGAACGACGCAGTATTTTCCGTACGCTTTTTGTCAAATTTACTATCAAAATTTGAGTACCAGTTAATCAGGCCGGGATGGTCAGATGCCAAATAAAACATACCAAATAGAGCCTGGTTCTCAAATGCCAATGAGCCACCAGTTTGATTGTATGGTGGACTCCCAAGGATAAATTCCAATTTACTTCTGACATAAAACCAATTTTTTACTACTGATAAATCTTCAGTATGAAACCACGTTGACATTCCTTTCGCCGTCGCGTAACTCATCAATTGCAAAATGCATTGAGTTGCGTTCGACTCATTAGCAACAATTCTATTAATCAAGCGCAAGATGCGTTCAGAATTAAATGATTGTCCATATAGATTTCCATCTATATGCGCCAAACGCATTCGGGCTTTTTCGTTATGAATAGAAAACATAATAATTAGATGATAATTTGGCCGGGAGTGCGATCAAAGTGAAGCGCGCAACACTATCAAGATAAAACTGGCATAGGTTTGCCATATTTATATACTGTAAAAAATTTTATGCAAATTAAAGAATACTTAAATGCTTGTGAGCTTTCTTTTTTTAGCACTCCTGCAATGGCTGCGTTGTCGCAATAACTATATTGACCTCCTGCTAACCCAGGAACTTTCGACTCTAGATATTTCTCCAAATTCGGATAATCGATGAATATTGCTTCATCAATATTATCTCTATAATCTTTTGAATCGACGAAGTATCCAACACCTCGCTTCATGACAAATATACCTTCAATGCTTATTTCTGCATCTAGTAACGCATCCCCTTTTTTTAAGATGTCACTAACTTTCATAAATACGCACTCGTTCAGTAAGGTAATCAAGTTGGTTCGTGCTAACTGGCATATGCACATCTTTTGAAATAAAAATAGTTCCAGCCATTCTTTACTCACTTAAGTAAAATGATTTTCGATTGCAATTCCTTATCCCAATTTCAGTTCACATTTCATTTACCACTCGTCGGAAATGTACTTATCAATTCTTTGATCTGATATTTCACCGCTTTCCCAACCCTGTATAGTTGAGACTGCTTTTATAGACAAATCAAAGGCAACTCTGAAATAGCTCACACAAGTAAATGTCTTGACATAATCTGCAGCACATTCACTCCTAATATATCTGAGTAATGTAGAAGGAGGTTCTCCCAGAGATTTTAACCGCCTTAATTCGTCGATTATTCTTGTATCTAATATTGGTTTCATTTTGATTTTGTAAAAATAACATAAAGAAGCGATCAACTTATTTGGCTCACCAAAAATTATTCGTACAGATAACGCATCTGTGTTTCGCAGTAAAAAATTCAGACGCGGTATGACGGAATTGGGAATACGCCACAGGAATTCAGCGAGCCGGGCAAGCCGTGGCAGAACGGCAGGATTGAGCGTTTCGTTTTAACGTTGAAGCAAAAACTGAATCTGACCATACCTGTCAATGCGGTGATGCTGGATAATTTGCTGAGTGATTTTACGGCCTGGTATAACGTAATTAGGCCGCATCAGCATTTGCATGGTCATACGCCTGCTGAAGTGTGGACTGGTGTTGATCCTTATACCTGTGCACCAAAATCAGTTCAGTACTTTAGTGCTTGGGATGGTTTGTTATCTGGCTACTATTTGAGGCGTTAGCAACATTATCCGTAACACAAAAATAGCTTTCAGCGTTGAACATTTTGTGTGTTCAGGGTGATGCTCGTCTTTGATAAATAATTTGATCAAATTTTAATCCGGCGGACAACATTCATTGTTCGCGCTGAAGAAAAAATCGTCAGTTCAGTGTTCAACTGAACCAAAACATCCGCCGTTTTATGCAAAAAATGCAGATCAGACGGAATGATTTGGTTTAGCTGAACGCTGAACGGGGCAGCAACATTCGTACTATTTGCCGCTTAGCATTTCCTCATTAAGGAACGCATCAACCTTCTCATCTGAAAGCTCTCCGCTGTGCCACCCTCCAATAGATGAAACTTGCTTAATAGATAAATCAAAGGCTTTTCTGAAATATTGCATATAAGTGAATTGAGTAGCTTCTGGGCATTCTCGCTTAATGTAATTTAGCAATTCAGAAGGGGACTTCCCCGCATCTCTTAATCTTTTTAACTCTTCAATTATTTCAGTATTTAAAGTATCGTTCATTATGGTTTCGTAAAAATAACATTAACCTTCGTGTAATTTCCGGGAGATCCTACGGGAGTTTCGACAATTGTTGCATTGGTAAATCCATAACGTGCTGCATTTGTAGCTGTCCATGTGCCTGATACGGCATTTTCGATACTCATCGCACCTCCTGCCGTTGCCTGATTAACAAACGCAAGATTTGTACCGGATGTCCAATTTTCCCCTACACCTGTCGCTTCATTACCAAAATGATTCATCATAGAATCAAATAACTGATAACCAGGAATACTTGCCCCGTTACCTTGCAAATCATAACTGGCCACCGCAATACTGCTGACACGGTTGGCTGCGTCATAGCTGAAGTAACGAGTGATCAGCCCTTCGCGCACGATATAGGTGGTGTTGCTGGTGTCGGGCTGGCCGTTGGTGCCCAATGGTACCTGTGCGCCAAAATCAGTTCAGTACTTTAGTGCTTGGGATGGCTTGCTCAATGGTTATTATTTGAGGCGTTAGCCTCACTGCCACGTAGAGCAAAAATAGCTTTCAGCGTTGAACATTTAGGGTGTTCAGGGTGATGCTTGTCTTTGATAAATAATTTGCTAAAATTTTAATCAGGCGAACAAAATTCATTGATCGCGCTGATTAAAAAATCGTCAGTTTAGTGTTCAACTGAACCAAAACTTCCACCGTTTTCTGCAAAAAATGCAGATCAGGCGGAATGATTTGGTTTAACTGAACGCTGAACGGGGCAGCACAGCAGCAGCAACCTACAAATACCCCGCCTCTTTTAACATTCGCGAAAGCTCTGCATCCAAACTTTCATCGCTCATGCCCTGAGTTTTCCCCGGCCCTTTCCAATGCCAAACAAATTCCTGAGCTAGACTATCCAATTCGACGAATTCATCGCTTAACATTTCACCAAGACGAATATTTCCAATAGTTGGATCTTCCTCAATTATTTTTCTAAACACAGAGCTTGGAGATTCGCCGTTAAGGATTTTTTCAAACATAACATTGCTTTCAGATAAGTTCAATTTTTATCATGGTTTTTTGAAAATTACAACCGTTGCATCATTAAAGAGAGGTAGACCTAAACCGCGCTGGGTTTTAGACTTTGTGTTGACGAGATTTGCAGAAGGCAAGAGTTATCGTCAGATTCAGAATGAGTTTAATCGACTCTATGCACATACAGGCATGACGATCAGTTTGGGGACGGTGTATAGCTGGATACGGAAGTATCGTTCTGAAATGGAGATGATACGCAAAGAGACGCGGAATCGATTTCCTGAATTTAGCCCTGCGAATGTACGATGGTGTCTGGATGGTACAGGGAAGTTTGATGCAGATGGCGTCAACCATTTTATTCTTGGTATCGTGGATCACGGTACAAGACTGAATTTGCTGTTGCAGCGTTTGGAGTTCGCAACTTCTGCGGTGATACTTGAACATATTAAAGAAGCGATCAAGTTTTTTGGGGCACCAAAAATTATTCGTACGGATAACGCATCTGTGTTTCGCAGTAAAAAATTCAGACGCGGTATGAAGGAATTGGGAATACGCCAGGAATTCAGCGAGCCAGGCAAGCCGTGGCAGAACGGCAGGATTGAGCGTTTCTTTTTAACGTTGAAGCAAAAGCTGAATGTGACCACACCTGTCAATGGGTTGATGCTGGATAATTTGCTGAGTGATTTTACGACTTGGTATAACGTAATTAGGCCGCATCAGCATTTGCACGGTCATACGCCTGCTGAAGTGTGGACTGGTGTTGATCCTTATACCTGCGCACCAAAATCAGTTCAGTACTTTAGTGCTTGGGATGGTTTGCTCAATGGTTATTATTTGAGGCGTTAGCCACATTACCACGCAGAAAAAATAGCTTTCAACGTTGAACATTTTGGGTGTTCAGGGGGATGCTCGTCTTTGATAAATAATTTGCTAAAATTTTAATCAGGCGAACAAAATTCATTGATCGCGCTGATTAAAAAAATCGTCAGGTTAGTGTTCAACTGAACCAAAACTTCCACCGTTTTCTGCAAAAAATGCAGATCAGGCGGAATGATTTGGTTTAACTGAACGCTGAACAGGGCAACAGGGCACATGGTGTTAGTCCCTATACCTGTGCGCCAAAATCAGTTCAGTACTTTAGTGCTTGGGATGGTTTGCTCAATGGTTATTATTTGAGGCGTTAGCCTCACTACCACGTAGAACAAAAATAGCTTTCAACATCGAACACTTTTGTGTGTTCAGGGTGAAGTTCGTCTTGAGTAAAAAATTTGCTGAAACTTTAATCGGGCGAACAACATTCATTGTTCGCGCTGATTAAAAAATGATCAGCTTAGCTGATCAATTGAACCAAAACATCCGCCGTTTTTTGCAAAAAATGCAGATCAGGCGGAATGATTTGGTTTAACTGAACGCTGAACAGGGCACCTATTTTAGCAAAAGAATTTCCTTAGCAATCCATTCTTTGTGCTCCTCAATTACATATTCAAAGTTCTGCTGTGAGTAGTACTCATTTGGAGGTAATTTATTGCTTTCAAGAAGCATTGAAGATGGTGCATCATTAGGCCATCCCCAAGCTGACCAAAACTCTGCAAACTTCATTAAACCATACATTGGGTCTTCATCGATATTAGATAGTGTGTACTCCAATGAAACCAAGCGCCATTTTCTTTTGGATTTAACTAAATTTACTTCCGTAATCTGACAAATTTCTACCAAGTTTTCGCGTAATTCGGCATAAGAATAACTATTTTCCAACGCTAAACCCACAACTATATCCATCAAGGAATCGCCAATCGAAATATTTCTTAGTTCGTTAGATGCAAAATCTGCAACCAAAGAAGCAGATAGACGTCCTGATACGCCTGGAATACTCTCTGTTCCAATTAAAAGTACCCCCCAATCGGTCATGTCATGACCGATCATTAATTTATATATTTCTTCAATCATGGCTCAATTGGTTTTCCGTTAATTTTACCGCCTGGGATGAACATTCTATGAGTAACTCCACCCAGGTTCGTATCGATAATCCATTCAAATCTTCCTTCAACTCCATTTAAGCTACCAGAGATTTGGAAAAGGGTGCGTTCAGCTGACAGCGGAAACGATGCGGCATATCCTGCATAATTATCCACCAAATCAGAGAAACCATGAGCTCGCGCTGGATTTGGAAATTCTTGCGTCGCGAAAGGGCCATTTGGTTTATTTTCATAAACTGGTATCGGATTCCCATTTGCGTCGAGAACTTGTTGGTTTGATACGCTATCCACTTTGTTACCACTACCCCCCCCTTTTACATAACCATTACCGACCCTCGGTGAAATTATCACATCGTTTGAGACGGCTGACCAATCAATGTCAATGTTACCGCCGCTGTTGCCAGCACTGTTCGTCCCAGGTGAAGCCGACCCACTTCCGCCGTTGCCATATGGCTGATTTCTTGCAGAATTTGCCGACGTATTAAGATCACCGCTTGGATTTTTTAGTCCGCTGTTAGCGGTTGTGTTATCTATTGCCGTATTTTTGACAATAGTCGCGTCTTGTGCAGCAACCTTAGTTGTATTCGAGCTGGGAAGCAGTGCGCCAATTCCATTGAGTGCACCCTGCACTACGTCCGTCACACCATCTCCTATTTTACCATCCAGGATTTCTGCAACGCCGCGTCCAAATTGCGATCCACCAAGAACCGTTAGCAATACCGCTCCTGGTGTTCCCATTGTCGTTGCAGCGACTACAGGGCCAATGGTTCCACCCACTGTATTTTCAAGTGTATTGGCTCCTACATTATTAAAGCCATTATTGTTTAGGTAACTTACAGCAGGATTTTCCTTGATAGGCGAAATTGTTCCATCACTAGTAATAACGTTTTGCGTAAAGTCAACCGTGCGAACACCCAGGGCATTATTTTGTATGTTCGTAGCAATTTCTGCGGGCGTACGTGGCATTGGAGTACCCGCTAAATTGTTAGGCGTACTAACACCTGGCAGGGTATTTTGAGTTTGATTAGGGAATTCAACTACTTGCCCATCGCTCAGTTGGATTGCTGGAATTGGATTGCCATTCGCATCAAATGAGACGCCTCTAGTATAAACTGTCCCCGCCGGGTAATATCCGGCGGGATAATCAGGCGTTGTGTCTGTTGCAGTAAACCCGCTATTTCCTGTGCTAACAAGCTTTATTCCCAAAGGGGTACTGCCATAGGTATTTGTGGTCGTTGTTGCAGAGTTTTGAGCGCCTCCAGTGGGATCATTGCCACTCATGTAAAATTGCGTTCCTCTGGGCAGGTTAGGGTAGCCTTGCTCCGCTGGTGTTAGTCCTAAATTGGTAGTAGTTGAGTCAGACGTTCCCGCCGCCACCTGAATATCATTTGGATTGATCAAATCGCTGATATTGGCAACACTGGTCGTGCTGATACTCGAATCCACCTCTATACTTGTAGTAGCATTCCGAGTCGCAAAATTATTGCCTTGGGCAAATCCAAGTGGTGGCGCAATCGACTGATGTCCAACAGTTTTCCAGCCTGCCGCCGCCATGGTGGAATCAGCAAGTCCGAAGTCATCCGTCATCCAGTCAGCATTACTAGCGTCTGATGTGATCGCTTCTCCTATTTGGTAAGTTCCATCAGGTAACACAAAGTAATATTGGCTTCTGCCATCCCAACCTTGCGATTTTAGTGCGTCAGTGACGACATCCCAATTTTGCCCATCCCAGCCATTCTTGGTGAGGTCGTTCAGATTGATGGTGTAGCCGCCAATGGGTTTATCCCCATAGGCAACCGTATAAGCACCATTGTCTGCATGCCCAATAACACTGGCCACCAGATTTTCTGCATTAGCGCCCCCCTTAATTAGGTCTTCTTTGCTTATTGCACCGGCGGCTAACCCCATGTTTTGTGTATACAATTGTCCAGCAAACACCCCGGAAGCCGACCCTGTACTGCTCAACCCCGTCCACACCGGATTAGTAGAGGTATTGTTATTCGCAGGCGACATCGCCTGTGTTCTTTCCGCTGCCGTCGTCACATTCCCCAAATTCAAATTATTCTGAGAAGTACCAGTCGTTGTCGTTGCTGTTGCAGTCCCCGTAGTATTCCCCGTAGTCGCCGTCCCTTGCTTGACCTGCTGTACAAACGTGGTGTTGGCCGCAATCTGATTGGCATTGGGTGCCGTAGGTGCTGGTGGTATGGCGGCAATTTGGTTGTTTATACTATCGATCTGTCCTTGCAAGCCCGTCATATAGCCCTGCCACGCGAGCAAGGTAGAACTGGCGTTTGGATTAGATGCACTCAGTTGCTGGAACTGCGTGTTTGCCAGGCCCAGCATGTAAGTACGGTAGTTCAACTCCGTTTGCAACGTACTGATATCGCTGGAAATCACCGGTGCAGGTAAAGCCTGTGGTTGCGGCAATGAAGGATCTGGCGGTGTCGTTGGTGGCGTGGTGGGAGCTGGTGGTGTGGTCCCTCCTTGCAATGCGGTTATCTGCCCATTGACACTATTAATTTGACTCTGCAAGTCAGCAATATGTGCCTGCAAATACTGGATCAGCGTACCCACATCCGCCGGATTAGACGCATACAGCGAATTCAACTGAACAGAAGACGTACTTAAATCTGCCGTCAACTGCGCCAGCTGTGCCAGCAGGGTAGGGAGATCCGCTGCTGGTGGAGGTGGAGGTGGGGCAGATCCTCCACCCGCGCCCAGCGCACGCAATGCATCCATTTGGGCTGCAATGTTGCTGATCCTCGCACGGATATCAGCAGCGCGTGCCTCTTCGGCAGCCAGCAGGACTTCTTCATTGTCAGGATGTGTTTCACGAATACGGTTGATTTGATTGAGCGAATACGACAAATCCCCTGATGCAGAATCATATTGCGCTTGCAAGATATTGAGCTGATCTTCAATACTCAGGTCACTCGTTGAACTCTGCGCACTGACACTCATCATCATCGGCGCAAAGCTGACACTATCCTGTGCGGGTGTTTCTGCTGATGCCCCCGCATCCATCACGCTGGTGCTGTCTGCCGAGATAACCGCATCTGACATCACCGCATCCGACAAACTGCTGGTGTCAACAGCGTCAGTGGTCGCAACAGCGTCTGTTGTGTCCGACAGCCCACTCGTATCCAGCATGACCGTATTCGCCCCGGCTTCACTGTCACTCAAAGCCATCGCACTAAACATCGCCCTGGTAGCAAACAGCGCAGCAGGGGATGGGCTGGCCCAGGTATCGGTCTTACCGTTACCATTGCCTGCATTGGCCGCAAAGTCATTGTGGTTTTCACCCGTCCAGCTATTAAACACCTGACCATTCACGATCAGATTGTTCGTCGCCACACCAGCCTGTTCGCTTACCAGTACCTGGCCATGTGCATCGGTAATCTTGTGGCTGACAGTCGTTGTGGTGGAATTGTTGGTAAGTCTGTCTGTGCTCGTTACCTGGCTCTGTTTGCCATTGACGTCATAACTGATTTGTTGGGTATTCCACAGATTGAATTGGGCCCACTGACCATTGCTAAAGGTCGATTGTGAACCGGTACGTAAATAACCTTCAGCCAAACTGAAATCGACACTGACGTTGACGGAGTCACCAGCAGCATCGCCACTGCTATAGCCACGCAGGTTACCCACCGCATCATAGGTGCCGTAGTTGCTTGCCCCTGTGCCCTGGCCCTGAGCGTTATATGTAACATCTTTTCTGAGAAGGCCATCAGCATCATAGTAGTGGGTATTCTTCGTCGCCGTTTCCGCAAATGCCGCCAGCTGACTGACCTGCAAAGCCTGCAAATAACGCGCATCCATACTGCTGTTGATACCTTGCTGCAGCAGCCGACCCGCACCGTCATACATGCGCTGGTCCACAACCGTTGCCAGGTTCTGTGGCAGACGGTTACCTTGCAAGTCATAACTGGCCACCGCAATACTGCTGACACGGTTGGCTGCGTCATAACTGAAGTAACGCGTGATCAGCCCTTCGCGCACGATATACGTGGTGTTGCTGGTGTCGGGCTGACCGTTGGTGCCGAGTGGAATCTGTGCCACCAGTTCCTTGCCCCAGGTCGTATCACTGGCGATATTACCGTTCTTGTCGTAAGTCAGTACATGACCCTGGGTGCTGTTGGTGTTGTTCTGGTTGGCGACATTGCTGTCACTGGCTCCTTCCACCAGGGTTTGTCTTTGCATGCTGTCATAGCCATACCAGTTACTGGTGACGGTGGCGGCACTGGCGACAGTTTCATGGCTGACCGTATGCATGCTGCCACTGATGCTGACCTGGCGGGTACTGGTGCCTGCTGTCTGTGCCTGCTGCACATTCAGCTCATGCTGCAGCTTGCCGGTCTTGTCATATGACAGGGCACTGATATACCCCTCATCCAATGCTTCAATCAGCGAGACCTGGCCCTGGGCGTTATAACTCAGGCGGGTGTTTTGCAGGCTGATGTCAGCCTGGATGGTTTGTTCCCTCGTGTGTTGGCCTGCCAGGTTGTAGCTGTACAGCGTGGTCTTGTCGGTAGCCAGGTCACGGATCTGGGTGACTTGGCCAGCTTCGTTGTAATGGTAGTTCAGGTTCTGGCCACGGGTATTGGTTTGTTGCAGCAATTGGCCGGCACTGTCATAGCTATAGCTATAGGTGGCACCACCAATATCCTTGTGGCTTTGCAACTGACCCGCTGCATTGAATTGCCAGGTGCTGATATTGCCATTGGCATCGCGGTTGGCGATTTGATGGCCCTGGGCATCATAGGCGAATTGGTCATACTGGCCCAGTGGTTTGGTGGTAAGGACGAGGTTACCACGCAGGTCGTAACCATACTTGGTGGTTTCACCATTGGCATTGGTGCTGGCAATGACGCGTCCGGCCTGGTCGTACGTGGTGGTACTGACCAGGTTTTGCAGGCTACCGGTGACATTGCCGGTGCTGGTGCCGTACAGGCCAACCGGGTCACTGCTGGACTGGATGACACGGCCCAGGTGGTCGTACTGGTAACGGATGTGGTTGCCGTCGGCGTCGGTCAGGGTAAGCTGGTCACCAAAGGCATTATAGGCATGGCTGACGATGCCGCCATCGGCATGGGTTTCCTGCACCAGTTGGCCGTTGGCATCATAGCGCAGCTGGTTGAGATTGCCATTGGCGTCACGGGTCGCAATCTGGCGACCGGCACGGTCATAATAGAAGGAAGACACCGCGCTGTTGGCGCTTTGCTGGCCTGTTGCATCCGGGCTGGTCTGGCGGATCAGCTGGTTGTTGGCATTGTACTGATAAGTTGTCGCACCACCGTAGCCATTCAAGTCACTGCGGCTGATGAGGTTGCCCCAGCGATCGAAGCTTTGATGGATGACCGGGGTTTGTCCATCACGGGTTGGCAGGGTTAATGTCACTGCACGGCCCAGTGCATCATACTGACTGGTGCTGCGACGCAGGCCAGACACATAATCAGCTTCCTGGGCACTGCCTATGCTGGCCAGTGGGTCACCATTGCCCAGATTGAGGCTGGCGGTGCTGATACCGGCACTGCTTAAGGTGACGGTCTGGTGGCCTTGTACATCGTATTGCATGACTTTGGTGACACCACCGCTGTTGCTGCGCCAGACATGGCCAGCGTTGTCATAATCAAAGTGCGCTACCTCAACACCATTGCTGCGCTGGCTGATGGCTTCATCAAAGGCGTTGTAGCTGACTTCATTGCGTACCACAGCAGTTTGGGCCTGGTTGATGGTGTTGATCTGGCTACCATTAGCACTGAGCTGGACATTGCTGCCCGGGGTAATGCTGGCGGTACGGCGGCCCAGGGCGTCGTATTCATAGGCGGTAAACAGGGTGTGTACACTACCATCGGCATTGCTGACGGCTTGCCATTGTTTGTCCAGATGGTTTTGTGCATCGTAAGACGCAAAGTGATTGACGCCATTGGCATCTGCACTTTGCACCACATTGCCACGGTTGTCGTAACGGGCCAGGCTGATACGGTCATCGGCGCTGCTGGCTGGTGTCGTGTAGCCGCTACTGTTGGCGGTGGTTGCGCCGTTGGCGTATTCCAGTTTGGTGACGACATTGCCATAGGCATCGCGACGGTATTCGGTCAGTGGTGTTAAGTTGGTGGTGTTGTCAGCAGTATTGCCACTAACGGCACCCGTCACGGCACGTACGTGGCCCAGGGCATCGTAATAACGGTAAGTGCGGTTGCCCAGCCCATCGGTACTGCTGATGACATTGCCGACGGCATCATATTGCTGGCTGGTGGTGATATCGCCACGGGTACGCTGGCCGGTGCTCATACTATTAATGCTATTGCTGTCGGCAGCATCACTCACATCGACATTGACGCGTGTCTGGCTGATCTGGCGGTTCGCCTTGTCATAGGTAAAGACGCTCGTGCGGTCATCATCGCTGCTGACTGGTAAAACCAGACCGCTCTTGGTGTCGATGGTGCCGGCATTGGCATAGTCTGTGGTGCTGGTGATATTACCGGCAGCATCATACGACTTGGTGGTGACATAACCCAGTGCATTGATACCGGCAATGCGTTGGCCTTTTTTGTCATAGAAGTAACGGGTGGCGGCCCAGGTATCGGTTTGTGGATCGCTGAGCACGGATGACTGGCTCAGGTTGCCGAACACGTCATAGCTCCAGCAGGTCACTTTGGCTGCCAGCATGCTGGTTTCACCATCTTGCCCGCTGTTGACCCAGGTCGCCGGTTCCGTGGTTTCTATCGCACGGCCCAACTGGTCGTAACGGGTAGTGGTGGTTCTGTCCTGGCTATGGTCCAGACCAGCCAGTGCTGTTGTGACCTGGCTGCTCACGGGTGCCTTGCCTGCCTGACCACTGATAGCTACGGCATCGATGGCCGTCGCATAGCGGGTGACTGCCGTGGTATTACCAAAGCTGTTATGGCTATAGCCTGTCACATTGCCAAGGGCATCGATGTCGTAGTTGAGATGGCCCAGCTTGTCATAAGCGCGGTAGCTGTAGTTGCCTGCCACATCGCGGCTGGCGATGACATTGCCGAAGCTGTCATAGGTGACAGAGCTTTGTAGCGTGACTTGTTTTTCTGATGCGCTTGCCAGGCTGTTGGCACCATTGCTGGCCAGGTTATCCGCCGCCGGGTCATACACCGTGGTGGTCTGGTAAGTGGTCCTGGTCTGACGCCCCATTGCATCATATTCATAGCTGGTGGTACGTTGTTCTGGCCTGCCAGCGGCTTCGGCACGGCTAGTCAGGTTGCCCAGTGCATCGTAAGTCATGCGGGTCACGATGGCGGCGCTGACGGTGGCCCCTATCTGCAAATTGCCACTGCTGTCGGCAGTGACACTGGCCAGGCTGACGACGGGTGAGGTTTCACTCAATACATGGCCGGCAGCATCGTAGTCATAAGTCCAGGTGGCACCGTTTTGATTGGTGTAGCTGGTACGGTTACCCACGCCGTCATAGCTAAATTGTTCATTGTTACCCAGCGCATCGGTATGGGTAGTCATGCGGCCATCAGCGTCGTACTGGTAAGTCTGGAGCTGATCGGCGCTGTTGTTGACCAGGGCAGCAGCAATGCTGGCCTGGGTGATGTTGCTGCTATTGACGATGGTGGCTGGCAAGGCGGTGGCATATTGCTTGTTGCTGACCAGGCGTCCCAGTGCATCATAGCCATATGCTTTTACATAACCCAGGCTGTCGATGCTGTAGCGTACACGGCCATTGGCATCAAAGACTTGTTGCTGGCGTTGGTCATTGCTGGCATCGGCTTGCAGCAAGGCACGTACGCTGGCCGTGCTGACTGTGTTTGTGGTGGCAGTGGTGGCTGACAGCGCACTGAGGTCAATGGTGTTGGCGTAATTGATGGTGCTGGTGACATTGCCATTGGCATCGTAACGGGTTTCACTGACGGCACCCTGGCTGTCGATGGTAAAGACCAGGCGATGTGCGCTGTCATAGGTGTAACGCAGCGTGCGGTCTTGCTTGGCGTCGGGCTGCAACTGGCTGGCGATATCGCTGCTGTTTGCTTGTGTCGTTGCATTGGGTGCCGTAATGGCATTGGCATAGGTGATGCGTTGTGCCAACTGGCCATTGGCATCATAGATGTAGTGACTGACCACACCTTCGGCATTGACCTGGTAGCTGACGCGATTGGCATCATCGTAGCTCATCAACGTCACGCGGTCGGCAGCACTGGCTTGTACGCTGTTGGCATTAGTACCATTGGCGATGGCATTGGCATAACTGATCTGTTTGACCAGGTTGCCGTTCTTGTCAAACACCTGCTGGGTCACGGCATCACTGCCATTCACGCTCCATGTCAGGCGATTGGCCGCATCATAGGTGCGGTGCACGTGGGCATCATGGGCAGTATCAGCCAGGGCGGCAGTGGCTGCTGCCAGTGCCGTGGCAGTCATGGGGGTGCTGGCTGGCAGCGGCTTGGCATAGGTGATGGCATCGACCAGATTGCCATTGGCATCATAGGTATTTTTAGTGACGGTACCAGTGCCGTTGACGACATACAGCGGACGATTAAGGGCATCGTAGACGGTACGCACGCGCTGGTCATGCGCCGGGTCGGCCACCACCAGGGGGGCGGTACCCGGGGTCCAGCCCGACAGGCGTATCGGTTTGGCATAGCTGACGCGCTCGGTCACATTGCCATTGGCATCATAGCTGTAAGCGGTGACGCTGCCGGTGGCATCGATGCTGTAGCGGACATGGCCGTCTTTGTCATAGACGCGGTTCTGGCGCACATCCTGGGCCGGGTCAGCCTGCAGTCTGGCGGCGACATCTGCCAGGCTGGGGCTAGTGCTGAGTCCGGTCAGTGAAATGGTATTGGCATAGCTGATGCTGGTGAGCATCCTGCCTTCATGGTCGTAGATGGCCTTTTGTACGGCACCGGTGGGGCTGATGGTATAGACCAGGCGGTCATTGGCATCAAATACATAGCGCGTCAGGTTGCCGTCGGCATCGGTGACGCTGGTGACATTGCCTTTGGCATCATACTGGTAATGGTGACTGAGGTTGAGTCCATCCGGATCGGTATGGTCGGCAATGCGGTGTCCCTGGGCATCGTAGTCGTACTGGACGACATCGCCTGCCGGGCTGGTGATGCGCACGACATGGCCTTGCTCATCGTAACTATAGCTGGTGACGGCATTGAGGCCAGTCGGGTCTACTACCTGGCTGGTGACCTGGCCTTTGAGGTCGTAATGCGTCAGGGTGACGATGCCATTGGCATCGGTCATGCTGATTTGCTGGCCTTTGGCGTCGTACTGGTAGCTGGTGGTGAGTGCCAGGCCATTGGCGTCTACTGTGCGGGACAGCAAACGGTTGGCGGCATCGTAGTGGTAATCGACTTTGTTGCCATTGGCATCGATGGTCTGGATCAGGCGGTTGGCATGGTCATACACATTGCCAGCGCTATTGAGTTCGCTGGCAGCACTGAGCAAATTGCCATTGGCATCGTATTGATAGCTGGTGACATGACCATTGCCATCGGTGACGCTGTGGGTCTGGCCTTCACGGTTGTGGATGGTGCTGACGGTCACGCCTTCGGCGGTGGTGATGCGGACACCACGGTTGGCGGTGTCATAGGTGTAGCTAACCGTATTGCCATTCCCATCGGTCTGGGTCAGGACACGACCGATGGCATCATAGCTGACGCTGCGCAGGGTTTGGTCAGAGTTGGGATCAGCAGCGATGCTGACAATGGCACGGCCCAGACGGTCATAGCTGACCTGGCGTACATTGCCATTGGCATCCACACTGCGGGTGGCACGGCCAAAGGCATCATAGTCAACCTGGTTGGTGGCGGCAACACCAGCGGTATCGGTGACAGAACCGGTTTGCAAGCCACGGTGATCAAACATGGCCAATTGGGTCAATGCGGTATTACCGGCACCTGTGGTCCCTGTCGTACTACTGATGCGTTCACCAAAGGTATCGTAAGTAAAACTGGTGACCGCACCAAGCTGGTCGGTGACGCTGGTCATCTGACCCGCGTTGTTATAGCTGACGGTGGTGTGGCTATCGAGGGCACTATTGGCGATGGCTGTCAGTGCGCTACGCAGCGTGCTATCCACCAGGCCACCATGCAGACTAGTCAAATCCGTCAGGCGGGTGCCGTACTGGATGGTGCCGACCAGTTGGTTCAAGCTATTGTATTGACGCTCTTGCACTTCGCCCAGGGCATTGATGCTGTGGGTGAGGTTGCCACTCTGATCGTAGTAATACAGGGTGGTGTTGCCATTCGGGTCGGTCATGCTGATGCGGCGACCGGCAGTGTCATAGGCATAGCTGGTGCCATACTGGGCCCAGATGGTATCGACTTCTTGCGGGCTTTGTTGACCATTGAGCTGGGCACTGCCCAAGCCAGACAGGGTGGCAATGACGCGGCCCACCTGGTCGTAACGCTGGTTGCTGATGCGGATGTCGCCGGTACCGGCAGCATTGATGACTTTAATCAGATTGCCGGCAACATCGTACTGGTATTGCGTTTGGGTGCCTTCGGCATTGGTGCTGCTGATGACGCGGTTCAATGCATCATAGGTCTGGCTGCTGATCTGGTCTTCGGTACTGCTGGCCGGACGCAGGCTGGCCAGGGTGGAATTGGCGGTGACCGGGCCCAGTACCTTGTTGTTGTAGCGGGTGCTGCTGGTGACATTGCCATTGGCGTCGTAATGCAATTCGGTCAAATAAGCTTCGGCATCGACATTGGCGACCAGTTGGCCTTTGGTGTTGTAGAGGGCGTAGCTGTGCTGGTCGGCGGCATTGGCAGCCGGGATCAGGCTGGCGAAGTTGCTGTTAGCCGTAACGGGAGCAGTAACTTTAGTGGCGTAGCGGATGACTTCAACACGACGTCCGGCACCATCATAACGGTATTGGCTGAGATAGCCTTCGGCATCGACGCTGCCGATGAGCTGGTTGTTGGCGTCATAGAAGCCGGTATTGCTTCTGTCATCGGCATGGGCAGCGACCACCACATCTTGCGGGCCAGCAGCAAGACTGAGGGTGGCAGGGGCAATGGCATTAGCTCTTTGTACGGTGGACAGCAGATTACCTGCAGCGTCGTAGCTGTATTCAGTGACGAGACCAGCGGCACTGACGGTTTTACTCAAGTGACCGGCGGCATCGTAGAAGCTGCGGCTGATGAGGTCATTGGCTGAACTGGTCAGCATCGGCAGCAGGTCGTAGGTGGTGCGGGCTGGCGGGGTGACAACAGGCGGCGTGACAACCGGTGGAACGACTACAGGAGGTGGTTCAGCCGGGGCGGCACCCAGGTCTGCCCAGACAGCGGACGATGCCAGGCCCGGTGTTTCACCCAGGGTGAACCATTGGGCCAGCCACAGGTGATTCTGGTAACTGATGGTTTCGCCACCATAGTAGGTGACGCCTGCACCAAAGGGGGCATAGGTACCGGCATCCGGGGCTTGCGCCCAGGCTTGTGACTGGCCGGGGATGTCGCCATGGCTGGGCCAGCGGGCTTTCCAATGCTGGCCCTGGTAGTCAACGATTTGATCTTGTGCATATTCCGGACCGGCAGACCAGGGCGGGTTGGTGCCTGCTGGCACCACCTGGCTCCAGACGTGATCCACGCCTGGTTCATTGCCGGGGGTGGTGGTCCAGCCTGCTTTCCAGAGCTGGCCATCGTGGCTGACGATCTGGTTGACGACATATTCAACACCCACCATCCACGTACGTGCCGTGCCTGGTGCGGGTACCTGTGTCCAGACCTTGTTGATACCTGGCGTATTGCCTAAAGCGGTGTCCCAGCGGGCGAGATACACCTGGCCGTCATAGGTGACGGTTTGGCCTTCCAAATAATATTGGCTGTCTGACCAGGCAGCAATACTGTTGGCAGATACCACTTCCAGCCAAACTGCGCTGCCTGTCGGGTCACTGCCCTGGTTATTACTCTTTGCCTGATACACTTTACCGTTGTGGCTAACCTGGTCACCGATCAGGTAGGACGTGGCAACATTCCAGTCTGGTGTAATGATGGGCTGGGGTGCTGGTGCAGGCGTGGTTGGTGCCGTTGGCGTCGTTGGTGCTGTTGGCGCAGTTGGTGTTGCAGGGGTTATTGACTGCGATGCGGAAGTATTAATCGCCCCCAGGTCTGTCCACGGTGAACCGCTGTCACCATTTGGTGCAGAGCCGACGTTATACCAGTTGGCTTGCCACAAATGACCTTCATAACCAACGATTTCACCACCCTGGTAGGTGGTCTGGTTATTGGTGACTACAGGTGTACCGCCGTGGTAAGTCAGGTTGGCTTGCCACAGGCTATAACCTTCGGTACCGGCAATGGGTTCCCAGACTGCGGCTGCATCCAGGTCAGTACCTGTCATGGTGCTGCCCATGGTGTCCCAGCGGGTTTTATAGAGCTGCCCCTGGTAATTGACGTAGGTGCCAGCAGCATAAAAGATGTTGGCTGCCCAGACTTCGGCCTGGACATTGATCGGTGTCGGGACCGGTGTGGTCGTTGGCGGCGTGACTGGTGGCGTCGTTGGTGGATTGGCCGGCGGCGTCGTTGGTGGTGTTTCCGGCGCAGGTGTTGTCGCCAGTGGATCGCTATTGCTGATGAGTTTGGCGATCTGGGTCGCATCCAGTGCCACGCTGTGTTGTATGGTCTGGGTGCGTTGACCCAGTGCATTGTAGACATACTGGGTGACTTTGCCATCGCCATCAACCTGTCCTTGCAGGTTGCCGGCAGCATCGTAGATATACAGTTGTTTGACACCAGTTGCATCGGTGCTGACGCTGAGGCGACCCAGGTCGTCATAGCGGTATTGGCTTTGTGCCTGGCCACCGGCCATGCTGGAGATCAACTGCCCGGCAGCGTCATACACAGCAGTGTCGATGCGGCCATTGGCCTGGGTTTGGGTGATGGTGTGGTTGGCATCATCATAGTGGGTGATGGTGGTCTGCCCCAGGGCATCGGTGCTCGACAACTGGCGGTTCAGGCCGTCATAGGTGAAGCTGGTCTGGTTGTGATCGGCATCGACCTTGAACAATAAATTACCGGCCGCATCATAGCTGTAGATGGTGGTGGATTCCTGACCATCGACGACGCCATTGCCACTGGCATCAACGGTCTTGAAGCGGGTGGAGGAAGTCAGTTGGCCACGGCTGTTGTAGTGGTAGTCAATGCGGCTGGTTTGTGCGGGGTTTTGCGCAGCGGCCCAGGTGAGCAGGCTGCCCAGGTCCAGGCTTTGGCTGGTGGTTAATGTATGTAGGTCAAAGCTGGCTGCCGGGTAGCTGATGGTGGCAATGCGCTGGCCAGCGGCATCATAACGGAATTCGCTGACATTGCCTTCGGCGCTGATGACAAAGCGGGGGTTGAGCTGGCCGTCGTAGACGGTGCGGGTGGTTTCCGGCAAACCGGTTGCCTGGTCGTTCGTCGCAGCTGCACGGTACAGTGTGGAAGTCTGTACCTGGTGCTGGTCGCCATAGGTGCGTTCCATTCGCTCGCCCTGGCTGTCGACCTGACTCAGCAGGTTGCCCTGGGCATCATAGGTGTAGTTGCTGCTGTTACCGAGGGCATCGGTGCTCTGGATGAGGTTGCCGGCAGCATCGTATTGGTAATGCACTTGTTGTGTCACGCCATCGACAGTGGGGCCGGTAATGCTGGTCAGGCGGTTGTGGTCGTCGTAGGTATAGGTATTCTTGTTACCCAGTGGGTCGGTGACGGTGGTGGTTTTGTTGTCCAGGTCATAGCTGAAGCGGGTGACGCGGCCCAGGGCATCGGTCATGCTGGCAATGCGGTCTGTGCCACCCAGGTTGATGTAGGTGAAGCTGAGCTGGGTGCCATCGGTCTGGCTGACGCTGGTGATGAGCTTGCTGCTGCCTGCATAGCTGTAGTTGGTGACATACACATTGCCATCGGTGCTGCTACCGTCGTCGGGGCTGAGGTCGAGTTTGACCTGGGTCAGGCGGTTTTGGGTATCGTAGCTGTAGCTGGTGTTGCTTTGGATAGTGCCGTCAGCGAGGATGATTTTTTCTTGGGCGAGGTTGCTGCCGGTATAGCTGAATTCAACTTTATCGCCATTGGCGCTGGTGATGCTGCTTAGGTAGTCGCCGCTATAGGTGTAGCTGCTGGTGTTGCCATTGGCATCGCTGGCAGAAGTCAGACGCCAGGTGTCGCCATGGACGGCATAGCTTTCTTTGCTTTGGGTGGCAGGGTCGGTCCAGGTCCAGCTGGATTGGCTGCTGTCAAAGGCGAGTGTGTCAAAGCGGCCAGAACCGGCACGGGCGATATAGGTGTGGCTGGCAGCATCAAAATCATAGGTCTGGACGGCATTGTCGGTGCCGATGCGCTGGATGGAGCTGCCTGCCTGGTTAAGGGTGCCGGTGAGGTTGATAAGGCGGCGGTAGCCATTGATCCACCAGTTGTCGGCATTGTCGTCGTTGAACACACCCTGGCTGTTGTAGGTGCGTAGCAGGGACACATTGTTGCCACGGGCGACCAGCAGGCTGTCGCGGTCTTGCAGTACCAGGTTGCCGTTAGCGATATTGACACTGCTTTGCTCGCCCGTCTTGCCTTGCGCTGCCGAACCCAGGTTACCGCGCTGGCCCAGATTGCTGGTGGACGTTAAGTTCAGGCCTGTGCTGTTTCCGCTAACAATTGCTACCATGTTTATTCACCCTTGTATGTTCAGATCAGTAGATTGCGTGACAACAATGTTTCTTTAAAAAACTGCCACGTATGAGCACAAGGTATCCACGGATTTTGAAAAAGGTTTAGCTGAATCGGAAAATTATTTGTATTTCCATCAATTATTTTTAATATTCAATGAATATATGTTAAAAATTTATAAATCGGATTATTTCAACGAATAAGATTTGGAGATAGAATTTAGGAAGAGTGGCGACAACCTTTGATGAAAATTACCTAAAAAACATCTAAAATTTCAAAGATAAATACTTGTTTGATAATTTATATGTCAAAGCCACAAGGCTGAATGAGAAAAAGAGAGAGCGAAAGGTTTATGATGTCAGCTTGACTCAAATGAATGTGGAAGCGAGCCGGAAAGAGTTCCGGTTTTGTTTTTATTATTAAAAGGATATGCATGAAACCTGCCATTCTTGTTGCGCGCGCTATTTTTCCTGAAGTATTGACCCGGTTGTCTGGGTATTTTGAAGTTGAATCAAACCAGGATGATGTGATTTTTACACCTGCTGAGTTGGTGGCGAAGTTGAAGGGGAAGGCTGGTACCCTGGCGACGGCCAGTGCCAAAATCAATACTGAGCTATTGCAACAATTGCCAGATTTAAAAATGGTCGCCAGCATGGCCGTGGGTTATGACAATATTGATGTGGCGGCCTGCACTGCGCATGGCGTCATGGCCAGCAATACGCCGGAAGTCTTGAATGAAACGACCGCGGATTTCGGCTGGGCGTTGTTGATGGCAACGGCCAGACGGGTGACGGAATCGGAGCACTGGTTGCGTGCCGGTCACTGGACCAAGTGGCGTTATGACTCTTTCCTGGGGACGGATGTGCATGGTGCCACTCTGGGCATTATCGGCATGGGCAGGATAGGGCAGGCCATAGCGCGCCGCTCTATGGGTTTTGATATGAAAGTCATGTATCACAATCGTTCACGTCTGACTCCGGAACAAGAGGCGCATGCAAATCATGCCCAATATGTCAGCAAGGAAGAATTGCTGACCCAGGCTGATCATGTGGTACTGGTCTTGCCATATTCACCGGCTTCGCATCATTGCATAGGCGCGGCTGAAATTGAATTGATGAAGCCCAGTGCGACTCTCGTTAATCTGGCGCGTGGCGGTATTGTGGATGATCAGGCCTTGATAGCGGCTTTACGCAAGCACAGGATTGCAGCGGCAGGTCTGGATGTGTTTGAGAATGAACCCAAATTTCACCCAGACTTTTTAACGCTGCAAAATGTGGTGCTGACACCGCACATCGCCAGCGCTTCAGAGGCGACCCGGCGGGCGATGGCGAATCGCGCTGCAGATAATCTAATTGCAGGCCTGACCGAGGGCAGGCCACGCGACTGGCTAAACCCTGTAGCTTAATCCTTGAGTTCGTTGATCAGATCAACATATTGCTGCATCGCGGCTTCCTGGGTGGTGCCTTTCAGTTCAGCCCAGGCATCAAACTTGGCGCGACCGACAAAATCGGTCATACCAGGACGGTCGCCAGTGACATCGCCGCCACTGCCTTGCTTGAACAGGGCATAAATTTTAAGCAGGGTCATGTTGTCCGGACGTTCTGGCAGATTTTTGGAATCGGCCAGTGCCTGGTTGAATTGTTCTTGTAAGCTCATTGTGGTCTCCAGCGTAATAGTGAGGAGTACAAAAATAGCATGAAGACATGCGGGCAGGGCGGTTTTGCGCTAGAGGTTTCCCTCCAGCGCAGAACTTAATTGACGATCAGTGCAGGGTAGGTTCGGCACCGCAGCAGGCTTTGTATTTTTTACCGCTACCGCAGGGGCAGGGATCATTTCTGCCAACCTTGGGGGCATCACGCTTTACTGTGGTTACGCCGGATTTGCGTAAAGGTGCCCAGAAACGGCGTATGGCGGGGATAGATGCTTCCAGTGTCAATGCCAGCGCATGGCATTTTTCTGGTGTATCGACGAATTTCAATTCCTCTTCTTCGATTTCTTCTGCACCCAGCAGGTAGATAGGTTGTAGCAGAGGGCCAATTTCTTCTGATTCCCAGGCGGCTTCCCAGGCTTCTTCGCGCAATTGCATGCCTTCCCAGAAGCCCCAGGCCCAGGTTTCACCGTCTATCAATTCCTTGCCATTTTGTTCCATGACGCAAAACAGGGGTTCATATTCCTGTGGCGCAACTTCAAAGGTGATCTGGATTTCATTCATGAAACGTGCCACCAGACCGGTGATGCGCTGCATTTCTTTGTCGTTCTTGAACTTGGGTTCGCCCTGATCGGGCAAGCCCCATACCAGTGGCAGCCATTCGGCCATCGGTATCATTTCTGGCCCCAGAGCGATGGCGGTCAGGTAACCGTGCAGGGCATCCATGGTCATGCCATCGTCGCCGACCTTGTCCGACATCAGGAATTTGTCGAGTTCATTGAATTCTTTGTCGCTTAAAGGTTCGTCGAGATGCATGGATCACTCTTGAATTGGAGATTGAAAATACCGGCAGTTTAGCGCTTTGTTTGGCGGCTGTGCAGGTCTTTTGTGCTGTGCAGGCGTCGGCACACGTACAATAGCCACCATGACAAATACCAATCTCCCAGACTCTTTTGCCGGTTTGACCCCTGAACTGGTGCTGGACGCTGTTGAAAGCAGCGGCCTGCGCAGCGATGGCCGCATGCTGGCCTTGAATAGCTATGAAAACCGGGTCTATCAGATAGGCATAGAAGACGATGTACCTGTCGTCGTCAAATTTTACCGCCCCTTGCGCTGGACGGATACTGCCATCAACGAAGAACATGATTTTGTACGTGAGTTGCTGCAACATGAAATCCCGGTGGTCGGTGCAATGCAGGCAGCAGATGGCAGCAGCCTGCGCCATTATCAGGGCTTTCGTTTTGCCCTGTTTGCCAGGCAGAGTGGCCGCGCGCCGGAAACCGGGGATGCAGCAACTTTGGAATGGCTGGGGCGTTTTATTGGCCGCATCCACGCTGTAGGTGCCCTTGCCACCTATCATGAGCGACCAGCAATTAACCCGGAAACCTTTGGTGTGCAGCCGCGTGCCTGGTTGCTGGCACATGACTTTATCCCGCCTGATCTGTTGCCAGCCTATGAAAGTGTCAGCCAGCAGGCATTGGATGGCATACAGCGTTGCTACGAGCGTGCAGGGGCCACGCAGCAATTGCGCCTGCATGGCGATTGCCATCTGGGGAATGTGCTGTGGGTAGAATCCGGCGCTCAGGCTGGCCCGCATTTTGTGGATTTTGATGATAGCCGCATGGGGCCGGGCATACAGGATTTATGGATGCTGCTGTCGGGTGACCGTCAGGAAATGCAGCGGCAATTGACAGATATCCTGGCTGGTTATGAGGATTTTTTTGAATTTGACAGCCGTCAGCTCTACCTGATAGAGGCATTGCGTACCTTGCGCCTGATTCATTATTCCGCGTGGCTGGCGCAGCGCTGGAGCGATCCTGCCTTTCCTGCAGCATTTCCCTGGTTTAACAGTCAACGGTATTGGCAAGACCGTATTTTGGAATTACGCGAACAAGTCGCCTTGATGGAAGAGGCACCCCTGTGGCCGGTTTGACGTAATTTCACCCGGAATCTGCAAAGAAAATCAGTCTGTCCTGTAAAATTCGGGCAAATGATCAACTTTGATGGAAATGCACCATGACGCAAGATGAATTAAAACTGGCAGTGGCCCAGGCTGCCATAGCCTATGTGGTTGAAAACGAAATTGTTGGCGTAGGCACAGGTTCGACGGCTAATTTTTTTATAGATGAACTGGCCAAGATCAAGCACAAGATCAAGGCGGCAGTTGCCTCATCCGAAGCAACCGCAGCACGTTTGCGTGGGCATGGCATTACTGTGCTGGATTTGAACGAAGTGGTGTCCATGCCAGTCTATATTGATGGCGCTGATGAAATTACCCCGCAAGGGGCCATGATCAAGGGTGGCGGTGCCGCATTGACACGTGAAAAAATCGTTGCCTCGGTCGCTGAAAAATTTATTTGCATCGCTGATGGTTCAAAGCTGGTGGACAAGCTGGGCAAGTTCCCCTTGCCGGTGGAGGTGATACCGATGTCGCATGCCGTTGTCGCCCGCAAGCTCAATGCCCTGGGTGGCGAGGCGCGTTTGCGCATGAAAGATAGCCAGCCCTTGTTGACCGACAATGGCAATATGATATTGGATCTACATGGCTTGCAGATCGCCGACCCTGTGGCGCTGGAAGCGACGATTAATAATATCGTTGGTGTGGTGACCGTGGGTCTGTTTGCACAGCAGGGTGCCAATGTCTGTCTGCTGGGGACCAGTGAAGGCGTTAAAACCTTGCAGTTCTGACGCGATTGGCTTCAAGTATTGATCCCAACAAAAAGCCCGCTGAATAGCGGGCTTTTTGTTGGGTGCTGATTGATGTTAGTCAGTCAGGCATTTATTCGCTTGGCGGCACATAACCAGAAGCGGCATCGGCACCATCACCAAAGAAATGCTTTTCCATCTGGGTTGCCAGATATTTGCGGGCGCGGGTATCGGCCAGGTTCAGGCGGTTTTCATTGACCAGCATGGTCTGATGCTTGAGCCAGGCGGCCCAGGCTTCTTTGGACACACTTTCATAAATCCTTTTACCCAATTCACCTGGATAAGGGGGGAAATCCAGACCTTCGGCTTCTTTGTCTAATTTGATGCAGTGGACCGTACGGGCCATGGTGTTACTCCTTTTGCTAAATCTCGAAAACAGCGTGATTATACGGCTTGTAACCTAGAGTTGCTTGATCAGGACCAATGATTTACGTTGCCAGTTATACATTTTTTGTTTGTCCTTGGGCAAATCATCGAATGAGGCATTGACGAAACCACGTTTCAGGAACCAGTGTGCAGTGCGTGTAGTCAGTACAAACAGGCTGTGGAAACCGGCGCGGCGTGCCCGTTTTTCCATATGTTTGAGAATGCGTTCGCCATCGCCCTGGCTTTGTACGTCTGGGTTGACGGTCAGGCAAGCCATTTCTGCCATTTTTTCAAAAGGGAATGGGTACAGGGCGGCGCAGCCAAAGATCACGCCGTCATGTTCTATCACGGAGAAATAATTGATTTCGCGTTCTATCAGTTCGCGCCCGCGTTTTACCAGTGTGCCGTCGGCTTCCAGTGGTTCTATCAGTTTGATGATGCCGCCTACATCTTCAATCGTGGCTTCACGCAGGCTTTCCAGGTTTTCTGACGACACCATGGTGCCGACGCCATCATGAGTAAATAATTCCAGCAGGGCAGATCCATCCATCTCGTAAGGCACGATATGTATCCGTGGTACGCCGCCACGTGAAGCCTTGACGGCATGTTCCAGATAAAAAGCCGAATCCAGTGGCAAATAGTTGGCTTTTAACTCTTGCTCAGCCTGCACGAAAGACAATTCCCGGATTTCATCATTTTCCTGATCCTTCATCATTGGCGTCTCAGTGATGAAAATCAGTTTATCGGCACGCAAGGCGGTGGCAGTTGATACAGCCACGTCTTCCATGGTCAGGTTGAAGGCTTCACCGGTGGGCGAGAAACCCAGGGGGCCAAGCAATACCAGATTGCCGGCATCCAGAATGCGGTGGATGGTGTCATACGCCACTTTGCGGGCAATACCGGTCAACTGGAAATCCACACCGCCAACGATACCTATCGGTTTGGCGGTGACAAAATTGCCTGAAATGATGCGGATGGCCGAATGCGCCATGGGTGTATTTGGCAAACCCTGGCTGAATGCGGCTTCAATATCCAGTCGCAATTCGCCAGCGGCCTCTTTCGAGCATTCGAGCGCTGCGGTATCGGTAATGCGTATGCCATTATGAAAACTGCCTTCGACATTACGCAAGGCCAGTTGTTCGGCAACCTGGGGTCGTGAACCATGGACGATGACAACTTTTATGCCAAGGGCATGTAACAGCGATAAATCCTGAGCCAGTACCGGCAGTGCACCTGCCATGACCAGCTCACCCGGAAAGGCGACCACGAAGGTCTTTCCACGGAAGGCATGAATATACGGCGCGACCGAGCGCAGCCATTGAACGAATTGAACGGGATTTTCCATCCGCCAATTATAATCTGAGACGCGAAAACAGATGACCATCCAACGTGGTCGAATTTCCACATTGTTGTCATTAAGGCTTTTGAGCCAGTTTGTGGCACGCTTATGGCATGTTTATGAGTGCATGCCGAACACGGGTGCTTTAGTGGTAGGCAGCTTTAATCCTTTCAAGTTTGCTGGCATATAGATTCTGGGCTTTATGGGTGGTGCTGTTGGCTTGTGCCAGCGTCAGTTCTTCTATCGCGTCAGAGGTTTCGCCCAGTTTTAAATGGGCAAGTGCCAGCCATAAGTGAAATTCGTCATAATTCGGGTCGCGTTTGATTTCTCGTTTGAACAGCGCTTTGGCTTCTGTATAAGCTCCCCTGTCCATGGCTGCCAGGCCAAGATTAAAGAAATGGAAGGGCGCATTCGGTTGTAAGCTTTCCAGGCGGCTGGCATAGACTTGCGCTTCAGTTTGGCGGTCGGCTTTGCGCAACACTTCAATCAGGTTGCTGAGAGCCATGGTGTTTTCTGTCTCCGTCCCCAGAATTTGCTTGAACACGCTTTCAGCCAGTGCCAGATCGCCATGCTGTCTATACACTACGCCCAGGGTATTGTAGGCAGCTAAAAACTCTGGGTCGCTAGTCAGGGCAGCGCGGGCAAACCAGTAAGCATCGTTAATTTGGTGTTGGGCCAGCGATTCGGCTGCACGGTTATTGAAGTACATGGCTATCACCGTGGCTTCGCGTATCAGGTCGGCACGTTGACCTCGCAGGTCCTTGGGCGGGAGGAAGTCTATCACCATTGACTGGCTGTATTCCTGTGTAAAGAACCGGAATCCTGATTTGTTTCCCAATACAATATTGACATGTCCTGCAGCAAAGTAAATGTCATTGTTACGGCTCCAGGATTCGTTCATCAGGATATTTTGATATTGCACTTCCATACCCAATTCTTTTGCCAATGCGGCTGTCATCAATACCAGTGACAGGCAATTGCCGGAACGGGCCTTGAATGCCTGTGCTGCGTTGCGTGTTATTTCGGCATCATATTCAAGTTTGATCTGACCTTTGGTAGACAGTGCATCAAACAATGCCTTTTGAGGAGATTTTCCATGTAACTGTGAAGCGATATCGTTTTTTAGATAGGCGCGCATTTCCGGGCTGAGCGCCAGGACATCTTCGGCATTGATGGTTTTTGATGCCGGGCTAAAGCCCTGGTCATGCAATTGGATATGACTTAATTTCTGGCTGGGCTGGCTGGCGCAGGCGGCTAGCAAACTGGTGAAGAGCAGGATGATCCAGGTTTTCATTTTGTCCCCCAACACGGCTGGATTTTGACTGGAACGCATTCATTATGATCGATGAAATCCGTTCTGGCACAGACTGTTACGCTGATACGCAAGTGGAACCTGGTTACAGTTAAATGCAGTCTCAAATTCTGGTTTCATTCATTATAGGATAAATAAAGAAGGGATTTGTTTATATGATTTGTCGCTTGTTGCTAAAGCCGAATACTGTTGCTTTGACGGGATCAAAACAGCTGTGTTATGGCAAACAGTGCAACATTTCCTGTGCAGCGTAAAAATCTGGGATAATGCGCAGCGCTATGTCTTCAAATCAAACACCTAAAAACTCCCTCAAAAAAGCAATGCCCGGTGCGATAGATGGTTTATCGGGATTGCGAGAGCTTCGACAACAATTGCGTGAAACCACCGCGAAGTCTGAAGTACCGGAAAACAAACCGCTCAATTCCAATGTTAGCGGTGCTGGACAGGATCGTCCGCCAAAAGTGCAGCAGGGGCGGCAGCAAGGGTCTCGCCAGCAGTCAGCCCGGCCGCGGGCCAGTGGCACAGAAAACGGTGTAGAAAACCATAGGGAAAATAAGCGACAAAAACCAACTGCTCCAGCCAAAGAAGAGCCAGCTTTACCTTTTCGCAATGTCTTGCCGCCCATTACCTTCCCGGAAGAATTGCCGGTATCCGGCAAGCGGGCAGAGATTGCCGAGGCTTTGCAAAAACACCAGGTCATTATCGTTTGTGGCGAAACAGGCTCAGGCAAGACCACGCAATTGCCAAAAATCTGCCTTGAACTGGGACGTGGGCAAAAAGGCTTGATAGGCCATACCCAGCCGCGCCGCATTGCCGCGTCGTCAACTGCCAAGCGTATTGCCCAGGAATTGAATTCACCACTGGGTGAGCATGTCGGCTTTAAAGTCCGGTTTACCGATACCCTGAGCAAGGGTGCATCCGTCAAGCTGATGACTGACGGTATCTTGCTGGCAGAAACCCAGACTGATCCGCTGTTAAGACAATATGACACTATCATCATTGATGAAGCACATGAACGCAGTCTGAATATTGATTTCCTGCTTGGTTACCTGAAGCAATTGCTACCCAAGCGCCGTGACCTGAAGATCATCATCACTTCAGCGACGATAGATGCCCAGCGCTTTGCCAATCATTTTGCGGATACCCGGAACGGTGAGCCCAAGCCGGCACCCGTGATCGAAGTGTCAGGTCGTTTGTACCCAGTAGAGTTGCGCTATCGCCCCATACAGGATACAGAAAAAGATAAAGAGCGCGATTTGATGACGGCGATTACCGATGCCGTCGATGAACTGTGTCGCGTCGGTTCTGGTGACGTATTGGTGTTTTTGCCGGGTGAGCGTGAAATTCGCGATGCCGCTGAAGCATTGCGTAAACACCATCCCCCACACGTGGAGATTTTGCCGCTGTTCGCCCGTTTGTCGGCGCAAGAGCAAGAGAGGGTATTCAAGACTTCAAATGCACGGCGCATCGTGCTGGCAACCAATGTGGCAGAAACCTCGTTGACCGTGCCAGGTATACGCTATGTCGTCGATGCCGGTCTGGCCCGTGTCAAGCGCTACAGTTACAGAAATAAAGTTGAGCAATTGCAGATAGAGGCTGTCGCCCAGTCGGCTGCCAATCAGCGCGCCGGTCGCTGCGGTCGCGTTGCGGCGGGTGTGTGCATACGGCTGTTCGATGAGCAGGATTATCTGCAAAGGCCAAAATTTACCGAACCTGAGATTTTACGATCGTCGTTGGCTGCTGTCATCTTACGCATGAAGTCCTTGCGCCTGACGGATGTTGAGACTTTTCCTTTCATCGAGCCACCACCGGGCCGGGCGATTGCTGACGGTTATCAGCTATTGCAGGAACTGGGGGCTATGGATGAAGTCAATCAGTTAACGCCGGTTGGCAGGCAACTCGCCAAACTGCCGCTGGACCCGCGTGTGGGCCGCATGATTTTGGCAGCGCGCGACAATCAGGCCCTGCAGGAAGTGTTGATCATTGCTGCTGCCTTGTCGGTGCAAGACCCGCGTGACCGTCCTATGGAAGCCCAGGCTGCGGCGGATATGGCGCATAAGAAATTTGCCGATGAAAAATCCGAATTCCAGTCTTACCTGAAAATCTGGAAATGGTTTGAAGATGCCATCGAACACAAAAAAACCAATCGCCAGTTGCAAGACAATTGCCGGGCCAATTTCTTAAGCCAGATGCGCTTGCGCGAATGGCGTGAAGTGCATTCGCAATTGCTGACCATCGTCAAAGAGCAGGGCTGGCGTTTGAATGAAGCACCTGCCACCTATGAGCAATTGCATTTATCCCTGTTGACGGGCTTGCTGGGCAATATAGGTTACAAGTCAGATGAAGAAGCGCATTATCTCGGCGCACGTGGTATCAAGTTTTATATCTGGCCCGGCTCTACCATGGCCAAGAAAGCCGGACGCTGGATCATGGCGGCTGAGCTGGTGGATACCACACGCCTGTATGGTCGCTGCATCGCCCAGATCAATCCGGAATGGCTGGAAAAAATCGGTGAACATCTGCTGAAAAAATCTTATGGTGAACCGCGCTGGGAAAAACGTGCTGGTCAGGTATCGGCCTTTGAACGCGCTACCCTGTATGGTCTGGTGGTGTATAGCCAGCGCCGCACCCAGTATGGATTGACGCATCCGGTAGAGGCGCGTGAGATGTTTATCCGCGATGCTTTGGTGGAAGGCGAATTTGATACCCGTGCCCCGTTCTTTGCGTATAACCAGAAACTGGTGCGCGAGATTGAAAATCTCGAACACAAATCCCGTCGCCTGGACGTGCTGGTGGATGAAGAGCTGATCGTGGCTTTTTATGATCAGATCTTGCCAGCCGATGTATGGAACGCCGTTCTGTTTGAACAATGGCATAAGGAAGCCACAAAGGCTAATCCCAAGCTCTTGTACCTGAACAAGGACGAGTTGATGCGCCATGAGGCGGCAGGCGTCACCACGGATTTATTCCCCAAGACAATGCAGGTCTCGGGTGTAGCTTTGCAGCTCAGTTATCACTTTGAACCTGGCAGCCCACGCGATGGCGTGACCCTGACCGTGCCACTGTTTTCTCTGAATCAGGTATCGGCAGACCGCTGTGAATGGCTGGTGCCCGGCATGCTCAAAGAAAAGGTGCATTTGCTGATTAAGTCTTTGCCGCAAAAGATACGTCGCCATTGTGTACCCATCCCAGAATATGCGGCAGGTTTCTGTGAGCGTAATGATTTTGGTAAAGGCAATTTCCTTGACGCAGTGATTGCCGACATACGCGAACAAAAAGGCTTGTTGTGCAAGACCACGGATTTTAAATTCGAAACAGTACCCGTGCATTTGACGATGAATTTCAAAGTCGTCGATGAACATGGACGCCAACTGGAAATGGGCCGCAATCTGGCCAGCCTGCGGGCAGAATTTGGTGGGCAGGCACGCGAGAGCTTCCAGCGCATTGCCAGTGCCGAGAAACTGGCTTTGCTGGATACAAATCCAGTTGCGACCAAACAGGCTGTTGTCGCAGAAGACAAGTCAGTCCGCACTGCTGGAAAACCTGCAACTGCGAGCATTCAGACAAGCGCCGCGGTACCGGCATTCAAACAGGAAAATTTGACCGCATGGACCTTTGACAGTTTGCCTGAATTGCTGGAAGTTCAGCAAGGCAAACAAACTTTGATTGGTTATCCGGCTTTGGTGGATAAGCTCACGCATTGTCATATAGAAGTGTTTGATGACCCGGATGAAGCCGCTCGCGTGCATCGCATTGGCTTGCGACGGCTGTTTGCCTTGCAGTTGAAAGAGCAGATCAAGTTCCTGGAAAAAAATATCCCTGGTTTGCAACAAATGGGGATGCAATTCATGGCGCTGGGTTCGCAGGAAGAATTGCGTGACCAGATTATCCAGGTCGCCATAGAAAGTGCTTTCCTGCAAAGCCCTTTGCCTGCCAATTCGGGCGAATTTAACAAGCGCCGTGACGAAGGCAAGGCAAGGCTGAACTTGCTGGCAAATGAAATTGCCCGTACTGCAGCTCAGATTCTGGCCGAATACCATGGCTTACCCAAGAAGCTGCAAGGCATCAAGGCGCATGCGCAGGCTGCCGCCGATATGCAGAGACAGTTGCAGATGCTGGTGACCAAGCACTTTATTGCGGATAATGATTTCACCCAGTTGTCGCACTTCCCGCGTTATCTGAAAGCAATCACGGTACGCATGGACAAGCTGCGCGCTGACCCCGCGCGTGACCAGAAACTGCTGGCTGAATGGAATAGCGTTGCGCAAGCATGGCAGCGTCATCCGCGCAAGACGGGTGTTGACGCCGATCCTAAATTGCTGGAATTTCGCTGGTTGCTGGAAGAGTTGAGGGTGTCGCTGTTTGCCCAGGAACTGCGTACGCCCATGCCAGTGTCTGTCAAGCGACTGCAAAAGGTGTGGGAAAGTCTGCAACGATGATCATGGATGACAAGGTTCTCAATGTCATGGCCGCAGGCAAACCTTGTTTGCTTGCGGTATGCTGACGGCTTTTCACTGATCACTGGCAATTTTTCATTGCCTGCATAATTGCTGGATTTACTGCGTATTCATGAATCATAAACTGACGCCTTCTACCATACTCCTGCTTGTCACGCCGCCCTTGCTGTGGGCGGGCAATGCCATTGTAGGACGCATGATTCATGAAATGCTGCCACCGATTACCCTGAACTTCATACGGTGGGTGCTGGCCTTTTTAATCCTCCTGCCTATGGCTTTCCACATCTATCGCCGTGAAAGTACATTGTGGCGTAACTGGCGGCGTTACGCAGTACTGGGTTTGTTGGGGGTGGGTCTGTACAACGCCTTGCAGTACCTGGCATTGCAGAGTTCGTCACCCATCAATGTGACGCTGGTGGCGGCCAGCATGCCAGTATGGATGCTGATAGTGGGTGGTTTGTTCTTTCAGGCAAAAGTCACGCGGTGGCAACTGGCTGGTGCGGCCATGTCCATTGCCGGTGTTCTGCTGGTATTGAGCCGGGGTGAACTGGCGCAATTGCTGGCTTTGCGGCTGGTGCCCGGCGACATATTCATGATTATTGCGACGATCACCTGGTCACTGTATAGCTGGTTGCTGACACGTGGCAATGATGGTGAATTGCGACAACATTGGGCCGACTTCTTGCTGGCCCAGGTCAGCTTTGGGGTGTTATGGTCCGCCGCATTTTCTGCAGCTGAATGGACATGGGTGAAACCGTCCATACACTGGAATCCGATGTTGTTTGCCGCACTGGCTTTTGTGGCAGTTGGTCCGGCAGTGATTGCTTTCCGTTGCTGGGGGCTGGGTGTACAGCGCGTCGGCCCCAACATTGCCGCATTTTTCAATAACCTGACCCCCTTGTTTGCTGCCGTGATGTCAGCTGCTTTTTTGGGTGAAGCACCACACGCATTTCATGCTGTGGCTTTTCTGTTTATCGTCGGTGGCATTATTCTGTCTTCGCGACGCGGCTGAATGTGTAATTCATCGTCAGAGCGGATCGGCTACTCCGATAGGTGCAGGTGTAATATTAACAATGAGTGAAAATAATTCCTCATATTTATAGCGTGCACCTTCATCGTCCATATGGGCACGATTTTCCAGGAAGGCAGCGTCTATTTCTTTCCAGTCGCGATCATTTAGTATTTGTCTGGCAACCGGGATAATTTTTTCTTCTTCTGCACGCATATGTGCAAAATAAAACTGCGCATATTGCTCCACCAGATCACGAAAATGAGCGAATGCCGGCGCACCACCAAATTCATAGTCGAGCAAGGCGTGGAATAACCGGTGTACCAGCAGTTCCCCCTTTGCATGTTGCTCACTGAGGGCATCCAGTTCATTGTCCAGCTGATGGGTTCTTTCCTTGATCTTGGCAAAAAGGTATTTTTCTTCTTTGGGATGATGTACCTTTTCTGGATATTCCATGATGTAGTAAAGCATGGCGCGGAAGACTTTCAAGTCTGGTGCATTCCCACCACCTTCTATTTTTCTTACAAAATAGCGCATGCCTTGTATAACTGAGGACAGGTGCTCGTGCTCGTCCTGTATAACGCTGAGCGATGCGGGATAAATGTTTCTGACAGACATGGCGAGCCTCCTTGCTATTCTTTTTACTACTTTACTTCTTCGGAAACGTGGTGCTGTTGATGAGGATCAAACATGTATGAACACAAGGGGGCAGACATAAAAAAACCTCGTGCAGTTTGCTGCAACGAGGTTTTTGCCTGAGAATGCTATTTGCTTTTGCCTATTTGCTAGTCAGTTCTTTCAGTAATTCCCTGGCATCATAGATTTTATCCATGGCTTCAAGGATGCCGCCACTGTGTACAGCAACCGTGCGGTTGTTGCGGCCATCGGACCAGAAGGCACCTCCCAGTGAGTGAATATTGCCGTCAAAAGCCAGGCCTACTATTTCGCCATTGCGGTTGATTAACGGGCTGCCTGAATTGCCGCCGATGATGTCATTGGTGGTCACAAAATTGTATGGCTGTTGTAAATTCAGTTTGCCTTTTGCAGTATGCCAGGAGGCGGGCAGGGCAAACGGGTAAGCCCCGGTATCACGTTCAAAGGCGCCGGCAAAATTGGTAAAGGGGCTGATTTTATGTTCATCCTGATCCCAGCCTTTGACTTCGCCATAGGACAGTCGCAAGGTCGCCGTAGCGTCTGGATAGGCGCTGGTGCCGGATTGAGAAAAACGTGCCTGAGCAATCAGTTCGGAATTCTTTTGTACTATCGCCTGTACTTCCTGTTCCATGTGCTTGCGGTAATGGCGTGATTCTGTCTCAACTGCCAGGGCCAGTTTGATGAAGGGGTCATCTGATAGGGCAATTGCTTCCTTGCCACCATTCCACAAGGTTTTGCGGTATTCAACATCCGCCAGCCTGGTGTGATCGATGAGCTTGTCCGTCAATTGTTCTGGTGATAATTTACCCAGTACCTGTTTGACGAATGCGTGATCCACTCCAAGGTCTTCACGCATTTTGGTCAGAGAGTGTGTGAGTTTGACCTTCTCAAATTCAGGATAGATGGGTGCTTTGGAAAACAGGTTTTGCTGTATGGCAGGCAGCCGGGTATCAATAAATTCAGGCAACCGTTCTGCGTTAGCCTTGTTTTTTTCATCGGCAGCACGTACCAGCATACGTGCAAGGTGGAAATAGTTGCTGTTGAAAGCTTCCGCCCCTTCACTCATGCTGGTGATTCGGAATAACTGACGATAACTATCCTGTGCCTTGGCGATGGCATCCCACGCGCCGCTGATTTTCTCTTTCAGTTCAGGCCTGGAATCAACAAACTGACGTAACTCAGTTTCTTCTGCCTGTTTGCGCGCCATGAATTCAGGATCAAGCAAGGTTCGCAATCTGCCTATGCCAGCCTTGTAACGATTTTCTATGCTGAACAATGCCTGGTCGGCTGTGCGTGCCGCTTCGGGGCTGGTTTTACTATATTGCGTGATGACGCCGCGTAGTTCGGCGGTGTGTTGCAAGCTGTCGATCAGGCCAATATCGCGCAGGCTGACCAATTGCGCCATGGTCAACTGACGCTGGGTAGAGCCCGGATGACCGGTGACGAAAGTCATTTCACCTTCTTGTGGCCCAGATTTGCTGAACGGGAAGTAATGTTTGATTTCCACCGGCTTGCCATTCTCATAAACACGCAGCATGGTGATGTCGAGGTCATAGCGCGGGAAATTGAAATTGTCAGGATCCCCACCAAAGAAAGCGATGGTTTTTTCTGGCGCCCATACCAGGCGGGTGTCGGCGTAGCGATGGTATTTGTATAAGTGATAACGGCCACCGTGATAAAGATCAACGATGTCACAACGGGTTTTTTCCTTGTCTTCACCAACGCAGGCGGTAGTCAGTGTGGTGCTGATGGCGTTCTGTGCATGTTTGAAGGCGGCACCTTCAAGCCCATCTGTCGCCTTTTTAATATCTTCTGTGACATCCGTGATTTCTTCCAGTCTGTTCAATTCCATTGCCGGGCAAACCTGTTCTTCTTCGCGCTTTTGGGCGAGAAAGCCATTGCTGACGTAGTTTTTCCTGGAGTTTGACAGCTGCTCTATGCACTTGGATGCACAGTGATGATTGGTCATCACCAAGCCATCTTTGGAGATGAAAGAACCAGAGCAACCAGGCAGTTTGACTGAACTTAACATGGCATTCCTGATCCATTCCGGACTTGGTTTAAAGCCATATTCAACCTGTAGCTTGTTCATGGGCAGATTATCCAGTGTCCACATACCTTCTGCCGCCATGGCCAGGCCAGGTAAGCACAAGGCAACCAACAGGATTTTCTTTTGCATGATGTATTCCATTTTACTTGGGCATAATGCCTATCCCGATTTGGGAGAAGTCATGATGGAAGGCAGCATCCACCCTAAAGGTGGATGTGCTGGATGTTACTTGACACTGAACGAGCTTATTGTTTTGCCTTGATGGCTTCAATTTGATCCATAATTTTATTCATGCGCGCAAAAACAGCCTGGTATGGAGCAGGGGAAGCCAGATCGACGCCCGCCTTCTTGACCAGTTCATAAGGATAGGCAGAGCCGCCTGCTTTCAAAATGTTGAGATAGTTGTCACGGGCACCGGGGCGACCTTTGAGGATTTCATCTGCAAACATGGAACCGGCGGCAATTGACGTCGCATACTGGAACACATAAAAACGGTTGTAGAAATGCGGGATGTAGGCCCATTCAATGGCATAGGTATCGTCTATCTTCATGACACCTTCTTTGTCGCCATGATAGTTTTTCAGAATATCGCCATAGATTTTGGTCAATGCTTCACCGGTCAGCGACTCACCCTTGTCGACCTTGGCATGCACTTCACGTTCAAAGTCGGCAAACATGGCCTGACGGAAGAAGGTACCACGCAGGTTTTCCAGCGCTGATCCCAGATACAACAAGCGCTCGTCATCGCTCTTTGCGATTTTCAGCATATGGTCAAGCAAAAAGACTTCATTCGTAGTGGACGCGATTTCTGCCGTAAAGGTAGGGTAGTCGGCGCTGATGAAAGCCTGGTGTTTGTTGGCCAGATAGGAATGCATGGCATGTCCCCATTCATGGCCCAGTGTCGATACTGACTCATAATCATCATTGTAATTGAGCAGCAGGTAAGGGTGGACGTCATAGGCTGCGCCATTCATGTATGCGCCAGAACGCTTGCGTGGACGTGGATAGACATCCATCCAGCGTTCGGTGGTGGCTTTCGTCATGGCCTTGGTATAGTCGTCACCCAAGGGTTTGACAGATTCCAGCATCAGCTTGACGCCTTCAGCAATCGGGTATTTGAAATCGCCAGATACCAGTGGCGGGTAAATGTCGAAATAGCGCAAGTCCTGCACACCCAGCATTTTTGCACGCAGTTTGAAATAGCGATGCAGGGTAGGCAGGTTGGCGCGTGTTTGTTCTACCAAGGTGTCATAGACTTCCCTTGGCAATTTATTGTTGTCCAGCGCCTGCGTCAGGGAGTCTGGGTAATTGCGGACCTTGGCATAAACAGAATCGCGTTTTAACTGTTCATAAAAAGTGACGCCGTAGCTGCGTTCAAATTCTTTCCATTTGCCCCAGAAGGCATCGAATACCAGTTGACGGTCGGCGCGATTGGGGGCTGCGCGGTATTTGGTATAGGCTGCCTGATCTATACGTACTTCTTCACCGGTTGACAGCTTGACCTTGGGCCAGGGCATTTCTGCATTGGATAAGGTGGTGTAGACGGCGCTGGCGGTATTGGTGGCCATGCCAAAGATGGCGATAATTTCTTCGCCTTTTTTATCCAGGGTATGTTTGCCTGAACGCAAAATGTCGTCCAGCTGGTGGGCGTAAATACGCAAGCCCTTGTCTTTGGCCTGGAAGGCTTCGATCTTCTTGTCACCCAGGGCCAGAATTTCTGGCCGGATGAAGGAGCTGGCTTCTTCTACCTTGCTACCCAGAATGTCTGAACGCTGGCCCAGATCCATCCCTGCATTGTTGCCGGTATCCTGGTCGCGGTACTGAAATGCATAACTGGACAGACGGGCAAAGCGTTTCAGCATATCTGAATTCAAATCCAGGCAAGTCTTAAATCGTGCCAGGCTATCGCCCAGATGACCACTGCAAGTCTGCAGTTGTTTTAGTTGCACTTCCAGCGTCATGGCATCCTTGTCCCAGTCCGCCTTGGTCTGGTACATATCACTCAAATTCCAGCGATCAGCTTCAGTTTCATTCGGATGGGAGGCAAAGGCGAAGGCAGGTAAGGTCATGGCAACCACGAAAAGGTTGCGGACAAGATGTTTATGCATGGCGTAGCGTCCAGTTTTGATTGATGGATGGATAACAAAATGCCGAAGGAGCTTATGGATTTATTGTATGTATTATTAAGGCCATTTTTCTTAATGACCAATTAGCTCCTGGCATTGGAGCAGTATTCTGGTCTGAAAGTTCTCATTTGAGAAGACAAATTGAAAATAAAGTTCCTAAAAAATTGACCTGTAAATGATAATGATTGATAGTTATCAATGCAAATAATAGTAATTCGCATTTATAATATCGATATTCTCATTTCGCCAGCCACATAGCCTTGCCTATCAGCCAGCCAGAATTATTTAACTGATATTCAAGGATTTTCATGATAGCCCGCCTCACGCCTCTCGCTGCATTATTAAGCAGCGTTGTTTTGCCAGTTTTTGCCCAAAACACTGCTACCGAATCTGCTTTGCCAGAAGTGAAAATTACTGGCGCTGCAGAAAAAACCTATAACGTCAAAAGCACCAGTACCGCGACCAAGACAGATACATTGCTGCGCGATACGCCTCAGGCTGTCACTATCATTAGCAAGGACTTGATTCGTGACCAGAGCATGCAAAGCCTGAGTGATGTTATCCGTTATGTGCCCGGTATCGTTGCGGCGCAAGGTGAGGGTAATCGTGACACGGCAGTGTTTCGCGGCAATAGCTCTACTGGTGATTTTTATGTAGATGGCATACGTGACGATGTCCAGTATTACCGTGATTTTTACAATATCGACAGTGTGGAGGCGCTGAAAGGTTCGAATGCCATGATTTTTGGCCGTGGCGGTTCTGGCGGCGTGATCAATCGTGTGACCAAGCAGGCCGAATGGCGTCCTGTGCGTGAAGCCAGTCTGACGCTGGGCTCATGGAGCCAGCGTCGTGTCACCGTGGACCTGGGACAAGCATTGACGGATACGGTAGCCATGCGTGTGAACGCCGTGGTGGAAGATTCTGGCAGCTATCGTCAGGGCTTTACGCTCAAACGTTCTGGTGTCAACCCGACTTTGTCCTGGCGAGCGGGCAGCGACACCATGGTTGCCGTGTCCTATGAGCATTTTAAAGACGAAAGAACAGCCGATCGCGGTATCCCGTCTTTCCAGGGATTGCCTTTAAACACGGATCCGTCCACCTTCTTTGGTAATACCGATATCAATACCACCTGGGCCAAGGTTGACGCTTTGTCCGCTTCCATAGATCATGATTTTGGTCAGGGATGGAGTTTGCGCAATCGTACCCGCTACGCTGAATACGACAAGTTTTATCAAAACATCGTACCTGGTGCTGTCAATACCGCCGGAACTTCTGTGGCTTTGTCGGGCTATAACAATGCAACCCAGCGCAAAAATTTCTTCAATCAGACTGATTTGATATTCAATCTGGATACGGGCAGCATACGTCACAAGCTGGTTGGTGGTGTTGAGTTTGGCAAACAGGATACGGATAATTTCCGCAATACTGCCTACTTCCTCTCTATCAGTCCGACGACGACATCAATCAATGTGCCGTTGACAAATCCAGTGGCAAATACGCCGGTGACTTTCCAGCAGGCATCCACCGATGCCAATAACACCGGCACCGTGACAACCAAATCGATTTATCTGCAAGACCAGATAGAATTTTCACCGCAATGGCAACTGGTCGCCGGCATACGTCGTGACAGTTTTGATGTGGATTTTACCGACAGGCGTACTGCTGTGAATCTGAAAACCACGGATACACCAGTGTCGCCACGGGTAGGGTTGGTATTTAAACCGGTGAAAGAAGTATCTGTCTATGCCAGTTATAGTCTGGCATTTGTGCCACGCGCAGGTGATCAGTTGTCTTCACTGACGTTAAGCAACAAGTCGCTTGATCCAGAGAAATTCAAGAACCTGGAAGTGGGTGTGAAATGGGACATCGCTTCGGATTTGTCTGCCAGCGCTGCCATTTATCAACTGGATCGCAGTAACGTGGCGATTACCGATCCGGCGGATTCCAGCAAAATGATATTGGTTGATGGTCAGCGCAGTAAAGGACTGGAACTGGGATTCAATGGCCGTATTAATGCAGACTGGAGCATCATGGGTGGCTATGCCTATCAGGATGCGAAACTGACCAAGACGCAGTCAAGTACAGTATTGGCCGGGGCTACTTTGGCACAGGTACCGAAACACAGTGCTTCCTTGTGGAACCGTTATAACTTTAACCCCGTCTGGGGTGCGGGTCTGGGCGTCGTCTATCGCAGTGAGGTTTTTGCCGCGACAGACAATACTGTTACCGTACCTGGCTTTAGCCGTGTTGATGCAGCTCTGTATTACACCTTGAGCAAATCCATCAATGTGCAGGCCAATATAGAAAATCTGCTGGATAAAAAATACTATGCCTTCGCCAACAGCAACAATAATATTACGCCAGGTTCGCCACGTGCATTGCGTGTCAGCCTGAATGCGAAATTCTGATCGGGCGGCTTATTTCGTTTCTGTCGTAAAGTAAAAAAAGGCGAACTTTGCTCGCCTTTTTTACTGCTGTGGTCAATCTTTATTTCGAAGCCAGGTCAATCTTAACCATATTGTCACTGGGTTTTCTGTCTATGTATTTATTGTCAGGGTCTAACCCTGCCTTGGCGGGTATGCCCTTGACGATCATTTTGAAATCCATACTTTTTTGATTGATCAGTTTGCGTTCACGCAGCAAGGGTTTGCCATCCTTGTCGTCCACGCCTATGTCTATCCAGTCTTGCAGAGGGACTTCTTTTTCAACCCCCAGCTCATCGGCCTTCAATTTATTGCTGGTGACATGCAAAGCCACTTCATATTGTCCATCTGGCAGGGGCTTGGCCGAGGCTGTCATGGCGCGGTTTTCAAACAGGATGATGGATTCAAATAAATCGGTAATCAGTCCTTGCTTGTCTGCCGGTGCATTGTTTCGCAGGGCATCCACCAGCGCTGCGCTGCTTGGGTAAGGGGCACCCTTGTTCGCATGTTGTGCAATGACCTCACGCAATGCCTGGTTGACCTTGTCTTCACCTATCTGGTCTTGCAGCAGATACATGACCAGACTGCCTTTGGAATAGTGGATGTAATTCTGGTTTTCATTGAATGCCAGTGGTAATTCTTTCTTCCTTTCCTGACTGCGTCCTTGCAGATAGCGATCCAGTTCAAATTTCAGAAAGCGGCGCATGGCTGCTTCACCATAGGTATGCTTCATCACCATGAGTGCAGAATATTGTGCCAGGGTTTCAACCAGTACGGTGCCACCTTTGCTATTGCCGGAAATGACCTGATGTGCCCACCATTGATGGGCTACTTCATGGGCAGTCACGTAGAAAGGGTAGTCCACCTCCAGCGGATTTTTATCGTCCACGTGGGCGATGAAACCTATGCTTTCCGAATACGGAATGGTGTTTGGAAATGACTGTGCAAAAGTAGCATAGCGTGGAAATTCAACTATCCTGACCAGCTTGTGCTGATAGGGGCCAAAATTGGCCGTATAGTAATCGAGTGAATTTTGCACGCTCTTTATCATGCGATCAAGATTGTAGGCATGTCCTTTGTGATAGTCGATTTCGATGGGGGTATCTTTCCATTGTGCCCGTTTGACTTCATATCGCCCAGACAGGAATGCATAGAAATTCAGGATGGCCTGTTCAGGCGCATAGTGGTAATAGTGTCGTCCATTTTCTTGCCATTCCCGTTTCAGGCTGCCCGGTGCAATGGCCATCTGATCGGCACTGGTGGAAACCACGGCATCGAAATTGATCCAGTCTGCATCATTGGCGATATAGCTATTGGCTAATGCTTTAGGATCATCTCTTTCTGCCATTCTTTCCTTTTCCGGCAGGCCATGCTTGCGCCTGGCCTTGTCGTCACTGAGTTCCAGATTGGGCTGATAGCCTATATGCGGCATCAGTGTACTGTTGAAAAAGCTGCCGTTGTAAATAACGGTTTGGCCAGAACTCATGCCCAGGAAGTTCTTGGGTGCAAATTCCAGTTCAAAATGCAGTTTCAGTTTTTCTCCAGGTTGCAAGGCTTGGCGCAATTGATAACTGTAAAAGCCTATTTTTTTATCTTGTATGCGCGACTCATGTGCGGCGTCGAGCTTCATCTGGATGATGCGTGCATCGTCTGACTCCATGATGAAAATTTCCTGGATGGCAGTGTTGCTGCGATTGATCAACTGGAAGTCACCCCTGATCTGCGCTGTACGGGTTTCGGGATAGATATCAACGTTCAGTTTGACATCGGTGATACGTGGCTGTGCCTTTGCAGCATATTGCTTGTAGCTCTTTTCATATTGGGCATTTTCTGCTTGTCTTTCATACTGGTTTTTGTACGGTGTGAGTATGTTGCTAAAGTAAAAAATGGCTGTACCAGCGAACAGGAACAGGGCGGTGCCACTCAGCATCAGGCTGGTACTGCCTGCATTGATGGACAGGCTGGCCATGCGCAGACGATGACTGAATGCGGTGGTGGTGCCACGTACCCACATCAGCAGGGACCAGGCAATCAGGACAAGGGCGGCACCAGTCCAGTACAACAGATACCACCGGGACAGCGGCAATGAATGGCCATATCCATTCATGTCTGAATACACGGAGGAAGGGATTGTCGCATAGCGCAACATGGGGTGTTCTATACCCAGTGCTGGCAGCGCGATCAGGGCAATGTAGTACACAATCATCAGGAAGTAAGCCAGGTACTTGTGGTTGATGATGGCTTGCAGCGACATTGCCAACACTGCAATCAGTGCGTATTCTGGCCATTGCACCAGAAACAACTGGTGCAGGTACAAACCAATTTCATAATTGGTGTAGCCCTTGATGGTCTGGATCAACATTCCGCACAGCATCAGCACAACAAGCATGATGCCCTGCATCAGGATGAGCGCAGACAGTTTGGCGGTGAATGGCAGCCAGCCCGGTACCGGCAGTGCATCCAGCAATTGGGCGATGCGTGCATCTCTTTCACGCCAGACCAGTTCACCGGCGTAAAAAGTGGTGATGATGAGCATGAACAAACCGAAAGTACCGCCCAAAAATTCCAGTACCGCATACGTCACCGGATAGGTCGGGGTACCAAACATTTTGGTCACCGAACTGGATATCGCAAACATGAATAAAACGCCGGATAGCAGTATGACGATGAAATACACATTCTTCACCGATTCACGCAAATTCAGCCAGCTTTCTGCCAGCAGCAGCTTCCATGTTCTGGAGGGGGAAAATACGAGGGTGACTTTGGGCAGCTTAAACAGCGCTGGCTGGCTTGTCTGTGCTGTCTGCGCACTTACCTTCTCTTTCTTTTGTTTCCCTGCTGTAGAGATAGCCTTGAAGTCGAAGCGCCAGTAGCAGAAAACCAGGCAGATCAAGCCTGCACTTCCCCATAACAGACGATTGAAGAGGAACAGGCCGTCAAGACTGACTAGTCGGCTATTTTTGTCGGCAATGCTCCAGTATTCCGTCAGGTTGCTGACAGCGGCAGAACCGAAAGGATCGAGCAGGGCGGCCAGGGTCTTGTTGTCGATATCGCGCATGAAAGAACGCGCAATCATATAGCCTATGATCAGCACCACGCTGGATACATACACTGGCATCATGCGTTTGCCGAGCGTGGCAAGAGTAAAGAAAATTACCCCGAAGATCATGAAATTGGGCAGGACCGAATAGACGTAGGGCAGGAAATAAGCCACCGGGTGCATGGCACCCAGTCGCACCGCTTCTATGCCCGGTAAATAACATCCAAGCCAGGCACCCAGGCCCAGGCCAGAAAAGATGATCAGCAAACTCAGCAAAGCCCCCAGAAAGCGGCCAGTCAGGTACTGGAATTTGGAAATCGGTGCACTGTAAAAGAAATGCCAGGTATGGTGTTCCACATCCTTGTGTGTTGCCTGCCCCATGATGGCCGCCACTGTGCTCGTGCCAAGATAGGCAAGAAAGGTAATGCTCTGGAAAATCGCGACTGGCGAATTGATAAACACTTTGCCACCAAAATCGATGGAGGCAGAAGCGAAGGCACCACCAGCGGCAGCCATCCACAACAGCGCCAGGCTGAAGAAAATCAGGAAATACACGTAGCTGGACAGGCTGCGATATTTTTGACGCAGCTCAAACAAGAGTATCGTGAACATGGATGCTCCTCAGACCGCTGGCACAGCTGTCAGGTCTGCTGATGGCTGGGTAGAGAACAACCCCGCCATCGCTGCAAAATACACATCCTCCAGGTCTGCAGATGCCAGTGCATAGCCAGAGTCTGGCTGTGAATCAGCATACACATGGATGAGAGTGCGGCCCTAAGTCAGGCGGCTGGAAATGACCTGACATTGCTGCTTGTAGCTTGCCAGTTCGGATTTTTCAATAAACCTTTTCCAGATTTTCCCTTGTATCTGTTCTATCAATGGCAGGGGCTGACCAGTCAGTACGACGCTACCCTGATTGATGACTGCCATGTGATTACATAAATCAGATACATCTTCAACGATGTGGGTGGACAGGATGACGATTTTTTCGTTGCCGATATCGGATAAAAGATTGTGAAAGCGCACGCGTTCTTCCGGGTCCAGCCCGGCTGTGGGTTCGTCAACGATGATCAAGCTTGGGTCGCCCAGCAATGCCTGTGCAATGCCAAAGCGCTGGCGCATGCCGCCCGAATATCCACCCAGATGCTTGTTCCTGTCCTTGTACAGATTGGTTTGGTGCAGCAAGGCTTCCACCACTTCCTTGCGCTGCTTGCGATTATCGAGGCCCTTGAGCAGGGCGAAATGATCGAGCAGGTCATAGGCGCTGACCTTGGGATAAAGGCCAAAATCCTGCGGCAGATAACCGAGTACCCGCCTGATCTGGTCCTTGTTTTCACGTATATTGAGTTTATCCAGCGTGGCAGTGCCGGAATCGGCATCCTGCAAAGTCGCCAATGTACGCATCAGCGTGGATTTGCCAGCACCATTTGGCCCCAGCAAGCCAAACATGCCTGCAGGTATGGTCAAGTTGATATCGTTCAGGGCTTGTACGCCATTGGCGTATTTTTTTGACAGGTGCTGTATGCAAAGTTCCATCGACTTATCCTTCTTCCATAGGTTCTTGTTAAGTGCCCGCCCCTTCATATATAACCGGGGACGATATCATGTTATTAAGTATAGAGAGGCTTGTGCAGGCATGTGACGAAATAGCGCGTGACAGGAATGAAATACGGAAAAATCAGCTTGAAACAAGAACTGCTCACATGTCTGGATGCGGCTTGTGCTGAATTGCTGCAAGTTTGCTGGCGTTCAGTTATAATAAGGCTTGGCGGGCCCCTGCGCATTGCGGCATGGCCAATCTGGTCAGGTCGGGAACGAAGCAGCCACAGTCATTTCCCGCAAGTGCCGCAGACCAGGCTCGCCAACTCTGATTTCTTCTCTATACTGCCAAGGGCAGTTCTGTATTATCCATCCTGCAATCGAAACTTCATCGCATATCTGTAATTGTGCTGCAATGGTGTTTTGCTGCGGATCTAATTTGTATCAATAATGAAAAAGCCATTTTGCTTGTAGCAAAATGGCTTTTTTTCTCACTTGGCCTGACTTCGCCCAGCTTGGCCTGTCTTAAGTGGATGAGGCAGATGTCGGGCGGTCACTGACTTCACGCATGGGGCTGATCAATATCGCCAGCAAGACGATCACCACCAGTAAGATGCCACTGCTCATGAACAACTGAGAGATGGTGATGCTACGCATCAGCCAGCCGGTGAAGGCTGCAGATACCGGACCTATACCCATGAAGATAAACATGAACATGCTCATGGCGCGGCCTATCATTTGTGGCGGAACCTGTTTTTGTATCCAGGTGAACACTGCCACGTGCAGGAAACCACCCAGCGTCCCTACAGCCAATAATATGCATGCACCTTGCCAGCTGGCATTGATGAAACCCATGGGGATAAACAGCAAGCCGACAATGAAATCTATCAGCAAGATGGTGCGCCCCAGGTTGCCAAAGCGCAGCCCTGGCCTGATGCCTGAAAGAGCCATGCCCAGCAGGGTGCCAGCACCATGCGCGCCCGCCAGCAAGCCCAGTGCACTGGCGCTATTGCTGAGCTGATTTGCCATGACGGGCAAGGCAATCTGTATTGGCCCCATGATGAAGAAGGCAATCGCAGCCCAGTAAATGAAGCAACTGCGCAACTGCTTTTCATTCCAGCAATAACGCAAACCAGTCACGACGGATTGCAACAACTGCATGGTTCCCGTACTTGCCTGTTGTGGATGCTGGCTGGCAAAGGGCGAGGCATTCATTGTGACCTTGTTCAAGGTCCAGGCAGAAAATGCATAGGTAAAACAATCAAACAGGAAAGCCGCAGCCAATCCATGCGCATCGCTGACCATGCTTTGATTACTTGTGCCAAACACGGCAATCAGTAAACCTGCCAATACCGGGCCTATGAACATGGTGAATTGCCGTATCCCCAGCATGACGCCATTCGCAGATTGCAATTGTGCTGCTGGCACCACTCTGGGTAACATGGATGTGCCAGACGGAATGCTGAAAGCGGTGGAAATGCCCAAACCTAGCGCAAGTACATACACCATCCATAGTTCCAATCGCCCGATAAACAATAGCAGGCTCAACATGCCCAGTAGCGCAGTGTTGATGTATTTGGTCTGCATCATGACGGTCTTGGGGGAGTAACGGTCCACCAGTGCGCCACCTATCAGGATAAAGAGTGCGCGCGGGACGCTGATCAGTGCCAGTACGATACCCAGTATCAGGGTGTCGTTACTCATCTTCAACACCAGCCAGGGCAGGGCGATGAGGGTGAATTGATCACCGAGCATGGAAGTTGCTCCGCCGCCCATCAGCCAGCGAAAATTACTGTCCTTGAAAAAGGCTGGCCGCGCATTTTTTTGGGTAGTAGCCTGGATAGTATCCATGTTATTTCTTCCTCGTATTTTTTGACTTGTTATCATTCTGGTCAAGAATGATCAAACCTTCGCGGGCATAACGCAGCAGAGAACTGGTCAGTCCGCCTCCGGTACTTAGGTCCGCTTCTTTCTCATGGATGGCTCTGGCTTTAATCGCGGTTGGTAAATGATTACCCCAGGCTTCCATAAAAAGGGCACGCCATCGGACCAGTATGGCCTGGCTTTCAGGATGTTCTGGCGGCAGGCCTGATGCCATTTTTTGCCTTAATTCCGAAAACACCGCTGTCCAGGCATCTGCATTCTTGAAGAATGAAGCGCGGTAATACTGCAACTCTTCATCGCTCAGGTATTTGCGGTAGATTTCATAGCGCATTTCGATAGATGACAGAGTGATGTAATCCATCATTTCACCATCCACGCCACTTAGTGATTGCAAGGACGGTTCGTTCCTGTGCATGAGTGAAAATTTATTCAACAAACGCGCATCAGGTATCAGTCTGCTCATGGTCGCTATCCACTGCCTGGTCGTTGCTATAGCTCGTGCGTCTGACGGCGGGACTTTGTTGTCCAGCAATTCCCTGGTGGTTTCTATCAAGGGGCGCATGGCATCGTCGAATTTGCTTTGCTGATCTTGTTCGTGTTCCCGCATGCGATTGATCTCATCCTTACTGAAATATTTACCTAGCAGGCTCATCATTTCCAGTGTTGATAGCCAATATTCGAGGCTAGGTTCCCGATTGGATTCCAGCTGTGTAGCCAGTTCCTGTAGTCGGTCGCGCAATTCTATGCTTTGGGTGATTTGCTGTTGCAGACTGGATACCTGCTGTTCAATCACGCTTTTCAGGTCAGCACTTTCACCGTTGATGACATTGGCAACTTCCGCCAGTGACAAATCAAGGCGACGCAGGGCCTGGATGCGGTGTAGTCTTTTGATGTCGGCGCGATCATACAAGCGATAACCAGCCTCGGACCTGGCAGAAGGCTTCAGCAATCCTATCTTGTCGTAATGATGCAGTGTGCGTATGGTCAGGCCGGTACGGCTGGCCAGTTCGCCGATTTTCAGTAACATGCTTGATCTCCTGTCTGATAAAGACTATAAAGCCTCACATAGCGTCAGGGTCAACACTTAATTGCAAAATAAAAAAGCCTGACGACCAGGATAGGCGTCAGGCTGGCGTGAAGCGCTTGATTTCAGCGCTTCATTGCTGTCAGTGCTTGATTTCGGCAGGGGCTTGGGTACCTTCGGCGACGGTGGTGGCGATAAATAACTGGGCGCAATCGACCGGGTCGAAGCCATAGTGTTTGCCACAAAAATCGCAATTGATATCCAGCTTACCGAGTTCCGTGATCGCGGTGCGGACTTCTTCTTCGCCCAGCATTTTCAGCATATTGCCAACTTTTTCGCGGGTACAATTGCACTGAAACTGTGGATGTAAAGGATCGAAAACGCGCAGGGTTTCTTCCCAGAACAGGCGGTGCATAAGTGTGGCGATATCGGTGCTGACTAATTCTTCCTGCTTCAGGGTGTCGCCCAACATGACAGCATGGTTCCATGCTTCTACATCATCTTCAACCTGGGCTTCGGCGCCGCCGGTTTTGGGGAGTTTTTGCAACAGCATGCCGCGCGACACGTGCGAGTCCGCTGCCAGCCATAATTTGGTATCGAGCTGTTCTGAACGTTGCATGTAATTTTCGATGACGGTGGCAATGCTGTCGCCATCAAGTGGCACGATGCCCTGATAGGCTTGCTGGCCCGGCACTTTGTCATTCGGATCCAGGGTGATGACAAAACGGCCCTGGCCATGCGCGTGGATCAAGTCACTCAGCGTGGCGTTTTCGGCGATGTCCGCATGTTCACTGAGTTTGGCGGTAGCACGCATTTTTAATTCTGCATCACATTCAACGACCAGCAATTTGACCGGGCCATCACCGTGAATCTGCATGATCATGGTGCCATTAAATTTCAGATTGGCGGTCAGCAGAGCAGATGCAGCCATCAGCTCACCCAGTATGGTTTGTACGGCCTGCGGATAAGTATGGCGTGCCAGTGTCTGTTGCCAGGTGTCGTTCAGTTCCACCATTTCGCCACGTACGCCAGCGTGTTCGAACATAAATTTTTGTAAAGTATCAGTCATTGCTTCAGTGTTTTATTGTAGTAATCAGGTCAGGCGATGCGTTTCAATTGGGTTTTAAAAGCTTGCCCACGTTGGACATAGGTGTCGGCATTGCGGCGCAGACCAGCAATGTCTGCTTCCGTCAGCGTTCTGACGGCCTTGGCGGGTGAGCCGATGATCAGCGAGTTGTCCGGAAATTCCTTGCCTTCGGTGACCAGGGCACCGGCACCCACCAGGCTGTTTTTGCCAATTTTGGCACCATTCAGGATAACGGCCTGTATGCCCACCAATGAGCCTTCGCCAATGGTGCAGCCGTGCAGCATGGCTTGGTGACCGACAGTGACATAGTTGCCTATCGTCAGTGGATAGCCGGGGTCAGTATGCAAAATGCTGGATTCCTGGATATTGCTGTTTTCACCAACGGTAATCAATTCATTGTCACCCCGTATGGTGACGTCAAACCAGACACTGGCGTTGGTTTTGATTTTTACTTTGCCTATAATATTGGCGCTGTCGGCAATATAGGCGGAGGCATCGATCTCAGGGGCAATTTCGCCAAGTTGGTAAATAGGCATGGTTATTCCGTAAAATAGCGCATTGATGAATCCCGTATTGTAAACTGCCCGGCACCTGCTTGCCTGACTTCGGCTTTATATGACAGATAAACTTGCTAATGAACTAAGAACTGCTGCGCTCGCCGCATTGCTGGAGCCAGACCCCATACAAAAATGTGTGCTCATTCATGCCATAGAGACTGAGCCCGTTATAGCAATTGATGCAATGCTGGCTGAGCCGCCGGGCATACCCGGGCGATTGAGCAAGCCAGAACTGGTGCCCCCTGGTAAAGTGGGACGCAGAGCAATGCATACGGTAGAAGGCCGGGCCATACTGATTCATGCTTTGGCACACATAGAATTGAATGCCGTCAATCTGGCTGCTGATATCATCTGGCGCTTCCCGTCTATGCCAAGGCAGTTCTATCTGGATTGGCTGAAAGTTGTCAAGGAAGAGGCATACCATTTCCAGTCGCTGGAAGCGCATTTGCGTGTACTTGGTTACTGTTACGGCGACTTTCTGGCACATAACAGCCTGTGGGAGATGGCAAAAAAAACCAGCGGTGATTTATTGGCGCGACTGGCGTTGGTGCCGCGCACGCTCGAAGCCCGTGGCCTGGACGCGACTCCTGCTGTCATGGCAAAGCTGGCACAGGCAGGGGATCAGGCTGCAGCAGACATTCTGGCTATTATCTTGCGTGATGAAATCGGCCATGTCGCCATCGGTAATTATTGGTACAAAACATTGTGCACGCAGCAGGGCCTGGATGTTATTGCAACCTATGCAGAAATGGCCACTCGCTACAAGGCGCCCGCCCTGCGGGGGCCATTCAACCTGGATGCCAGAAAAGCTGCTGGCTTTGATGAGGATGAATTACGTGCTCTGCAGGATATGGTACCCCGATCATGATTTACGTTAATCTGCGGCACGGACGCTGCCTATCCCCTCGACCGATTTGCTGACGTTGCGTGGATGGCCGTAATAAGTCAGGGTACCTATGCCCTGTACCGAAGCATTCAGGTTGTCGCGTGCGTTGACGGATACGGCGCCCACACCTTCCACGCTGGCGTCAACCAGCTCTGCGACCAGGTCCTTGGCCTCTACCAGGCCCACACCCTGGGCTTTGAGGGTAAATGATTTCACCTTGCCCGTGGCGGTCAGCATGCCTGCACCTTCATACAGCAGGGTGAAGTGGGAGCCGGAAATATTGTTTAACGTGGTTTTACCCGCACCTTCCATCTTGAAACGGACCAGTTCAGGTACACAAATGATGACCTGGGCATTATCCGACACCTTGACGGAATTTTTCTCCTTGTAAGAAATCACCAGTTCATCACCAAAGACTTCGGTGACAACGTTGGCGAGAAATCTCTCGTTGCCCTTGATTTGTATCGACTGTGTTTTGCCCACTTCTACCAACAGATTGAAGGCGCTGCGGCTCTTGATGGATTTAAAGGCTGGAAGCGTGCGGTTTTGTTCGTCGGCGAAAGCTGATACGCTGAACAGGAAGACAAGCAGTAAGAGTGATTGCAAAAAAATACGGCGCATGGTTGCTCTCCAAAACAAGGATAATCGGATAAGTGGCTGTCGTCATCTTGACGTTGCGGCAGTTGATGGCGAAGTATTACCCGAATCATCCCGGCTGACAGTTGCTTTGCGATGAATTGCATAAACAGGCTACTGGGCCGTAAAAATTGGGCTTATGCCGGATTCAGGCATTCATAGTGCAGCATGTCCATCCATTTGCCATTGCGTAAAACCGAAGAATGTGAATGACCATATTCGCGAAAGCCACATTTGCGCATGATGGCCTGCGACGGCTGATTGTCTTGTATGACCACGGCTTCAATGCGTTTGAGTTTTAAATCGTTGAAGGCAGTATTGACGACTGCCAGTACGGCTTCGGTGGCAAAACCCTTACCACCGTGACGCTGGCTGAAACGATAGCCCAATATGGCTTTGTGGTAATGCTCTGTCTCTATACCGCGCAAGGTGATACGCCCCACAATTTCATTGTCCAGCCAGGCCAGGAAATGAAATTCCCGCTTGGTGCTGGCGGCATACAATGCTTGTTGCAGACTGGAGCGTACTTCATCCAGATTATAGAAAGCGTCACCGCGACCAGCTATCCATTGTTCAAAGTGGGGACGATTTTCCTGCTCAAAGGCCAATACTGCTTCAGCATCGTCGGATTTGACCAGACTGATTCTCAGGGTTGAACTCATAGACGTCATTTGTCATTCTTGGTTGATAAGTTGCTGATTGTAATGGATGCTTAAAGTTGTTGCTAATCCTGTCGTAACCAAGATTAATATTCCTATACTAAGTGCGCAAATGGCAATCTCCTTCCCAATGGCAAATCGTATCGTGCTTGCTTTAAGTGGCGTGTTCATTGCCGCATATTCCCATGCACAAATGACCGATCCCGGTTTGTCGTCCGTCAAAGCAGTTGTGCTGACGGGTTTTGTTGTCAATAAACCTGCCCAGGCACAAGATTTGGATGATATCGCCCAGGGGTTTCCCAGGGAAGTAGCACGCCGGCTGGCGCAGAGTACGTCATGGCAAATACGCACTGCGCCACATCTTTTATCTTTTGACTGGCAGCAGGATGTACCAAGCGGCAAACTTTTAAATCAAATGGGTGCTACCTATGCCAGCCGCTATGTGGTGGCTGGTGAAATCCGCAATGCTGGTACGAAGATCGACACCAATTTGTTTGGATTGACACAGAAAAAGACGCGAGCAATTGAGGTTGATATCCGTATTTACGATACCCAGTCAGGCAACTTGTTGGCACGGCAGGAGTTTTCAAAGAGTGTGGTGGGTGACGTGGCGATAGGTCGCGAGCATGTGTTTGGTGGCGCGGCCTTTAATTCAACGCTGTATGGCAAACTGATAGGTGAAGTGGCTGATCAGGTGGCCAGCCTGGTCAGTACCACGATTGAAGCGCAGCACTGACCAAAGAATTTATTTCTGAATTCATTTGGTCTGAATGACCTTGGCCCTTTCTTCTTCACGCAAACGTAGTATGCGACGCTGAACTTTGCCTGTGGTGGTCATGGGCAGGGCATCGATGAATTCAATTTCTTTCGGATATTCATAGGGTGCCAGTTTGCCACGCACGTGGTTTTGCAATTCTGAAATCAATGTATCGTTGCCAGTGTAGCCCGTACTTAATACGACGTAGGCTTTGACGATATTGCCCCTTTCCTTGTCGGGTTTGGGAACGACGGCAACATTGGCGACGGCGGCATGCTTGACCAGGCAGTTCTCTATTTCAGACGGGCCTATGCGGTAACCGGCAGCTTTGAACATATCGTCGGCGCGCCCCTGATACCACAAGTAACCATCTGCATCCCGCAGGGCGAGGTCGCCAGTGCGGCACCAGTCGCCGGTAAATTTATTCCTCGTGGCTTCATCATTTTTCCAATAACCCAGGAAAAATACCGGGTCAGGATGACCATATAAATCATAACGATGCATGGCCACTTCACCGGCTACGCCGGTGGCGGTTTCTTCGCCATCATCGTCAATCACGGCGACCCGGTGACCGGGGTAGGGGCGCCCCATGCTGCCAGGGCGCGCTGGCCATAATTGATGACTATTGCCAACGATGTAGTTCATCTCGGTTTGGCCAAACATTTCATTGGGCGTCACTTCCAATGCCTGCTCACACCAGTTGAATACGGCATCGCCGACAGCTTCACCAGCGCTCATGATGGCACGCAGTGCCAGCTTGTATTTTTTTCTGGGGGCCGGATCTGCCTTCATCATCATTTTCAGGGCAGTAGGAAACAGGAAGGTATTGGTGACCTGGTATTTTTCCAGCAGATAGTAGGCGGTGTCGGCAGAAAAACGTCCCTGGTAGCCAACGATGGGTTTGCCAAAATACAGGGTGGGCAACAGGGCATCCATGAGTCCGCCTGTCCAGGCCCAGTCGGCTGGTGACCAGAATACATCATTCTTTTGTGGAAACCAGTTTTGTGAAGAGACAAAGCCAGTGAGATTGCCAATGATGGCGGAATGTGGGATCAACGCGCCTTTGGGGTCACCAGTCGTACCACTGGTATAAATCAAAATGGCCGGATCGCTGGCGCGGGTCTGCACGACATCGCATCGTTTGGGCATGGCTGGCAAGTGAGTGTGCCAGTCTATGCAGGGAGGCAGATCCTGGTTGCCAGGGCATCCTATGCTGATAACAGTTTTCAGGTCGGGGCATTGACCACGTATTTCTTCAAACGCCTTGATGCCGCTGCTATCCAGAATGATGCCTATGGCCTGGCTGTGCTTGAGGCGAAATTCCAGTGCTTCCGGTCCGAACAAGAAGGACAGCGGCATGACGATGGCACCAATCTGCAGGCAGGCCATGATGGTGACCGCGGTTTCTGGTCTTTGCGGCAAGATGCAGGCAACCACGTCACCGCGCTGTACACCTTCCTGACGTAGCAGATTGGAAAGCTGGCTGGCCTGTTGATACAGTTCGGTATAGCTGAGGCTGCGTTGGTTTCCCTCACTGTCTTCCGACAGAATGGCAATCAGACCTTCCTGTCCGGCCCAGCGGTGACAACAAACCTCGGCAATATTGAAATGGTCGGGAACCTGCCACCTGAAATCATGATAAAGCTGTGCATATTGATCAGTTTCGCTACTGTTTTTGCGGTTGTCCAACTGCTTCATTCTGTCTCCGTTATAATAATCGAACGGTCGTTCTATTGTTGCTATGTTCGTATGCTCATGCATGGTATGAATACAATGCTACTTGATATTGCAGCTTGTCGGCTGTCCTTTGTCCGTCTTTCTTGATGAAAAATTTAAATTCCTATGAAGCCTTTCACTTCCCAGTCACGTTCCTCCTACGTTGAAATTCGTGGTTTGCAATACCATGTACGCCATTGGGGGCCGGACACAGCACCCAAAATAGTGATGTTGCATGGCTGGATGGATGTGTCCGCATCTTTCCAGTTTGTAGTTGAGTGTCTGAAGCGCGAATGGCACGTGATTGCTCCTGACTGGCGTGGCTTCGGGCTGACCGAGTCGCCAAAGGCTGATACCTACTGGTTTCCTGATTATCTGGGTGATCTGGATGCCTTGTTGCGGCATTTCTCACAGGAAGAACCGGTCAATTTGCTGGGGCATAGCATGGGCGGCAATGTGGCCGGCTTGTATGCAGGCGTCAAGCCAGAAAGAGTCAGCAAACTGATCAATCTGGAAGGTTTTGGCATGCCGGTCACCCATCCCAAACAAGCACCAGGTCGCTACCGGAAATGGCTGGATGAGTTGCAGGATCAACCACAATTGCGCACCTATGCGTCCCAGGCGGAAGTGGCAGCCCGGTTGCAGAAAACCAATCCCCGTCTGTCGGATGAAAGGGCTGCTTTCCTGTCGGGTCACTGGGCAAAGGAAACCAGTGCAGGTTGCTGGGAAATACTGGGTGATCCGGCACACAAACAAACCAGCCCGCTGCTGTACCGGGTAGAAGAGGTGATGGCATGCTGGCAAAAAATTACTGCGCCAGTATTATGGATGGAGGCTGATGACACCAATGTCTGGCATTGGATGGGGCCGAAAGAAGAAGCACGCATAGAAATTGACCGCCGCCTTGCCCATATTCCACATTTACAAAAAGAAATGATCCTGGATGCCGGGCATATGCTGCATCATGATCAACCAGAAAAACTGGCAGAGCTGATAGAGGCGTTTTTGACGTGACAGTTTAAATTTGGATGAGGGATTGAAGGGCTGAGGAGTGAAAACCTGGCTTATGGGTTACACTCTGGGAACCCGATTTACTTTCCTACTTTCAGTCCAGCATCATGAGCGAATTACCAACCTACGGCTTTACCACTACCATCCTGCACAGCGATCGTCAAAAAGAAATAGAGCATGGCTCCGTCCATAAGCCCATCCATAGTTCCGTCATGTACGGTTATAAGGATGCACGTGACCTCGCTGCTGTATTCCAGAATAAGCAATCCGGCTATCGTTATGGTCGCCAGGGCAACCCCACGGTGTCTGCACTGGAAGAAAAAATAAGCAAGATGGAAGGTGGTCATGCCAGTATCGTGTTTGCCACCGGCATGGCGGCTATTGGTGCGGTGTTTCAGGCCTTATTACGTCAGGGTGATCACCTGGTTTCTTCTTCTTTTTTATTTGGCAACACCAATAGCCTGTGGCAAACCATAGACGCGCAAGGTGTCAATGTGGCCATGGTCGATGCCACCAGTGTGGATCACATTGCAGCCGCGCTGACACCTGCAACCCGCATGGTATTTGTCGAAACCATTGCCAATCCGCGTACCCAGATTGCTGATTTGAAGCGGATAGGTGATCTGTGTCGCGAAAAGGGCATCTTGTTTGTGGTTGATAACACCATGACTTCGCCGTACCTGTTCCAGCCTAAAGCTGTGGGGGCGGGCCTGGTCATCAATTCGCTGACAAAATTCATCGCTGGCCATGGCAATGTACTGGGTGGCGCGCTGACGGACACGGGTTTGTTTGACTGGTCTGCCTATCCGAATATTGCGGCGAATTTCCGCAAGCAGGCAGCGCAGATGCAGGGTATGTCACAGGTCAGGGCCAAGGCTTTGCGTGACTTTGGTGCTTCGCTGTCGCCAGATGCCGCACATCAGATTGCCGTGGGTGCAGAAACCATTGCTTTGCGCATGGAAAGAGAATGCGCGAACGCTATGGCCCTGGCTAGCATGCTGGAAGCTGATCCCCGGGTCGCTGCGGTACATTACCCTGGCTTACCTTCTCATCCCCAGCATCAGTTGGCAAAAGAATTATTTCGTGCCTACGGTGCCTTGTTCAGTTTTGAATTGAAGCCCGAGATTGACTGTTTTGATTATCTGAATCGCCTGAAGCTGGCCATCAATGCTACGCATCTGGGTGATACGCGTACTTTGGTCATCCCGGTCGCCCATACCATTTTCTTTGAGATGGGGGCGGAACGTCGTGCAGACATGGGAATCGCGGATTCGCTGATCCGGGTTTCTGTCGGTATCGAAGATACACAAGATCTGCTGACTGATTTTGCACGAGCGCTGACTGCTTGATCGTTAATATCATTGACAGGATCGTTGGCCAAGCCTTGTGTTTTGATGCACGCATCACCACTTTTGAACTTAAACCCTTGCCCATAGCTTGCTGATAAGGCTATCTTGAAACTAAATCAGCCTGTCGGTTTAAAAGACTGCGGTTTTGAGGGGGATGCAAGGCAATACAAGGTATTACTATAAGGTAAATATGTTCCGACTTTCTCTCAGTATGACGATGCGCGACTGGCGTGCCGGTGAATTGCGTTTTTTGTTGATAGCGCTGATGATTGCTGTTGGCTCACTGGCATCGGTCGGTTTTTTTACTGACCGCATGCGCAGCGGACTGAACCGTGATGCACATCAATTGCTGGGAGCGGATTTGCTGGTGGGAGCGGACCAGCCCATCAACCCCGAATGGCGCGTAGAGGCAGAAAAGCGCGGTTTCAAAATTGCAGAAACCCTGGCTTTTCCAAGCATGGCGCTGGCAGGTAAAGGCGATGATGCGATATCCAAACTGGTGTCACTGAAAGCTGTCAGCAACGATTATCCCTTGCGTGGCAATTTGAAACTGAATCAGGGTGAGGCAGAAGTGCCTACCAGCGATGTCCCGCAATCTGGGACGGTATGGGTGGATCCGGCGCTATTGTCGGCATTGAATCTCAAGCTGGGTGAAAAAATCAAACTGGGTGAGTTGCAGTTGACTGTTACTCAGACCATTGCATCGGAACCCGATCGCGGTGCCGGCTTCATGAATTTTGCACCACGTGCCATGATATCGCTGAAAGATATCCCGGCCAGCAATCTGATACAGAATGGTTCGCGCGTCACGTATCGCTTGCTGATCGCGGGTGAACCCAAAGCCATCGCCAGCTATCAGAAAGAATTGCAAAGCCGTATAGAAACAGAAAAGCTGAAAGGCGTACGCCTGGAGTCGCTGGAATCAGGGCGACCAGAAATGCGCGCCACGCTGGACCGGGCAGATCAGTTTCTGTCATTGGTGAGTCTGTTGTCAGCCATGCTGGCCGCGGTTGCCATTGCCATGGCTGCGCGGCGTTTCATGTTGCGGCATCTGGATGCCTGCGCCATGCTGCGTTGCCTGGGGCTGACGCAAAACCAGGTTACCAGCATGTACCTGATAGAATTTTTCATGCTGGGCTTGTTGGGTAGTGCTGCCGGTGTGGCGCTGGGCTTTGCGGGGCATTATGTGTTGCTTGAGTGGTTGGGGAAACTGGTCTCCAAGGATTTGCCACCGGCCAACTTCTTACCCGCTCTGCAAGGCATAGCCACTGGTTTGTTGTTGTTGATAGGCTTTGCCTTGCCACCCATATTGCAATTGCGTAATGTGCCGCATAACCGCGTCATACGGCGCGAGCAGGATGCGCCCAAGGCCATGACTCTGGTGAGCTACGTGCTGGGTTTAAGCATGTTCGTCGGCCTGTTGTTGTGGCAGACAGCAGATATCAAGCTGGGCTTGATGACCGCCGCCGGTTTCTTGATCGGCTTGCTGTTGTTTGCCCTGGTTGCCTGGCTGGGCATGTCTTCGTTGAAGCGCTTGCGCCCCGTATTCAATCATTCTGCCTGGCGTTTTGCCATTACGGCTCTGCAAAGACGACCTGGCGCCAGCATCATACAGGTGGTCTCGCTGGCACTGGGCTTGATGGCCCTGTTATTGCTGACGGTAGTGCGGGCTGATCTGATCACTGCATGGAAAAAAGCGACACCGGCGGATGCGCCCAACCAGTTTGTCATCAATATCCAGCCAGATCAGAGAGATGAGATCAACACCCGGTTGCAAAATTTTGGCAAGCCACTCATGTACCCCATGATACGTGGCCGCCTGATACAGGTGAACGATCGCGCCATAGATGGTAATAGTTATGTCGAAGATCAGGCCAAACGCATGGTGGAGCGTGAATTCAATCTCTCTACCATGAATGAATTACCCGCTTTGAACAAGATCACTGCCGGCGCCTGGTTTGATGATAGCAAGAGTGATGCTAATGCTCAGGCAGAAGCCTCGGTTGAAGAAGGTATCGCAAAAACTCTGAAGTTGAAATTGGGCGACAAGCTGGTGTTCGACGTTGCAGGACAAAAAGTCAGTGCTGCTGTTACCAGTCTGCGTAAGCTGGACTGGGGTTCCATGCGGGTGAATTTCTTCGTCATCATCAATCCCAAGGCCATGGCAGATATGCCGCAGACCTGGATCACGGCTTTCCGCCTGCCGGATTCCAACAAGACTTTTGTCAACCGCCTCATGCTGGATTTTCCCAATCTGACCGTGGTGGACGTAGGGGGCATGATCAAGCAATTGCAGGATGTGCTGGACCAGGTAATTACGGCGGTTGAATTTCTTTTCCTGTTCACGTTGGCCTCGGGTGTACTGGTCTTGTACGCAGCACTGGCTGGCTCACAGGATGTACGCATGCGTGAAGCAGCATTGCTGCGTGCGCTGGGTGCCACCCGCAAGCAGTTGTCGCAGGCACAGTGGATAGAATTCCTGTTGATAGGTGGTTTGTCCGGCGTACTTGCAGCTTCAGGCGCTTCTGCCATAGGATGGGCACTGGCGCGTTTCAGCTTCAATTTCGAATGGACTTTCTCGCCTGTTGTGTGGCTGGCAGGTTTGCTGATAGGCGCAACCTGTGCCACGATAGGCGGCTGGCTGGGTTTGCGTAATGTATTGAATCAACCCCCTTTGCTTAGCCTGCGCGAGGCCTGATTTATACCGGAGAATTCAATTAGCGCGTTGGGTGCACATTGCTTCCCAGATGGCGTTGACTAAAGAATCCTCCTGCTGAAAGTGGCGAAATCAAATAACTGGAAGCAGTTTCAAAGGGATGGCATGACATCCTCTGCTGCTTTGTCTCATTGAAATAGAAAGGAGTTGTCGTGGAAAAACACGCATTGCAACTATACGTAGATGCACAATTTACCAGTCCCTATGCCATGTCGGTTTTTGTTACCCTGCATGAAAAGGGACTGGAATTTGATATGCATACCGTAGACCTGGATACCAATGCACAGCATGCCAGTGACTATGCGGCCAAATCGTTGACGCAGCGTGTGCCTACCCTGGTGCATAATGGCTTTGCCTTGTCGGAATCATCTGCCATCACAGAATATCTGGATGAGGTTTTTCCCGGCATTTCGGTGTACCCCAAAGACATCAAGGACAGGGCCAGGGCAAGGCAGGTGCAAGCCTGGTTACGCAGTGCGCTGATGCCGATACGTGTTGAACGCAATACCCAGGTCATTTTTTATGGTCGTCGCTTGGCACCCTTGTCAGATGACGCCAAAGAGGCGGCTCAGCAATTATTCCTGGTTGGTGAATCGCTTTTGAAAGATGGCGCAGAAAATCTGTTTGGTACATGGTGCATTGCCGATCTTGACCTGGCATTGATGATCAACAGGCTGGCCATGCATGGTGATCAGGTGCCGGCAAAGCTGGCCAATTTTGCGCGTCAGCAATGGCAAAGGCCAGCCGTGCAATTGTGGATGCAGCAGCAAAGACCCGCCTTGCAGGCATGAACGGCAGGAATTGTTGATGAGTACTGATACTGAAAATAATGAAGAAGTGCAGGTCAATTTATATGAATTGATCGGTGGGGCAGATAAACTGCGGGCACTGGTTGACCGTTTTTATGACCTGATGGAACTGGAGCCTGAATTTGCAGGCATACGGGCTCTGCATCCGTCTTCCACGGATGGTTCGCGCGATAAGCTGTACTGGTTTTTGTCGGGATGGATGGGTGGTCCCAATCTGTATATCGAACAGTTTGGGCATCCACGCCTGCGCGCCCGTCATTTGCCATATGCAATTGCCAGCAGTGAGCGTGATCAATGGTTACGTTGCATGGCCTGGGCCATGGAAGATCAGGGTGTGGCCGAAGAGTTGAAACTGCATTTGATGCAGTCGTTTTACCAGACCGCCGACTGGATGCGAAATCATCCAGGCTAGCCACTTCATCTTTACTACATTTTCCCTTGCCGAAAAATTTTTATGAGCATGTTTGAAACAGTTATTCTCCTCGCACTGCTGGTGTTGATTGCGTTGGTTTTTCTGGTGTTGATGCGCAGCAAAGCTGGCAATGATGCCGCTGGCCTGAAAATTATTTTCGACCAGTTGCAGCAAACGCAGCAGCAGGCGCAATTGACACAAGAACGTAGTGAACGTTCTTTGCGCGAGCAGATGCAGTTAACTGCGCAGACCAGCCGTCAGGAGCTGGGTAGTAACTTCACTCAGTTACAGCAGAACCTGGCAGCACAGCTGACCAGTGTCGCTACCTTGCAGAACAACCAGATCGATGCTTTTTCTCAGCAACTGGTGAAGCTCAATGAAACCAATGCCCAACAACTGGAGCAGATACGGCATGCCTTTACCTTGCAGGGGCAGGCTGGTCGTGAAGAACAGGCGCAAAGCCTGAAGCGTTTTGGTGACAGCCTGAACCAGGCTTTGCTGAACCTGACTGAATCCAATGCGCAACGCCTGAACGAAATTCGTACCACGCTGGAACAAAAGATACAGCAACTGCAGGCAGACAATGCAGGCAAGCTGGAAGAGATGCGTAAAACTGTGGATGAAAAACTGCACGCAACACTGGAGCAACGTCTGGGCGAATCATTCAAACTGGTATCTGACCGCCTGGACAAGGTGCATCAGGGCCTGGGTGAAATGCAGCAACTGGCTATTGGTGTCGGTGACCTCAAGCGCGTACTGACAAATGTCAAAACCCGCGGTACCTGGGGGGAGGTGCAACTGGAAATGGTGTTGGAACAGATGCTGACACCGGACCAGTATGCAAAAAATGTGGAAACCGTGCCAGGGACAGGGGAGAGGGTGGAATTTGCCATCAAGCTACCCGGCAAGGAAGATAACAAGTCACCGGTATGGCTGCCGATTGATGCCAAGTTCCCCAAAGAACAGTATGAACGCTTGCTGGATGCAGCTGAACGGGCGGATGCGGAAGGTGTAGCCCAGTTTGGCAAGGAACTGGAACGTGCCATACGCAGCGAAGCCAAGACCATTGCAGAAAAATATCTGTCACCACCTTTGACGACAGATTTTGCCATCCTGTTTCTGCCTACCGAAGGTCTGTATGCGGAAGTCATGCGCCGTCCTGGGCTGGCAGATGATTTGCAACGTACCTTCCGGGTATCGATTTCCGGGCCGTCAACCTTGTCGGCATTGCTGAACAGCCTGCAAATGGGTTTCCGCAGTCTGGTGCTGGAACAGCGTTCATCCGAAGTCTGGCAAGTGCTGGGCGCTGTCAAGACAGAATTTGGCAAATTTGCCGATGTACTGACTGCGACCAAGATGGCATTGGAAAAAGCCGCCAAGAATATCGATCAGGCAGAAGTCAGAACTCGCCAGATGACACGCAAATTGAAAAGCGTGGAAGCCTTGCCATCCGATACTGCGCAAAGCCTGCTGGGTACCAGCATCGACGCGACAGACGCAGACACCGAGCTTTGAAGGCTGTCGTTTAATCCTGTTGAGGTAATTTGCCCGGCCTGTCGCCCAACAGGTAGCGGGCTCCATTGCCTTTTGTTTTGGCGATGTCTTCAGGGTTGTACAGCGCGCAGGATTTCAGTGACAGGCAGCCACAGCCTATGCAGGACGTCAATTGATCGCGTAAGGCGGTCAAGGCATCTATGCGCTTCTGTATCAAACCCTGCCATGAACGTGACAGCTTTTCCCAATCCTGTTTGGTCGGCGTCCTTTGGTCCGGCAGGCTGGCGAGCGTGTTTTCTATTTCTTCCAGTGTCAGTCCGGCTGTTTGTGCTGCCTTGATAAAGGCAACGCGGCGCAATACTTCCCTGGTGAAATGACGGCGCTGGCTGCCGCTGCGCACACTGCGGATCAATCCCCGTGATTCGTAAAAGCGCAAGGCACTGGCGGTCATGCCGGAGCGTACCGCCAATTCACCTATGCTGATCAGATTGCTATTTGTCTTTTCAGTCATTTCCCCCCCCCTCTGAAAAAACGCTTGACTTAAAGTTCACTTTAACTTGCATACTGTTTTTACACAATCATTTCATGGTGACTCTGTATGAAAACTTTAGCGACTTATCCTGTGCTGCGCCATCTTCTTGACGAAAACAGGCAGTTTGCCCTGGGCGGGCGGGGAACCACCAATCATTGCCCCATGGCTCTGACAGCATTGGCTGCCATGGGCGCCAGCGCGGAACGTCTGGAAGAATTTTTTGAATACTGGCGCGACCATTATTCGTTACCTGCAGAAACGACACGACATGAAATTGCCTATGCAGATTTTGTATCTTGTCTGGGTAAGCGACCTATGTTTGGCGACTTGCAAACCTGTTTCCTGCATCGCATTGCAGAACGAGGTAGTAGCGAGGTAGTGAGGGAAGTGCTCGCGGTCATTCCAGTTGCACCAGCAACCACTGCATTTCATGCACTGATACGTCTGTTGTATGGTTTGCAGTCCGGGCATGGTGCTGAAATTGCTGCAGGGCTGGCAGCACTGGTAGTCGCCAATTTTGCCATTGATGTACCCATGTCTGATCGCATGTCAGCGGCTACCGTCGCAGACGGTTTCAAACAGATTACCGATCATATGGGTGGAAAGAAATTTGAAGGACGTATGATTACCGAGAAGATGGCAGCCGTCATCAAGGACAACAATTTTGTTAAGATACTGCCTGCCATGCCTGCGACTGCGCAACTACTGGATGAATTGGCGCGCTGGGCAATCGCTGCTTACTGGCAAACCGGCGATTTTACGATTTTACATATGGTGACAGGTGTGCATGCGATCAGACAGTTGATTCCCTATCTGCATCCCTTGCGTCGGCAGGTTTTGTGTCGCGATGCATGGTTGGCTCTGTGCGTGGCCTATGCCTCAATTGGTGCCCCTGCGGTGCGTTCTGAGCAGGAGTGTTTGCAGAGTCTGAAGCAGGTCAATTTCCAGGCGCAGTCATGGAATAGTTTGTTCAGACAGGCGATTTTGAATAACAATGACCATGCCATCAAATTTACCTATACCTGTTCCCGTGAATATGGCTTGCATGCAAATCCTTTGTATCAGGCAGCTGCGATGCACATGCTGGACGTCAATTAATATGTTGAGTGGTGTCGATACCTTCGAGGTTCAACACACGATAGGCATTGCGACCACTGCGTTTGACGTCATACATGGCAGTATCTGCACGGCGCAGTAATTCATTGGGGTCAAATGCATGCGGGCCGGTATGGCTGATACCTATACTGGCACCTATCTGCACAGAAACGCCATCCGTAATCATGATGTCCTGACTGGCCTGGGTAATGATTTTTTGCGCGATTTCTTCCGCCTTGCTCTGTTGTGTCAAATTTTTGAGCATGATAATAAACTCATCCCCCCCAAGTCTGGCGACAAAATCTGATTTTCTGATAGTACCAGTGACGATGTGAGCGAAATGGCACAATACCTGATCACCGATGGTGTGGCCATGGGTGTCATTGACCTGCTTGAATTTATCCAGATCTATCATGAGCAGGAAAAATCCTTGTGCATGGCCGTTCGCATGTTCTGTGGATAAGCGGGAAATTTCTCTTTCAAATCCCAGTCGATTGTTAACGCCGGTCAGGTGATCGGTGACAGCGAGCTGGTTGGCATTTTCTTCCTTTAGCTTACGTTCAGTAATATCATTTGCCAGGCCTTGCAATATGCCATCTTCGGCGGGGCTGATGACAAGATTGATCCATTTCTTTTGTGAATTAGCACCAAGTTGCATATAGAAATCATCAGACATGACTTTGCCTTCATTGATGGCTGCATCTATCATCAGGTGCAGACGCAATTCCTGGCCTTCAAGAAGCACGGTCAGTACATTTGAAAAGTTACCGTCCTGATGCTCATCATTCAAGTTGAACATGCGCAGGAAAGCCGGATTGTATGACAATAATTCTGCAGAAAAATTGAGCTGGAAAATACCAGTTTCAGCATTTTCAAAGATGGTCTGAAATTTCTTTTCGCCAATGGCATGCTTTATTCTCAGCGATCTTTCTTCATTTAGCGTGGTAAGCAGGTTGGCCACCAATGTATTGACGTCACGGACCAGTTGGCCGATTTCGTCTTTTTCATTTCCACCCGGCAGGCCCAGTTTGTCACCGGATTCGGGTGACAGTGTGTGCAGCCTGTCGGATATATTTTTGATGGGACGGGTAATCATGGTCAGTACGACATAGACAACCGCAGATGCCATCACCAGGGCTTGCATCAACAACAAGTAGACGATGAAACGTGCCTTCGATGAACTTTGCTCAAGAATGAAATCCATATTTGGATCAAGGCGGATATTGCATACTTTTTCTTTGGCATTGAAGGGGGAAAATATTTCCTGCTCCAGTTGACCTGATGTCTTGATTTCCGGCAGTATCGTGGCAACAGGGTTGGTCTGATTCTGTGTCGGCTGTTTGGATGCTTCTGCCAGGACTTTGTCGCCGGAAAAAATCAATACGCGACTGATATCACCATTTTTAAGCAAACCACGAGCCAGTTCTGACGCCAGGTTTTGATCCAGTAAAAAACAGGCAATGCTGGCAGTGTTTTCTACAGTGCTCAGCGATGCCTGCATACGCTGATTGGCTTGCTCTTGTTCTGATTGTGCTGAAAACTGGTAGCTGAACAGGGCAAAGAAACTGCCTACCAGCAGAGCAATGCCAAGCACAATAAATGCGCTGCGATAGACGATACTGGTGCGTAGCAGTCTTAACATGCAAATATCAATTATTTATGTTGGGGTCATAGATCAGTTTCACCCGTTTATCGAGTTTTTTTCTTTCTATATAGCCTATTGCTCCCTTGTTACCGCTGACTATATCCATGACTTCTTCTGCTGTATCCGCCTGACGTGGCGGCGTGCCCTGTCCGGAAAACATCAGTCTGGCCCAGTAAGAATTAATTTCAGGTAAATTTTTATTCACCAGTATGGAATAGAATTGCGCTTTTTCTGCGTTCGGTGTTGCCAAATCAACTGGTAACGCATTGATACCAGACGCCAGTTTGCGATTTCTTCCCATGTATAGATTGATGACTTCATCCTTGCTCAGTTTTTCAATCCCGCTTTGTGGATTTGCAATCACGACCAGGTCGGCCATGGCGTTTCCGTGCCAGAACACCAGCATGCTACACAAGGTCAGGTAATAAAATCTTCTCATCACTCGCCTCTAAAAGATGAAATTGTAGGCGAGGCTGAACAGTCTGGCCTTGCCATTCCATCCAGGCTGGTTATTGCGGGTCAAAAGAAAACGATCTGCGTGTATTTGATCAAGCTGCAGTTTCAGGTTGGACTTTTCTGTCAGGTCGTAGCGCACGCCAACGGACAAGGTAGTCTGGTGGTTGAACTGATTGCTGATGGACTGATTGAATCCTGCGACCAACATGTCAATGTTGGGGCTGATGCCGGTTGGCAGACTGGCCGGTATTTTTTGATCCTCGGATCTGGTGGCAGAATAAGTCGCATAAGGCGTCCAGTGATCAATGCGATAACCCATGGTCAGGTAGGCTGCGCGGCTCGCCGGAAACAATAAAGACTCGGAGCTCAGGCGGTTTATCATCAGTTGTACTTGCAAAGGGCCATTGTCATAAGCCACGCCAGCAGACACATATTTGAATTTTTTATCTTCCATGGACAAAGCATTGCCCAAGCTTGCGGCATAGGGAAATACAGCATTTAATGCGGGTGAGCGGAAACCATCCAACAGGCCTTGCAAGGGGGGAAACTCATTCTTGAATTTCAATTCTGAATAGCCGATGCGGTAAATCCAGTTTTGTGACTGGTATTCAATATGCGCTCCTGTCAAGTGAGAGCCATTCAGGGACAGGTAATGATCCTGGCTGTCGGTAGTCGTCCTTTCTCTCGCCAACCCGGCAAAAAACTTCGCACGAACTATTCCGTCGCCTAGCGGTCTTGAAACGACCATGTCGGCACCATCGAAATAGGTAATAATTACATTACCAAAGAAATCGACGGGTGGGCGTACCCATTGATAGGAATAGGCGACATTGCGTGAGTCTGCCAGCAGGTAGACATCAAAACCCAGTCGTCCTGCACGCAACTGGACTGTGTCATTGGGAAGGTAACGACCATATGCCCAGGTCAGTTGCGGTTGATAGCCCTCTGCAGAACGGCGGCTGACTAGTTGAAGCGCTGCATCATAATTTTCACTGGCCCGGTAATTGATTTGCAGGCCCAAATTAGAATCAAGGCCAAAGTCGGTTTGTCTGGTATAACCAACGCCGTATGGCTGGGTCAGATCACGGACAATATCCACATCTCTGGTGTCGCTGTGTGCAACACCGAGGGTGCCAAAGCCGCTGATGGAAAATGATTTATCTTCATCTGCCGCATGGGCAAATGCTAAATGTGCCAAAAAACAGGCGAGCAGACTGATGCGTGAAAATCTGCCTGACATAGGACCTCACCGTCATTGCAAAGCGTTACACAATAAACAAATCTTTTACCCAGCGCCTGTGGCAAGCCTGTCAAAAAGCTTACCTGCAAGTTGGCAGGTACTGGGTGAGCGATATCATTATTTCTTCACTGCTGGCTTTTGTTTGGCTATGACCAAATCCTTGATACCGTTATAAACGTCTTCGGTGAGTATTTTTTTCGACAGCAGCTCATCTTTGCCTTTATACGGCCGCCCTTTGATGATGGCATCAGAGCGGACATCGCCAATTTTAGGCAGGCTGGATAGTTCTTTTTTGCTGGCGCTGTTCAAGTCTATCAGCTCCACTTTGGCGGAAGCCGACGCCGAAACTGAAGCGCTGGATGAGGCAGAGGCGGACGCTTTTTTGGCGTCATCCTTGGCATAAGCGCCGGATTGTGTCAAAAATACCAGTGTTGTTGCCAACAATATTGATTGCCACTGTTTTTTCATTTTTACCCCGTCTGTAAAAGTAAAACAGGAGCACAAACGGCTCCTGTTTCAACACAACATTTATAAGAGCTGCACTATGCAGCATAACATGTTATTGCGTCTGTACCATCGAATTAATCAAGACTGGTGTTACTGGTACGTCACTCATGCCACCTGTTGTCGTGGTCGGTACTGCTTTGATTTTGTCCATGACATCCAGGCCGGTAACAATGTTGCCAAATACAGCATAGCCGTTACCTGCGACCAAACCGTCAAGACTGGTATTGTCGACCACGTTGAAGAAGAATTGTGATGTTGCAGAATCAGCCACGCTGGTGCGTGCCATGGCGATAGTGCCGCGCAAATTGCTCAGGCCATTCGGTGTTTCCAGCTTGATGGCTGCCAGGGTCGTTGGTTGCTGCAGATCGGCGGTAAAGCCACCACCCTGAATCACGAAATTGCTGATGACGCGATGGAAAATTTTGTTCACGTAAAAACCGTTTTCCACATACTGCAGAAAATTATCCACGGTAATAGGTGCTTTTGCCGGATTCAGCTCAATCACCATCGTACCCATACTGGTCACCATGGTCACTTGTGGCTGCAGTGCCAGTGGAACATTGAGTGATCCTGAATACAGGGAAGTGCCGTCAGCTGCGGTAATGGAAACAGTGAACGCCCCTGCCGCAATGATTTTGCATGACAGGACTTTTTGGGTGGATGTACTGCCGGCCAGTTCTGTGGGTTTCAGGCAACCTGTGATGTTTGCGTTGATGCCTTTGTCCAGATTTTGTCCGGTAATTGTGAAATTGGTAATTTTTCGATACAGCAGTTGGTCTGTGCTGACCTTGGTAACAGTGACTCCGGCCGAGGCTGTTGCAGTAGCAGACGAACCACCACCACCGCAACCAGCAAGCAATAAGAGGGATGCGCATGCACCGATGATCCATGACGAAGCTTTCAAGCTGTTCTCCAGTAATGTTTAAACTGATAATTGTACTTTGCTGGCGAGCAATGTCATCATAATGTAAGCGTCTGTTACTTTTTTATACTTGTTATTTACATCTTGCGGCACTGGATATGAGCTAAAGCTGCCCAAAATTGCACAAATTTTCTAAAGCAAGCCTTCAAACAGTAAAACATGGACTTTTTCACCAGGAAGTACTGTAGTTTGGTCGTGTTGCAAGACAATTATGCAATTAGCTTCTGACATGGAGCGCAAGATGCCTGAACCCTGCGCACCGGTAGTGCTGACACTGAGTTCGCCATTTTCTGTTGTCCCCACTATGCCGCGCTGAAATTCTGTCCGGCCTGGGCGCTTGCGTATTGTCTGTGTTGTGGCTACCGGTATCAGAGGCAGGGGAGGGACCTCTGCTCCCATCAGGCGATGCAGAGCCTGGCGGGCAAAAAAATAAAAACTCACCATGACCGCCACCGGGTTACCTGGCAGGCCAAAAAGATAGGCGCTTTTGCCATTTGAGGCAATTTGGCCAAATGCCAGAGGGCGGCCTGGGCGCATGGCGACACTCCAGAAAGCCACATGTCCCAGTTTTGCCATGATTTCCTTGGTGTAGTCAGCAGCGCCGACGGATACGCCACCAGAGGTAACGATGGCGTCTGCACTTTCACACGCCTGACGCAAACCTGCTTCCAGCGCATCTGGATTGTCTTTCACTACTCCCATGTCTATGACATCACAACCCAGTCTGGTCAGCATGCCAAACAGGGTGTATCGGTTGCTGTCGTACACACAGCCTTCATCTAATGGCTCCCCTAGCGAGCGTAATTCATCGCCGGTAGAAAAGAAAGCAACCCGCAGGCGTTTTTGGACCTCCACTTCAGCGATCCCCAGTGACGCCAGCAGGCCCAGATCAGCCGGTTTGAGTATCTTGCCCATGCTGATCACGGTTTTACCTGCTGCCAGGTCTTCTCCTTTAAGGCGACGATTGTCTCCGGTTCGCAGTTTACCTGTGGGGATGGTGACATGAGTATCGTTGCATGCAGTAACCAGCTCCTGCGGGATGACCGTATCGCAGGAGGCGGGCATGACGGCGCCAGTGGTGATGCGTATGCATTCACCCTGGTTGATTTGACCCAGGTAGGCTCGTCCGGCAAGAGCTGTGCCGACGATACGTAGTTGTCTGTCTTGCCCGGCAGGTAAATCTTCGCCGCGAAAGGCAAAGCCATCCATGGCAGAATTATCGTGGGCCGGTACATTTATTGCAGAGATGACGTCTTTTGCCAATACCCGTCCTAACGCCTGACGCAGCGGCATTCGTTCAGTAGCATGCAAAGGTTGTATGCATTGACTGATGATAGCCTGAGCCTGTTCTACGGTGACTGCATGTGGGTCATATGCTGGCATGGCAGCAAGGATGTCTTGCAGACTGGTGTTTGAGGTGTTGGCAAGTGGCATGTCAGTGATCCAGTTCCTGTAATTCTTTGAGTGTATTGACATTGCGGAAGGCTTCATTGTCTTCAAACAATACTTCACTTGTATTCAGTTTTCTTTGCCAGTCATTGAAGCGGCGACCACCATTTTGCAGATAAGCATTCAATTGAGCTAATACTCCAGTTTTCATCAGAGAAAAAACGGGGTGAGCTTGTTTTTTGGAGGCACCATCCAGATTTTCCATGGTGACAGCTACCGCTGCATCGTTGCCATCATCAAGCAGTGCCAGAGCGAGGCGGCTAACCAGGTCATGCGGCAGCATGGGGGAGTCACAGGGTACGCAAACGAGATAGGGTGTGGTACATGCCTGCAGACCCACCTGCAAGCCAGCCAGTGGCCCGGCAAAACCTATGATCTGGTCAGATACTACCGGCACACCAAAACCTTGATAAAGGTCCAGATTCTGATTGGCATTGATGATGATCTTTCCGGTCTGTGCAGACAGTGTCTGCAAAACGTGCTGCACCAGTGTTTGTCCGCGAAAATGCTGGAGACCTTTATCCACTGTACCCATGCGCGTGCCACGGCCACCTGCAAGTATCAGTCCGGTAATCAGATTTTTATCGATAGAGGTCATGGCAACACGGGTATGGCAAAGTCTACATACCGATATTATCCACCATCAGCGACTTCTTTCTGTTACCTATTTAGCCACCAATATAAGACATCTCGATTTTCTTGCGGCTGATAGTGTTCTGGTCAGTCTGTTGGCTACGCAACTCAGAATAACGGTCACTGCGCTTGTGCCAGATGCCAGCGATCACATTGGCAATCGCCAGGTCGGAATGTTGATCCGGCGAGCGCAACAGGGCACGCAGATCATGGCCGTGTGAGGCAAACAGACAGGTATAGAGTTTGCCTTCAGTAGATAGCCTGGCGCGCGTGCAATCACCACAAAATGTCTGGGTAACGCTGGAGATTAAACCCAGTTCTGCACCACCATCGGCATGGCGCCAGCGTTTTGCAGTCTCACTCTTGTAATTGGCCTCTATCGGGGTCAGTGGCATGCCTGCATTCTGAATGCGCCGGATAATCTCAGCCGAAGGAATTACTTCATCCATTTGCCAGCCATTTGATGCACCGACATCCATGTATTCGATGAAACGCAAGATTTGCCCGCTGCGCTTGAAATGGCGCGCCATGGGTACAATTTCCTGATCGTTGACACCTGCTTTAACCACCATATTGACTTTGACTGGCCCCAGTCCTGCTTTCTCTGCGGCGGCTATGCCGTCCAGCACTTCGGATACAGAAAAGTCCACATCATTCATGTGTTTGAAAACATCATCGTCCAACGCGTCCAGTGATACGCTGACCCTGGTCAGGCCAGCATCTTTCAGGCTCTGGGCCTTGCGGGCCAACAAGGAACCATTAGTGGTCAGCGTCAGGTCAAGCTGTTTGTTATCGGGCGTGCGCAGACTGGCCAACATCGCTATGAGTTTTTCTATGTTTTTGCGCAACAGGGGTTCGCCACCAGTGAGGCGGATTTTGTTGACGCCATGGGCGACAAAAATGCTGGCGATGCGATAGATTTCTTCAAAACTCAGCAGTGCCTCATGTGGCAGATATTGATAATTTTTATCAAATACTGCTTTGGGCATGCAGTATACGCAACGGAAATTGCAGCGATCCGTTACTGATATGCGCAAATCGCGTAAGGGCCGGGCAAAGCTATCCTGCAACTTGCCGTCTGGTGTTTGTAACTGATTAGGTATTACCAGGCGGGATGTGCGTTGCCTAAAATCTGTCAGCGGAATAAATTTTTCCGTCATGGTGTGTCAGCTGGTTTGAAGTGTTGCGAGCATATATATGCTTGGCCCTAAACAATAGCACGACTGGCAAAGTCTTGCGTTCCGGCTCTTCATATGAATTTGCAAACCAGGCCAACACGCCCTAATGAGAAAACCGGTAATTCTGACGAATCACCGGTTTTCTGTACGTTGCTTGTTACTTTAGTGTGGCAGCTGTCTAGCGACGTGTTTCCACCAGTACCAGTGGCTCGTCATTAGCGACAGGTAGCGGCTTACGCTCGCGTGGAACGCGTACCGGAGGTACAAATTTCTGCGCATCTTCCTGTGCTGCCTTCAGTTTAGCCGGATCTGTACTTGCCAGTTCCAGACCTGCTTCTTTCAGCATGGAGTGCAGACTCTCCAAAGGCATCGCAGCGGTAGTCTCTATCTTGCTGGAATGACTTGCTGGCATCGGTACTTCATTGGCGACTACTGTGGCTGTTGAAGTTGTTGAGGGATTTGCAATAATTACGTTTTCAGTAACTGGTGCAGGTACTGCAATTGGTGCCGATTCAACAACTGAAACAGGTGAGATTGTTGCTTCCACGTTAGTCACAGGTGTTGTAACTGACTCAGGTGCGGCATCCAGTGTGTCATTGTTGACACCTGAACTTGCAACCAGGGTGTTGGTGGCAGCTACATCATTGGCGACCGTAGTTTCGGGCGCATTGATAACTTGCGCTGTTACAACGTTATCTGCAACCTGGAGTGGTGCCGCACTTACTACTGGCGCTTCAATTATTGCGGCTTCAGTCACCGATGGTGCTGGCGCAGCAACTGGAGCAACATCTGCGACAACGCTGCTGATTGCAGGTGTTGCCAGTGGTTCTGCAACCGGTGCGGGTTCAGATGTCTTGGCAGGCACGACATGATCAGTCTGTGTAGCTTCTGGTGTCTCGCTCACAGCATCAATCGGCAATTCGCCTTGTTCATTGACTTGTTCATTGACTTGCTCATTGCCATCACGGTCACGGCGATTGCGGTTGCGGCCTCCACGACGACGACGGCGACGACGTTCTTCACCTTGCTCACTAGTTTCATTTTCAGCGCCCGATTCCAAAGCTTCCAGTTGCGGATTGGCTGGCATGACTTCGACAGGAACCGGATCAGCGTGTTTCTGAATAGTTTCTTCTACCTTGTTTTCCTGCGGCTGGTTTTCCTTGCGTTCGTCACGCTGACGTTGCTGGCGTTCACGGCGGCTTTCTTGCGGTTCACGTTCTTCTCGTGGCGGTTTGGGAGCTTTAGGTGGACGTGCATTTTCAGCAGTTACTGCAGGTTTTGCTGTTTCTTGCTCAGGTTTTTCGGCGCGTGCTGGACGGTCTTCGCGCTCTTCGCGGTCGCGGTTGCGACGGCTATTGCGATTGCGCTGATTATTGCGCGGATTGCGTGCATTGCGGTCGCGACCATTGGCTTTTTCTTCTGTTTGCTCGGGTGTCTCAACTACCGCAGGTGCTTCGGATTTGCCAAACAGGAAGCCAAACAGCTTGCTGAAGAAACCAGGTGCTGCTGGTGCGCTGACCGGTGCTGCAAGTACAGGGGCCGGTACTTCCTTGCGTTCAACGATAGGCGCTGTGTCAGGAGTGATACTCTTGACCATCGCTTCCTGGCGTGGCTTGACGTCTTCTTTCTGACGCTTGCTATAGCCGATATCGGTATCAGCCTGCTCTGCCATAGCATAGCTGGCGTGGTGGTCTTCAAGACGTGGATCGTCATTTTTCAGGCGATCAAGTTTGTAATGTGGGGTTTCCAGATGCTTGTTTGGAATCAGGATGACAGTCACACGATGACGCGTTTCTATCTTCAGGATTTCGCCGCGCTTTTCGTTCAGCAGGAAGGCAGCAACGTCGACAGGAACCTGGACGTGGATAGCCGCAGAGTTTTCCTTCATTGCCTCTTCCTGGATGATACGCAGGACTTGCAGGGCAGAAGATTCAGTATCGCGGATATGACCAGTGCCGTTACAACGCGGGCAAGTCACATGGCTGCCTTCGGACAGGGAAGGGCGCAGACGCTGGCGTGACAATTCCATCAGGCCAAAGCGGGAAATCTTGCCCATTTGCACACGTGCACGGTCATAGCGCAGTGCATCTTTCAGGCGGGTTTCCACTTCGCGCTGGTTTTTGGCGTTTTCCATGTCGATAAAATCGATCACGATCAAACCGCCCAGATCACGCAGACGCAATTGACGGGCTACTTCTTCAGCGGCTTCCAGATTGGTATTGAAAGCTGTTGTCTCGATATCACCACCACGGGTGGAGCGAGCCGAGTTAACGTCCACGGAAACCAGGGCTTCAGTGTGATCGATAACGATCGCGCCGCCGGATGGCAGTGGTACGGTACGGGAATAAGCAGTTTCAATCTGATGTTCGATCTGGAAACGTGAGAACAGCGGTACGTCATCGCTGTAACGTTTGACGCGATGCACCATGTCGGGCATCACATGGCTCATAAATTGCTGAGCCTGCTCGTAAATTTCATCGGTATCAATGAGGATTTCACCGATGTCTGGCTGGAAATAATCGCGGATGGCGCGGATCACCAGAGAAGATTCCTGATAAATCAGGAAAGCGCCTGGAGAGGATTTGCCAGCGCCTTCAATGGCGCGCCAGAGTTGCATCAGGTAATTCAAATCCCATTGCAATTCGTCAACATTGCGACCTATACCTGCAGTACGGGCAATTACGGACATGCCACCGGGCAAGTCCAGTTTGTCCATGGTTTCGCGCAATTCCTGACGATCTTCACCTTCGACACGGCGGGAAACACCACCGCCGCGAGGATTGTTCGGCATCAAAACCAGATAGCGGCCAGCCAGCGAGATGAACGAGGTCAAGGCTGCGCCCTTGTTGCCACGTTCTTCTTTTTCGACCTGGACCATGATTTCCTGGCCTTCACGCAGCGCTTCCTTAATGGAAGCATTACGTACATCTACACCCTCTTTAAAATAGGTACGTGCAACTTCTTTGAAGGGGAGGAAGCCGTGACGCTCTTCGCCATAGTTGACGAAACAGGCTTCAAGGGAAGGTTCGATACGAGTGATCACACCTTTGTAGATATTGGACTTGCGCAGCTCACGGCCAGCAGTCTCGATATCAATGTCAATTAGCTTTTGCCCATTGACAATGGCAACGCGCAACTCTTCTTGCTGCGTTGCATTGAACAGCATACGTTTCATGTTTTACTCCGTGACCTGGTGGTCATCTTGTGTTGCCACTTATATTGGAGGCAACTGTACTGATACGGGATGTACGCGGGAACGGAGTGCTTGAGGGGGAGGGAATGCCTGAGACAAAGCAGGGCGGAACCAGCTACGACAAGATTATTGTCATGCTGAATAAAACCGGGCATCTGTTTTGCGCTGGGCGCGGACAGTCAGGGTAAAAAAGCACGAGTGCACATGTCCCCCGCGTTGTATGACTTGGTTGCTGTGTACAGCAACCAGTGACAACGCCAGGCGATGAGCAACTTTGATGTCAGACCATCTTATTTTGTTGTGTCTGACGGAATCGCCCCGATTACCATCACTGTCAACCGGCAAGCATGTTACTTCATAATTAAAGCAGCATCTCTTGCCAGACTTATCCTTACAATTCAAACTCTCTGATCCAACCTCGTTGATCCATGCCCGATAACAACAATTGGCTGTTACCCTGACAGGCAAACGACGCTGCATACACATCTTTTCCATCAAATTTGCAAACAGGCGAGGCCGATGGACATGCCCCTGTGTAAAATAGTCGTTTATTCCTCTTACACTGCTAAAAGCATAAATGCTCAAGCGAAAACGATTATATATTCAAAATGAAGGACTTAGCGACAATTAATAGGGGAGCACATCAAATTCAGATGGAAAAGCCTTCCCCTCAGCAGCCTTCGGTATCTCAACCCAAAGTACAGTTGCTCACGATCTCTGAAGAAGAGGCGGGGCAGCGCATTGACAATTTCTTATTGCGCATCTGCAAAGGCGTGCCAAAAAGTCATGTTTATCGTGTATTGCGATCGGGCGAAGTGCGTGTCAACAAAGGGCGTATCGACCAACTGTACCGTCTGGTGGAGGGGGATGTTGTCCGTATTCCGCCGATACGCATGGCAGAAGCCGCAGAGCAGACAGCACCCAGGCAGGAATTTCCCATCCTGTTTGAAGATAACTTCTTGCTCATTATCGACAAGCCTGCCGGTGTTGCCGTACATGGCGGTTCTGGCGTCAGTTATGGCGTGATCGAACAATTGCGTGCTTCCAGGCCGGATGCCAAGTTTCTGGAACTGGTGCACAGACTGGACAGGGAAACCTCGGGCATACTCTTGCTGGCAAAAAAACGCACAGCATTAACAAATTTGCATGAGCAAATGCGGGATGGTGTAACTGATAAACGTTATCTGACCCTGGTCAGTGGCGATTGGAAGAATGCGCGTCAGCATGTCAAACTGGCATTGCACAAGTATACGACAGCCGAAGGTGAGCGCCGGGTACGGGTGCAGGCCGATGGCATGCAGTCACACACGGTGTTTTCCCTGAAAAAGAAATACCGCGATTTTGCATTACTGGAAGCCGAACTGAAGACCGGGCGTACGCATCAGATCCGTGTTCATCTTTCTGCGAGTGGTTTTGCGATTGCGGGGGATGACAAATATGGTGATTTTGCCCTGAACCGTGCCTTGCTCAAGGCCGGCGAAGGCAGGGGAGCCTTGAAGAGGATGTTCCTGCATGCGCATCAGATCAGTTTTGTTCATCCTGAATCGGGCAAGACCCAGACGGTGAACGCTCCTTTACCTGCTGAATGCCTTAATTTCCTGAAAACACTGGCACACGCTTGAAAATTCTTAATGGTTTAGTAATGGTAATATGCCGTTATTGATGAGAAACATGTTACGGATTCTGGAATGAGTCCGTATTTATTAAAAATATGGCAAAAAAGCAATTCGATTTAATTGTATTTGACTGGGATGGTACCTTGATGGATAGCACTGCCGTCATTGTCAAATGCATACAGGCAGCTGCGCGTGATTTAGGATTGCCGATTCCGAAGGAAGATGTGGCATCTTTTGTCATCGGCCTTGCCTTGCCGCAGGCCATACAAGTTGCCATGCCGGATATAGATCCCAAATTCTATCCGCGTGCAGTGGAGCGTTTTCGCTACCATTTTCTGGCCAAAGACCATGAACTCCCCTTGTTTGATGGGGTAAGGGAAATGTTGGCCGAACTTTCGCAGGAAGGCTACTTTCTGGCCGTTGCGACCGGGGCCAGCCGGGTAGGTTTGAGCCGGGCCTTGCATACCGCCAGACTGACTTCGGTATTCGATGCCACCCGCTGTTCCGACGAGACTTTTTCCAAACCTCACCCTGCCATGTTGCAAGAGTTGACACGTGAACTGGGTCAGGATATGCGCCGCACGGTCATGATAGGTGATACCACGCATGATCTGCAGATGGCCAGCAATGCCGGTGCGGCAGCAATTGCCGTCGAGTATGGTGCGCATGACCCGGCTGCCTTGCTGGACTTGAATCCGCTGTTCTCGGCGAAAAACGTGACGCAATTGCGTGACTGGTTACGCGACAATGCATGAATGAGGTAAAAGTCAGATGACAGCGATATCTATTTGTGAGTCTGGTGATTTGATCGAAGGTGGCAAGGGCGTGCGCTTTCCCCTGACAGCGGGCAGTGATGACGCGGTCGGTTTCGTCATTCGCTATGGTGGCGCGGTACATGGCTACCTTAACCGTTGCGCTCATGTGCCGGTAGAGTTGGACTGGAATCCCGGTGAGTTCCTGGAATCCAGTGGCCTCTACATCATGTGCGCCACCCACGGTGCAATTTATCAGCCGGATACCGGCTATTGCACAGGCGGACCCTGCCGTGGGGGGCGTCTGCGAAAAATTAATGTCAGTGAAGTGGATGGGCAAATTTATTGGCATCCTGATGATTATATTCAGCCTGTCATCGCCTGAAACCGGAAATACTTATGAACGATCAATTATTGAATCCACAGAGCCCTGAGGCTGACAAAAAAAACGCCAATTGGGAGCGGGAATTGCTGGAGAAGCTGGCTACCGAATCATTGCGCGAGCAAAGACTGCGCCGACGCTGGGGCATCTTCTTTAAATTTGTGTTGCTGTTTGTTGTGATGTTCAGTTTTTACTATTTCAGCGATTACGCAACTAATGAAATGGAAAACCTTGGTCATCATACCGCCTTGATAGAAATTGACGGCAACATAGAGTCAGAAGGCAGTGGCAGTGCCCATGACGTCATTCCCGCATTGAACCGCGCGTTTGCTGAGCCTGGCTCGGTGGCGGTGGTGTTGCGCATTAATAGTCCAGGTGGCAGCCCTGTGCAGGCTGGCATGATCAATGAAGAAATTGGCAGGCTACGTAAAGAATATCCTGAGAAAAAACTGTATGTCGTGGTCGATGAAATTTGCGCATCCGGTGGTTATTACATCGCTGTCGCCGCAGATAAAATTTATGTGAACAAGGCCAGCATCGTTGGTTCAATAGGTGTGCTGATGGATGGTTTCGGTTTTACCGGCATCATGGATAAACTGGGTGTGGAACGTCGTCTGATGACTGCGGGTGAAAACAAGGGTTTTATGGACCCATTTTCACCACAAACAGAAAAACAAAAAGCCTTTTCCCAGGCTATGCTGAATGAAATCCATCAGCAATTTATTGATGCCGTGCGTGCTGGCCGAGGTCAGCGTTTGAAAGAAACACCAGAGATGTTTTCCGGCTTGTTCTGGATCGGTACCAAGGCGGTGGAAATGGGTTTGGCCGATGATTTTGGCTCAGTTGATTCAGTAGCGCGTGATGTGATCAAGGTTGAAAATATCGTTGATTACACGCAAAAAGAAGGTTTGCCTGAACGCGTACTGAAAAAATTTGGGGCATCGATTGGATCAAGTGCAGCGACGACGATTCTGAAGGGAAATGTTCCCAATATACGCTAATGGCAGAGTGAAATCAGCTATTTCGTTTGGTTGATTTCTTTAATCCCCAACGCCGCTTGCATAGTTATTTTTTTCTTTCTCTTGTTTCAGGCTTGGCCTATAGTAGGGGCGTAACTGGTTCAAAAGAAGGAGGTCGATATACAAAAATCTTTTTTGTATCCTAGGCGGATTAAATTTGAGCTCCGGTAATGTCTTATGTACCGGTTATTAATGAAGTGGAATGACATACAATTTATGCAGGGCTTATCCGTGTAGTTGACGGATCAGAGGTTTCTCAGACTCCTCGCTATGTAGCATCCATGATGTAAAAAGGACGGCAGTGCAACGCTGCCGTTTTTTTTCGCCCTGGTTTTTGCGAAGGCGTTTCTTGAAATAGATCAAGCTTGCAGTTTTCTTTTCTTATAGAATCTCAGCTATTCTGTCCCACTTCTTGGGGAATCATGGCATTTGCTTTCTTATCGCGGCTAGAGACTGGCTTTTTGCCCTTCACGGCAAGGGGCAAGCTGAGCTGTTTTCATTGCGGTGAAAAAATGCGTGAACGTAATGCTTTATCAGTCAAATTCAATGGCACTCAGCAACAGGTGTGTTGCCATGGGTGCCTGGCGGTATTGCGGACCATAGAGCAAAACCACCTGGTTGATGAGTACCTGAAAAATAAAGCCGGCCTGATCGGTGCTGAATAGCCCCATGAACACTTTTGGAAATGCCGCAACCACCGCAAGTGTCAGTGAGGCGAAACTTGCACTTGAGAATGAGAAATTGCATTTGTCAGGAATGCGCTGTGCTGCCTGCGTGCAGTTGATAGAGTTCCGCGTGCGTCAACTGCCCGGAGTTTCTTCATTCAAAATCAATCCGGCCAGTCACAGGGCGGACATCGCCTGGAATGCCGACATCATTTCCCTGAAGCGCATTTTATCGGCCATCATGGACCTGGGTTATGGCGCATTGCCAGCCAATCAATCGCCTGATGCATTCGAGCGAAAAGAAAACAGGCTGGCACTATGGCGTTTGTTTGTCGCTGGTTTTGCCATGATGCAAGTGATGATGTACGCCTTTCCTGCCTATCTGGTGCCGGTTCCGCAAGTTGACGGTGATTTAAGCCCTGATCTGGATCGTCTGCTGAAAATAGCCAGCATGATCATTACCCTGCCTGTGATAGGCTTTTCTGCCACGCCATTCTTACGCTCGGCCTGGCGTGATCTGAAAAACCGGCATATAGGTATGGATGTCCCGGTTTCGTTGGGAATATTGTGTACTTTCCTGGCCAGTGTTTGGGCAACATTTGCTGGCGGGGCCGTGTATTTTGATTCGGCCATCATGTTTGTGTTCCTGTTGCTGGGTGCTCGTTTGATCGAGTCCAAAGTACAGAAAAAAACCAGTGCTGCGCTACGTATATTGACTCAATTGACACCAGGCATGGCGCAACGCTTCATTGCTTATCCGCAGCATCAGCAGACCGAGCAGGTAGATGTCGGTGCTTTGTGTGCCGGTGATATGTTGCTGGTGGCAGCCGGTGAACATATTCCTGCAGACGGTGTTGTCATTGACGGTGACAGCGCCTGTGATGAAGCCCTGATGACCGGGGAATCGTTGCCCGTGTCCAAGACTGTGGGTAGCAAGTTGATTGCTGGTGCCATCAATATCAGTGGCGCCCTGGTCATGCAGACGCAAGAAGTGGGGGGCGCAACGCAACTGTCCCAACTGATTGCCATGATGGAGGCAGCAGCTACAGAAAAACCACCACTGGTTTTGCTCGCGGACAAACATGCCAGCCGTTTCCTGTTGATCATTTTACTGTTGGCGGTAGCGAGTGGCGTTGCCTGGTGGCATATCGATAGTGCAAGGGCAATCTGGATTGCCATCAGCATTATTGTTGTGACCTGTCCTTGCGCCTTGTCGTTGGCGACACCCGGCGTCATGTCTGCAACGATAGGCATCATGGCGAAAAATGGTGTTCTGCTCACTAAATCGCGGGCGATTCAGGCGATGGCATCGTCCACCCATATCGTATTTGATAAAACCGGAACGCTGACTTTGGGCAAATTGCAGGTTGACGAGGTGTTGGCGCTGCAAAAACAGGATGCAGTGGATCATGAACATGCCATGCAGATTGCCTTCGCAATGGCATCTCGTTCTACACATCCGGTTTCCAGGGCGATAGCAGACTATCTGACACCAGCCGTGGCAGGCAATGTATCTATGGATTTGCCTGAATTATCCAATTTGCGCGAGGTGCCAGGTGCCGGACTGGAATGCTTTTTTAATGGTGTGCAATACCGCTTGGGTAGTCCGGATTTTGTGCTTGCCGGCCTTCACCTGGATATCCCTGACGCGCTGAAACAGCAAACACTGGCGGTGTTGGCTACTGGGCGGGATGCATTACTTTTGTTCGCCCTGGATGACATCGTGCGTGATGATGCTGTTGCAGCGATTCGTCAATTAAAAAACAAGGGCAAGAAAATCCTGCTATTGTCTGGTGATAGAGCGGAAGTCGTTGCCAGGGTTGCCGCGCAGTGTGATATTCAAGACGCCCGTGGTGGTTTGAGTCCGACAGGCAAATATGAAATCGTGCGTCAATTGCAGGCTGAAGGCCATACCGTTATCATGGTCGGTGACGGTATGAACGATGGCCCGGTGTTAGGTTTGGCGGACGTTTCTGTTGCCATGGGGCAGGGCGCAGCCATTTCGCAATCGCGCAGTGATATGCTGTTGATGTCGAATCGTTTGCTGGATCTGGATTTCGGACTGACACTTGCCAGCAAAGCCTATGCACTGATTCGTGAAAACCTGGCATGGGCCGTGTTTTATAATCTGGTTGCGATTCCTGCTGCGGTCAGTGGTTTGCTGGAGCCGTGGCACGCTGCTTTGGGCATGTCTCTGAGTTCCCTGATCGTGGTATTGAACGCCTTGCGACTATATCGTGTACCGCAACCCCAACATATATTGCAGGAACAGGCTTAATTTATGGATATTTTGTATTTACTGGTTCCGCTAAGCCTGATCCTTGTCTTTGCGATAGGTGCTGTGTTCTGGTGGGCTATCAACCACAACCAGTTTGATGAGCTTGATCAGGAAGGTCAGCGCATCGTCGATGATGTGGATGGTTGATGGCAGAGGCGTTGCCTTATTACTCGGATTTCAGTATTTGTTGTGCGGAACAGGTAAAGTCTGACTCTTCAATATTTTCTTGTCGTATCACCGTTGCGGTGGCTGCACCCGCAAAATTCCGGTTAATTGATTTTCCATACGCCGGATCATAATGCTGTTCCAGCAGGTTTTTTACCAGCAAGGCAAGTTCGCCCGTGTTGGCCAATTGACGCCAGGCCGCGATTTTTTCCTTGCCATACAAGCTGGTCAGAAAATCCAGTTGTTGATTCAGGCTGGCGGGTGACAAGATGAAGTGGGCATATTCCTGCATCAGCAATTCCACGCGTTTTTCCATCGGCATTTGCACGGCGATACATGGCGCTTTGCGTATGGTATCCATCAATACTTCTGGCACTCTGATGTTACCGATTTTTTTGCTTTCAGCTTCCACATAAATCACTTGCTGGTGATTGAAGTCTTGCAGTTGCCAGAAAATCCGGCTTTCAAACTGCTTTTGTGCAGGTTGCGGGCAATCTGGAATACTACCCAGCACGGAACCGCGATGGGCTGCCATGTCTTCCAGATTCAACACCTGTGCGCCGGCTGCGGCCAGGCTGCGCAACAGATGGCTTTTGCCGCTACCAGTAGGCCCGCACAACACGCGCCACTGGAAATGGTTAATCTCGTTCATCAGGCTGTGGTTGACATGCTGCCTGTAGGCTTTATAACCACCATTCAACTGCGCTACCGGCCAGCCTATGCGGGCAAAGATATGCGCCATGGCACCGCTGCGATTGCCACCACGCCAGCAATAAATCAGGGGTTTCCAGTTGCGAGGCTTGTCGAGAAACTGGGTCTCTATGTGCTGCGCAATATTCTTGGCCACCAGTGCTGCGCCCAGTCGCTTGGCTTCAAATGAGCCGGTTTGCTTGTACATGGTGCCAACGACAATGCGTTGCTGGTTGTCCAACACCGGGCAATTGATGGCGCCCGCGATATGGTCTTCTGCGAATTCTGCTTCGCTGCGTACATCGATAATGGCGTCGAATTCGGCGCGACGCTGCAAGACATCTGCAAATTCCACTATTTCGGGGTATTTCATGTTTTATTTACCCAGCAAAGGTAGTAAATGTGGCCAGACATTGTTCAATATCTGCGGGTGGGCCGCAGCAATTGGGTGAATTCTGTCAGCCTGAAATAATTCATTTTTCTCAGCAACACCTTCGAGCAGAAAGGGAACCAGGGCCAGGTTCATGCTTTTCGCCAGTTTTGCATACAGTGAAAAGAATCGTTCAGAATAATCCGGCCCATAATTGGGTGGAATTCTCATGCCTATCAGCAGGACTTTTGTGTGACTGGCCTTTGCTATGTCTATCATGGCCTTGAAATTCGCTTCAGAGGCATTAAGTGATAGACCACGCAGGGCGTCATTGCCGCCGAGTTCTATGATAAGGATGTCGGGGTGGTATTTGTCCAGCAGTTGTCCCAGTCGGGATTTGCCACCGCTGGTGGTGTCACCACTGATGCTGGCATTGATGACGTTTGCCGGGATGTTTTTTTGCTGTAGCCTTTGCTCCAGCAGGGCAACCCAGCCCTTGCCGCGTGCCAGTCCATATTCTGCAGACAAACTGTCGCCGAGCACAACTACTGTTTTTGATGCAGAATGAGCAGGCAAGGCTGAAACTGCAAAAGCCAGGAGCACAATGACTTGTTGTACATGTCTTGTCGCATGACGTAATAAGAACTGTAAAAGAAGCATACAAAGAAAACCTTATGGAATCAAATAAAGCGGCAATCGAAGTGAAGCATTTAGTTAAACGTGTGGCTGATGCAACCGGTGAACTAAGCATTCTGAATGGGATTGATTTTACCGCGCAAGCTGGGCAAACGCTTGCAATTGTTGGTGCTTCCGGTTCTGGCAAATCTACATTGCTGGGCATACTGGCTGGCCTGGATACACCGACAGAGGGTAGTGTTGTACTTGATGGCGTCGATATTTTTGCTTTGAATGAAGATGGCAGGGCCCAGTTTCGCAAAGAAAAACTGGGTTTTGTTTTCCAGTCATTTCAATTACTGATGCATTTGACTGCTTTGGAAAATGTTATGCTGCCGCTGGAATTGCGCGGTGAAAAACAGGCGCGTGCCAAGGCAGAAGAAATGCTGGAGCAGGTTGGGTTGGCATCACGTCTTCGGCATTATCCCAAGTTTCTATCTGGTGGCGAACAGCAAAGAGTGGCGTTGGCCAGGGCTTTTGTGACGGAACCTCAGTTACTATTTGCAGATGAACCAACTGGCAGCCTGGATGCTGCTACTGGGGATGCGATCATCAATCTGATGTTTAAATTGAATCGTGAGCGTGGTTCAACCCTGGTGCTGGTGACGCATGATTTGTCAATCGCAGCACGTTGTGGCCGGGTGCTGACAATTAGTGCTGGCCATTTGCTTGGGGATGAAATCAATCACTGATGGCAGTTTCAGTGACGGGCTTGCCATCATGATGGTAAGCCAGGATGCTGGTATCGCTATATAGCGCCAGCCAGCCGCCACGGGCTGGCGTGGTATCACACTCCCAATCTGCCAGTACATAGCGCGTATGGCCGTCATGGATGTGGATGGCGGGTCTGTGGGTGTGTCCGTGTATCAGGGACGTAGCCCGGGTTTGCGAAAACAGGTTTGCGATGGCTGTATTGTTGACATCCATGATTTCCACGGACTTCTGCTTTTGTTCCATCTTGCTTTCTGCGCGCATGCCTTCGATGATGTTTTTGCGCTGTGTCAGTGGCATGGCAAGAAAAGCCTGCTGCCAGTCGCTTTGCCTGACCTTTTGCCGGAACTCCATATAGGCATGGTCATCTGTGCATTGCGCGTCACCATGGGTGATGGCAATTCTCTGACCGGCGACTTCTATCACATGCGGGTCGTCTAACAACACGGCACCGGTAGCGCTGGCGAAACCCTCGCCAATCAGGAAATCTCGATTCCCACCTATCCAGTACAGTTTTACCCCGTGCGCATGCAGCCCATGCAGGGCTTGCACGATCATCTGGTTATAGGGATCGACAATATTGTCATCGCCCACCCAGTATTCAAACAGATCGCCCAGCAGGTAAAGAGCAGGTGCCTGGCGCGCATGCTGTTGAAGGAAGGCCAGGAAGACTTCCGTGGTCTTGGGCAATGCCGGATTCAAATGCGTATCAGAAGCAAAAAGCGCAACCAATTCTGGTTGCGCTTTTTGCTGATGCGTGATGGTGTCAGCGATCATGGGCAGGCAAGTAATCAGTTTTAAACGATTTCTGCTTTTTCGATGACGACATTTTCAACTGGTACGTCCTGGAACATACCCGCACGCGTCGTTTTTACGCTTTCGATTTTATCAACGATCTCTGTGCCTTCAACCACTTTGCCAAAGACGCAGTAGCCCCAGCCATCCTGGCCAGGAAAGTCGAGGAAGCTGTTGTTCGCTGTATTGATGAAGAACTGTGCAGAAGCAGAGTGCGGGTCACCAGTACGTGCCATAGCCAGTGTATAACGCTCGTTTTTCAAGCCATTTTTGGCTTCATTTTCGATAGGCGTATTGGTGGATTTTTGGTTCATGCCAGGTTCGAAACCGCCCCCCTGGATCATGAAGCCACCAATGACGCGATGGAAAATGGTGCCGCTATAGTGACCAGATTCTACATAGGCCAGAAAGTTGGCAACAGTTTTTGGTGCTTTTTCTTCGTTCAGTTCAATCTTGATAGCGCCGAAGTTAGTGGTCAGAATAACAGCCATGATAGTCTTTCATTTCAAAAAAAGTTGAAGATATATTTAAAAAGCCTGAAGTTTTGCTTATTTTAGCAAGGTCGCGGTTTGAATAATAACTGGTTTGTTTGGCACATCCTGCATCATCTTCGATTCACCAGTTTCTACCGTTTGAATTTTTTCGACCACATCCATGCCCTGGATGACCTTGCCAAACGGGGTATAGCCAGCCGTCATTTTCAACGCATTGGCACGTGGTTCCCTCATATTCTGGCCACGGAGCTGGAATTCAACCGGGTTGCCTTCGGGTAGTATCTGGTGATTCAGGGAATCATTGTCCCGGGTATTGATGTAAAACTGGGAAGTCGCTGAGTTGGGGTCTTCGGTGCGAGCCATGGCAATGGTTCCCAGATCATTTTTCAGGCCATGGTCAAGCGCCTGACGGGCTTCATTGGGTACGGGTTTGCCTGTCGGCCTTTCTTTTAAATCCTTGTCGTATCCACCTGCCTGTATCATGAAATTATTGATTACGCGGTGAAAGACGGTGCCCTTGTAATGCCCATTCTTGACGTACTTGATGAAGTTTTCTACCGTTTTTGGTGCGGCTTCAGGGTAAAGTTCGATCACGATTTCACCCATATTGGTTTTCAGCGATACCTTGGGATGGTCCTGAGCCTGGGTGGTAACTGCTGCCATCATCAGGCAGCCACTTATGATCAAACTGGCGAATCGTATTGCTGGAATTTTCATATTTAGTCCGGATGAAAGCAAAATCAACTTAAACAAGCCCAAGGGTGGTTATTTATCAATCCAAATCTGTTTTCTGTACTTTGTCAGAACCTGGTCACGATCTTACTGCGTGGGCGTGATTGAGGCTCATGCGCTGCTCAAAATGCTCATGGTCCAGAGTACATTCCGCTTTTTGCGCTGCGCTTAGTTACCCTTACCCCGCTGATCCCGCTGACGCGGGCTCGCTACAGATCGTGAACAGGTTCTCAGACGGTTGTTTCGTAAATTATGCGCCATCTTGCGGCTTCTTTCAGCCAATACTGACGTTTTCGTATTGAGCTATGGTTTTTTCCATTGCTGGTTTCCTGGGTAAAGGTGCTGACAATGAGTTCGTCTTTTCCCGGGTAGCGAAAGTGTGTCACATCTTTCAGGCGTATGCTGGGATTATGCCAGTTATCCCAGCTTTGCTGCTGCTTTGGAAACCAGGTATTCAGATTGTCTCCCTGCGTCGTCATGAAATTGCGTGAATAATTGGTCAGGATGCGGTTTGAGTTGAGACTTTCCATGTCTTTGCGCCAGTCTTCCAGCAATTTTTCTGCGAAATTTCTGTCCTGCATCCATTTTGTGTGATTGACGAATTCAACATGCTCACTGATGATCACTGGTGTTTTACCTATGTCTACCATGGAAGCAATTTTTAGAAAATCCGGATTGGTCAGTACCACACAGCCATCTGACGCTAATGGTGGGCGGCTGAAGCTTTCCGGTGGCATGCCATGCAGCCAGATACCGGAACCGTTACGACCGTTGATTTTGTCCCATTCATTCGGGTAATTCAGCGGCAGGGCCCCCGGGCCATAAAAGCTGGGCAATTTCGAGCCAGCCAGGCGGCTGGTGATGTAATACACGCCGATAGGCGTCTTTTGGTCACCTTCCTTGAGCTTGTTGATGCCGAATTTCCCCTGGCTGATATAAAAATCAGCCGTCAGCCTGGGTTGCCCGGCATTGTTTTCGTAAACGTACAGGCGGGATTTGCGGGCATCCACGACGATGGCTTGCTTCTGGTCGTCGCGCAACTGCAGTATGGCGCGTGGGATGAGATTCTGGTCTGGGCGTTCTCTGTAAGAGCGTATCCTCGCTGCGGCTTCGTCCCTGAGATCTTTCAGCTTGTCGGGCTGGGCGACCGCTCCGGCGCCAAAACTGGCTACAGGCCGGGTGTGCATGAGCAAGAGATCGCCCTGTATCAGGTAAGCCAGTTGGAAATGCGGATAGGCTTCTATCAGGGCATCAATTTTGCTCTGTGCTTTTTGCAGGTTATTGGCTGCGAGATTTTTGTAGACTTCAATCAGCAGGGCATCCGGGTCAGGTGCATTAGGATTGATCTCGGCGGGTGCTACTTTGGTGGGGCGTGACTTCGCCACGGCAGAAGTGGGCGAAACCAGGTTCGCCACTGTTGCCATTGTAAAAAGCGCCAAAATGAGAAGCTTTCCGAGTCTGCCTGTAGTCGGAGCATCAGAGGTGACAGCGAAAAACATTAGCTACCCGCACGCTCCTGTTTGATCTGCCATTTGCCATCCTGCTTGACCATGTGCAGGGTCTTGCGGCTATTGGCAGTCAACTGATCTGAAGTATAGATCTGGCGAAACTTTGCCGTTGCCGTATTGCCATCCACATTGATTTTAGCCGCCTCAATTTTGACGCTGATGTGGCCTTTGCCTTCAATTCTGAGGCGGCGTTCTTCTGCCCATGCCTTATGGCTTTCCCCCTTTGGCGTCTGGAAGTCTTTAGCGTAATAACCAAGGTAGCTTCCAGTGTCTTTATTGCTCCATGCTTTGGCCCAGTTTTCAACCGCTTTCAAAACATCTTCTTCATCTCGATCAGCCACTTGTGCTGGTGCTGGTTTTGCGACGGGTTTTTCGGCTTTTGGTGTTTCCGCTTCAGGTTTTGCTGCGGCCACTGTGACTGGTTTTGTTACTGCTGTCTGTGGGATAGCAGTGGCTGGTGGTGTCCCCGCAATTTTTGGATTGGTGCCGCCAGTCGTATTGCCAACCAGATTACGCACCAGAGTCAGTTTCAATTTGGCCGTGCTGTTATTTGAATCCAGTTGCAACGCCTTGTCGTATGCCTGACTAGCCAGTTTGGCATACACGTCACCAAGATTTTCATGTGCAGTACCATAGGTAGGGTTGGTGCGTATTGCCATCTCCAGAGCAGCACGCGCTTTATCGTACTGGCCTGAGGATGCATATAAAACAGCTAAATTATTATACGGCTCCGGCAATTCGGGATAATCATCCGTCAGTTTTGTAAATACAGTAATGGCTTCCGCCGATTTGTTTTGCTCGGTCAGTATCAATCCCTTCAGGAAGCGCATTTGCGCATCTTTGGGGCGCTGCGCCAGTGCAGCATCAACTTTCTGCATGGCTTCGTTGATTTGTCCTGCTCTTAATAATTTTCCAACGTCTGCTGCGTCATCGGCATAGGCGACGGCAGACATGAGCAGCAATGTCAGACTGGATAAAGTAAGAACGTTTTTCAAAATGTGGCGCATGGTGTTCGGTCTTGGATTTATAGGAGTTTGGCAGAACATGTAGGCAGCAATGTTATACTGACCTTTGGCAAATGCGCCATCTTATCAAATAAGTGCTGGACTATGGGCGTTTGAGGCTTAAACAGCGCGGCGCAAGTTACTTTATTTTAATTTCACCCCCTTGGCGACCTGCAGTGCAGGACCGATCATGGTAAAAGAGCGACGGTGACTTGTATGCTGATGCAAAATGAAGGCTGAAAGTACCTGATACCCTCTTGACGACCTCATGTCTTCCACTGCAATTCCACCGCAATACTGGACAGCGGAGCTGTTTTTGATATCTAATCTGATCCGTCGGAAGAATATGTCACCAATTGGTTAAAATTGCATTGATAAAAAGATATTTTATATCAGTGATTTATGTGCGCTACAGGGCGCACAGGCAATAGCATTATCTATCATCCAGACTGTTGTCCCGCTGTATGCGTAACTATGGAGCGCAGACTGGTCAGAGGCGAATCTGGATAATTTTATAAACTCGTGTGATGTTAAGGAGGCACGATGACTAAGACAACATTTTTGAATTTTGAGCAGTCCATTGCTGAATTGGAAACAAAAATAGAAGAATTGCGTTTTGTTCAGGACGATTCTGCCGTCGATATTTCAGAAGAGATCGATCGCCTGTCGAAAAAAAGCCAGATGTTGACTAAGGATATTTATGCCAAGTTGACACCATGGCAGGTCTCCCAGATTTCCCGCCATCCGCAGCGCCCTTATACTCTTGATTATATTAATCAGATGTTCACGGATTTTCATGAATTGCATGGAGACCGTAGTTTTTCTGATGACCTGTCCATCGTTGGTGGGCTGGCAAGGTTCAATGGCCAGGCGTGTATGGTCATGGGGCATCAAAAAGGCCGTGACACCAAAGAACGTGCCTTGCGCAATTTTGGTATGCCAAGACCAGAAGGTTATCGCAAGGCCATGCGCTTGATGAAGTTGGCTGAAAAATTTGATATCCCGGTATTCACTTTTGTCGATACCACAGGCGCCTGGCCAGGTATTGACGCTGAAGAGCGTGGTCAGTCCGAAGCTATTGGTCATAATCTGTATGTCATGGCTGAACTGAAAGTGCCTCTGATCACCACCATCATTGGTGAAGGTGGTTCGGGTGGTGCACTGGCGCTGGCCGTAGGTGATGCAGTGCTGATGCTGCAATACGCTACGTATTCTGTGATTTCCCCTGAGGGTTGTGCTTCCATTTTGTGGAAAACATCTGACCGTGCATCTGATGCGGCTGAAGCGCTGGGTCTGACGGCGCACAGACTCAAGGCTATGGGCCTGATCGACAAGATCGTCAATGAACCATTGGGTGGGGCGCATCGCGATCCCAAGCAGATGTGTGCTTTGGTGAAGCGTGCACTGGCCGATACCTTACGTCAGTTCCAGGGCGTAAAAACCAAGGATTTGCTCGCTGCTCGTCATGAAAAACTCATGAGCTACGGCAAGTTTAAGGAAACGAAACCGGCTGAATGAAGGCGGAACACAGCAGCCTTGCCCTTGAACAGCGATTTTTCGAGAAGCTTGGCAGTATTATCTCAGGCAACTGCCAGGACGGCGTAGTAAATGGTCTCGCGGTTGCTTTCAGCGGTGGACTCGATTCCACCGTTTTGCTTGATCTGGCAGTCAGATACTGTCGCCACTTCGGGCATCCTCTTTTTGCCTTCCATATACATCACGGCTTAAGTCCGAATGCAGACGCATGGCTGCAGCATTGCCAGTTGATTTGTGATGGTTACGGCGTTAGCTTGTTTGCAGAAAAAATCACCGTCTCGATGGGGAGTGGTGATGGTGTGGAGGCCTCCGCCAGGGCGGGGCGTTATCGCGCATTGGGCCAACTCGCGCAAAGCGCGCAGGTGGGTCTGATCCTGTCAGCCCATCATCAGGATGACCAGGCGGAAACCCTGTTATTGCAACTGCTGCGAGGTAGCGGCGTTGCTGGCATGTCTGGCATGGATGAATGCCATCACGCACAGAGTTTGTTTGGTATCGATGAGCTATTGTTAGCCCGTCCCTTACTCGCTGAAAAAAGGAAGACGCTGGATGGATATGCATCCACCAGAAGTCTTTCTCATATAGAAGACGAGTCAAATACCGACCCCCGTTACTTGCGCAATGCAATCCGCCATCAGGTGATGCCTGTTCTTGAAAAACTGTCTGCGGGTTATGCCGGGCGATTGGCCAGGTCGGCCATTCATTTCCAGTCTGCGCAGGAAGTGTTGATTGAGGTGGCTGCACAGGATCTGGCTGCATGCTCCATAGAAGACGGTTTGAGTCTGTCTGCCATGCAAACTTTGAGCGAGGCGCGCCGCGACAATCTGTTTCGCTACTGGTTTGCCCAGGCCGGCATACGCATGCCGACCACATCCCGGCTTAAGGAAATGCAAAGCCAGCTATTTGATGGTCGTGAAGATGCGAAAATCACTGTGCATCATGACGACAGGGCCATCCACCGCTATCGGGACGGGGTCTATCTGGAGCATGTGCATGACACAGATGCGTTACGTGACCTGGAATTGCGTGTTGAATGGCGTGGTCAGGCTGTCATGCATTTTCCGGAATTTGGCGGTACCCTGCATTTTGAAGCGAGTGACGAAGGTATTGCGGCCGCATGGCTGCAGCAACAGACCTTGCTAGTGCATTTGCGGCGTGGTGGCGAGCGCCTTAAACTGGCAGAAAATCGCCCCACCCGTGATATGAAGAGTCATTTCCAGTCTTTGCGCATCCCTTTTTGGCAACGCGAAAAACTGCCTTATTTATCTGTGGGTAAGGATTTGGTGTTTGCTGCCGGGGTCGGCATGCAAAGCAGGTTTTGTACGACTGAAACAGGGCGGTGCGTCCGCTTGTTCTGGTCATTTGATGCGGACAGGTAAGTAGGGCTTACGCAAAACTGCCCCAAATCGTTGCAGCTCCCGCATTTAGCAGGATTCGGTACTAAAGTACTGTCTTCGTTGCTACACCTTGCTGGGGCAATTTTGCGTAAGTCCTGTAAGAAACTTTATTTCGATTGATTGGATTTAAAATGCGACGACAAATCGTCTTGGATACCGAAACAACGGGCCTGAATGCACGAAACGGTGACCGAATTATTGAGATTGGCGCGGTAGAACTGGTTAATCGCAAATTAACAGGCAATAATTTTCACATGTACATCAATCCTGAGCGCGATTCTGAAGAAGGCGCTTTGGCAGTACATGGATTGACTACTGAATTTCTGAGTGACAAGCCCAAGTTTGCTGAAATTGCAGAGGCTTTTTGTGCCTATGTCAAAGATGCAGAAATCATCATCCACAATGCGCCGTTTGACGTCGGCTTCCTGAATGCAGAACTGGTCAGGATGAATTTACCGGCATTTTCAGATATATGTCCGGCAATTACCGACACCCTGGTATTGGCGAAGGAGTTGCATCCTGGCAAGCGAAATTCGCTTGATGCGCTTTGTGGCCGTTATGAAATATCCAATTCGCATCGAAAATTACATGGCGCTTTACTGGACGCTGAATTGCTGGCGGATGTCTTTTTGGCAATGTCGCGCGGACAAAATAGTTTTGAAATTGATATGGCTGACGATGATTTGCCCAAAGTGCAGGAATTTGTCGTTTCGGATCAGCCTGTGGGCGAGATTGCTGTATTGGTTGCTGCAGATGATGAGCTCAATGAGCATGAAATGTTGTTGAATGGACTGGATAAACAGATACGTGACAAATGCATCTGGCATACGACGGTGTAGGTGTAGTATTTCAATGCGGACTTAAATGTTTTTGAAAAATAGCTTAATGATAATTAAATAGCGGCGATTTCGCCTGATTGATGGACAAAAATGAATCACCTGTTGCAAACAGGTGATTTTTTTTTGAATTTTTTTTGCGATAACCCTAAAGTTTTTGCTTTTAGGGGTCGTTAAGAAGGCATGGAAGAAATTTAAAAATATTTTCAAATATTCCCTAAAGTTTCTGAAGTTGTTGCCGTTAATGATTATAAGAGGATGAGTGAAAGAGGCTTTTCTTTCTTAAGTCATTGTTTTTAATGGCAATTTTTAGATCGAGTGGTTTTGAGGTCTAAAAAAATAAAATCTGCTTTTTCGTGAAATTTTTATTTTGCGAATGTCAAAATGTGCCTGTAGGATATTTTCCTACGGCATGCTTTCGTTTTTGTCTGCATTCAAATACATACTCTCGCTGATACAGCGTCTATTTCCTTGCCTGCACAATGTATCTCACTGGCAACGCAATTGATGCCGCTGATTACAAACTGGAGGGTAGGACAATGACTCAGAACGATATGATGGCCGAAATTCGGGACGCTAATTTAAGCTACTTGATGCTGGCGCAACAAATGATCCGTGCTGATAAGGCAACTGCCATTTTCCGTTTGGGCATAGGCAAGGAAATTGCAGACCTGATCGAAGGCTTGAATAATGCACAGATATTGAAACTGGCAGGTTCCAATATGATGTTGGCGCGTTTCAGATTCGAAGATAGTTCCATTTTGTGTATGTTGACAAATTACAACAAGGAAAGAGCTTTGGCCCATTCGCATGCTGCGATCCTGATGGCTGGCCAGGCTGTGGAAGAAATCCATTAATTCGTCAACAATAATTATTCCGGTAAATGGAGAGAATCATGGCAGGCAAAAGTGTAGTGAACGAAGCCCACGAAATTCAATTGGCAATTGAACTGGTTAACTTGGGTGCCCGGCTGCAGTTGCTGGAATCTGAAACCTCTTTGTCACGTGAGCGTTTGCTGAAAATTTACAAGGAGTTGAAAGGTGTGTCTCCGCCCAAAGGTATGCTGCCATTCTCTGCTGACTGGTTTACTACGTGGCAGCCGAATATTCATTCTTCCCTGTTTATGAATATTCATAAATATCTGCGCGAGCATGCCGGCGTGGATGGAATTGATGCTGTCATCAAGGCGTATAAGCTTTATTTGGAGCAGGTAGCTGTGCCAGTTGGTGAAGAGCCGGTGTTGTCTTTGACGCGTGCGTGGACGCTGGTGCGCTTTTTTGAGGGGAAAATGCTCAGTTTTGCAAAATGTTGCAAATGCGGAGGGCATTTTGTTGCGCACAGCCTGGATTTGCATGATGATTATGCATGTGGGCTCTGCCATGTTCCATCCAGAGCAGGAAAAACAAAAAAAGCAAAAGACGCAGAAACCGCAATGGAGCTGGTCGCATAAAAAAACAGGAGGAGCCTTGGAACTAGCGTCATCGAAAAGTCCCAAAGGCAAAATTTCTCCTGATGGCAGTATCTTGTCGTCTCCGGCAATGCGCGCACTAGGCGTTCAGTGTATCGCGCTGCTGCTGTCCTATCTTCTGTATAACCTGGATGGGCGCTTGTTTGGGATAAGGCTTTCGCCTTACATCATCTTGGTTGCACATTCCCTTTTTGCAGTCCTGATCAGCATCATGCTTCGCCTGAAGTGGTGGTGGTGGTTGATTGAATTCATTTTCCCTTATGCGGTTGTTGTTTCCCTGGTTTATCAGTTGAGCCCGGGCTACAGTTTGCTCGTCTTTGTTGTCATGGTATTGTTGTTTTGGTCAACCTACCGCACACAAGTTCCATATTTCCCTTCCAAATCTAGTTTGTTGCCGTGTATTCTTGAACAAATGCCAACAACATCCGAATTACGGTTCATTGATGTAGGTAGCGGCTTTGGCGGCTTGCCTTTGAATTTGTCGCGAATCCGTCCGGAGCAGTATTTTTTTGGCGTGGAAATTGCGCCATTTCCATGGCTGGTCAGTTGGATGCGGGCGCGACTCTCCGGTAGTAATGCACAGTTTTTTTTGCGGAATTATCTGACACTGGATTTTGCTGAGTTCGATCTGATTTTTGCTTACCTGTCACCTGCAGTCATGCCTGCCTTGTGGGAAAAAGCGCAGGCCGAAATGAGGAAAGGAACTTTGTTGATGAGTTATGAATTCCCAATACCTGGTATTGAAGCCGATTTACTCATAAAAAGCGGGGTGAATGACCCCGTTCTATATGTCTGGCGCATATAATGTTCATATTGAAATGTATTCCTGAAGCAATATTTAACTTTCGTTTCTGGTTTTTAGGGATGGGACTGAGTTAGTGTGAGCTATATTGTGGATTTTCTCTGTTAGGAGTAGGCGCTCGTGTTAGTTATAGTCGGCTATATTGTCGTATTAGGCTCCGTATTTGGTGGCTTTGTTATGTCCGGTGGGCATATTGCCGTATTGTTTCAGCCGCTGGAGCTATTGATGATTGGCGGCGCTGCTGCCGGCGCTTCTCTGGTTGGCAATAATGCGAAAACTCTGAAAGCGACATTGAAGGCGCTGCCAGGTGTGTTGAAGGGGTCGAAGTACACCAAGGCTTTATATATGGAGCTGATGACCATGCTGTTTGATGTCCTGACCAAGGTCAGGAAAGAGGGCTTGATGTCGATTGAAGGTGATATCGAAAGACCGGAAGAAAGCCCGCTCTTCAGCAAGTATCCCGCGATTGTGCATGATCATCATATGATGGAATTCATTGGCGATTACTTGCGTCTGATGGTGTCAGGGAACATGGATGCTTTTCAGATTGAAAATCTGATGGATAATGAACTGGAAACTCACCATCACGAAGGTGCCGTGCCTGCACATTTCATAGCGAAGCTCGGTGATGGCTTACCTGCATTTGGTATTGTCGCTGCGGTGATGGGCGTGGTACATACGATGGAGTCAGTTGGTATTCCTCCTTCTGAACTGGGCATACTGATTGCGCATGCGCTGGTCGGTACCTTCCTCGGTATTTTGTTGGCATATGGTTTCGTAGGTCCGCTGGCTGGGTTGATGGAGCAGCAGTTGGATGAGTCATCCAAAACCTTTCAATGCATTAAGGTGACTTTGCTGGCCAGCTTGAACGGTTATGCACCGGCACTGGCGGTTGAGTTCGGCAGAAAGGTATTGTATTCCACCGAAAGGCCGACCTTCATCGAGTTGGAAGATCATATCAAGCAATCAAAATCTAAATAACAATCACTGGATTGATGATGGCAAGCGAAGAATTACGACCGATAATCGTCAAGCGCATTAAAAAGGTGGCCGGTGGCCATCATGGTGGTGCGTGGAAAATTGCGTATGCAGATTTTGTAACCGCGATGATGGCGTTTTTCCTGCTGATGTGGTTGCTGGGCTCTACCGCCAAAGGTAGTTTGAATGGTATTGCCGAGTATTTTCAAACACCCTTGAAAGTGGCGATGGCTGGTGGTGATGGTAGTGGCGACAGTTCCAGTGTCATCAAGGGCGGGGGTAAGGATCTGAGCGCGCGCGAAGGGCAGAATCGCAAAGGTGAGATCGACGCACAGAAGAAAACCTACAACTTGCAGGCCGCCGAGGCTGCACTGGCAAAGGTGGAAGCGGAGAGATTGAAGGGGTTGAAGACAAAAATCGAGGCAGCCATTGAATCCAATCCTACCCTGAAGCAGTACAAAAAACAGTTGTTGCTGGATATTACGACTGAAGGTCTGCGTATACAGATGGTGGATGAGCAAAACCGACCTATGTTTGCACTGGCAAAAGCAGAATTACAGCCTTATACTCGCGAGATTTTGCATGAGATTGGCAAAGCACTCAATGATGTACCTAACCGTATCAGCTTATCTGGACATACTGATGCTGCAGCCTATGGTAGTGGCGAAAAAGGATATAGCAACTGGGAATTGTCGGCTGACCGGGCAAATGCTTCAAGAAGAGAATTGATTTATGGTGGTATGGATGAGGCTAAAGTACTACGGGTTGTAGGTCTTTCCTCGTCAGTTTTATTTGATAAGCAAGATCCTTTGAATCCTATTAATCGCCGGATAAGTATTATCGTCATGAACAAGAAGGCAGAGCAGTCTGCTTCTCAGGATGGTGGTTCCATTGAGGTCGCAAATCAGTCTGATTCAAGCGCTGAAATATCCGTGAAGCCTTGATAGGTGGTATTGGCGCAGCATCATTAAGTCAAAATGTAAAGATAGGATGCTTATGATGTCCAAAAAGAAAATGTTGGGTTCTGAGGTCAAGCAGCTCTTGTCGGGGGTATCTGATCATGGCAATGCCCATTTGCTTGAAGTAGAAACTGACCTCGCACAGACTGCCATACTCCTGGGTGAAGCGATAGAAAAGCTGGGCGTCAGCTTTATGGCCTTGCATGCGGCGATTTCGAGTGAACAGGAAGAAATTAACCTGATCATCGGTTCTGGCAATGTGTCAAAAGAGAGCATTAAGCGACTGACGGTGGTTCAGGGAGATATTACGACACATATCAATGCGGCTGTAACCAGTCTGCAGTTTCAAGATTTGACCAGTCAGCTGATTTCAAGAACTATGCAACGTTGTGAGGGCCTGCGTGAGGTATTGAGTACTCTTGGAGTGGTCAGTAATGATATTGAGCGCGATGGCGGAAGTGATAATTTACCTGCGCTGTTGCGGGAAACCACACTGCGACTGGAAAAACAAAGTGTAGACCTGAAAAATTTGCTACGAAAAGCTGTACATCAAAAGCATTTGGATAGCGGTGACATTGAGTTATTTTAAATCAAGAGGCAGTGTGTTGAAGCTGCCTACAATTCGTATAACGGAGTAAATATGGCCAAGACAATTTTAGCTGTGGATGATTCTGGCTCTTTGAGGCAGATGGTGGCGTTTAGCTTGAAGGCAGCAGGATATCTGGTGATTGAGGCCGTCGATGGTCAGGATGGTCTGGAAAAAGCACGCAATCAGGTGGTTGACCTGGTACTTACTGACCAGAACATGCCAAGAATGGATGGGCTGACTCTGATTAAGTCGCTGCGTGGATTGCCCTCCTATCAGCGGGTGCCTATTTTGATGCTGACAACAGAGTCCAGTGATGACATGAAGGCTAAAGGTCGCGCTGCTGGCGCAAATGGCTGGCTGGTGAAGCCGTTTGATCCGCAAAAATTAACTGAAGTAGTCAAAAAAGTGATTGGCTAAATAAATGTCCCTGTTTATTGGACAAACAAATGTAAATCACGGAGTGAGATAATGACGATTGACATGAGTCAGTTTTTCCAAGTTTTTTTCGACGAGGCAGAAGAGCTTCTTGCCGAGAAGGAAAAATTGTTACTTGCCATCGATATCGCTTCCCCAGATCCAGAAGATCTGAATGCCATATTCAGGGCAGCCCATTCCATCAAGGGAGGTGCTTCCACTTTTGGTCTGACCGACATGACCGAGGTAACACACATACTTGAATCTTTGCTGGATAAAATCCGCAAGGGAGAGATGGCACTGACGGCAGAGCATGTTGATGCTTTTCTGATTGCAAAAGATATTCTGAAGATGCAACTCGATGGTCACAAACTGGGAACGCCGGTGGATCAGGATGCGGTTGCTGATGTCAGGATGTTGTTGCAATCCCTGTCGCGGGATGCGGTTCCGGTTTCTGCTCCGGTTGCCAGTTTTGCCAGCAAGAGCGCAGATGGGGATATGCAGAATGCCGTCTACAAAACGGCGTTCCGGATAGAACTGCCAAAAGTAACACCAGAAGATGCGTCAGCGCTGATGTCTGAACTGGGTTTGCTGGGGGTAATTTCGCGCGATGAAAACACGGGTGACAATGTAGTGCTCAGTCTGCGCACAAATGAAGGCAAGGACGACATTATTTCCATCTGTTCCTTCATTCTTAATCCAGACAGTCTGATCATTTCTGAGCAAGCCGTGAGTAAACTGCCAGCGGCCAAAGCAACACCTTCAGATGATGATCTTGGTTATGGTTTCTTTGAGCCGCTGGATGCCATGTTTCCACCTGAAGAAGGTAAGCCTGACGTCCATACAGAGGGGCACAGTCCCGAACCTGCGGTTTCGGATAAGGCTCAGGCCTTGGCGTCAAATGATAAAAAGCCGGTAGTAAAAAAAGAAACAGAGAAAGTCGCCAATTCGCAAGAATCGTCCACCATACGTGTCGGTATAGAGAAGGTGGATCAACTGATCAATCTGATCGGCGAGCTGGTGATTACACAGGCCATGCTGGAGCAACGTACCCAGGATCTTGACCCTATTGTCAATGAGCGCTTGCTGAGCAGTGTCGCGCATTTAACAAGAAATACCCGTGATCTGCAAGAGGCTGTCATGTCCATACGCATGATGCCTATGGACTACGTATTTTCGCGTTTCCCACGCATGGTACGTGACCTGGCAACCAAGCTGGGGAAAAAAGTCGAATTGGTCACTTATGGCGCCTCAACTGAACTCGATAAGGGGCTCATAGAGAGGATTGTTGACCCGTTGACGCATCTGGTAAGGAACAGCATAGACCATGGTATAGAAATGCCGGCTACCAGGTCGCAAGCGGGCAAGAACGAAACCGGTAAATTATCCCTGTCGGCGGTGCATCAGGGTGGCAACATCGTGATAGAAGTTAGCGACGATGGCGGTGGTTTGCATAGAGATAAGATTCTTGCCAAGGCCAAGCAGAATGGACTGGCTGTTTCAGATTCCATGAGTGATCCGGAAGTCTGGCAACTGATTTTTGCGCCCGGCTTTTCTACGGCAGAAACCGTCACGGATGTATCTGGTCGTGGTGTCGGTATGGATGTTGTCAAGCGCAACATTACTGCCATGGGGGGCGTGGTGGATATCCGTTCCGCCAAAGGATATGGCACGACAATTACGATTTCCTTGCCGCTGACGCTGGCGATTCTGGATGGCATGTCGATTAAGTTTGGTGACGAAATTTACATTCTGCCTTTGGGTTTTGTGATGGAATCTTTACAGCCAGCCAAAGCTGATATCAAGGAAGTCAACGGCAAGGGGCGTGTGGTCAAAGTGCGTGACGAGTACTTGCCACTGGTTCCGCTGTATCAGTTTTTTGATATTAAACCCAAATATACAGATCCATCGGATGGCATTGTTGTCATTGTAGAAGTGGATGGCAAAAAAGCGGCTTTGTTTGTTGATGATCTGGTTGGGCAGCAGCAGGTAGTAGTAAAAAACATCGAATCAAATTACAAGAAAGTCCCGGGAATTTCCGGTGCGACTATTCTAGGAGATGGTGGCGTGGCACTCATTCTTGATGTCGCAGCTGTTTTGCGCACAGCGCGATAACCAACAAGTGGCAAATTTAATGCGAGGAAAAAGAAATGACGCAATTTTCACAAACAAATGGTGATGGTGGTGCACACAATAACAGCAATGAATCAGACATTGCCGGACATGAGTTTCTTGCCTTTACCTTGGGTAATGAGGAATATGGCATTGACATCCTCAAGGTTCAGGAAATACGTGGGTATGAAGCCGTTACGCGCATTGCCAATGCACCTGAATTTTTAAAAGGCGTCATTAATTTGCGCGGCATCATTGTCCCCGTCGTGGATATGCGTATCAAGTTCAATTTGGGGACCCCTACCTACGATCAATTCACGGTTGTGATTATCCTGAATATTGAAGGGCGTATTGTTGGTATGGTGGTCGACAGTGTGTCCGACGTGACGACCTTGTTACCAGAACAGGTAAGACCAGCACCGGAAATGGGTACCACTTTCAGTACCGATTTTCTGATCGGATTGGGTACGCTGGATGATCGGATGCTGATATTGGTTGATATTGACAAGCTCATGTCCAGTCCTGAAATGGGCTTGGTGGACACTGCTGTTGCGTGACGTACCTGTAGGCGTTTTCTGTGATGGCATCGGGTAAACAAATAACAATATAGAAGCCAATTAAGAAGGAAGAGGAGACACTATGAACCTTAGGAATTTCAAAATCGGAACTCGTCTGGGGGTAGGTTTTGCCATTATTTTAGCGGGATTGATTACCGTTATTTTAATTGTCAATACTCTCAGCGGGAATAACCGTAAGGCGATGGTGGAAGGATTGAATCTTGCCTATCAAAAGCAGGTGCAGGCAAATAATATGAAAAGCGCCTTGCTTGAAGGTGGTATTGCAATGCGTAATATCGGTATTCAGTCTGACGTTGGCGAAATGCAGAAAGAAGAGGGCAAGGTCAAGGCGCAGCGTAAGAAATACGATGAGGCTAAAGAAAAACTGTCCACTCTTGGTTTAAATGAAGAAGAAAAGAAAATTCTGGGCGACATTGCAAAAAATGACAAGGAAATAGAAAAACCTTTTAAAGATGCAGTTGGTCAGGCTTTGGCGTTTAATGCGGAAGGTGCGATAAAAATCATTTCTTCCGTCATTGATCCGCTCAGTGCTAAATCTATTCTTGAAATGAACAAGCTGGTTGACTTGCAAGATGTCGCCACCAAACAGGTATTCGACACCTTCGCTATTGCTGGGGCCAAACTGACGATGTGGCTCTACATTATTCTGGTATCTGCATTGGCGGTGGGAGCGTTGTTTGCCTGGGCCATCACACGCAGTATTACTCAACCTTTGCAAGAGGCGCTGGGGTTGGCAGAGACTGTGGCTGACGGTGATTTGCGTAGCCAGGTCAGCGTATCTGGTAATGATGAGGTGACCTCCTTGTTGCAGGCCCTAAAAAATATGAATGACAACTTGGCCTCAACGGTAGGGCAAGTCAGAGTTGGCACCGAAACCATCTCTGTGGCATCACGCGAAATTGCGTCTGGCAACGCCGATCTGTCGAGTCGTACCGAATCCCAGGCCAGCTCGCTGGAAGAAACCGCCAGCTCCATGGAAGAACTGACCAGCACTGTCAGGCAAAATGCCGACAATGCGCGGCAGGCCAATCAACTGGTGGTGTCAGCATCCAGCGTCGCGGTCAAAGGCGGTGCTGTGGTGGGGCAGGTGGTTAATACCATGGGTTCGATCAAAGAAAGCTCAAGAAAAATTGTTGACATCATTGGTGTCATTGATGGGATTGCCTTCCAGACCAATATCCTGGCCTTGAATGCGGCGGTAGAAGCCGCCAGGGCTGGTGAGCAAGGGCGTGGTTTTGCGGTAGTGGCAGCCGAAGTACGCAACCTGGCGCAACGCAGTGCCAGCGCTGCCAAAGAAATCAAATCCCTCATCAGCGATTCCGTTGACAAGGTTGATCAGGGCAGCAAGCTGGTGGATGAAGCCGGCAAGACCATGGATGAAATTGTCACCAGCGTCCAGCATGTGGCAGACATCATGAGCGAGATCACGGCAGCGAGCCAGGAGCAAAGTTCAGGGATAGAACAGGTGAATCTGGCGATTACGCAGATGGATGAAATGACGCAACAAAATGCGGCATTGGTAGAACAGGCAGCGGCGGCGGCAGAAAGCATGGAAGAACAGGCCGTGGCATTGGCTGAAGCAGTGAGCGTATTCAAATTGCTTACTGCTGCGAGCAAGACTGTCAAACCTGTGGTCAGCAAAGCTCAACCTGCTATGGCAGCACCGGTTCGCCAGGAGGTCAGGGCATTGCCCAAGGCTGCTGTAAATCATTCGGCCAAGCCGGTATCTGGTTCTGGTCGTCAGACTGCCGAGGCCAGTAAGCGTAGTGAGGATGAGTGGGAGGAGTTTTGAAATACAGGTAACTTTTGATGAAAAGAAGCGTTGATCTGTTTCAGTGTGCCTGGAGTAGGCAATCGACAGATAATTTTGACGTTGCATGCTATTTTTACTCTGGAACTATTTCTTCATGGTGTATTGTGTGAATTAGATTTCGTTCGGAAATAGCGTAGTCGCTTCTGAAGATGATGGTAAAAGTTAGGGAAGGTATTGAATGACGAAATCCATCGATAAAAGCAGGTCAGACAGTTCAAAAGAATTTTCTTTTAATGCACGTGATTTTGATCGTGTCAGAGACTTGATATACAAAAGAGCCGGTATTTCTTTGGCAGACAGCAAGCAGGAAATGGTTTATAGCCGCCTGGCACGTCGTTTGCGCGCAACTGGAATCAATTCTTTCTCGGAGTATCTGGATTGCCTGGAAAATCAGGAAATTGATTCAGAGTGGGAAGCTTTTACCAATGCGCTTACCACCAATCTGACTTCATTTTTTAGAGAAGAACATCATTTCCCGATACTTGCCGAACATATTGCTAATAAAAAAGAAACGGTCAATATTTGGTGCTCTGCCAGTTCCACTGGTGAAGAGCCGTATTCCATTGCTATCACGCTATGTGAAGCATTTGGCACACTGAAACCGCCAGCACATATTATTGCTACTGATATCGACACAAACGTACTGGAAACCGCTTCTCGTGGAGTGTATAACCTGGACCGGATAGAAAAACTGTCGGCAGAGAGAACCAGAAAGTTTTTTTTAAAAGGTAAAGGCGCACAGGAAGGATTGGTGCGTGTCAGACCTGAATTGAGAGATTTGATTACTTTCAAACAGTTGAATTTATTGGAAGATAGTTGGTCTTTAAGCGGCGAATTTGATGCGATTTTTTGCCGGAATGTCATGATCTATTTTGATAAACCTACTCAAAGCAAAATTTTAAAGAAATTTGTTCCCTTGATGAAGTCAGACGGACTGTTGTTTGCTGGCCATTCGGAGAATTTTCTATACGTATCAGATGATTTTAAGCTCAGAGGCAAGACGGTTTATGAGTTGGCCAAATCCTCCCTTGCTTCAGGTACCAGAACGACATTGCGTCATCTGCAAAAGGGTAATCCATGAGCCAGTTAAGTGAAGAGCATTTTGCCACGAACGTCTATTACGACAGGACGTTTGACTGCGATGCCGCAAAAATTTTGCCTGGTGAATTTTATTTCACGAATAAAGACATGCTTATTGTCACGGTGCTGGGGTCTTGTGTTTCAGCGTGTATACGTGATCGTGTGTCTGGGGTTGGTGGCATGAACCATTTTATGTTGCCGGATAGTGGCGGTGACGCTGATAATCCTGTGTCTGCATCCATGCGCTACGGCACCTATGCGATGGAAGTGTTGATCAATGAGCTCCTGAAAGCTGGGGCGAAACGTGAAAACATGGAAGCCAAGGTATTTGGTGGTGGCAATGTCCTGCGCGGTTTTACCGCCATAAATGTCGGTGAGCGCAATGCCAAGTTTGTACTGGATTACCTGCGTGCAGAAAGAATGCGCGTGATTGCCGAAGATCTCAATGACATTTATCCACGCAAAGTCTATTTTTTCCCCAGGACAGGTAAAGTTTTGGTGAAGAAATTAAAAGTAGAACATAACGATACCCTCAGAAGGCGTGAACAGGATTACGCAAGCAGACTCAAGACCACCTCAGTTGGTGGTGAAGTGGACTTGTTCTAGTCATAGTATTGTTGTCTGCACCTGCTGCCAGGCACTTCTGATTGCGGAGTATTTTGTAATGAAAATAAAAGTATTGATTGTTGACGACTCTGCACTGATACGTAGTGTCATGAGTGAAATTATCGGAAGTCAGCCCGATATGGAGGTTGTGGGCGTTGCTCCCGATCCGTTGGTGGCGCGCGAGTTGATCAAGCAGACCAATCCAGACGTACTGACACTGGACGTGGAAATGCCTAAAATGGATGGCCTTGATTTTCTGGAGCGTTTGATGCGTCTGCGTCCTATGCCCGTCATCATGGTGTCCTCCCTGACAGAAAGAGGTTCGGAAATCACCATGCGTGCGCTCGAGTTGGGGGCGGTTGATTTTGTCACCAAGCCTAAATTATCGATCCAGAGTGGCATGCTGGAATATACTGAACTGATCACAGATAAAATCCGGATTGCATCCAAGGCCAGAGTCCGTCCACGCAGCCTGCCACCAGCCAGTGGTACGCCGGCCACTGGTGGTGTATTGCCGTCAGTTAAAAATCCGCTGACAAGTAGTGAAAAGCTCATTATTATCGGTGCCTCGACAGGCGGGACTGAAGCGATCAAGAACTTCCTGGTACAAATGCCGTCAGATTGTCCGGGTATCCTGATTACGCAACATATGCCAGAAGGTTTTACCCGTTCATTTGCCAAGCGTCTTGACGGCTTGTGCAAAATCTCGGTTTCTGAAGCCAGTGGTGGTGAGCGGGTGTTGCCAGGGCATGCTTATATAGCGCCTGGGCATTCACACCTGTTGTTGGCGCGCAGCGGTGCCAATTACGTGACTCAACTTGACCAGGGGCCGCCGGTAAACCGGCATCGCCCTTCAGTGGATGTGCTGTTCAAGTCCGCAGCAGTCTATGCCGGTAAAAATGCAGTTGGTGTCATTTTGACCGGTATGGGGAAGGATGGCGCACTCGGTATGCTAGAGATGAAAAATGCTGGCGCGTACAATTTTGCCCAAGATGAGGCAAGTTGTGTAGTATTTGGTATGCCGCGTGAAGCAATCGCAATTGGTGCTACGCATGAGGTTGGACCCTTGAATGAATTACCCTCCAAGGTCTTGCATTACTTGGCAACTCATGGCAGTCGAGCCTTGAGGGTTTGATGCATTAAGATAGAATTTAATGCTTTACTGCAATTTCAGCACCGTTTTATGTAAATTTGTCCGATAATGCTAATAACTGTCCTTAAAGAAATAGTGGAGTAATTCATGGCCGATCAAAATCTCAAATTTTTAGTAGTTGATGACTTTTCTACTATGCGACGCATTGTGCGGAATTTGCTTAAAGAATTGGGATATTCCAATGTCGATGAAGCAGAAGATGGTGCAATGGGATTGGCAAAGTTGAAGAATGGTGATTTCGATTTCGTCATCTCGGACTGGAATATGCCTAACATGGATGGTTTGACCATGCTTCAGCATATTCGTGCGGACCCTGCTTTGTCGAAAATGCCGGTACTGATGGTTACGGCTGAAGCCAAGAAGGAAAATATCATTGCTGCTGCTCAGGCTGGTGCCAATGGATACGTCGTGAAGCCATTTACGGCAGCCACCCTGGACGAAAAGCTGACCAAGATTTTTGAAAAACTGGGGAAATAGTAAAGCAATCAGTTTTCTATGGGGGACATCAGTCAAAATACTCAAAAGACGACTTCCCGCATAGAGTAGGCCACATAACCAGACTGTTGCATCATAGTTTGGGTGGCCTGAGCTTGGATACGCCGTTGAGACGGGCGGCACAAGATATTACTGATGCATGTGGCCAGCTGGGCTCTGTGGCAAAAGTGTCTGAAAAAGCTGAACGTGATGGCATTGACAGTCATGCAAGCAGGCACTGTTTTATCTGTCCAGTATCAGGGAATGATGCAGAAAATGCAGGCGTATTTGAAGATGTCCAGGGAAAAAAATATGAAAACCAAGTTCCATCTGATGGATATCATGATGGCGCAAGATTTCCAGGATTTGACCGGGCTGGTTATTAAAAAAGTAACTGAATTGGCTCAGAGTCCAGAGCAGTAACAGGTGTAGCTGCTCAATGATTACTCATCTGATGAAGTCAGGCGGGACATTTCAGATGGGCTTTTGAATGGTCCGCAAATCAACCCGGGAGGAAATACCGAGGTGGTGGCAAATCAGGGGCAGGTAGATGATTTGCTTGATAACCTTGGGTTCTGACTGTTTCATTCATACCTAATTAACATACATACTAGATAAAATGATCGAAGCCAGCTTCATTGTAAGGGAACCACTACTTGATCCCAAACAGCGGGTAATCGGATTTCAATTTTCCTGGCAGCAGCCAAATCAGGATATTGAATCAAGTACAGAAAGCCTGAGCGAACTCATGGAGTTTGTCGCTGAAGAACTTCATGATGATGACAAGGGTTTTTTGCTTGGTGACAGCCTGTTGTTTCTGGAAGCTGTGCCAGAGTTGTTGCATGCACCCGGGTTAAAGTTGCTACCGGCAGAAAACACCGTCCTGATTTTGCATAAAAAGTATTTTGCCAACCCTGAAACACTGGCAGTGGTGACTGAATTGCGTCAACTTGGTTTTGGTATTTGCCTGCGGGGTGCGGAAGTAACAACACTGGAGCGTTCTTATTTCGCCTTGATCACCCACCTTGAAGTGCAATTGAATGCAGCCAATTTTGCATCTCAGGCCAAGGTTTATGCAGCGCTGAAACAATCCACCGTGCGCATGGTCGCCCGCAACATTATGACTTGGCAGGATTTTGATGCCTGTTCCGCATTGGGTCTGGACAGTTTTGTTGGTAAACTGCATTTGACGCCGCGTCCAAGTAATGCGCCAAAAACCCTGAATACTGCACAAACCACCATTTTGCAATTGATGGAAATGGTCAGAAAAAATGCCGACATCCAGCAACTGGAAGCCGTTGTCAAACGTGATGCCACACTGGCCTATAAATTACTGCGCTATATTAACTCTGCAGGTTTTGGCCTTAGAACCGAAGTGCAGTCGCTGAAACATGCCGTGCAAATGCTGGGATATAGCCCCTTGTACCGTTGGCTGACAGTGCTGTTGGCAACTGCCAGTTCCAGTGGTTATTCCCCTGTGCTGCTGGAGACTGCGATTGTCCGTGGTCGCCTGGCTGAAGCGCTGGGGCAGGGCAAGATGTCCAAGAGTGAAGCTGAAAATCTGTTTGTTGCAGGTATGTTTTCCCTGCTGGACAGGTTATTGGGAATATCGATGGAAGAAGTGCTGTCTACCGTACAGTTACCTGAAGTTGTGACTGAGGCCCTGATTTCTCGCGGCGGTACCTATGGCCCTTTCCTGGCTCTGGCTGAAGCATGTGAGCTCAATAGCATGCTGGTTGGTTCGCTGGCTGAGTCATTGAAAATTACCCCTGCCGATTTGAATGCTGCGCACATGGCATCGCTGGTTTGGGCGAAAAATGTTGCCTCCGCGGCTTGATTGTTTCCTTGAATGCAATAAAAAGACAAGCATATTGCTTGTCTTTTTTTGTTTTGACTCAAGTGTTTGAATAATCGTTACTTTTCCAAAAAACAATTTTGAAGATGCGTAGAATACGCTCGCACCTATAAACGAGTTTATTGTCTTTATGAGTTTTGTTCAGCCCGGCCAGAAAGTACAACTGCCAGATATTCCTGCCTGGCTGGTTTGCCTATTGGTTTTTTTCTTTCTTGCCTACGGTTTGGGTACCTACCCGATTTTGGACAATAACGAAGGCCTGTACGCTGAAATACCCAGGGAAATGCTGGCGGCTGGCGATTGGCATAACTGGATCATCCCGCACCTGAATGGTCTGGCTTACATGGAAAAGCCGCCTTTGCTGTATTGGTTGACGGCTTTCTCATTTGCCTTGTTTGGCGAGCATGAATGGGCGGCGCGTCTGGTACCGGTCCTGTCAGCTTTGAGTTGCGTCGGCATGATGATGTGGTTTGGGCGGCAGATAGCGCGTCCAAATGCGGCTAAACTCGCTGCATTGATGTTTATTAGTGGTCTGGGCGTGATCGCCATGTCTCGCACCCTGATGTTTGACATGTTGCTGACAGTAATGCTAACAGGGGCATTGATGTCAGGGTATTTGTACAGCATTTCAGGCGACAAGAAGCGTTTGTACTGGGCTATGTCCTTTCTCGCACTTGCCCTGTTGGCAAAAGGTTTTGTTGCCATTATTTTATTTGGTGCGGTGACATTTGCTTATACCGTCTTGCTGTCAACTTCGGTTCGGGATTTTTTTGCACGGCTGGTCAGTTGGCTGAACTGGCGCGGGCTGGGGCTGTTTTTCCTGATTGCCGCACCATGGCATATCGCCGCAATCATGGCAGAACCGATTTTTGCCTGGTTTTATTTCATCAATGAGCATGTGTTGCGGTTTTTGGGTAAGCGCGAGCCTCATGATTACTATGCTGGCGCGTGGTGGTATTACCTGCCCAGAATGATCGTTTACCTGTTTCCCTGGTCATTTTTCCTGCCACTCCTGCTGTTTGTTAAGCCTGTACAACAGACAGCCAGGTCATTGCGCAGTTTCATGACTTGTGCATGGATTATTCCGGTATTGTTTTTTTCTCTTTCCAGTGCCAAGGCCAATTATTACCTGGTGGTGGTGATGCCGCTGGCGGCTCTGCAACTGGCGATTGCGCTGGAAGACAGGGCCATGGGCAGTGCCTGGGCGCGCGGACTGGTGGCTTTGATACTTGCCGGGATTTTTGCTGCACTGGCCTGGTGGGCCGATGGCGGCAAGGGTGCGTGGCTGGCAACGCTGAGCATTTATGGTCTGGGCGGCATGCGTTTTGTGCACTGGTGTCTGGCTGTAATGGCGGTACTCAGTGCAGGTATAGGCGTGCTGGTCTGGCGCTACCCGCGTACGGGCCTGCTGCCTTTTGTGGTATTGCCAGCAATGATATTGTTTACCGCGATTGGTGTTTTGCAAGCATCTTCCGATTGGACATCAACCCAGCCTATGGCTCTTGAATTGCAAAATGATAAGAGGGCGCGTGAAGTGTTTTTATACCGGGTCTTTGAAAACCAGTCATCCTTGCCGTTTTATCTGAAGCAGCCTGTGCGCATCATTGACAGCCGCAGCAGTGATTTGTTTTGGGGCAATAAGCTGCATAAAAATGAAATTGTTGTCACCGATGCCATGTTCGACAAAATTTCCGACACTAAAAAAGTCAGTATCGTCGTTTTGGATGAAGATTTGCCGCATTTTAATGAAAAGAAGTATGCATTCAAATTCATAAGCAGAAAAAAAATCGGCCACAGTAATTTGTTTGTGAATTGAGTTTGGCATTGAGTTTCGCATTGAGTTTGTTAGTGAGCGCGAAATCTTGTCACCTGCGTTTGGAGTCGGCTTGGGCATCAAGGTATAATCTCGGTTTCTGATCCAACCAGCATATGTGCACCGCATTTTGTGTACATTGCCTCAACTACCTCGCTCACCATGTTGATATTGCCAGGCTCCAACGCCCTGTCTGCTTTTCGTACCTCCGGTCTTCTCTCTCGTTTGCAAGCTGTTGATGCCAATATTGTCGGCGTCAGCGGACGCTTTGTTCATTTTGTCGATACGGCATCTGAACTGACCAAGGAAGACGCTGATCGCCTGAATGCCCTCCTGGTGTACGGCGACGCATATACCGCCAGCAGTGAAGGGGATGTGTTTGTCGTCATCCCGCGCTTTGGTACGATTTCGCCATGGGCCAGCAAGGCCACGGATATTGTCCACAATTGCGGCATGACACATATACACCGTGTTGAACGTGGCATTATTTACTATGTGCAGGTAAAAACTGGCTTGCTCGGTGGTGCCAAAAAGCTTGCTGATGGTAGCCGTGAGCCAGTCGCAGCGCTCTTGCATGACCGCATGACAGAAATGGTATTGGCTGACGCGCAGCAAGCCCAGGCACTGTTCTCTGAACTGGTCGCCAAAGAGTTGGAGCATGTCGACGTACTGCAAGGTGGCAAGGCCGCCTTGTTGCAGGCGAACACAGAACTTGGTCTGGCTTTGTCGGATGACGAAATTGATTACCTGGTCGATGCCTTTACCGCCGCCAAACGTAATCCGACGGATGTTGAGCTGATGATGTTTGCACAGGCAAACAGCGAACATTGCCGTCACAAGATTTTCAATGCAGACTGGACTATCGATGGTCTGAAACAGGATAAATCCCTGTTCCAGATGATCAAGAATACCCACGAGTTGCAACCCAAGGGCACCATCGTTGCCTATAGCGATAATTCTTCCATCATGGAAGGTGCGGTCGTCAATCGGTTCTTCCCATCCGGTAAAGATCAGGTGTACAAGGTTACAGAAGAGCTGACGCACACCTTGATGAAAGTGGAAACGCATAATCACCCAACGGCTATTTCCCCATTCCCGGGCGCTTCTACTGGCGCTGGTGGCGAAATTCGCGATGAAGGTGCGACAGGCCGTGGTGCCCGTCCAAAAGCGGGCCTGACTGGCTTTACTGTATCCAATCTGATGTTGCCAGGCGCGCACCAGGCCTGGGAAAATGCTGGTGACAGCTTGACTGCCAAAGTCGTTGCGGACGCCTATGGCAAGCCAGACCGCATCGCCTCGCCGTTGCAGATCATGATAGAAGGTCCTTTGGGGGGCGCGGCTTTCAACAATGAATTTGGCCGCCCTGTTCTGGGTGGGTATTTCCGTACCTTTGAACAAAACGTCGGTGGCACGGTATATGGCTATCACAAGCCCATCATGATCGCTGGTGGTATCGGCAATATCTCAGACAAACACACCAAAAAGAATGATCTGCCAGTAGGTAGCCTGTTGATACAATTGGGCGGCCCCGGCATGCGCATAGGCATGGGCGGTAGTGCGGCTTCTTCGATGGCGACAGGTACTAACACCGCTGATCTGGACTTTGATTCCGTACAGCGCGGCAACCCTGAAATGGAACGCCGTGCACAAGAGGTCATCAATTCCTGCTGGCAGTTGGGTAACGATAATCCTGTCCTGTCCATCCATGACGTAGGTGCCGGCGGTTTGTCGAATGCATTCCCCGAAATCACCAATGACGCCAAACGTGGTGCCTTGTTTGATTTGCGTAAAGTACCGCTGGAAGAAAGCGGCATGGCACCAAAAGAAATCTGGAGCAATGAATCGCAAGAGCGTTATGTCCTGGGTATTGCTCCAGAAAGTCTGGAACTGTTCCGTCATTTCTGTGAGCGCGAACGCTGTCCGTTTGCCGTAGTGGGTACAGCGACTGAAGAACGTCAATTGCGCGTCATCGATCCGCTAAACGACACCTCGCCAGTTGATATGCCCATGAATGTCTTGCTGGGCAAACCACCAAAAATGCACAGGGACGTTACACACGTCACCAATGATTTCCCTAAAATTGATTTGACAGGCATTGATTTGCAAGTCGCAGCAGAACGCGTTCTCAGTCTGCCTACAGTTGCTGACAAATCCTTCCTGATCACGATTGGTGACCGCACGGTTGGCGCTACTTCAGTGCGTGACCAGATGGTCGGTCCATGGCAAGTGCCGGTGGCTGATTGTGCCGTGACCACCATGAGCCTGGAAGGCTATCTGGGTGAAGCCATGTCCATGGGTGAACGTACACCGCTGGCTGTGATTGACGCCGCCGCATCGGGCCGTATGGCCGTCGGTGAAGCCATCACCAATATAGCTGCTGCACCGATCAAAGATATCTCGGATATCAAACTGTCGGCCAACTGGATGGCTGCCTGTGGCCAGCCTGGCCAGGATGCAGCCCTGTTTGATACAGTAAAAGCAGTCGGCATGGAATTGTGCCCGGCGCTGGGCATCAGTATCCCGGTAGGTAAAGATTCTTTGTCCATGCGTACTACCTGGAAGGATGAAGGACAAAGCAAGGCCGTGACATCACCAGTATCGCTGATCATTTCTGCTTTCTCGCCTGTCTATGACGTACGCAAGTCGCTGACGCCGCAAATACGTCTGGACCAGGGGGATACCAGCCTGATCTTGATCGACCTTGGCCGTGGCAAGAATCGCCTGGGTGCATCCTGCTTTGCGCAAGTCATGCAGCAGCTCGGCAACGACGCACCGGATGTCGACAGCGCTGAAGACCTGAAAGCCTTCTTCGCCGCTATTCAGCAGTTGAATCATGAAGACAAATTGCTGGCTTACCATGACCGTTCTGACGGTGGCTTATACGCCAGCCTGTGTGAAATGGCTTTTGCCGGTCGCGCTGGCTTGTCTGTCAATCTCGATATTCTGACCATGGATAGTGAGCATGCGGCAGATCAGGGTGATGCCAAAAACTGGGCCAGCCAGGTGTCTGAGCGTCGCAATGACATGACACTCCGTGCACTGTTCAGCGAAGAACTGGGTGCAGTGATACAGGTGCGTACTGAACAGCGTTCAGAAGTCATGGATGTCTTGCGCAGCTTTAATCTGGGTGCCTGCAGCCATATCATCGGCAAGCCAAACAATAGCGGCATCATCGAATTTACCCGTGACGCCAAGCAAATCTATTCGCAGCCAAGAACTGCATTGCACCAGTTATGGAGCAAAACCAGCTGGCAAATCGCCCGCCTGCGCGATAACCCGGCCGGCGCCGATGCTGAATATGCACGCATCGTTGATGCGAATGATCCGGGCATGCAGCCTAAATTAAGTTTCGATCCACAGCAAGACGTGGCAGCACCATTCATTGCGACTGGCGTGCGCCCCAAGGTCGCCATCCTGCGTGAGCAGGGCGTGAACTCGCATATAGAAACTGCCTACGTCATGCATAAGTCTGGCTTTGAGGCAGTGGACGTACACATGAGCGACCTGATCGCCGGTCGTGCAAAACTGGCCGACTTCAAGGGCTTGATCGCCGTTGGTGGTTTCTCATATGGTGACGTACTGGGGGCAGGTGAGGGCTGGGCAAAAACCATTTTGTTCAATGCCATGATGTCTGAACAATTCTCACAATTCTTCCATCGCGATGACACCTTTGGCCTGGGTATCTGTAATGGTTGCCAGATGATGAGTAATCTGAAATCCATCATCCCGGGTGCGCAGGCATGGCCTAAATTTACCAAAAACAAGTCTGAGCAATTCGAAGGCCGTTTTGCCATGGTGGAAGTGGCTGACTCTGCTTCCATCTTCTTCCAGGGCATGGCGGGTACGCAAACACCTATCGCCATTGCTCATGGTGAAGGTTTTGCTGACTTTTCAACGACAGGCGATATTGCCAAGGCACAGGTTGCCATGCGCTTTATCAATAATGCAGGTCAGGCGACTGAAGCTTATCCTTACAATCCAAATGGTTCGCCACAAGGTATTACCTCAGTCACCAATGAGGATGGCCGCTTTACGGTATTGATGCCGCACGCAGAGCGCGTATTCCGTTCGGTCCTGCATTCCTGGCATCCGGACGGCTGGGGTGAAGATTCGCCATGGATGCGCATGTTCCGCAATGCGCGTGTCTGGGTAGGTTAATTGCGTTTCCAATCAGTTGCCAATCAACCCGCGTTTTATTGGTACGCCATATTCTGAGCCAGCAGGCTCAAGATATGGCGATCCTGAAAATAGTATAGGTCGACTTTGTTTATCCTATAAACTCGGGGCGAAATTACTCCGAGTCTGGTTGCATGGCAGGATGTGCCAATTCAAATGCTTTTAGTTTCTCACACTCAGTCGCAATGGCGCGTAAGGTCGGATAAGGTGTAAGATCTACATCAAAACGTTTCGCATTGAATAATTGCGGGATGAGACAACAGTCAGCCATTGTCGGCGTATTTCCAAAGACAAACTGTCCTCTCTTGGGCGAATTCAAGATGGTCTTTTCTAGAGCCTGCAAGCCCAGTTCGTTCCAGTGACGAATCCAGCCTTTTTTTGCTTCATCAGTCAGTTTGAGTTCTTCCGTTAAATACTTCAACACACGCAGGTTATTCAGGGGATGCATTTCACATGCAATTGCATTCGCTATCTGCCGGACATAGGCTCTGTCCTCAGGTGCTGCTGGCAATAATGGGTACTCAGGATACATTTCTTCCAGATATTCAATGATGGCGAGCGACTGGCTGATACTGTTTCCATTTTCAAGCAGAAGCGGAACGAGTTGTTGCGGATTCAGCGTTTGAAAATCATGCGAAAATTGCTCACCTCCATGTCGATTCAAATGTACTGCGAGATACTCGAATGGAAGCGATTTCAAATTCAGTGCGATACGAACCCGATATGAAGAAGAACTACGGAAATAATTGTAGAGAATACGTTCGGTGGACATGATTATTTAAACTCCAAGATATCGATGAATGATGTCAGGTTCGTTTGAAAGATTTGCTGAAGTGCCGGACCAGACAATTTTTCCTTTTTCCATGACAAAATGTCGATCGGCCAAAGTCAAAAGAGATTTGATGTTTTTATCAATCACGATTTGTGACAATCCTTCATTTTTCAGTGCTTTTAACGCTGTCCATATTTCTTGCCTGATTAATGGCGATAGCCCTTCCGTAGCCTCGTCTAAAACCAGAAGTCGTGGATTGGTCATCAGCGCTCTGCCGATAGCCAGCATTTGCTGTTCTCCGCCCGAAAGTTGCCATCCTTGGTTCGAGCGTCTCTCTTTTAATCTCGGAAAGAATTCGTACACGCGACCTAATGTCCAGGGTGAGGATATTGCGTTTTTTTTCGACGCTCTGGCCGTGGCGACTAAATTTTCTTCCACAGACAGATTGGGAAATATCTGGCGTCCTTCAGGCACCAGCCCAAGGCCAAGACGCGCTATCACATGTGAGGCGCTTGATTGAAGATTCGTTCCAGCAAAGCATATGTTTCCTTTTTGCACAGGTAATAATCCGAAAAGACATTTGATGGTCGTTGACCTGCCCATACCGTTTCGTCCAAGCAGAGTGATTACTTCTCCTTCCCTGACATCCAGAGTGACACCAAACAATGCCTGGGCATGTCCATAAGAAGCAACAACATTTTCAATGTTAAGTAACTGGTCCATGCGGTTAATCCTTAGTCTTCTTCGCCAAGATAAATAGCTTTCACCTCTGGGTGATTGCGAATTTCATCCGGCGTTCCACAAAACATGATGCGACCATATACAAGCACACTGATACGATCTGCCAGGGCGAATACTGCGTCCATATCATGCTCAATAAGCAGGATTCCGTATTTACCTTTGAGTCGCTTGAGTAAGGTGACGACGACGGCAGACTCTTGTGAACTCATTCCTGCCATAGGTTCATCCAGCAACAAAAACTTGGGTTCTGCTGCCATGGCCATGGCGAGTTCCAACTGTCGCCGCTCTCCATATGCCAATTCGCCTGCCAGAATATTTTGACTGGCTATCAAGCCAATATCTTCAATAACTCTGTCTGCCACATCGGTAAAACTTTGATGTGCAAGCATGGGTTTAAAAAAAGAAAATGCATTTCTCTTAGCACCGGCTGCAGACAACACAACATTCTCGCGGACTGTGAATGCCTCAAAGATAGAAGTTATCTGATACGACCGGAGCAAACCCAGGTGAGCCCGGTTTTCGATGCCAAGACTTGTGACATCCTGACCTTGGAAATATACTTGCCCAACATCAGGCGATAACTCACCTGATAATTGATTGATGAGGGTAGTTTTGCCGGCACCATTTGGACCAATGATTGCATGTAGTTCACCAGGCTGAATATCAATGGTGACGTTATCAGTAACAAGCAAGCCACCATATCGTTTTGTCAGTGAACGGGTGCTGAGTAGACTTGTCGTCATACTGATTTCTCCTCAGCGGGGATGTTGCTCATATTTTTCATCGGTCCATATCGATTGCGCAGGCGTGACAGCCCGTGATCAATACTGTTCAACCAGCCGACAATCCCAGACTTCCCAAGTAAAGCAATCAAAACAATGATGGGGCCGAAAACGACCATCCAATGCTCAAAGTACGCTTTCAGTATTTCTTCAAGCCCCAAGAATACAACTGTGCCAATCAGCGGTCCGGTAACTGATCCTATTCCTCCAAGAACGACCATCACAATTAAATCTCCGGACACAGACCAGGCCAGTGTGCTGGGAGATGCAAATGCATTCAGGTTTGCCAAAAGCAGTCCTGCAATGCCACAAATAACCGCAGAAATAACATAGGCGACAAGTTGATATTTTTTTGCCGAAAACCCGGATGCGTTAATGCGGCGGGTATTCTGTTTCGCGCCGCGTAACACCATTCCAAACAAAGACGAATAGAGTCGCCACATAAACCAGGAGACAAAACACAACAGGAAAAAAGCGACATAGTAAAGTGTGTTCAGGTCACCTAAACTCACATTGAAAAATTTGGATGGATTAGCGATAGTCATACCGTCATCACCGCCATAATTTTTCAGGCTTACAAATACGAAATAGCCCATTTGAGCAAAGGCAAGCGTAATCATGATGAAAGCGATGCCTGTAGTTCGAAGACTGATGAGGCCGGTAATGCCACCGAGGACTGCACATGCAACTATGCAAATACCCAGTTGTATCCATCCAGAATCAATACCATAAAAGGCTGGTATCGCAACACAGTAAGTACCAACGCCAAAGAAAAGAGCATGACCAAAGCTAATCAATCCTGCATACCCTAGCGAAAGATTTAAGGCCATCGCAGCCAAGGCGTAAATTACTATGCGACCAAACAGCGATACATAAAATGGCTGATCAAGCATTCCTGCTATCAGTGGCACCAGGCCAAGCAGGGTCAATATGGAGATTGGCAGGAAAAAGGCCAATTTGTGAAGCATTATTTGTTTCAACATTACCGTCTCCCCGTTGGAAAAAGACCCTGCGGTTTGACGGCTAAGACAACTGCCATCAAGATATAGACCAGCATTGAAGCAACAGCTGGCCCGGCTGCTGTGGCCACTTCTCTATCCATTACAGAGCGGAAAAGCAGCGGCAAAAAGGCACGCCCCAGCGTATCTGCTACACCCACGATGATTGATGCATACAGTGCACCTCGAATTGACCCGATACCACCGATCACGATCACTACCAGCGTGGTTATTAATACAGATTCACCCATGCCCGATTGAATCGACAGTATTGGCCCAGCCATGACACCAGCTAATCCAGCCAGTACAGCGCCTATGCAGAACAAGAGCGTGTTGAGTAATTTAATATTGACCCCCAACGCACCAACCATGGCGGGGTTCGTTGCACCAGCACGAATGAGCATTCCCAATCGCGTCCCCTGCATGAGCCATTGCGCCCCCACTGCCACCACGACACCAACAGCAATAATAGAAAAACGGTAGGCAGGGTAGGTGATGCCAAAGAGATTCACAGTCCCTTCGAGAAATGAAGGAACAGGCAAGAAGTAAGGTTGTGAGCCAAATAGTATGCGGACCAGTTCGTTAAAAAAAAGCACCAGGCCAAAAGTTGCCAATACGTGATCCAGATGGTCGCGACTGTACAGCCGGGTAATGACAATGCGCTCCAATAGCAATCCAACTGTAGCGCAACCGATGACTGCAGCCAGCAATGCCCAGATGAATGATCCCCCGTATTCAAAACCAAGAGCAGAAAAATATGCCCCCAGCATGTACAGCGAACCGTGCGCCAAATTCACAAAGTTCATGATTCCGAATACCAATGTCAGGCCCGCTGCAAGCAAGAACAAGAGCACGCCGTATTGGATACCATTGAGGATCTGCGGAAATACCTGCATCAAGATGTCCATTTACTTCCTCGGGCATTGGTTGCTGTAGGCGTCAGAATGCTCTTTTAGTGCAACACTACTTTGCTTCACTTCAATGTGGCCGGCATTTTTAATGACGTCGAATATGTAGTAATTCTGGATAGGGAGGTTATTGTTATTGAACTGGAAAGGGCCTCTTACAGATTTAAATTCTTTGCCAGCGGCTTTTACTGCCTCTGAAAATGCTTTCTTGTCTGAGGTGTTGCCGCCCAGCTTTTCCACTGCCAAATTTAAAATGCGTGCAGCATCAAATGCAGTTGCGGCATATTCACTAGGAATGCGTTTGTACTTTGCCTGGAATGCGGCAACAAATTTCTTGTTTTCAGCATTGTCCAGTGCTGCATCCCACATGGCACCAAAGGTACTGCCGACAGCAAAGTCTCTCAATGCAGGCATTGTTGTACCGTCTACTGTAAAGACAGAGAACATGGGTACTGTACCCAATAAGCCAGCCTGACTAAATTGTTTGACAAAATTGACGCCCATACCGCCTGGATAGAAAACGAACACGGCATCTGGTTTTGCAGACTGAATTTGTGCGATTTCGGCAGAGTAGTCTGTTTGACCAACCTGCGTATAGAGTTCATCAGCGACTGCACCTTTGTATAAACGCTTGAATCCAGTCAGCATATCTTTGCCAGCCTGATAGTTGGGTGCCAGGATGAATACTTTTTTATAGCCCTTGGACTTGACATATTGACCCACAGCTTCCGCAGAACTGTCGTTTTGCCAGGCCGCAGAAAACACATTGGCGGCACATGATGCACCGGCGACAGGGGAAGGGCCTGCGTTTGTTCCGATGGCTATTGTTCCCGAATCTACAATTGTCTTGAACCCGGCCATGAAAACGTTAGAAAATCCTAGACCGACAATGGCGTCTACCTTGTCCTTTTCGATAAATTTACGAATGATCTGTGCACCTATTTCTGGCTTTAGCTGATCGTCTTCTTTAAATACGGTCACTGGCCGGTTACCAAAACGACCGCCAGATTGCTCAATTGCCAAATTGAATCCGTCCAATTGATCTTGCCCTACCATGGCCTGACTTCCCGATAGCGGTGCTGAAAAACCAATCTTTATTTCATTGGCGCTGTGTGCTGCTGATGTGAAAGCTAAAGTGATGGCTAATGCTGAGCTTATTTTTTTTAAGGTTTTCATTTTGTCTCCTGAATTTCTTGCTTGTGCTTACCCTTCGTTGAAAAGTAGGCGCTGAATGATGTTGCAATTTAAATTTCTATGAAAACCTTTCCGGCTTCAATCTTCACAGGGTAGATGCGAAGGTCTTGTGTAAGAGGCGCGCACATGGCCTTGCCATTGCGGATATCGAATTTCCCCTGGTGCAGTGGGCATTCAATTTCGTGCCCTTCCAGGAATCCGTCACACAAGCGTGCATGACCGTGGGTGCAAATGTTATCGGTTGCATAGACGTTTCCGTCAAAACTATAAATAGCCAAATCTTTTCCTTCCACTGCGACGCCAATAACGTCATCTTGGGGAATATCATCGACCGCAATTGCCTGGATCCAGTGTTGATTCATGAGAACCTCAAATCGGGTAAATAAGTGAATTCGGAATCATTTCTGAGTCGTAAATACATAGCTTTGACTCGAACTTCATTCCTTCAGGGGTCAGGCGCACTTTATCCAGGTAGCGGCCAGCATTAAACACAGTGGTTTCCTGGTTAAGCTTGGTTCTGAACACGGTATAGTTCGCTTCGGAAACAATCAGGTCGCCCTCAACACTCTTGATCAAGGGAAGGCCGGTTATATTGCGTTGATAATAGGGATCATGAAATATGGTCTCTTCGATACCATACACACGATCCAGCAGCATTTTCTTGCTGATGAACGACAGCGTACCAAGAGGGAAGTTGCGCTCGAAATTCTCACGAGGCTGTATCATGTAAATACATGTTTCCGTGAAAAAATCAGGCCATTTTTTCCATTCGGCATTACTGACCACGGCTGCGTAATCTGCATACAGTTGGGTCAGATCAAAATATGTTTTTGGATCAATCATGTTAACGCTCCATCACTTTTCGCCAATAGTCATACATGCCGCGTATCAGTGTTTCTGTGACCATATGCTCAGTGTCCTGGATGTGTATGCCATCCAATTCGGCAAGCGTGCGATGACTTGGTTTCTGCTCAAACCCACACTGTGAAAATTCGATGACCTCACCGTCATCTGCTGATACGAAGCCCGCTGGACCAAACAAATTTGCCTGAATTAAACGACGCTCTGTCATTTCTTCAGTGTCATCTTCAAAGCCAAAATGAGTCCAGATAAAGTCAAATGAACCCGTACCGTTCGGTTGAATGTGGCGGGTGGATACACTATTGACCTGCTGCTGGAAAATGACACTTGGAAATACGGTCATCATCACCGCCGTCGGGCCGTTCCACCAATCTTCCTGAACAATGTCAAGCAAACGCTTGTCGTTGATTTGCATGTTTTCTTTAAAGCTGCTTACCCCTGTAGTGACTTCGGTTTTGCTGCCTCCCGTGCCACGGGTCGAGATCATGGCGGCATGGCGGAAGTGATCATCCATACGTAGCTGCGATTTGTTGTCAGCACGCCAGAGACCATAGGTGACGAACCAGGTGTGAAGCAAACCAGGATGATAGGGATCCTTGATATTTTCTTGCATCAGCTTCCAGTTGCCTGGTATGCGCTGACGGTTATAGCCAAGTATTTTGAGTTGGCGTCCATTAAAGAGACGATCAAAATACGTTAACATCTGTGGCCCAAGAAACTCTTCCAAGGGCTCTATGTCCAGATCGAAAGAAGCAAACACCACCCCTCCACGGGTAGCAACCTTTAACTTAGTTAAACCGTTGTCTTCAGTTTTAAAGCTGGCTGGCATCCCACCATTAATTTTTCCATCTTGTTTGACGCCGCGACGAAACGGAACCCCCTGCAGGTCACCATTGAGTTTATAACTCCACTGGTGATAAGGACATACCAGCTCTTTTTTATTACCGTGACGCACGCGGCAAAATTGCATGCCCCGGTGGGCGCAAACATTCTCAACAACACTAATGGCACCGTCGGCATCACGCGTCATGACGACCGATCTTTCGCCAACAACGGTGCGTTTAAAATCGCCATGATTGGGAATTTCGGCTTCTAGGCCGACGTAACACCAATGCTTGTTGTAGAAAAAACGTTCCAGTTCTTTCTTGTAGATGGATTCGTCGGTGTAGACCCAGAATGGAATGCGGCTAGACCCGTCTCCTTCCCATTTTGGATCGCTTGGAAAAATAGTTTTTGAGCCACCCATTTTTGAATCATCCGTTTTTGAATCATTCATTTCTCACTCCTTTTTTTGGATTCATGGCTATCAGGCTGCAACGCGAACTGTAATCGTGCCGAGACCATCTATTGCGCCGACCATCACATCGCCAGCTACGACTGCATTGACGCCTTCTGGCGTTCCAGTCATGATGATGTCGCCTGGCTCCAATGTTTCGAATTGCGAAAGATAGGCAATACTTTCCGCGACAGACCAAATCAATTCTTTGACGTCGGAGGATTGTTTGGTAGCACCATTGACGGTTAAGCCGATTGCCCCGGATGTGATGTGGCCTATGTCTCCTGTCCGGTGAATGGGGCCGATCGGTGCGGAGCTGGAAAAGGATTTTCCAAATTCCCAAGGTCGTCCTTTTTCGCGTGCATCTAACTGTAGATCGCGGCGTGTCATGTCTAGTCCAACGGCGTAACCGTATACATGTTGCAGCGCGTCTTCTTTTGAAATGTTTGATCCGCCACGTCCAATCGCAACCACCATTTCAATTTCATGATGAAAATTGGTGGTCATGCCTGGATAAGGGATGCTTGATTCTGTATTCCCCACCTTGACTGCAGCACAGGCTGGTTTCATGAAGAAAAATGGTGGGTCACGTTCTGGGTCTTTCCCCATTTCTCTTGCGTGGGCAGCATAGTTTCGTCCGACGCAAAAAATGCGGTTGACGGGAAATTCATCTGTTGTGCCTGCCACTTCCAGACTGTATATGGGAGCTGTATTGACGACGTATTTCATTTTCTTTTCCTTGTTAGTAGTTTTGAATTCGTTCTTCTCGCCAAATTCCCATGGCTTGCTGAACAGGCCTGTCGGAATAACTGAACAGGATGCAGTTGCTGGCCGCATGCAGACTGAGTTTGTTCCATGAGGGAACGACGAACACGTCGTTCTGCGAGAAGTGGAATGGTTTGTCATCAATCGTCGCTGTTCCTTTACCTTCCAGGCAGACATAGACAGTTGCATCCGTGCAGCGATATGGATGGCTCTTAAAATCTTGTGGCAGGTATTGCGCAAAAGCAGCAATCGTTGGCATTGGGGATGCACCTGTAGCTGGATTCACAAAACGCAGCTTGTGCCCGTGATGTTTATCAATTTCTCCTTGAGACACTGTCAACAGCGACTGACGTGTTTGGCTAAATGGATAAACAAAGACCTTGGTAGGCTGATTGGATGTCTGGTAAAAATCTACTGGCAGCATGTTGCTACCGTAACGCGCCAATGCGTCTCCTTCTGGTCGGCTGACTTGCTGAGATCGTTCCTGACTATGTTCAGCAAAGCCTGCATCAAAAAATCTGACCAGGGGAATATCCAGGCCATCCAGCCAAATCACGGGGTCGTTACCCAGATTGCCGTGATCATGCCAAGTCCAGGAAGGTGTAATGATGAAATCACCTCTATGCATCGTAGTGCGTTCGCCATCAACTGCCGTGTAGGCACCTTCGCCGTCCAGCACCAATCTGAGAGCAGACTGGGTATGACGATGTGCCGGAGCTACTTCTCCGGGCATAATCAACTGGAGGCCAGCATACAAGCTTTGTGTGATTGACGAATTTCCGCGAAGTGCTGGATTTTCCAGAATAAGTACACGGCGTTCTGCCTCTTCTGCGGAAATAAGCTTGCCTGCTTTCAGTACATGATCACGTACTTCGCTGTATTTCCATAAAGCGGCAGCCACGACAGGTGCCGGTTCTTTGGGAACCAGGCGACCTAACACTTCCCATAGGGGGGTCATGCTGTATTCGTTAATGTGCTGGTAATATCTTTGACGTTCTTCGTGAACATCATTCTTTAGTTCTTTGTTCATAGGGGCGTCACTCATTCAATTCGCACTGGCATAAAATGCATCTGCATAAACATGTTCATTCGCAATACCTTTTCTCTTTATTATCAATTTCGCTGCATCAACCATGGGCGGTGCGCCACAAAGATAAGCACGCCATCCTGTTAAATCTTTCCAATCTTGCTCAACCGCATCTGTAACCAAGCCGATGCGATATTTGGAATCGGCTTCGTTGGTTGAAACGATGACGTGTACGTGTAAATTCGGATTCTGTAGTGCTATGGATTCGAGCCATGCCAGCCCATATATATCTGCTGATGACCGAGCACCAAAGTACAGATGAATTGGATTGCTGAGTCCGGCAGCGGTGGCGCCGCGAACGATAGCCAGTACGGGCGCCAGCCCCGTGCCACCGGCTATGCAAAGTATTGGGCCGGTATGTTTTTTACGTAAATAGGCAGTCCCCATGGGGCCTGAGATGCGAATTGCATCGCCGACCTTGAGTTCGTTGAAGACATAGCCGGTAACACGACCATGCGGCACTGCACGGATATGAAATTCGAGTATGTCATCGTCAGGCAGGCACGCCATTGAGTAAGGGCGAATATGTTCGGCAGTGAATTGCAGCGTCGCATATTGACCAGGTGAAAATGAAAGCTGCTTGGGAGATTTCACGACGAGTCGCTTGATGTCGTGAGTTAAATTTTCCAGGGAAACCACGGTCCCTTTAAGTATTTTGGCAGGGTGATGAACAATCTCATCAGGTTCAGGGATTTCGATTACACAGTTTTCTGTCAGTACGCTCATGCATGCTAATACGTGATTATCGTCGTCAGGATTGGTGATTTTTGCATCTCTTCCTGATTCGAGTACTTTGCCTTCCACTACGCGACAACGGCAGGTTCCACATCGCCCTGATTTGCAACTATAAGAAATTGGAATATCGTTCGCTTCCAGCACCCCCAACAAATTTTCTCCGGGCTGAACGCTAAGCGCGCGTCCCAGGGGTTGCACAACGAGTTCCATTTTTTCTCCTCTTACCTATTGAAATTGACTGGCTGGAGGAATTATAGAAATCTGAGCTATATTAATATATAGTATTCTGTGAATTTTAATAATCACTAGAATTGATATTACTCAAATATGGAACTTAAGGATATTGACCTTAATTTGCTCGTTGTCTTCAATCAATTATTGATAGACAAGCGCGTTTCTATCGTCGCAGAAAAGCTTGGACAGACACAACCTGCAATCAGTAATGCACTCAATCGGCTCAGGCGATTATTGGGAGATGAGTTGTTTCTGCGCACGTCAAAGGGGATGGAGCCGACCTCGTTGTCGGTACAGTTGGCAGAGCCTATTGCTTATGCATTAAGTGCAATTCACAGTACCTTGAACCAACAAACACTATTTGATCCAAAAAGCAGCTCAAGAACTTTTAGGATAGGGATGACGGATATTGGTGAAATATATTTCCTGCCTAAATTAATGAATGCACTATCCGGGATTGCGCCTCATGTTTCAATCAGTACGGTTCGTAACACTGCGGTTAATCTTAGAGATGAAATGGAAGCAGGGAATGTTGATCTGGCTGTTGGCTTATTGCCTCAGTTGAAGGCAGGCTTTTTTCAGCATCGGCTCTTCGAGCAGAAATATGTTTGTATGTTGCGCCGTGGCCATGCTCTGGATAAGAAAAAAATTTCCATAGAAGAATTTTCCAGCGCTGAGCACGTCGTTGTTATCTCGGCTGGAACCGGGCATGCAAAATTGGATGAGTCTATTGAGAGAAAGGGAGTCAAGCGAAATATCAAGTTGACTGTTCCCCATTTTGTCGCCGTTGGACATATTCTATCTACGACCAACATGTTGGCAACCGTCCCCGAGCGTTATGCAAGAGAATGTCTGGCACCGTTCAATCTCCGTTTCATGGAACATCCAATACCGCTTCCGGAAACAGGGATCAATTTATTCTGGCATGCCAAGTTTCATAAAGAACCGGGAAATCAATGGATGCGACGTCTGATATTTGATATTTTTTCGGATGCATAAAGATTTGTAGTAATCTGGCGAGAGAAATGCCAGATAGAAGTGGATGTACCATTTGTTCGACACTGACGATTTCTGGTTGTTCATTGAAATTGACTTGAAGGAAAGAACAATACGGCGTGTTGACAGATTTACCCTTGAAAAATCATGAAATTGTTGCTGAATTCTTTAACCATTTTAAATTCGCAAGGAGGCCATACCATGTGCTCGTTTATAAAACATATGATTGCCGTTGTTGCTTTTTTTGTGATGCTACCTGCTGCTTTCGCTGGTAATGATTCGGGGACTAAAGAAGAGGCGATTGCCTTTGTAAAAAAGGCTGTCGTGTTTGCAAAGAAAAATGGCAAGGAAAAAGCAATTGCCGAGTTCAATAAGCCACAAGGGCAATTCATTGACAGGGATTTGTATATTGGTGCCCTTGATCTCAACGGTGTCATGCTCGCGAATGGAGCCAATACCAAGCTGGTCGGTAAACCATTAATTGATATTAAAGATACGGACGGCAAATTTTTTGTCCGGGAAGAAATTGATGTGGCAAAAAACAAAGGTAGTGGATGGGTGGAATTCCAGTGGATTAACCCGATAAGCAAATCCTTGGAGCGTAGGGCTGTATACCTGGAACGTGTCGACGATTACATTATTTTGAGCGGGGTTTTCAATAAATGAAAACTAAAACGCGCATAAAAAAGAGGTGCTTTAATTTAATAAAGCACCTCTCTTCTGATTCAGGCTAAATTACTGAATTTTTGCCTTTTTAACCAGCGCTTGCTGATAAGCCTGCACACGTTGCTGCTGCAGACCATCAACAATTTGTGGTTTCACTTCTTCCAGTGTTGGGAATTTTGCTGCGCGTACATCATCCAGCTTGATGATGTGGTAGCCAAACTGTGTTTTCACTGGTGTTTCTGTGAACTGGCCTTTTTGCAGGGCAGTCATGGCTTGAGAGAAAGCTGGGTCCCAGGCTGCAGGAGATGCCCAGTCCAGATCGCCACCTTTGGAAGCGGAACCGGCATCTTTAGACTGTTTTGCCAGTTCTTCAAATTTGGCACCGGCCTTCAGTTTGGAGATGATGGCTTTGGCATCGTCTTCCTTCTCAACCAGGATATGGTAGGCATGGTATTCCTTGTCGCCTGCCTGTGCTTTTGCCTTGTCGTACTCAGCCTGTATTTCTGCATCAGTGACAGGATTTTTCTTGACATGCTCAATCATCAGGGCGCGAATCAACAAAGATTGGCGGGCTATTTCCAGCTGGTTTTTGACCTCTGGGTTTGCGGCTACTCCGGATTTTTCAGCTTCCTGCATCAATACTTCACGATTGATCAGTTCTTGCTTTACCATCGCACGCAATTGCGGGCTGTCTTGCTGTCCTTGTGCAGTCAATTGCTTGACCATGGCATCAACTCGGCTGGATGGGATGGCTTTGCCGTTAACAACAGCCAGGTTCTGTGCCAGAGCAGGCAGGGCAGTTGCGAGAAGTACTACCAGCAAATGAGCAGGTTTAAAAGTCATTGTCTGTTCCTAAATAACAAAATTAAATAAAACGGATTATAAGTAAACTGCCTAGGTCGGTATCTCTGACGGACTTAATGCCACTATGTTTAAGGCATGAATTTCCGTTTGCATCATATCGCCAACGGCATCATACACCAGTCGATGGCGAGAAATGCGGTTTAGGCCCTCAAATTGCTGACAAACTATTCTTACACGGTAATGACCAGCCCCGCCAGCGGCGCCAGCATGCCCGCGATGTGCTTCTGAATCGTCTATTAATTGACAATCGGAAGGCTGTAAGGTTTCCGACAGGCGCTGCAATATCTTCTCGTCCCGGGTCATTGGGCTGGTTCTTCCAAGTATTTTGCCAGAAACAGGCTTTGTATCACGACAAATGCGGGCATTATTGCAACAACAGCAATTAACTTGAAGTTTGCCCAGGTGTCAGTGGAGAAATTGTAGGCAACGTACAGGTTGATGATGCCCATCAGCGTGAAATACAGTATCCAAGCTACGCTAAGGCGGGCCCATATGGCATCTGGCAATTTGATTTGCGAGCCCATGGCTGACTGGATCAGGTTGGACTTGAAAATAAATTGCCCCAAGGCAAATGCGCCGCCATAGCACCAATACAAGACGGTGGGTTTCCACTTGATGAAGGCTTCACTTTGGAAATACATGGTGGCACCACCAAAAATCATGATGATGATGAAAGAAATCAGTAGCATGGCATCCACTTTTTTCCTGCGCACCAGCAAATAGCCGATTTGGATGATGGAGGCGATCAAGGCTACTGCGGTTGCCAGCATGATGGGTGCCAGCTCTGCAGTAGTAGTTCCACCCGAGATGATGCCAGAAAGATATTCTGTTACCAGCGCCTGCGCTTTTTCGGCATGTCCCTCACCCCATTTGAAAGCGCCAAAAAACAATACGACTGGGAATAGATCAAAAAGAAATTTCATGTGCGGACAGCTTAAGTTTCTGGTTCAAATTTCATGGATGCCGAATTGATGCAATAACGCAACCTCGTTGGTGGTGGTCCATCAGGAAAGACATGTCCAAGGTGAGCGTCGCAGATATTACACAATATCTCGGTGCGCGTCATGCCATGAGATGTATCAATTTTTTCGCGGACGTTGGCTGGGTCCAGTGCCTTGAAATAACTGGGCCAGCCGCAGCCGGAATCAAATTTGGCGTCTGATGTGAACAGGGGGGTGTTGCAACAGACACAGGTATAGGTGCCAACCTCGTGGTGATCCCAGAATTTGCCGGTGAACGCACGTTCTGTGGCGGCATGCCGGGTGACTTCATATTCCATCGAGTCTAATTGGGCCTTCCATTCGGCATCGGATTTGACAACTTTTTTCATGGTTTCCTCATCGTTTCAGGAAGAACAACTGACTTCTATATGTCTGGCCCAATCGGGGGGCAGGGCAGCATAGTCTTCGTTTTCCTCTTGTTCGTCATATGGGTTTTCCAGAATGCACAGCAATTTCTCCACTTCTGAAAAATCCTTGTTTTGCGCTTTTTCTATGGCCACTTGTGCCAGATAGTTTCTCAATATGTATTTGGGGTTGACTGCCAGCATCCCTGTTTGGCGTTCTGCGTCATTACTGGCTTCCATGGCCAGCCGTTCCCGGTAGAGTGATAGCCAGTCGTCCAGATCCTGTCTGTTGAGAAATAAATCACGCAATGGCTCATCATTGGTCGAAATCTGGTTCGAAAGCTTACTTAAATTGCGGAAACTCAGGGTAAAGTCAGCCTGATTACTTTGTAACAGTTTGAAAAAATCGGCAAACAAGTCCAGATCATTCTCTTGCACGGTTTTTAATCCGAATTTCTGGTGCATCAGTTCACTCCACTTATTGCGGTAAATCGCCGGATAGTGGGCCAGGGCAGCATTTGTCTCATCTACACTGCCAATCAGGGGGGACAGTGCTTGCGCCAACGCCTGGCAATTCCAGTTGCCAATGGCTGGTTGCATGCGATATGAATAACGTCCTTGCTGGTCGGTGTGGTTGCAGATATGTTTTTCATCATAGGCTTCCATGAAACCAAATGGGCCATAATCAAGCGTCAGACCAATTATCGACATATTGTCTGTATTCATGACGCCGTGCATAAAGCCAACTGCTTGCCAGTGTGCCATCAGTTCGGCAGTACGTTTGGTGACTTCTGCCAGTAAAGCCTGATATTTGTTAGTGTGATCCTGCAGTTCCGGGAAAGATTGCTCAATCACAAAGTCGGCTAACAGGCGGAGATCATCCATCCTGTCATTGTAGTACCAGTGTTCAAATGAGCCAAAACGGATGAAATTGGGGGCTATACGGGCTACCACGGCGCTGGTTTCCGGCGTTTCGCGAAACACCATCTGGTCAGAACCTATGACGCACAGCGCGCGTGACGTCGGTATGCCAAGGCCAGACATGGCTTCTGAGCATAAAAATTCCCGTATTGACGAGCGCAATACTGCACGCCCATCACCCATGCGGGAATAGGGGGTCATGCCTGAACCTTTGAGCTGGATTTCCAGGTGCTGGTCTGCATGGTTCAGCCCACCAAGCAGCAGAGCCCTGCCATCACCCAGTTGTCCCGCCCAGACACCAAATTGATGACCAGAGTAGACAGCGGCCAGTGGCTTGCTGCCTGGAATGCACTGGTTACCTGAAAAATAGGAAACAAATTCTGGCGTATTCAGACATGCCTGATCCAGATGCAAGTAATTAGCTGCTGCCTTGCTGGCCGCGACCAGATATGGTTGGTTGATAGGGCTGGCAGGCAGATGGGTAAAAAAATGCGCTGGCAAGTTCGCGAATCGATTCTCCAGAACCAGATTGTGTAGCGTGAAAGGTGCGGCGACAGATGTCATGAGATGCCAGATGGCTTAAAAAGAATAAACGCATTTTGACAGATTTGGTCAAAATGCGTTTATGGAGGCTGGATAGTCTGGGATGAGAGCCTGATCAGTTTGGAACATGGTCAGGAATCGTCAAAGATCAACAATAATCAATAACAATCAGGCAGAAATCCGTTCCCGTGTTTTGCAGCCATCAATCAGGAAGGACAGACTGATCACCAGTACCAGTTCACCTTCAGCCGAGCGAGCTGTACCCGTAATGCCCGGCGTGCTGATACAGGTCAGCGGTTTGATAACCAGATCAGCCGTACCATCTACTGCGTCTACGGACAGGATATAAGGGCTAGGCGCAGCAATAACGATACCAACACGCTCTGATGCCGGGGTGTAGCCCAAAATCTTGCCAAGGGATTTCACTGGCAATGGGCGGCCCAGGTCGCGCAATACAGGTTGGCCGCCGACACTTTCGAAGGTCTCGGGCAATTCAACCACGCGTTGCACGGTCGCCATTGGTAAGGCAAGAGATGCACCGTCCGTACGTACCAGCATGGTAGGTACAATCGATAATTCAATCGGCAGGCGAATCAGGAAGGTCGTACCTGCACCTAATTGAGAGGCGATACGTATCGCACCACGATGGCGTTCAACCGCTGTTTTCACTACGTCCATACCGACACCACGTCCGGAAACGCTGGATGCTACTTCCTTGGTGGAGAAGCCAGGCAGGAAAACCAGCTGGAAAGCTTCGTCATCGGTGCGGGCGTCATGCGAATTGATCAATCCCTTGGAAATAGCCTTATCACGCAATCTTTGCGCATCCATGCCCTTGCCATCATCGGTGACTTCAATCATGACGCTGCTGGCTTCTTGCCAGGCCTTGAGGGAAATGGTGGCACGAGGGGATTTGTTGGCATTGATGCGTTCTTCCCCGGTTTCAATACCATGATCAAGCGCGTTGCGCAGCATGTGGACCAGCGGGTCATACAGGCTGTCTACCACGACACGATCTACTTCGGTTTCGGCACCAGCAATGTTCAGATCAACTTCTTTGCCAAGATCGCGCGCCAATTCACGGACCAGACGTGGGAATTTCTGGAACAGGCGACCAACTGGCTGCATGCGCGTAGCCAGGGTGGCGCGCTGTAATTCGGTTGAGTAACGCGATGCCCGGGTCAGGGTTTCGGTCAATGCCGACATCAGTGGCGCTGCCTGGCCGTCAAATTTGAATTGCGAAAGTTTTTCCAGCAAAACAGCCGCCTGATTGGCGGCTTGCACAGACTCACCAGCCACTTCCAGCAAGACATTCAGCTTGACAGCATCAATACGGATGCTTTCTTCCTTGGCTGGCGCGTTTTGCTTGATCTCTGCATTCGACAGTGAGGATTTGACGGCTTCGTGTTCTTCTTTTTGTTCAACTGCCTTATCTTCAGCCTCTTCTGCAGATTCAGCAATTACTTCTGGCAAGGTGCCGGGCGGCGTCACTGCCCGGAAATAAGCTTCCCAGTCGAGTTCACCACTGCTTTCTTTGCTGGTGGTCTCGACTTTTTTCTCGGCGGGCTTGGGAGCGGCTTCGGCCTTGGGTTTGGCAGCAGCGGGGGCTTTCTTGCTTGCACCTTTCATCTCAATCGCGTCAGTCAGCATTTTTTCGAGCGATTTTGGCATCGTCGAAAGACTGTTTGGATCCGTGCCATTATTCAGTGCGGTCAACTGATCAGCGACAAAGCCGCTGGCTTCCAGTGCTGCTTCTATGGCTTCGGGTGTCACCGGTACCTGGCCTGTGCGCAGCGCATCAAACAGATTTTCTGTCAGATGGCAGGCCGATACCATGGCACTCAGATTCATGAAACCTGCGCCGCCCTTGATGGTGTGGAAAGACCTGAACACGGCATTGAGCGTATTCATGTCACCTGGATTGCGCTCAAGCGAGAGCAGGTGTTCTTCTACATTTGTCGCCAGGTCGAGTGCTTCGACGACAAATTCTTTGAGCATGTCATCCATTAGAAACCCAGACTATCAAGTAGATTATCTACATCGTCCTGTTCCAGCGCTGCGTTCGGGACAGATGGGCCTTCCATCAATACCACAGCCTTTTCTTTCAGGTCTGATGGTGCATTGTCCAGCAGTATCTGTGCCAGTTCATGTTCTACAGTTTTGTTGATGGCGACCACTTTTTTGATCAACTGCCCCGTCAGATCCTGGAAGTCTTGCGCCATCATGATATCCAGCAAACGGGCTTTTTCAGCTTCGGTTGCTGACATGACGGCGTTGGCAAAGGTTTTTGAATCAGATGCGAGCGATTTGAATTCGTCGACGCTGAGTTTCCCCTCAAACAAGTCGGTCCACCGTGCATCCATGGTCTTGGCTTTTTTTGCCAGTTCATCCTGTTCTGGCAGACCCAGATCAGTGGCATTCAAGACTTTATTGGCGGCTTGCTCAGTTAAAGAAGCGACATATTCGAGCCTGTCCTGTGCATCCGCGATTTGTATCGCGACATCCGATAACGAACGGTCATAACCAAGCTCACGCATGGAGTCATGCAACATTCTGACCAAGCCGCCAAGTCTGTCAAACATGGGCTTGTTTGCTTCTTCATCGGTGTTATGGAAATTAAATTTGGCTGACATACTGTCTTGCTGCGCAGCCAATGCAGGTGAAGATGACCCGGGAGGTGTCGGTGCCGCACCTGTTTCCATCCGCTGATTGGCCATTTCTTCAAACAATGCGTCCAGATCATCTGCTGAATCGGTCATAGTCCTTTATTCTCCATAATCGCATTGAGTATTGTGTAATTCTTCACAAATCCCATGGTGTGTCAGCGAGAGTATGCGGAAATGATTCTGAGTGTCATTGCCATTCAGATGATAATTTCCGTATGGACTCCGGTAGGTTCTCTGAATCGCGCATTTGTTAGTGCAATTCAGATCTTGTTTTCATGCTCTGACAATACTTCTTAATTTGTTTCATCATAGTAGCAGGACATTACCGAAGGATAACCCAGAGTAACAAAATTTGTCATGCTTTTGTTAGGTGCGATGCAGTTTTGTCACATTGTTTTACGTGGGTAAGCAGAAATTGTTCCGGCGTTTGAATGCTGAACATTCCGGCATTTTTCATTTTTCTTGCCAGCTTTAGTAAGGCTTTGTCTTTTGTGATCAATACGTGAGCTTGCGCGTCGCGTGCGATCTCCAGAAACTTTTGATCATCCTTGTCACTGCAGACTGGCAGCTTGTAACTTGAAGGTTCTGCAGGAATAACACACTGTATCAACTCGTCAAACCAGCCTGTAATCTGCCCCAGTTCGTCTGGCACGACTGGCAGGTGGGGGTATTTAAGGACTGCCAGCCATTCATCCCGGCAATCATTTCTGGTGACTGCCTGTACGTCACCATTTTTTAAGGCTGATAGCAGCTCCGACCAGCGAGGGTCTTTGAAAACGAACAGATCGAGGCAGACATTGGTGTCAATGACGACGCGCTTAGGTATGATGTGGGTCATTTTGGAATTTGAAATTTATTTATGCTCATTGTAATATCGCCAGCCAAAAGTCTGGATTTTGACAGCAGGGTGAAAACCAGAACTTTCAGCACACCGCATTTTCTGGATGAAGCTGAAGAATTAATTGGAATTGCGAAGCGCTATTCCCCCGCACAACTGGCTGATCTGATGGATATCTCGCCGGCACTGGCTCAACTCAATGTTGACAGGTTTGCCGCCTGGCAGCGAGATCCGGCACCGGGGCAGGGCAAGCAAGCCATTTTTGCTTTTAACGGGGATGTCTACGAAGGCCTGGATGTCCGTAGCCTGACGGCAAGTCACGTCAAATATTTGCAAAATCATCTGTATGTCTTGTCTGGACTATATGGGGCATTACGTCCTTTTGATGTGTTGCAGCCATATCGACTGGAAATGGGAACTTCCCTGGTAAATCATCTTGGCAAGAACCTTTACGCGTTTTGGGGTGACAAAGTCAGTCAGTTGCTGAATGAGGCGATGCGGCAACAAAAATCTAAAACTTTGCTGAATCTGGCATCTGACGAGTATTTTAAGGTGGTCAGGCCTGCTGTACTGGACGCAAACACCATTTCACCTGTATTCCAGGACTGGAAAAATGGTCAGTACAAAATCATTTCCTTTTACGCTAAGCGGGCCCGGGGCTTGATGGCACGGTATTGTGCCCAGCATAGTGTACGACGCGTCGAGAATGTCAAAGCCTTTAATGAAGAAGGCTATGCTTACTGTGAAGAAGAATCGACTGACAATAATTGGGTATTCCGCCGCAAAATGGTCGACGATTAAGCACCGCAAATAAAATAGCCTCTGTAACCCGTGAGGGTTGTCAGAGGCTGTTTGTTCAGATGATCAGCTTACCAGAACTTCCACCAGGCATCACGGCCACGGCCTTTACCTGCCAAATAGTCGCTTTTCGGGAAATTTTGCGTGAACACACGATTGGCATCATTGCGCAAATCAACCAGGCCCATGGCGTCATAAGAACGGATCAAAATGAACATGGCTTCTTCAATCGCCGGTGCGTCCGGATATTCCTTGATTGCTGCTTGCGCGCGGTTGGCTGCCGCCAGATAAGCGCCGCGACGCAGGTAATAGCGCGCTACGTGGACATCATACTGAGCCAGGGCATTGACCAGATATTTCATACGCAAGATGGCATCAGGCGTATATTTACTGTCTGGGAATTGAACAGCTAGTTGCTTGAAGGCATCAAAAGAGTCGCGTGAAGCTTTCGGATCGCGCTCAGTAATGTCTTGATTGGCAAGAAAATTGAACAAACCAACCTGATCATTGAAGTTGATCACACCACGTAAGTAGTACATGTAGTCAACATGACTATGATTTGGGTGGAGTTTGATAAAGCGTTCCACTGCGGCCAGGGCTTGTGCCTGGTCGCCTTGTTTATAGTAAGCATAGGCTGTTTCGATCTGAGCCTGTTGCGCATAAGTGCCAAAAGGGAAGCGTGATTCCAGTTTTTCAAAGTACTGAATTGCCTTTTCGTAGCCCCCACTAGACATTTCGTCTTTTGCTTCAGCGTATAATTTTGATGCTGACCAGGTTCTGGTCTCATCGCCTTTGTCGCCAAACACCCCGCAGCCGCTTAAACTTAAGGACGCGGCCACAGCCAGAACAAGCAATTTCAAAGATTTAATGTGCATAAATTTGTGCGTGAGCATGAAAACAATTTACGGATTATAGCCGATGGCAAAAAATGTGAAACCAACTACTACAGTGATTTTGTCAGATTCCGACCTGGAGACTGAATTTGAAGAGCTGAACGATACCACCGAAGTGGACGAAGATTTTTCGCCAGCTGTCGAAAATATAGAATTAAAGCTCACATCGGAAGCCTGTGGTGAGCGTTTGGACAAGACTTTGTCCAAACTGGTTCCGCAATATTCCCGTAGCCGTATCTCGCAATGGATAGAAAACGGCTTTGTCAGCGTTGATGGCAAGCCCGGACGTGGAAAAATGACCATGCTGGGGGATGAGCGCATCGTCATTCAGCCACAGGCCGCGCCGGATGAAGGGGCGTACGCGCCCGAAGACATTCCCCTGAACGTTGTTTTTGAAGACGAACACGTGCTGGTGATCAATAAACCGGCGGGTATGGTGGTGCACCCGGCAGCTGGCAACTGGTCCGGTACCCTGTTGAATGGCTTGTTGTATCGCTGGCCAGCCTTGCTGGGCGTACCGCGTGCTGGCATTGTGCACAGGCTGGACAAGGATACCTCGGGCCTGATGGTGGTTGCCAAAACCCTGGTTGCCCACACAGAACTGGTGCGGCAGTTGCAAGACCGTACCGTCAAACGCGAATACTATGCCTTGGTATGGGGGACGCCGAATTTGTCGGGCACTGTGGATGCGCCTATGGCCAGACATCCGCGCGACCGTATCAAAATGGCAGTTTCTCAAAGCATCATCGCTAAACCTGCAGTCACACATTTCCAGCGCGTCGCGGCCGGTATGCTGGAAAAATTTCCGGTCAGTCTGGTTGCCTGTCAACTGGAAACAGGCCGTACTCACCAGATTCGCGTACATATGCAATCCATTGGCTTTCCTCTGGTGGGTGATACCCTATACGGCAAGCAGCATCTTGCGCGTTTTTTCCCACGCCAGGCTCTGCAGGCCAGGAAGCTGGGCTTGACTCACCCCAAAACTGGCAAGCATGTTGAATGGGAAGTCAGTCTGGCAGATGATTTCTCTGACCTGCTGAAACAGGCGGGTATTCAACTCGCATGAGTACCGATCCAGGTAAATGGGCGCAAAAGTTGTCATTTCCGGTGTTATTGCCAGACTGGCAGGGTGTTCCTGCCAATGTGCGTGCCATGACTACCTTGCGTCAGGGAGGCAGTAGCATTGGTGCGTATGGCGATGTCACGGGCATTTCCGGATTGAATCTCGGTGATCATGTCGGTGACGATGTGATGGCCGTCAAACAGAATCGGGATAAATTAAACCGGCAATTACCTTCTGATGTCATATTCTTATCACAAGTGCATGGCAATATCGCTGTTGATGCCGCTATGCTACGCAATAACCAGCATGGTGCCGTCAGCGCGGACGCTGTATTCTCCTCAAAAAGTAATATGGTGTGTGCAGTATTGACGGCAGATTGCTTGCCCGTCTTATTTACTGATGTGAATGGGGCGGTAGTTGCTGCCGCCCATGCCGGCTGGCGTGGCCTGGCAGCAGGTGTTTTGCAAAACACTGTGCGCGGCATGCAAGAAGCCGGGGCAGGGGAAGTGCTGGCGTGGCTGGGGCCGGCCATAGGTCCGGCTGAATTTGAAGTAGGTAGCGACGTGTTGCAAGCCTTTTTGCCGCAGGTTGATGATGTCAGTCTTTATTTTCAGTCCAAAGCAGCTGTAAATGGGCAGGATAAATATCTGGCAGATATGTATGGATTGGCAAGAAAATTGCTAGGTGATGCAGGCGTGAGTCGTGTCAGTGGCGGAGAGCGTTGCACAGTACGCGAAAAACAGCAGTTTTATTCTTACCGGCGGGACGGCATCTGCGGTCGCATGGCAAGCCTGATCTGGATTGAGCGCTCTTAATTCAGGCTGTCTGATCGGGTCTATCCGGCACATTGATGTCCTGATCGGCGGTGTTTATGGCACTTTGTTTTTGCAGTGCAGCTTGTTTTTCCAGTCGCTCACGCTTGCGTTGTGGTGTGCGCATCAGGTATAAAACTATTGTTAAAGGAAAAACGCAATACAGCAGAAAAGTCATGATGCCGGCGATGACGGAATGCTCTGTTATGGACATCATGAGAACGACGTAAATCCAGGCGATAGCAACAATATACATACAAACCTTACTGCAAAAATGGGGGATGGCCGGGCAAGTATAAAAGGATTCGGGGTTGTCCCGAAAATAAGCGCAAGCAAAACGGAAAGCTTAAAATTATTTCGAAACAATACGCGAAAAACAGGAGGCACGCATGAAGACTTTCGATCCTCAAGCTATGTACTCCGAGTGGATGTCACAGCTAGTGAATCAAAAAAATTGGCAGGACTGGATGTTACCGGCCTCTCCCTTGAACCAAATGCAAATGCCCTCCGGGGATATGCTCAAGGAACTGGGTGCGCAGATAGAACCAACCACCATGACTCGCCTGCAAAGCGAGTACATGCAAGAGCTGGCCCAGTTATGGCAAGATTTCTCCCTGTCCAAATTACCGGACCTGAAGGACCGACGTTTTGCTGCGCCAGACTGGCACAATCATGCCATGCATTCTTATAGTGCAGCGTCTTACCTGTTAAATGCGCGGTTTTTAATGGCATTGGCAGAGGCTGTGCAGGCTCCTGTCAAGACAAAACAAAAAATCGGTTTTGCAGTGCAGCAAATGATTGATGCCATGTCACCCGCCAATTTCCTGGTGACTAATCCCGAAGCACAAAGCAAGCTGATCGAGAGCAAAGGCGAGAGCCTGGCCAAAGGTATCAGCCAGATGCTGGCAGACATGCAAAAGGGCAGAATTTCGCAAACCGACGAATCTGCCTTTGAAGTCGGCAAAAATGTGGCGACTTCAGCTGGCACGGTAGTGTTTGAAAATAAGCTGTTTCAGCTAATACAATATCAGCCGGCTACCAAGACTGTGCATCAGCGCCCCTTGCTGATGGTGCCACCTTGTATCAATAAATTCTACATCCTGGACCTGCAGCCAGAAAATTCCGTCGTGCATTATGCGGTTGAGCAAGGACACACTGTATTCCTGGTGTCCTGGGCCAATCCGGATGAAAGCATGGCAGAAGTTACCTGGGATGATTACATCGAAGACGGTGCCATCAAAGCCATCAGCGTGGTGCGGGAAATCAGCAAGCAAGACAAAATCAATGCATTTGGCTTTTGCGTAGGCGGCACCATTATTTCTACTGCCTTGTCTGTTCTTGCGGACAGAGGAGAGCATCCTGCTGCCAGCCTGACCTTGTTGACGACCTTGCTGGATTTTTCGCAGACAGGCGTGCTGGATGTGTTTGTCGATGAAATGCAGGTCAAGATGCGCGAACAGACCATAGGTCAGCGTGGGCTATTGCCAGGGCGTGATCTGGCCAGCACTTTCTCCAGTCTGCGCGCGAACGATCTGGTCTGGAATTATGTACAGTCGAATTATCTCAAAGGTGAGGCACCACCTCCATTTGACCTTTTGTACTGGAATGCGGACAGCACCAATTTACCGGGTCCGATGTTTTGCTGGTATCTGCGCAATACCTACCTGGAAAACAAACTCAGGCAGCCAGGTGCACTGACTGTGGCGGGAAGCAAGGTTGACCTGGGCAAAATCGATGCCCCAACCTTTATATACGGCTCACGTGAAGATCATATCGTCCCCTGGCAGGCAGCATATGCGTCAACCGGCCTGCTGAATCCACGTCACAAAAACAGAAACCGCTTCTTGTTGGGGGCGTCGGGTCATATTGCTGGTGTGGTCAATCCTCCGGCGAAAAAGAAAAGAAGTTACTGGACCAATGAACAGACCGGTCTGGATGCAGATAAGTGGTTTTCAGGTGCGACCGAGCACCCGGGCAGTTGGTGGCCGGAATGGGCTGATTTCCTTAAAGAGCATGGTGGAAAAATGGTCAAGGCACCAGTCAAATCTGGTAGCCCGGACTTCCCGGCCATTGAAGTGGCACCGGGACGTTATGTCAAAGTAAGAGCAGATTGATCGTTTTTGTTGTTGTTAATATAAAATTTTAATCGGGAGAACAAACATGTCAAAACGTGTAGCGTATGTAACTGGTGGTATGGGTGGTATCGGAACACCAATTTGTCGTCGTCTGTGCAGAGATGGATATATTGTAGTGGCTGGTTGTGGTCCGAATTCTGCCCGTAGAGAGAAATGGTTGGCTGATATGCGTGCCGAAGGCCTGGATATTCATGCGTCTGAAGGCAATGTGTCTGACTGGGAGTCCACCAAGGCAGCATTCGACAAGGTTAAGGCAGAAATTGGCGAAGTGGATGTGCTGGTCAACAATGCAGGTATTACCCGTGATGGCCAGTTCCGCAAGATGAGCAAGGGTGATTGGGATGCCGTTATGGATACCAATCTGAATTCCCTGTTCAACGTCACCAAGCAGGTTATTGATGGCATGGTAGACCGTGGTTGGGGTCGTATCATCAATATTTCTTCCGTCAATGGCCAAAAGGGGCAGTTCGGTCAGACCAATTATTCGACGGCAAAAGCTGGTATCCATGGCTTTAGTATGGCGCTGGCACAAGAGGTTGCCACCAAAGGTGTTACCGTCAATACCGTATCGCCTGGTTATGTCGGTACCGATATGGTTAAAGCCATACGCCCTGATGTGCTGGAAAAGATTGTTGCCGGTATTCCGGTCAAGCGTTTGGCTGAGCCAGAAGAAATCGCCTCCATTGTTGCCTGGATTGCTTCGGATGAAGGTGGTTATGCCACAGGTTCAGACTTCTCTATCAACGGTGGCTTGCATATGGGCTGATGCCCAATAATGCACAACAAGGGAAATTATTTAGAGTAAACAGTTTTAAATTGGCTTTTTAGTTCTCTTATTGCCGTCTTTCTGCCGCAGTGCGGTAAAATATGCCCATCAGGTCGCAAGATTTCGATGGGCATATATTTTGCAAGTCGCAATTTAAAAGATGCAATAATAAAGGGGACAAACATGGTTTCAGATCGTGGCTACTGAGTGGCTACCATCAATCTGGAGTCTTGTTTGCGTGAATTAGTCTGCGCCACTCTTGTGAAAAACCTTCCTGGGTGTGGCTGGATATCGAAGTGATTAACTGAGATTTCAATGAATAGCGCAAAAAAATCAACACAGCATCTGATCAAAAAATACCCGAATCGCCGTCTGTATGACACGCAGACCAGCAGCTACATCACACTGGTTGACGTGAAGCAGTTCGTACTGGAAAGCGATGATTTCGCGGTGGTCGATGCCAAAACCGGCGAAGATTTGACACGCAGCATTCTGTTGCAAATCATTCTGGAAGAAGAGGCGGGTGGAACCCCGATGTTTTCTAGTGTCGTCCTGTCGCAAATCATCCGTTATTACGGACATGCCATGCAGGGCATGATGGGCAATTATCTGGAGAAAAATGTCCAGGCATTTATCGATATCCAGAACAAGCTGGCGGAAAACTCAAAAGGTATTTATGAAGGTAAGCCCTTCAGCCCTGAAATGTGGACCCAGTTCATGAATGTACAGGGGCCGATGATGCAGGGCATGATGGGTAATTACATAGAACAGAGCAAGAATCTGTTTGTGCAAATGCAAGAGCAAATGCAAAGCCAGGCCAAAAATATGTTCAATGTCTTCCCGTTTAATCCGGAAGATGTGAATAAAAAGTAAATTATATATTTAGATAATCTCACTTAAGCCCCTGATTTTTCAGGAAAATTGCCAATCATGCGGCAAGGAGAGATGGCAAAGGGTACAATAGCGGATTCGCTTTTGTACCCTTTTTGCTATTTAAGTACCCGTTATGTCTATCATTGAAATTCGTCGTCAGGAACCTGCCAGTGCACCCAAGGTCGGCTTTGTCTCTCTCGGTTGCCCGAAAGCGCTGGTCGACTCAGAACAAATCCTTACACAACTGCGTGCCGAAGGCTATGACACCGCCAAATCTTATGATGGCGCTGATCTGGTCATCGTCAATACCTGTGGTTTTATTGATGCCGCCGTGCAGGAATCGCTGGATGCAATTGGTGAGGCGCTGGCTGAAAACGGCAAAGTGATTGTGACCGGTTGTCTGGGTGCCAAGAAAGACGCAGACGGCAAGGACATGATACAGTCCATCCATCCCAAGGTACTGGAAGTCACCGGCCCGCACGCCGTTGGCGAAGTCATGGCGGCAGTGCACAAACATTTGCCGAAACCACATGAGCCTTTCTTTGATCTGGTGCCAGCCCAAGGGGTCAAACTGACTCCCAAGCATTTTGCCTACCTGAAAATATCGGAAGGCTGTAACCACCGCTGCAGTTTCTGCATTATCCCATCCATGCGCGGCGATCTGGTATCGCGTCCGATTGCCGATGTCATGCTGGAAGCAGAAAACCTGTTCAAGGCGGGCGTCAAAGAATTGTTGGTGATTTCTCAGGATACCAGCGCCTATGGCGTGGATATCAAGTTCCGTATGGGTTTCTGGAATGGCAAACCTGTCAAAACCCATATGACGCAATTGGTTGAAGCTTTGGGTGAACTGGCCAAGCAATATGATGCCTGGGTGCGTCTGCACTATGTCTATCCCTACCCGCATGTGGATCAGATCATCCCGTTCATGAACAATGGCCATGTATTGCCATACTTGGACGTGCCTTTGCAGCATGCCCACCCGGATGTGTTGAAGCGCATGAAGCGCCCAGCCAGTGGTGAGAAAAATATTGAACGCATCAAGGCATGGCGTGAGATGTGCCCGGAAATCACGATACGTTCCACCTTTATCGCCGGTTTCCCCGGTGAGACGGAAGAAGAGTTTGAATACCTGCTGGATTTTCTGAGAGAAGCAGAGATAGACCGCCTGGGTTGTTTTGCCTATTCACCTGTCGAAGGCGCAACGGCAAATGAAATCGCCAATCAATTGCCGGACGACGTGCGCGAAGACCGCCGCCGCCGCGTCATGGAATTGCAGGAAGGCATATCCCAAAAACGCCTGCAGGCCAAAGTCGGTAAAACCATGCGCGTGCTGATCGATTCACTGGATCGTAGTGGTGGTGTCGGCCGTAGTTCCGCCGATGCACCTGAAATTGATGGCGTCGTTTATGTTAAGCCACCGTTCGAGCCACATCGCAAGCTGAAGGTCGGAGAATTCGTCGATGTCACCATTACCGCCGCAGATGCCCATGACTTGTGGGGTGAGGCTGTCTGATGCGGGTCATGCCAGTGTTGAAAGTGCTGTTGCCAGTTGTGCTGATGGGTATTTTGGGTTTGCCAGTGCAAGCCCAGCCATTTGCACCAATGTCGAATCCGCAGTTTGCCAAACCGGTAGAGTTGCGTGGCAAGTTGGGTGACGACAGGGTGACGATGCATATACAGCCCAAACCAGAAGACAGGGATAGTGTTGAGGGTAACTATATCGTTGCCGGTGGCAAGCGCAATCATGGCAATAAGATTTTGCTTGCCGGTGAAATCAGCGGCAATAAACTCAGCATGGAAGAATCTGAAGATGGTGTTGACGTGTCTGGCCAGTGGGATGGTGAGCTGAAGGACGATGTCATACGCGGCGTTTGGCAATCGGATGATGGCAAAGTCAGCAAGGATTTTGTGCTGGAGCTGGTCTCGCCTGCAAAAGTCAGAAAAAATAAAACGGCACAGCCGCAAGGCAAGCCAGTCAAGTAAATTGCCGGGCTCGGGCCATGGCCGTGGTCGTAGTCTGACTGACCCGGCTTATCCAACGTCAAAAACCACTACACCCTCAACTCCTTCTGTCACGCGAGCGACTATCTCGCCTTGCGGGCTGACGATGCATGTGCAGCCATGGCTAAGCTTGTCACCAGATGCGCCGACAACATCTGACGAAACGACCCAGCAAGCCGTCTCTATGGCTCTCTTGCACAAATTTTCCACACTTTTATGCCGCCATTTGTCAGCGGTTGCGGCGGCAAGCATATTATTGAGCGGGTAGCAGATCAGGCGGGCACCTTGTGCGCTGAGTCGTTTTGCACAATCAGGAAAATTGGCGTCAAAACAGATATTGATGCCAAACAAAAAATCTGATTTCTGGAAAACTGGTGCATCAAGGCCTGGTAAAAAAGCCTGTTCTTGCGGATGGTTCTTGGAGTAGATGCCGCGCAGCTCACCTTTACTGACAAGGGCTGCAGAGTTATAAAAACCGTCTTTGCCTTGCTCGACAAAACCAATAATCACATCAGTGGAAAAAGGGGACAACATCGTCAGGATGTCATTGAATGAGGGACTGTCAACAGCCATGGCCCTGCGGGCGATCGTCTGCTGATCGCTGGTGTATCCCTGCAAATAACACTCAGGAAATACGGCCAATTCCACACCCTGGTTTTCACACCAGGCCACATCATCTTGCAGGCGATCAAGGGTGCCGGTGATGTCATCGAATAAGGGGTGGCGCTGGAAAGTTGCTACTCGGAGTTTTTGCATACGTATACTGATTTGCCTTTGTCTTCATAATGCACTGACCTCATCAAGTCGGTAGTGATATTCATCGTCCTATTTTGGGTACAGGCAAAACTGTAACCCATCTGATGATCACTGTCAGATCGGGTACCGATCATGCTGACTGGTGAATTCATGAAGCATAATGCCCCAGTTCTGCGTTAACATTGCTATTCATCCCTTGATGTTTTCAAAAAAAAAATGACCATGTCGGAGAATTTAAACTCTCAACAGATTCTTTGTGTTTTTTTCTTATTCGTCGTTAAGTTTCAAATGTTAAAATCTGGACATTATTTTTTCACCGCTCGTTAAAAATGCTTACGATACGAAAATTCTGTGCACTTGTTTTGTTGTCGGTCTTGGTTTGTCAGTTTGCAGTTGCTGATAACGCGCCAAATCCTGCATCTTTTGGGACTTTTCGCAAGCAGTTCAAGACCAAGGTGAGCTATGAAGGTGATGATCGTAGCCCCGCAGGAAACTCGCCGGACAATGTATTTCAGTCGGTACACTATCGATCTGCAGTGGGACCGCTTGTCGCGTTATTGACTTCAGATCCGAAAGACGGGAAAAAGCATCCAGCCATTATCTGGATTACTGGAGGGGATAGTAATTCAATTGATGGAACAACTTTGTCCAAGGCCAAGCCTAGATCAAATGATCAATCTGCTGCAGCCTATCGCAAAGCCGGTATCGTGATGATGTTTCCAACTCTGCGTGGTGGTAATGACAATCCGGGCAAGCATGAAGCTCACTTTGGTGAGATCGATGATGTGTTGGCGGCGGCAGATTATCTGGTTCAACAGCCCTGGGTTGATCCGGCGCGAATTTATCTTGGTGGCCACAGTACAGGAGGTACCCTGGTATTAATGACAGCCGAAGCCAGTAAGCGATTCAGAGCAGTCTTTTCATTTGGTCCAGTAGCTAATTTGCGCTCCTACGGAAACTTGATACCTGTCAATTTCGACAGGATGAGTTATGCGGAACAGGTAACGCGTGCACCGTATTACTGGCTGCCGTCTGTCCAGAGCCCTTTATTTATTATTGAGGGAGTAGATGGCAATATCGATTCTTTGGAATTGATGCGCAGCAAATCCAGTAATCCATATATTCAATTTCTGCCTGTAAAAGGAGCGACACATTTTACGATTCTGGCTCCTGGTAATGATCTTATAGCCAGGAAAATTTTGCTTGATGATGGGGTAGTCAGCAATATCAGATTGACAGAAAGTGAAATGATCAACGAACTCTCGAGAAAATAGCCATTACTTGTTACTACTGTGAATGGTTATGGTTAAAGCATGACATAAAAATACTTGGAAGGCGCGCGTAATAAAGTGGTCCCATAAAGTACCTTTTTTAATTGTTGCTGCCATGTTGACCACAGTGTGAATATCGCTTCTGCGCTAACATGTATCTCAAGCAATAAACATATTTTAAGTGCTTACGAATCAGGAATCAGCATGTCAGAAAACAGTAAACTAGGATCCGGATTTAATACCAGCGTCATCCACAGTGAATATGTCGCACCAGCTGGTTTTTCTGCGCTTCCCGTCGCCATACATCATGCATCCACGGTATTGTTCAAAGATGTAGCTGCTATGCGTTCCAGGGATTGGCAGGATAAATCTGCTTACACCTATGGTTTGCATGGCACGCCAACCAGCTTCACGCTGGAAGCCAGGCTGGCTGAAATAGAGCAGGGTAAACATTGCCTGTTGACACCCAGTGGGCTGGCTGCCATCACGCTGATCAATATGGCTTTTCTGGAAAACGGCGATCATGTCCTTATACCCGATAACGTGTATAGCCCGAATCGTGAACTGGCAGACTGGTTGTCTCGCAGTTTCGGCATCAGTGTCAGTTATTACGACCCTTTGATTGAGGCTGGAATTGCCGCACTGATTCGTGACAACACCAGATTGATCTGGGCTGAGGCACCGGGGTCGGTTTCCATGGAAGTGCCAGACGTGCCAGCGATTTGTGCCGCAGCCCACGCGCGTGGCGTGCTGGTTGCGTTGGACAATACCTGGTCTGGCGGAATCGCTTTTCCTGCGTTTGAGCATGGCGTAGATATCATCATGCAGGCGCTGACCAAATACCAGAGTGGTGGTTCAGATGTGTTGATGGGGGCAGTAATTACTCGTGACCAGACCTTGAATATGCGTTTGCAGACGGCGCACATGCGCCTGGGTTTTGGTGTGGGTATGGATGATGTTTATCTGGTCCTGCGTAATCTGCCAACGCTGCAACTGCGTTTTCAGGCGCATGATCACAGTGCACGTCAGGTCGCTACATGGTTAAACAACCGTCCAGAAATCAGCAAGATATTGCATCCGGCACTACCGGGTAGTCCGGGCCATGAAATCTGGAAGCGCGATTTTACTGGTGCGGGCGGCTTGTTCTCAGTTCTATTTGATGAAAAATACACAGAAGAACAAACGGATCGTTTTGTCGATAGCCTGAAGCTTTTTCAAATCGGTTATAGCTGGGGTGGGGCGCATAGTTTATGTGTGCCGTATCGCATCGGGCAGATGCGTCAACACTGGCCACATAAAGGCATACTGGTGCGTTTCAATATCGGGCTGGAAGATACCGCAGACCTGATTGCTGATATCGAACAGGCATTGGCACAGTTGGCTTGATACCTGGATGGTCAGAACGGACTGCAGGGCGATCCGTTCTTTGCAGGGCAGACTTATTGCCAGTGTTATTTGCTTGCGCTACTGGTTGTAGCATCGGATGCAGGTGTTGCAGCATTCGATGCTGCGGCAGGTATCACAGCATCTGGCGCACTTGCCGACGCACTGGCTGAAGCTGAATGTACTTCTGTCGGGTTTTGTCCAGCAGCTTCACCTTGCATATCCACTTTGTCACCTGCTTTGAAAATCACGAACAGGGCAGCAGCTGCAAAAATAATAAAGCCGACGAGAATTTTCCACATAATTGTCTCCAGGGTTGTGCTTATAAGATGCAGCCAGCATAAATCTTCATGCTTACGTCATTCTTGCATCGCCATTCCACAAAAGAAAAAAGAGTGAATTTCCAAAGAAATTCACTCTTTCCCTTATCCCCTGGAGGGGAATAAATCTACAACTTAAGCAGCCAGCAATTGACGCAATACGAATGGCAGGATGCCGCCATGTTTGTAGTAGTCAACTTCGATAGGTGTATCGATGCGCAACAGGACTTTGACTTCCTGTTTGTCGCCATTGGCACGGTTGATGACCAGAGTCACTTCTTGCTGTGGCTTGATTTCATCTTCTATGCCTTTCAGGTCGTAAGATTCAGTACCTGTGATACCCAGGCTGTCAACACTGTCGGTGCCAAGGAATTGCAGTGGCAATACGCCCATGCCAACCAGATTGGAGCGATGGATACGCTCAAAAGAACGGGCGATGACAGCTTTGACACCCAGCAATTGCGTACCTTTTGCTGCCCAGTCACGGGAAGAGCCTGTACCGTATTCTTCGCCGCCGAAAATCATGGTAGGTACGCCGTCAGCAATGTATTTCATCGCTGCATCGTAAATTGCCATAGGTTCGCCGGTTGGCTGGAACAGGGTTTCGCCGCCTTCAACGCGGGAGCCGTCTTCTTTCGCAGGGATCATCAGGTTTTTGATACGCACGTTGGCAAATGTGCCGCGCATCATGATTTCATGGTTGCCACGACGTGAGCCGTAGGAATTGAAATCAGCCTTCAGAACGCCGTTTTCTTTCAGCCATTTACCTGCAGGGCTGGATTCTTTGATCGAACCGGCCGGGGAGATGTGATCCGTTGTGATGGAATCACCAAACACGCCCAATGCGCGCGCGCCACTAATGCCGGTTGCGGCTGCTTTTGGTTCCATCGTGAAGTCAGCAAAGAATGGTGGCTCAGCGATGTAGGTGGAAGTAGGCCAGTTGTAGACTTCGCCTTCAGCGACGCCCTGGATGTTTTCCCACAATTTGCCAGGTGCACCTTTAACGTCGGCGTAGTTTTCCTTGAAGGTCTTGGAATTCATCGCAAACTTCATCAGCTTGTTGATTTCGGCGCTGGTAGGCCAGATGTCACCCAGGAAAATATCTTTGCCTTTGACGCGACCAACTGGTTCTGTCATCAAATCCCTGGTCATATTGCCAGCGATGGCGTAAGCCACGACCAGTGGAGGGGATGCCAGGAAGTTGGAACGGATATTCGGGTGAATACGCGCTTCAAAGTTACGGTTACCAGACAAGACGGCGGATGCCACGATGTCGTTGGCAACAATCGCTTCATTCATCGCTGGCGTCAGGTCACCGGCATTACCGATACAGGTTGTGCAGCCGTAGGCAGTGACGCCGAAACCAAGTTTTTCCAGGTAAGGCAGCAAGCCTGCTGCTTCCAGGTATTTGGTAACAACGCGCGAGCCAGGGGCCAGCGAAGTCTTGATGTGTGGCGCCACTTTCAAACCAGCTTCTACGGCTTTCTTGGCCAGCAAGCCGGCTGCCAGCAGGACGCTAGGGTTGGACGTGTTGGTGCAGGAAGTAATTGCAGCGATCAGTACATCACCGTTTTTGACTTTGACGCCATCACTGTTGGTGTAAACCGCATCCAGATCTTCTGCCTTCTTGTTGAAGCCATTTTCGGACGTTGGCTTCGCGAACAGGTCGGCGAAAGTGGATTTGACGTTGCCGATTTCGATACGATCCTGTGGGCGTTTAGGGCCAGCCAGGGAAGGTGCAACTGTGGACAGATCGAGGGAGATTTCTGTCGTGTAATCGATGTCGCCAGCGGCAGGGATGCCGAACATTTTCTGGGCTTTGAAATAGCCTTCGAATGCATCGATTTCTGCCTTGGTACGGCCTGTGCCTTTGAAGTAGTCGATTGTTGCTTCATCAACCGGGAAGAAGCCCATGGTCGCGCCGTATTCCGGTGCCATGTTGGCGATAGTGGCGCGGTCTGTCAGTGACAGAGAACGTGTGCCTTCGCCGAAGAATTCGACAAACTTGCCAACAACCTTGGCTTTGCGCAGTAATTCTGTGATGGTCAGGACCAGATCCGTTGCGGTACAACCTTCGCGCAATGCGCCAGTCAGGTTGACACCGACTACGTCAGGTGTCAGGAAGTAGACAGGCTGACCCAGCATGCCAGCTTCAGCTTCAATACCGCCCACGCCCCAGCCGACGACGCCGATACCGTTGATCATGGTGGTGTGGGAATCAGTACCTACCAGTGTGTCAGGATAGTAAACTTCGTTTTTCTTCGCATCTTTGATCTTGTGTACGCCGCGTGCCAGGTATTCCAGGTTAACCTGATGGACGATACCAAAGCCTGGAGGAACAACGCCAAAAGTATCAAATGCCTGCATGCCCCATTTCATGAACTGGTAACGCTCGTTATTGCGTTGGAATTCCAGTTTCATGTTCAGGTCCAGCGCTTTCTTTTCGCGGAAATGATCGATCTGCACGGAGTGATCAACCACCAGATCAACTGGAACCAGCGGTTCGATATTCTTTGGATTTTTGCCTTGTTTGGCGGCGACGTTGCGCATGGCAGCCAGATCGGCCAGCAAAGGTACGCCGGTAAAATCTTGCAATACAACGCGGGAAACGACGAAAGGAATTTCATCGGTACGCGCGGCAGTTGCGCTCCAGTTTGCCAATTGCTTGACGTGTTCTTCAGTCACTTTTTTGCCGTCGCAGTTACGCAATACCGATTCCAGAACCACGCGAATGGAAACTGGCAGGCGGGAGATTTTTACACCGAGATTTTTTTCCAGTGCGGGCAAAGAAAAGAACTTGCCTTTCTTGGTGTCTGAAATTTTGAAATCTTTCAGGGTTTTGAATGCATCTTTGTACGCATTTTGGCTCATGGCTGTTCCTTATTTACAAAAATCAACGATCAGAAATTTACTTGCTGCTATTACTTGTTTTATTTGTTTTGCTTGTTTTATTTGGCTTGCGCAGATGTCGCTGCACCACTGTCCACTTCGGCAAGGGCAGGCGTTGCTGTCTTGCATTCGTTTGCCAGTTGCTGGCCCTTGTGTGAATCGAGCAACAGGCCTTTTGCCGGAATGCCTATCCAGACCAGACCTGACTTGCTGTTTTCAAAACGAACTGCGCCCGTTGTGGTGTCCACTTTGGACAGGCGATACAGGCGTTTTTTCCAGCGCATGGCGACATGATCACTATCTACGGGATTGACATACATCGTCAATGAATTACCCAGTTCGCATTTGTATTCGAAACTATTGTGCTGCTGTATATCTGGTTCCGGCTCATCGTTTTCTTTGTCGGCGGCCTGGGCTGCAGCGGGTTTCGCTGTTTTGGCGCTGGCTTTGGTTTTGCTGTGTGGCGCTTCCACTGCGTGGACATTGGCCGTGAGCAAGGCGCATGCGGCAAATGCCAGGCTGATAAAAGAAAGTAATTTCATGAGGGTCTCCCTAGAGTAATTCTCGTGCTGCTTCTGGTAAAACAACTTGCCCAAACTGGGCTTTTTTTAAAACTGTCCAATAGTAGCGGTAACTGGCGCGGTCGTGTAGCTGTCCTTGCCATTGTATTGGTCCCCATTGATGCTCTTTGGCTGATGACAGGATGGATATGGCTTCATCGACTTCCTGGTTTGGGGGTGTCAGCGCACCGACTATTGCCCTAATCTGGTCCGGATGTATGCTCCACATGCGGGTATAGCCACATTCCTGGGCGGCGCGGTGCGCATCATTGGCGACAACGTCCTTGTCCCGTATTTCAGTGGTGACATTATGCGAGGCAATTTTTCCATAATGATGACAGGCGGCAGCTATTTCCAGCTTGGCTCGCATCACCAGCGGATGTTCAAACTGTCCGGGTGAACGCATGGCTGTGGCTGGAATTGCACCGTAATGGGCGGACACAAAGTCCATCAACCCAAATGACAGGCATTGTACCTGTGGCAGCGCGGCAATTTCCTTTACTTCAGCCAGGGCACCGTGCGTTTCTATTAATACGTGAACGGGTATCAGGCTGCCATCTGCCTTGTGGGCGAAGCGATTGATACTGCTGAGGGCAGACTTCACCTCGGCTGCACTATCCACTTTAGGTAAAACCACATAGGCCAGTTTGGCGGCGGCAGTCGGCAAGATGATGGATAAATCCTGCTCAAAGGCAGGATGATGCACGTCGTGCACGCGCACGCCTATACGTTGAAACAGATTGTCTGTACTCGCGACTAAAGCGGCGACCAGCTCGGCATGATTTTTTTCATTGCCGGCGGCGGCACCGTCTTCACAGTCAAGCGTGATATCGAAAATAGGGCCAAGTTCATGCTGCAGGGCAATGGACTTGCGCATGAGTTTTTCAGAGCCAGCATAGTGATCACAGACCGGTAAAAATACCGGTGGTAACTGATCCTGAAAAAGCACAGAGGAGGGATGCATCTTGAATATGGAGTCCTGATTGAAACAGCCTGCGGGTTTGGCCGCAGACTGTCCCAGACTTGATTAGCCTACCAGGTGTTTCACACCGTCACGCTCTTCTTGCAATTCTTTGAGAGTGATGTTGATGCGTTCGCGCGAGAATTCATCGATTTCCAGACCTTGAACGATCTTGTATTCGCCGTTTTCTGTTGTGACGGGGAAGCCGAACATGGTGCCTTCAGGGATACCATAAGAGCCATCAGAAGCAATGCCCATGGTTGTCCATTTACCGTTTGTGCCCAGAACCCAGTCACGTACGTGATCAATCGCTGCATTCGCTGCAGACGCTGCGGAAGACAGGCCACGTGCTTCGATGATGGCTGCGCCACGTTTGCCGACTGTAGGCAGGAACACATCCTTGTTCCAGACTTGATCATTGATCAGGTCTTTAACGGATGCGCCATCAACTGTCGCGAAACGGTAGTCAGCATACATGGTTGGGGAGTGATTGCCCCAAACACACAGTTTTTCAACTGCAGCAACAGGTTTGCCAATTTTGGCAGCGACTTGGGACAACGCACGGTTGTGATCCAGACGCAGCATTGCAGTGAAGTTTTTAGCTGGCAGGGAAGGGGCTGATTTCATTGCAATGTAAGCATTGGTATTGGCTGGGTTGCCAACCACCAGAACTTTAACGTTGCGGGAAGCAACTGCATCCAGTGCCTTGCCTTGTACAGTGAAAATCTGTGCATTGGCTTCCAGCAAGTCTTTGCGTTCCATGCCTGGGCCGCGCGGACGGGCACCAACCAGCAGGGCGACGTCGATGTCTTTGAACGCTGTCATTGGGTCGCTGTGGGCGGACATGCCGGCCAGCAGTGGGAAAGCGCAGTCATCGATTTCCATCATGACGCCTTTCAGCGCTTTTTGTGCTTTTTCGTCAGGAATTTCTAACAATTGCAATATCACGGGCTGGTCTTTGCCCAGCATGTCGCCATTAGCGATACGGAACAGAAGGGAATAGCCGATTTGGCCTGCGGCGCCGGTAACAGCTACGCGCATAGGGGATTTCGCCATGATGCATCTCCGAAGTGGTGTGAAAACGAATTTTAAACAAATGCCGTGCCCGTATTTGCTTGTTGCGGTATTGCGGACACTATGTAAAACACTTAATGATACAGTTGAAAATCATGTCAGTCAGCCAAAATCAGCGCTGAAGCCGTTTTTCTTCCTTTACATTAAAGACGTTCGAACTATATTGCACTGGTGTGGCAGAAATGCTGTGGGCAAGTTGCCAGCTATATTTCCCATGAGTTTAGGTGTTGCGCGCTGAAGTGTCAATGAATATCTTATGTCTTATATAAGACATATCACTTGATACTTTGTTCTGGACGGGATGGGTGTTTTTGTGGTGAAATTGCAGTCTATGAACTCAATCATACCTATCGCAAGTAATCAGCCTATCAGTCCAGCTACGCCTGGCACTGGTGCTGCCGCTTCGTCCTTGAGTGCTTCACCTACATTCAGCCCATTATATCAACAGATAAAATCCCTGATCACTCAGAGCTTGCAATCGGGTGAATGGAAGCCGGGTGAGCTGATCCCCAGTGAGATGGAGTTGGCCAGCCGTTTCAAGGTCAGTCAGGGGACTGTGCGTAAGGCGATTGATGAGTTGTCGGCGGAAAACCTGGTGGTGCGCCGGCAGGGTAAAGGGACTTTTGTGGCGACCCATCATGAGGCTCGCTCGCAGTTCCGTTTCTTGCGGTTGGCGCCGGATGAGGGCGTGCCGCACTACCCTGAAAATAAAATTATTGAAGTCAGGCGCATGCGTGCGCCGGCCGAGGTGGCGCGGTTGCTGGACATCAAATCCGGGGATTCTGTTGTATTCATTCGTCGTGTGCAGTCTTTTTCCGGAGTGCCTACCATTCTGGATGATTTGTGGTTGCCGGGTTCTATCTTCAAAGGTTTGACTGCCGAACGTCTGAATGAGTACAAAGGTCCTATGTACGGCTTGTTCGAAACTGAATTCGGTACTCACATGATCCGTGCGTCTGAGCAGATTCGTGCCGTTTGTGCGGATGAGCAGGTGGCTTCCCTTTTGAATGTTGATGTTGGTATGCCTTTGCTCAATGTGGAGCGGGTTTCTTTCACGTATGGTGATAAACCGGTTGAATTGCGTCGTGGTTTGTACCTGACAGTTAATCATCACTACCGGAATGAATTGAGCTAATGCTGCCTTGATGGTCGCATTTCAAGTGGGATTACCTGGTTTTGCACTGACCCGTACCCGGCGAGAGTGTTGGGTTTGGGTTTAAGATAGCGATATTTTGTAAATTGGGCTGATTTTTGTTGGTGCAATGCACCAAAATGAGCGAAAATTGCAAGGTTTATGTACAGACTAGTTAATGGGGAGATTATTTATGTCTGAAGTAGTAAAAACCAGACCGCGCTTTGGTGTAATGCGCCTGATAGATGCGACTGGCTACAGGCTGCCACTGGCAGGCTTTGTTTCCATCTTGCATCGCGGTAGTGGAATGTTGATGTTCTTGTTGTTGCCTTTCATTTTGTACTTGCTCGATAAAAGCCTGACTTCTGAATTGACGTTTGCTGAATTGCAGGGCTTTACATCTCACGTTTTTGTCAAATTGGTTATCCTTGCCCTGGTCTGGGCGTACTTGCATCATTTCTGTGCGGGTATTCGTCATTTGTTTATGGATCTGCATTTTGGTCTGAATAAAGACTCTGCACGCAAATCTGCGGTCAGTGTTCTGGTGATCAGTCTGGTGCTGGCTGCATTGACAGGCCTGAAATTGTTTGGAGTATTTTAAATGGCAAATAACAATATTGGTCCAAAGCGCCTGGTCGTAGGTGCAAGCTATGGCTTGCGCGACTGGTTGGCGCAACGTATCACCGCAATCGTGATGGCTACGTATACAGTGATTTTGCTTGGTCTGTTTTTGACCGCCAGGAGTTTCAGTTATGAAGCGTGGGCTGGCATCTTTGCCATGCAATGGTTCAAATTGGCGACTTTTTCTGTCGTTATCTGCCTGCTGTATCACGCTTGGGTAGGTATGCGTGATGTCTGGATGGATTATGTGACACACAGCGTATTTGTGCGTCTGGTATTTCAGGTTGCCACTATTCTGTGGCTGATTGCTTGTGCTGGCTATGCTGCACAGATTTTGTGGAGAGTATAAAAGTGGCTGCAATTAAATCCACAATTCCTAGCCGCCGTTTTGATGCGGTCATCGTTGGTGCCGGTGGTTCAGGCATGCGTGCTTCGCTGCAATTGGCTGAAGCTGGTCTGAATGTCGCGGTACTGTCTAAAGTATTTCCTACCCGTTCTCATACGGTAGCTGCGCAGGGCGGTATCGGTGCTTCCCTGGGTAATATGTCGGAAGATAACTGGTACTGGCATATGTTCGATACGGTCAAGGGTTCCGATTACCTGGGCGACCAGGATGCGATCGAATTCATGTGCCGTGAAGCACCAAAAGTCGTATACGAACTTGAACATTTTGGTATGCCGTTTGACCGTAATGCCGACGGCACGATTTATCAGCGTCCATTTGGTGGTCATACTGCCAATTTCGGTGAAAAACCTGTGCAGCGTGCCTGTGCAGCTGCTGACCGTACCGGCCATGCCTTGTTGCATACCCTGTATCAGCGCAATGTACGCGCCCGTACCCATTTCTTTGTTGAATGGATGGCGATTGATCTGATCCGCGATGCGGACGGTGATGTGCTGGGTGTGGTTGCGCTGGAAATGGAAACCGGCGAAGTCATGATGCTGGAAGCCAAAACCACGATATTTGCAACTGGCGGTGCTGGTCGTATCTGGGCAGCTTCTACCAATGCATTTATCAATACTGGTGACGGTATGGGTATGGCTGCACGTGCTGGTTTGCCACTGGAAGATATGGAATTCTGGCAATTCCACCCAACCGGCGTTGCCGGTGCTGGTGTGCTGATTACTGAAGGTGTGCGTGGTGAGGGCGGTATCCTGGTGAATAGTCAGGGCGAGCGCTTCATGGAGCGTTATGCACCTACACTGAAAGATCTGGCTCCACGTGACTTCGTTTCCCGTTCCATGGATCAGGAAATCAAGGAAGGCCGTGGCTGTGGTCCGAATAAAGATCACGTCATGCTGGACCTGCGTCATATTGGTGCTGAAACAATTCAAAAACGTTTGCCATCGATTCTGGAAATCGCCCACAAGTTTGCTAACGTGGATGCGACTAAAGAGCCAATTCCTGTCGTTCCTACCATTCACTATCAAATGGGCGGTATCCCTACCAATATCTATGGTCAGGTAGTGGCACCTAAAAACGGTGGCAGCGAAATCGTCAATGGTTTGTATGCGATCGGCGAGTGTGCTTGCGTATCTGTGCATGGTGCCAACCGTCTGGGTACTAACTCTCTGCTCGATTTGCTGGTGTTTGGTCGTGCAGCCGGTAATCACGTTGTTGCCAGCAAGCTTAAAGAACGTAGCAATAAAGATTTGCCTGCTGATGCAGCTGATCTGGCGCTGTCACGCTTGGCTAAACTGGAAACCAGTACCGGTTCCGAGCGCGTACAAGACGTTGCCAACGCGATTCGCGGCACCATGCAGCAATACTGCGGCGTGTTCCGTACCGATGAATTGCTGCAAACTGGCTACAAGAAAATTATGGAGCTTGATGAGCGTCGCAAGCATGTTTCTTTCAAAGATAAATCCAAAGTCTTCAATACAGCACGTGTGGAAGCATTGGAGCTGGATAATCTGATTGAAACAGCCAAGGCAACGATTACATCTGCCGCCGCACGTAAAGAATCCCGTGGTGCGCATGCACATCGCGATTACGAACAGCGCGACGACGTTAACTGGATGAAGCATACCTTGTGGTATTCCGAAGGCAATCGCCTCGACTACAAGCCAGTCGTGACTAAACCACTGACTGTAGATACCTTCAAACCAAAACCACGTACATTCTAAAGAGATACCGATATGGCACGTACACTGAAATTTAAAATCTATCGCTACGATCCGGACAAGGACGCCAAGCCTTACATGCAAGACTTGACCGTCGAGTTGCAAGACACTGACAAGATGTTGCTGGATGCATTGCAGCGTATCAAGTCTGACGTTGATGATTCCCTGGCGTTGCGCCGTTCATGCCGTGAAGGTGTGTGTGGTTCTGATGCGATGAACATCAATGGCAAGAATGGTCTGGCCTGTACCACCAACCTGAATGAATTGAGCGAGCCTATTATCTTGCGTCCTTTGCCTGGCTTGCCAGTGATCCGCGATCTGATCGTGGACATGACGCAATTCTTCAAGCAATACAATTCCATCAAGCCTTACCTGATGAATGATTCCATTCCACCAGAAAAAGAACGTCTGCAGTCGCCTGCTGAACGCGAAGAACTGGATGGTTTGTACGAATGTATCCTGTGTGCCTGCTGTTCGACTTCCTGCCCGTCTTTCTGGTGGAATCCGGACAAATTTGTCGGCCCGGCAGGTTTGTTGCAGGCTTACCGCTTCATTGCTGATTCCCGTGATGAAGCAACTGGTGCGCGTCTGGACAATCTGGAAGATCCGTATCGCCTGTTCCGTTGCCACACAATCATGAACTGTGTGGATGTCTGTCCAAAAGGTCTGAATCCTACCCGTGCTATCGGTAAGATTAAAGAACTGATGGTACGTCGCGCGGTCTAAGTTTGTGTTGTTGTCAGCGAAGCTTCCGGGCATCGCTGCTATTTCATGCGATTTTTATGACTTGCCTGAGAGTCGCATGAAATAGTTAGTATGAAAGAGAATTAATTATGTTTGAGTCACAAGCAATACCTCATCAAAGCGACCCGGTAAAGCGGGCCCGTTTGCGGTGGCGGGCGAGGCGCGGTTTGCTGGAAAACGATTTGATCTTGACGCGTTTTCTTGATGCCCATGAAGAATCCCTGACAGATGAGGAAGTGGATGCCTTCAGTCGCCTGATGGAATTGCCTGACAATACCTTAATGGATCTGATCATGGCTAAAAAGCAGCCAGAAGCAGAGGTTGATCTCCCTCATATTCATGCTTTATTGCTACGTCTGCAAACGGCGTAAGTCAATTTTATTTTGTGTTTTTTTGATTAACGACTCACCTCTTATCTGAAGGAAGAGCCATGACTAATTCTGAAACAAAAGCCACCCTATCATTCTCCGATGGCTCCCCAGCCCTGGAAATGCCGATTTACAAGGGCTCAATTGGTCCTGATGTCATCGACATCCGTAAATTGTATGGTTCTACCGGCATGTTCACCTATGATCCAGGTTTCATGTCCACGGCAGCCTGTAATTCTTCCATTACTTATATCGATGGCGACAAGGGTGAATTGCTGTACCGCGGTTATCCTATCGAACAACTGGCAGTCAATGGCGGCGACTTCCTGGAAACCTGCTACCTGTTGCTGAATGGTGAATTGCCAAATGCTGCGGAAAAGAAAGAATTTGTTGCGACCGTCACCAATCACACCATGGTGCATGAGCAGATGCAATTCTTCTTCCGTGGTTTCCGTCGCGATGCCCATCCTATGTCGGTATTGGTAGGTACCGTCGGTGCCCTGGCATCGTTCTACCATGATTCCCTGGACATCAATGATCCGCATCACCGTGAAGTATCGGCTATTCGCCTGATCGCCAAGATGCCTACACTGGTTGCCATGGCGTACAAATATTCCATCGGCCAGCCTTTCGTGTATCCACGCAATGACCTGTCCTACAGCGCCAACTTCATGCACATGATGTTTTCCACACCATGTGAGCCATACAAAACCAATGAAGTGCTGGTACGTGCGCTGGATCGTATTTTGATCCTGCATGCAGATCACGAGCAAAATGCATCTACATCAACCGTGCGTCTGGCGGGCTCTTCTGGTGCCAATCCATTTGCATGTATCGCTGCTGGTATCGCTTGCCTGTGGGGTCCTGCTCACGGTGGTGCAAATGAAGCTGCATTGAGCATGTTGGAAGAAATCGGCAGTGTCGACAATATTCCTACTTTCATCGCTCAAGTCAAAGACAAGAATTCTGGCGTTAAGTTGATGGGCTTTGGTCATCGTGTGTATAAAAACTACGATCCACGTGCCAAGTTGATGCGCGAAACCTGCTATGAAGTATTGCAAGAACTGGGTCTGCAAGATGATCCATTGTTCAAACTGGCCATGGCATTGGAAAAAATCGCTCTGGAAGACGAATACTTCGTTAGCCGCAAGCTGTATCCTAACGTTGACTTCTACTCTGGTATCGTTCAACGTGCGTTGGGTATTCCAACCGCCTTGTTTACTGGTATCTTCGCCCTGGCGCGTACAGTAGGCTGGATCGCTCAGTGGAAAGAAATGATTTCTGATCCAGAGCAAAAAATTGGTCGTCCACGTCAATTGTTTGTCGGCTCACCTAAGCGTGATGTGCCAGCAATGGACAAGCGTTAATTAAACGTTGATTTTTGATCAAATTTGGCAATCTAAAAAGCGAGTCTTGAAGACTCGCTTTTTTTTTCTTCAGTAAATATGCTATGCTTCGGCACGAAAGTGATTTTTACAGATAACTTTCGCGATTAAATCAAAAATCATATTAAAAGAACATGATTTTTGATTCGATCACGAAGATAGTTTGAATAAGCCCTTCCCCACAACTTGATGTGCAATCCGCTAACCGGTCAGGCCGTGTCGCGGAAGGTTAGATTAACCCGCTAATCTCGCGAAACGCGAAGAAAGGTGAGCAAGATGATGCAACAATATAACGCTAACTCGTACTTGTTCGGTGGCAATGCGCCGTATGTAGAAGAACTGTATGAAGCGTATCTGAATAATCCCGGTTCTGTTCCTGAAAATTGGCGCGCGTATTTTGACGCCATGCAAAATGTGCCTGCGGTTGATGGCTCTGCCAAACCCGACGTTGCACATGCTCCCGTCATTGCTTCCTTTGCTGAACGCGCCAAACAAGGCCCGATACGCACAGTCAATGCCACAGCTGACGCTGAAATGGGGCGCAAACGTGTCGCTGCCCAGCAACTGATCGCTGCCTATCGCTTCCTCGGCAGTCACTGGGCCAATCTGGACCCGCTGCAACGCCAGGAACGCCCAAGCATCCCGGAACTGGAACCCAGCTTTTATGGCTTTACTGATGCGGACATGGATATCCAGTTCAACATCAGCAACACCTATTTCGGGCCAGAAACTGCATCATTGCGCGACCTGTTGAATGCCTTGCGTGATACGTATTGCCGTTCTATCGGTGCCGAGTTCATGTACATCAGCGACCCGACTGAAAAGCGCTGGTTGCAACAAAAACTCGAATCCATTCGTTCTACCCCATCCTTTTCCCTGGAAAAGAAAAAACATATCCTGGATCGCCTGACTGCGGCCGAAGGTCTGGAACGTTATCTGCATACTAAATATGTAGGTCAGAAGCGTTTCTCCCTGGAAGGTGGCGAAAGCTTTATCGCCTCCATGGATGAAACTATCCAGCGCGCCGGTGAGCGCGGCGTAGAAGAAATCGTTATCGGTATGGCCCACCGTGGTCGTCTGAACGTATTGGTCAATACTCTGGGCAAAATGCCTCAGGACTTGTTTGCTGAATTTGAAGGCAAACACGGTGATGACTTGCCAGCAGGTGACGTTAAATACCACCAAGGCTTCTCTTCCGACATTTCTACCCCAGGCGGCCCGGTTCATTTGTCGCTGGCGTTTAACCCTTCCCATCTGGAAATCGTCAACCCAGTGGTTGAAGGTTCTGTCAAAGCACGCATGGATCGTCGTGGCGACAAAGATGGCTCACAAGTTTTGCCTATCCTGGTACACGGTGATGCCGCGTTTGCAGGGCAGGGCGTGGTCATGGAAACCCTGAACCTGGCGCAGACTCGCGGCTACGGTACAGGTGGTACTGTGCATATCGTCATCAATAACCAGATCGGCTTCACGACTTCTGATCCACGCGATTCCCGTTCTACACTGTATTGCTCAGACGTTGTCAAAATGATCGAAGCACCAGTATTGCACGTCAATGCAGATGATCCTGAAGCTGTTGTCCTGGCTACCCAGATCGCTCTGGATTACCGTTTGGAATTCAAGAAGGATGTCGTTGTTGACATCATCTGCTATCGCAAACTGGGCCACAACGAACAAGATACGCCTGCACTGACGCAACCTTTGATGTACAAGAAAATTGGTCAGCATCCTGGCACTCGCAAGATGTATGCAGACAAGCTGGCAGCGCAGGGCGCTATTCCTGCGGATGGCGGCGATCAAATGGTCAAGGCTTACCGCGACGCCATGGATGCAGGCAAGCACACCCATGACCCGGTTATCTCCAACTTCAAAAACAAGTACGCCGTTGACTGGATTCCTTTCCTCAACCGCAAATGGACCGACGCAGCTGATACAGCCGTTCCATTGACTGAGTTGAAGCGTCTGGCAGAGCGTATTACTGTCGTACCTGAAGGCTTCAAGCCGCATAGTCTGGTAGAAAAAGTCCTGGGTGACCGCGCAACCATGGGTCGTGGCGACATGAACCTGGACTGGGGTATGGGCGAACATCTGGCCTATGCATCCCTGGTATCTTCTGGTTATGCCATTCGTCTGACAGGTCAGGATGCTGGTCGCGGTACCTTCGTTCACCGTCATGCGGTTTTGCATGATCAAAATCGTGAGCGTTGGGATGCCGGTACTTATATTCCTCTGCAAAATATTTCTGACAAACAGGCACCGTTCACTGTCATCGATTCCGTCTTGTCTGAAGAAGCGGTATTGGGCTTTGAATACGGTTATTCCACAGCAGAACCAAACACGCTGACTATCTGGGAAGCGCAATTTGGCGACTTCGCCAATGGCGCGCAAGTGGTTATCGATCAGTTCATCAGCTCTGGTGAAGTGAAATGGGGTCGCGCATCCGGTCTGGTCATGATGTTGCCGCATGGTTATGAAGGCCAGGGTCCGGAGCACTCATCCGCACGTCCTGAGCGTTTCCTGCAACTGTGTGCTGATAATAATATGCAAGTGGTTCAGCCAACGACAGCAGCGCAGATTTTCCATCTGTTGCGTCGTCAGATGATACGCATGTTCCGTAAGCCACTGGTTATCATGACACCAAAATCCCTGTTACGTAACAAGGATGCGGGTTCGCCATTGTCTGATCTGGCCAAGGGCAGCTTCCACACCGTTATCGGTGAAGTGGATGAAAAAATCGATGCGAAAAAAGTCAAGCGCGTGGTTGCTTGCTCCGGTAAGGTGTATTTTGATCTGGTTAATTCTCGTAAAGAGCGTGGTCAGACTGATACAGCAATTATCCGTGTTGAACAACTGTATCCTTTCCCGCACAAGAGCTTTGCTGCAGAACTGAAAAAATTCCCGAACATGGCGGAATTGGTCTGGGCACAAGATGAGCCGCAAAATCAGGGACCATGGTTCCAGATTCAGCACAATATTTTTGAAAGTCTGGAAGAAGGGCAAAAGCTTGCTTATGCAGGTCGTCCAGCCAGTGCATCACCTGCTGTCGGTTATTACGACAAGCACTATGCACAACAAAAAGCATTGCTGGAAACGGCGTTTTCCAAACTCAAAGGCTTTGTCCTGACCAAATAATGACGCGATGCGACATCAGAAGCTGATGTCGCATTTGGCTACCCGAATCGGAGAGTAAAAAATGGCAATTATCGAAGTAAAAGTTCCTCAGTTATCTGAATCAGTCGCAGAAGCAACCCTGTTGTCCTGGCACAAAAAAGTTGGCGAAGCAGTTGGCCGTGACGAAAACCTGATCGACGTGGAAACTGACAAAGTCGTATTGGAACTGCCTGCGCCAGACGCTGGCGTCATCACGCAAATCATCAAGGGTGATGGCAGCACAGTTGTTGCTGGTGAAATTATCGCTATTATCGACACGGCAGCAAGTGCTAGTACCGTCGCAGCCCCGGCTGCTGCGCCAGCCGCTGTTGCAGCTGCAGCCACTGCTGATGCAAAATCTTCTGCTGGTGTGGCGATGCCTGCCGCAGCAAAAATCCTGTCAGAAAATAACCTGACTGCAGCACAAGTTGATGGCTCTGGCAAAGATGGCCGCGTCACCAAAGGTGATGCACTGGCAGCAGTTGCCGGCAAACCTGCGGCAACACCGGCAGTTGCACCTCTGGCTGCACCAGTTGCCAGCAAACCTGCTTTGCAGCAAGTTGCAGCTCCTACAATCGCCAGCCTGGGCGACCGTCCGGAAGAACGCGTACCGATGAGCCGTCTGCGTGCACGTATCGCTGAACGTCTGGTGCAATCGCAATCCACTAATGCGATTCTGACGACTTTCAACGAAGTCAACATGGCGCCCGTCATGGACTTGCGTAACAAGTACAAAGACAAGTTTGAAAAAGAACATGGCGTGAAACTGGGTTTCATGTCCTTCTTCGTCAAGGCTGCTGTTGCCGCATTGAAAAAATACCCTATCATCAACGCATCTGTTGATGGCAATGACATCGTCTACCACGGTTACTTCGACATCGGTATCGCTGTCGGTTCACCACGCGGTCTGGTCGTACCTATCCTGCGTAACGCAGATCAGATGTCAATTGCTGACATCGAGAAGAAAATTGGTGAATTCGGTGCCAAGGCCAAAGATGGTAAGCTGACTCTGGACGATCTGTCTGGCGGTACATTCTCCATTTCGAACGGTGGTACTTTCGGTTCCATGTTGTCTACACCTATTATCAACCCACCACAATCAGCAATTTTGGGCGTGCATGCGACCAAGGATCGTGCCGTGGTTGAAAATGGTCAGATCGTGATCCGTCCTATGAATTACCTGGCAATGTCTTATGACCATCGTATCATTGACGGTCGTGAAGCTGTTCTGGGTCTGGTGGCAATGAAAGACGCGCTGGAAGATCCAGCCCGCCTGTTGCTTGATCTGTAATTCAGGTTTAAAGCGCAAAGCGAGAATCATTCCGTGAATATCGCTGACGAAATCAAACGTCTGCATGAACTGCATCAGGCAGGAGCCCTGTCTGATGCAGAATTTGCCCAGGCCAAAGCCAGGTTGCTGGCAACTGGCGACACGCCCGCTTCCGGTAATCAGGAAAGCCTGGGCTTCAACCACTTGAATCAATTTCGCAGGTCAAAAAATGATCAGTGGCTGGGTGGGATCTGTGGTGGCCTTGGCAAATTTACCGGGCTGGAGTCCTGGATCTGGCGTTTGATGTTTGTCTTTTTCAGTCTTTATTTTGGTGCTGGCGTGGTCGCTTATTTGCTAGCCTGGATTTTTGTCCCGGAAGAAGAGTGAAAAGTAAAAAAACGATATCTCGCGACTTAGTCAATCTATACCTATCAGGATATTTTCATGAGCAAACAATTTGATGTTGTCGTTATCGGCGGCGGCCCTGGCGGCTATATCGCAGCAATCCGTGCTGCACAACTGGGCTTTTCCACTGCCTGTATCGATGCATGGAGCAACGATAAAGGCGGTCCAGCACCTGGTGGCACTTGCACCAACGTAGGTTGCATTCCATCTAAGGCGCTGTTGCAATCTTCTGAACATTACGAACACGCTGGCCATGCTTTCGCTGATCACGGCATTAATGTGCAGGGCCTGGGTCTGGATGTGGCAAAAATGCTGGGTCGCAAAAACACCATCGTCAAGCAAAACAACGACGGTATTCTGTTCCTGTTCAAAAAGAACAAAGTTACTTTCTTCCATGGCCATGGCTCTTTCGTTAAAGCTGATGCAGCAGGTTATGAAATCAAGGTAGCTGGCAAAACCGAAGAAACCATCACTGGCAAACATATCATCGTTGCTACCGGCTCCAATGCGCGCGGCCTGCCTGGTGCAGCATTTGATGAATCCACCATTCTGTCGAATGACGGTGCACTGAATATTGCTGAAGTACCGAAAAAACTCGGTGTCATCGGTGCTGGTGTCATTGGCCTGGAAATGGGTAGTGTATGGCGTCGCCTGGGTGCTGAAGTGACAGTGCTGGAGGCATTGCCGACTTTTCTGGGTGCTGTGGATGAACAAATTGCCAAAGAAGCGCACAAGCTGTTCGTCAAACAAGGCCTGTCCATCAATCTGGGTGTCAAGATTGGTGAAATCGTCAATGGCGGCAAAGATGTAACCGTCAACTATACAGACGACAAGGGCGCTGAACATAAAACTGTTTTCGACAAGCTGATCATTTCCATTGGTCGCACACCAAACACCAATGGTCTGAATGCTGAAGCAGTTGGCCTGCAACTGGATGAGCGTGGTTTCGTCGCGGTTGATGGTGATTGCAAAACCAACCTCGCAAATGTCTGGGCCGTGGGTGACGTGGTACGTGGCCCTATGCTGGCACACAAGGCAGAAGAAGAGGGCGTTGCTGTTGCTGAACGTATCGCTGGTCAGCATGGCCACGTCAACTTCAATACTATCCCTTGGGTTATCTATACTTCACCGGAAATCGCCTGGGTTGGTCGCACTGAACAGCAACTGAAGGCCGATGGCGTGGCTTATAAAGCCGGTACTTTCCCATTCATGGCGAATGGTCGTGCCCGTGCCCTGGGTGATACATCTGGTATGGTCAAGTTCCTGGCAGATGCCACGACCGATGAAATTCTGGGTGTGCACATTATTGGACCTATGGCTTCCGAACTGATTGCTGAAGCGGTAGTGGCAATGGAATTCAAGGCATCGGCAGAAGACATCGCCCGCATTTGCCACGCGCATCCTTCTTTGTCTGAAGCAACCAAAGAAGCTGCACTGGCAGTGGACAAACGTTCCCTGAACTTCTGATCGTTCCCATTCTGTAGTCAGAGGTGTGTTTTTGGCACCTCTGACCGCAGCTTGCTGTCAGCACGCCAAGGGCCGGTTGGATGTGGGCAAGGGTGTGCGACAGTTTCATCCGGTTGCCAGATGGCAGCTAACGCAGCAAAGAATCATTTTCCTCATGAATGTCATAGAGTTTTATCAGGATGCATTGAGTCAGCGTGGTTTTCAGGCTGATGAAGCACAAAGACGCGCAGTGGACCGCCTGCAGACTGCCTATGATGAATGGGTGGAATACAAAGGCAAGCGCGCGAATAAATTTACCCGCCTCATCACCCGCCCCGAAGTGCCACGTGGTGTTTATATGTGGGGTGGCGTTGGTCGCGGTAAATCGTTCTTGATGGACAGCTTTTACTCGGTCGTGCCGGTGGTGCGCAAAACACGCCTGCATTTCCATGAATTCATGCGGGGCGTACATCGCCAACTGGATGAAATGAAGGGCGTGGCCGACCCTCTGGATGAAGTGGCGCGCAGGATCGCCAAAAAATACCGGCTGATTTGTTTCGACGAATTTCATGTGTCAGATGTCGCCGATGCCATGCTGTTGTATAACCTGCTGAAGGCCTTGTTCGACAATGGCGTATCATTTGTCATGACATCTAATTACCAGCCGGATACCCTGTACCCTGAAGGTTTGCACCGGGACCGCATGTTGCCGACCATTGCCTTGTTGAAAGAAAAGCTGGATATCCTGAATGTGGATTCCGGCAATGATTATCGAAAACGTGCCATGGAACAGGTTCAGGCTTACCTGACCCCGCTAAATGCCGCAACCGACCGTACCCTGCGTGACACGTATGCGCGCATTGCAGAAACCCATGATGAAGATCCGCAGGTTGACATTGAGGGGCGCAATCTGAAATCGCTGCGACGGGCTGGTAGTGTGATCTGGTTTGATTTTGCTACGCTGTGTGGCGGGCCGCGGTCACAGAACGATTACCTGGAAATTGCCAGCCGCTTTCATACGGTCATTTTGTCTTCCATCCCGCGTATGTCAGCCGCCATGTCGTCCGAGGCGCGCCGCTTTACCTGGCTGATCGACGTGTTTTACGATAACAAAGTGAAGCTGATCATGTCGGCAGAGGTGGTACCCGAGGAACTTTATACCAACGGTACCCTGTCTAATGAATTTCACCGAACCGTTTCACGTATTATAGAGATGCAGTCCAAGGAATACATGGATGCCGATCAGCGCCAACTTGCGGAGAGTATCACTTGATTAAACATATCCTGACTGTCTGTGTTGCCGTATTGCTTCAACTGGTGATGACCAGCCCCGCAATGGCTATCCCGGACAGCAATGAATTGTCTGCGATTGTCGGAATGACGACAGCCCTGGACCAAAAATACCCCCCCGGCAGCATTACTACTACCGAATTGGCAGATGCTGCCCTGAAAGAAGCCACAGCAGCACAGCAGCGTTTGCAAAACTGGTATGAGCAGGCTGAAAAAACCTGTCATACCAAGTTTTTTGTGAATGATTGCCTGGATGACACCAAGCAACAGCGTCGGCAATATATCGTTGTCTTGCAAAGGATATCGCTGGAAGCCAAGGCCATGCAGCGTAAATTGCATATAGAACAGCTGGACAAAGAATTGTTGCAAAAGCAGGAAAAACCTTGAGGCCAGGGATGACAGTTGTCTGCATATGTCGGGAAATGTCATCCGCCTGAACATGCCCAGTGAAAAAATGTGCGTTGCGCCTTCGCTCTGAATTTTTGTAAGTAGTTGTAATTCGTTCTATCAGATTTTCCGAAATTTCTGTCAATGGTTTGACCTCAGTCCTTCAGGTGTTTTCCTATGGAAATCACCTATCGCATGGATAAAATAAATAGCAACACCACGATTGCGCTTGAAGTGCAAGTATTGCAAGTTTTTTGAATTTTCCTTACAGTCTGGCGATGGCGCTAAAAGCGCAGAAGAATTAAGGGAATACTATGTGGTTTGTCGGTGGAATCATCGGTTTCATCATCGGCGTGGCAACGGGGTCAGGCCCTGCCATGCTGTTGTTTGCCGTACTGGGTGGCTTTGTTGGTCACATGCTGGGGAGTTCCCGCAACAAAAAGCCTAAACCCTGGAGTGCCAGTGATACTGCGCAGCCAAAACAGGAGCAGACCAAACCTGAAGATCCCTTGGCGGAGATGCGCAGGAAAATGGCAGCGATGGAAAATCGCCTGCAAAACCTGGAGCGTGAGCTTGCCACTCTGAAAATTGGCATCGCCAGCGATGCTGTAGCGATGCCGGACATGCCGGAAAAAACATCAGAAATTACTGCAGAGGCCATTCATCCTGCAGAGCCTGGTAAGGCAGCGTTGCAGCCTGCTGTGGTCACGCCACCACCATTGCCAGCGGCTGACAGCACTTTATCCATTGATGATGGACTGATATTGGAGTCTGCATCTGTAATGGCTGCAACCATAACAGGTAAAGATGCCAGTACTGCCTTGCCTATCACGGATGAGGCTGGCTTCAAGCCAGTCGAGCTGACAACAACGATGTCGGTACCTGTGCCACCTGCAGTATCTCCGGTAGTGATGGCCGCAATTGAGACGACGCCAGTCGCTACGCCTGTGCCACCAGTGCCGGTCAAACCAGCTGTGGCAAAACGGCCACCGCCACCACCACCCAAAAGCTTTCGCGAAAGTTTGCCTGCGCCGATTGCCAATCTGATTTTTGGTGGGAATACCCTGGTCAAGGCCGGTGTGCTGATCTTGTTCCTTGGTCTGGCTTTCTTGCTGCGTTATACGGCAGAGCGGGTTACGGTACCGGTGGAGTTGCGTTATGCCGGTGTCGCACTGGTGGGTGTCGTCCTGTTGAGTCTGGGTTGGTTGCTGCGTAATAAGCGCCGCGATTATGCCTTGATATTGCAGGGTATGGCGATAGGGGTGTTTTATCTGACTACCCTGTCTGCCATGAAAATGCATGCATTGCTAACCCCGGAAGTGGGCTTTGGTTTCATGTTTGCAGTGTCGGTACTGAGTGCCGCATTGGCTGTCTTGCAGAATGCGCCCCTACTGGCCATCGTTGCTGCGCTGGAAGGTTTCGTAACACCAGTGCTGACCTCCACTGGCGAAAACCGGCCTATGGGCTTGTTTACCTATCTGGCTGTGCTGGATGTGGGTATTTTTCTGGTTGCCTGGTTTAATGCCTGGCGCGTCCTCAACCTGATAGGTTTTGTCGGCACCTTTACCTTGGCATTGGGTTGGGCAGATAAGTTTTATACAGATAGCCAATATGGATTGGTACAGCCTTTCCTGTTGTTCTTCTTTGTTCTATTTGCCCTGATAGGCCTGCTGTTTGCGCGACGCACGCTGAAGGAAGCAGAAAACCAGGAAGGTCCGCTGGCAACTCTGAAGCGGGTAGGTCGGGTGGATAGTGCGCTGGTGTTTGGTAACCCGGTCACGGCATTCGGCATGCAGTACATGCTGGTCAAGCACACCGAATACGGCGCGGCATTTTCTGCATTGGCAATTGGTTTCTTTTACCTGCTGCTGGCCAGATTTGTGTTTTCCAAACAAAAGCAGGGCCTGGCCTTGCTGGCCGAGGCCTATGTCATTGTGGCCGCTATTTTTGGTACTTTGGCGATTCCGCTGGGGCTGGAAGGCGCCTGGACCGGTGCTGCCTGGGCGGTAGAGGGGGCAGGCATGTATTGGCTGGGCTTGCGCCAGCAAAGACCGTATGCCAGGGCATTTGCCTATGTGGTGCTGGCCGGGGCCAGCTATAAGCTGTTAAATGGCATTTACCTGAACCCTGATCTGACCGGGCCTTTGTGGCAGGGCCCATGGCTGGGACCGGTGTTGCTTGCCATCAGCGTATTTGTGGTCTGGAATTTGCACAGGCGTGCCGACAGCAAGACTGTTTCAACCTGGGAAGAAGTGCCTAACCGCTTCTTGCCATGGCTGGGTGTAACGGCGATTGCCCTGTTGCCGTGGATGTTGCTGGTGCCGCAGTATGCAGCGGCTGCGCTGGCGGTGCTGGCCTTGCTGGTATCGGCAGTGGCGCGACGTTTTGGTCTGCAAGTCTTTGCACCCGTAGCGGCTGCCTTGCAGGCGACAGCATTGTTAACTTTCCTGTTTACCCTGCACGCGGCAACGACAACCAATACTGCCAATATCACCACCAACAAGGCAGCATTGGCGGATGGCTGGCATGGCATGCTGGCGGCCCTGATTATTGCGGCCAGTATCCTGTTTACTGCAGGACGGGCGATGCGTGAAACCAAGCAAAAAGCGCAAGAGCAGGGCAAACCACCGGCCTGGTCTGTAATTAATAATCTGGCGGTGGTCAGTGGCTGCGCCTTGCTGCATCTGGCGATGTTGTTTGCCATAGACCTGCAACAGGCAGCGCTGATCTGGCCGTTGACATCTTGTCTGCTGCTATGGGCAGGCTTGCGCATGTCGCATACTGCGCTGGCAGGTCTGGCTGCGGGCCTGCAAGTGATCTCTGCTTTATTGTATGGCGTTGAGATTGAGTATTATCACGGCAGTGCATTTGCCCACCTGGGCTTCCTGATTCCTTTGTCACTGGCCGTCGCTGCTTGGTTCAGTGCTGATCGCATACGTGCCGAGGCAGCCAGGATGCGCCAGGTCTTGCTGGAAATGGGAAATGTCAGTGCGGCCAGTGCTATCAATGGACCAGCGACAAGCCCTGTGGCTGCTATCTGGTTGAACCCCTGGTGTAACAGCAAGTTGGCAACAATATTGCCTGTCGTCTGGGGATTGGGGTGGTGGTTGTCAGCTTGGTTCCCCGAAAGTTTGGATGTACTGCAGCATAATGGGCAGACAGTCTTTGCTGCGACTGTCGCTGTGACAATCTCCATCCTCAGTTCTGTATTGATGATAGCGCTTGCCAAATGGCGGCGCTGGCCTGCCATGGGTGGTGCGGCGATTGTCTTTCTGCCTTTGCTGATTTTCAGCGCCCTGATAGGCGTGTTTGGATCGCCAACAGCTTATTTGCCATCGGCGCATTTTGGCTGGCTGTTGTGGTCGCTGGCTCTGGCCTGGCATTTGCGGGCGTTGAAATGGCAACAGGTGTGGCTGGCAAGCTGGCCGCGTCTGCTGAGTCTGACGCACATTGTTGGCTTCTGGTTTTTCCTGCTGCTGGCTGCACGGGAAGGGCAGTTGCGCTTTGAACCGCTGGCCGATACCTGGTCGAGCTGGCCTTTGCTGGGGTGGATACTAGTACCTGCCCTGGTATTCTGGTTTATCGGTTCACGCGTGCTGGCAATCATCTGGCCACTGAATACTTATCGTCGCGCCTATCTGGAACTGGCCTGCGCACCGGTTGCCTTGTATTTGCTGGGCTGGTGCTGGCTGACAAATGCTTTCAGCGCCGGTGACGCCAGCCCCTTGCCTTACCTGCCTTTGTTGAATCCGCTGGAATTGGGGCAGTGGTTGGTATTGCTGGCCTTGCTCCACTGGTGGCGTGCTTTACCGTCAGCTGCCGTTAAAACGGGCCAAGCTGGTGGTTTGCAGATATCTACGGTATTGGCAGCAACAACTGCCCTGGCCTTGTTGACAGGCATGGTCCTGCGTAGTTGCCACCATTTTGCTGGTGTGCCCTGGGACGCAGATGCCTTGTTTGAATCTCGCCTTAGCCAGGCAGCAGTATCTATCACCTGGGCCGTATGTGGTGTGGCGGTCATGCTGTTTGGCAACCGTCGCATGTCACGCGGCATCTGGATAGCGGGTGCGGCCTTGCTCGGTGTGGTTGTAGTGAAACTGTTCCTGATCGAATTGGCGGATCGTGGCGGTCTGTATCGCATTGTCTCCTTCATCGGCGTGGGTATCCTGCTGCTGGTGGTCGGGTATTTTGCGCCAGTGCCTGTCAAACCAAAAGTGGTCGTGATTGATGCTGAGGATGAAGTCGAATCCAATCAGGAGCAGAAATGAACAATGGACGCTCAATGAAGATTAAAGCGGCATTGCTTGCAAGCTGTCTGTTGTTGCCCATGTCGCCAGGTTTTGCCGCGACGGTTGGTGTGCAGCAAACGGTAATTACTACTCAGGGTAATGGCCCTTACTATCGCTTGAATTTGCCCGTAGGTATTTACCCGGGCAGTGTGCATCCGGATTTGCATGACGTGCGGGTGCGTAATGCAGCAGGGGATTTGCTGTCATTTTCCTGGGTCGATACCGAAACTGAAACTGCAGAATTGCGTAGCACCAAGGCAGCGTTGTTTCCGCTTCCGGCTGAACAAAGCCTTACTGTGAACACTGCTAACAGCTTCCGGCAAAATCCGGATGGTTCGCTGACACAATTGGCCGAGTGGAAGACGGACAAGAAAAAAACTATCCCCGCCTGGATTCTGGATGTCAGCCAAAGCAAGGGGCAATTGCTGCAAGCCAAACTTGAGCTGGCTGGGCAAGTCAGTGGCTTGTTTGGCTTTAGTCTGGAGGCCAGTGATGATTTGAAGAACTGGCGCATGCTCAGTGCCGATGAGCAAGTCATACAGTTACAACATCAAAATGCCATGGTGCAAAAACTGGATATCAGCCTTCATCATGCGACCGCACGTTATTTACGCTTGCGCTGGAACGATGCTGAGCAGGCACCGGAACTGCTTGGTGTCACTGTGGATAGCCAGCAGCAAAGCTATACGCCACCACCTTTACAATGGAGTGTGCTGATACCACCCAAAGCATGCAGCAATAACTATTGTGATTACCCCTTGCCGGATAAAACACCGATAGATAGCCTGCGTTTGCAATTGAGTGAACCCAATACCCTGGCGACGGTGAGTGTTTTGGGGCAATTGCCACCAGCCCAGAACACGGTTTCATATCGACATTACCACGATCCACTCTACCCATTGCATGTATTGCGGCATCACCAACAGGTGACAGCGCAGCAGACGGATCGCGAAGTCTGGCTCAATGAGACGCTGGCTTATCGTCTGAATCTGCCAAATGGGGAAGCAAAATCGCCAGATATGTTGCTGGACGGCGCAAGTTATAAAGGCTTGCGACTGCAGACAGCGGGCCCGGTTAGCTCTTTGGGTAAGCCCCCACCTGGAATACAAGTTGCCAGTTTGCCCCGCAGTCTGATATTTTTGGCGCGAGGCAAAGGCCCTTATATACTTGAATGGGGCGTGGAAGCAAAAGATGGTGCAGCTTTGCCTCTGCACACTTTGATGCCAAACCTGAAAACAGTTGAACTGATCAAGGCGGACGACGCCAGTGTTGAGATTGCCAGTCAGCCCATCGTTGCCGAAACTGAAAAATCTGTACAGGCACCAGTCACCGCACCGACCAAAGAACACAAACCCTGGCTTTGGGCGGCACTTGCCGCTGGCCTTGCGATTTTGGGGGCGATGGTCTGGTCTTTGCTAAAAAGCATGTCTGTCAAGAAAGAAGATACACAAGAAGGCAAGTAAAACTAGCGTGAAGCCCCTATTGCAATGGGGCTGCCTTCTTCTGGTTTCCATTTCTCTGCATTGATTTAGAACCTGTTCACGATCTGTAGCGAGCGGGCGTCAGCGGGGTAAGGGTAACTAAGATCAGCGCAAAAAGCGGAATGTACTCTAGTACATGAGCATTTTGAGCAGCGCATGAGCCCCGCGTGGTCTCTGATTGCGCCCGCGCAGTAAGATCGTGAGCAGGTTTAGAGCTTTTGCAGGCGTTGCAGGGCATCTTGCAGGGTGGCATCCTGCTTGGCGAAGCAAAAGCGTACGATGCCAGATTCTTTACTCTGCTGATAAAATGCAGAGACAGGGATAGCGGCAACACCGATCTCAGTAGTCAGCCAGCGGGCGAAGTCAAGCTCTGGCATATCCGATACGGCTGAATAGTCGACGCTTTGAAAATAGGTACCCGCACAAGGCAGCAGGCGCAAGCGGCTGTTTGCCAGGCCGGCACGGAACAGGTCGCGTTTTTTCTGATAAAACGCCGGTAATTCCAGATACGGGGCAGGGTCGTTCATGTATTGTGCCAGCCCTACCTGCATAGGCGTATTCACGCTGAATACATTGTACTGATGCACCTTGCGAAATTCCGCCGTCAGGGCTGCTGGGGCGGCGACATAGCCTATCTTCCAGCCAGTCACATGATAGGTCTTGCCAAAGCTGGAAATGATATAGCTGCGGTCAGCCAGTTCGGGGTAGCGTGACAATGATTCGTGGCGCTGTCCGTCATACACCATGTGCTCATATACTTCATCTGAAGCAATCAGAACATTGGTATCACGTACGATGTCCGTCAAGGCAGCGATATCGCTGGCATTGAGCACGCTGCCAGTTGGATTGTGGGGTGAATTCAACATGATCATGCGGGTTTTGCTGCTGATTGCCGCTTTCACCTTGTCCCAGGGGATGCTGTAACCATCCTCACCCAGTTCCATACTCACAAATACCGGGATGCCGCCAGCCAGCTTGATCGAAGGCACGTAACTGTCGTAGGCTGGCTCTATGACAATGACTTCATCACCGGCATGCACGCTGGCCAGCAATATCGTCAAAATACCCTGGGTGGCACCCGCGGTGACAGTGATTTCGCTATTGGCATCATAGGCATGCCCGTATATATCCTGAATCTTGTGGGCAATCTGCTCGCGCAACTGGGGCATACCCGTCATTGGCGGGTATTGGTTAAAATCCGCAGCCATGGCGGCGGCTACCGTTGCTGGCAACGCCGGGTCACAGGCAAAATCAGGAAAACCCTGACCCAGATTGACAGCCTTCTTTTCGGCTGCCAGCGCCGACATCACGGTGAAGATGGTGGTACCCACTTCGGGTAATTTGGATTCGGGAACGAAGCGGGCAATAGTCGTCATCAGTGAAAATAGTCAAAAACAGAAGAAATCAATTACTTGGTACCAAACAAGCGGTCGCCAGCATCACCCAGGCCAGGAACAATATAGCCATGTTCATTCAGGCATTGATCAATCGATGCAGTGACGATGGACACATCAGGGTGCGCAGCTTGCAAGACCTTGATGCCTTCTGGTGCTGCCAGCAGGCAGACAAACTTGATGCTGGTCGCGCCACGCAGCTTCAGGCGTGCAATGGCTGCGGCGGCAGAATTACCAGTCGCCAGCATGGGGTCAACCACGATGACCAGGCGTTCGGCGATGTCTTCTGGTACTTTAAAGTAATACTCGACCGGTTCCAGAGTTTCCGGGTCGCGGTACAGGCCGATATGTCCAACGCGTGCGTTTGGCAGCAAATCCAGCATGCCATCCAGGATGCCGTTGCCGGCACGCAGTACCGAGATCACGCATAGCTTCTTGCCGCTGATGGTGGGAGCATCGATGGTGGTGATAGGTGTTTCGATCTTGACCAGTTCGATAGGCAGGTCGCGTGTTACTTCATATGCCAGCATCTGGCTGATTTCACGCAACAGACGGCGGAAATTATCCGTCGGCGTGTCTTTGCTGCGCATCAGCGACAACTTGTGTTGCACCAGTGGGTGTCTGATTTCGGTAACGTTTTCGTTCAAGATAATTCTCCGGCAATGTTAGGTTACCGCTATTTTACGTCCCTCCAGCCTTAAGGGAAACGGATAAAACAAGAATTGAGCCGTTTTTCCACTTCTGCTCCGGTCATCGTCAGTTTTTTCTTCATTGATAATTCAGGTTAAGAAGTTCCGGCATGGCAGGGCCCGCGATGACGGCGAACGACTATCAAATCAGGAGTGCAGAATGGACAGCAATCAAGCCTTGTTAAATAAATTATCTTTGGGAGATTACTCCCTCGATCGCCATGGCGACCGTAAAGACGATTATTTGCCACCGGAAGAGGCAATTGAGTCCAATGTCCGCATCGACGTGAAGGGTATTCGTGAAGCCATTGCGCGGGTAGAAGCAGAAGCACGTGCCACCGTAGCCGCCGAAACCAGGCTGAAAGCAGAAACCCAGGCCCGGGCATTGGCAGAAACCAGGGCGCAGGCCGAAGCCGAAGCGGCAGAGCTTGCCCAGCGCAAACTGGCGCTGGAACAGGAAGCCGCTGTCGGTACCCAAGCAAAACTGATGGCAGAGCGCCAGTCAAATGCCGCCAGCCAGGCGCGTATTGCCGCCACCGCAGAAGAAACCCGGAACTTGCAGGAGAGGGCGCAGATGGAAGCCCGTGCCCGTGAACAATCCGAACTGCGTTCAAAAATGGAACAGCAGGCCATGGAAAAGGCCGAGAAACAATACAAGGCTGAATCCGAACTTGCTTCCCAGGCACATGCCGAAGCACAAAAACTGGCAACACAAACTACCAATGCCAGGAACTGGGCTGCCGAACGTTTCGCCGCATCACAATCCGCCCGTCAACAGGCCGAAGAGCGTGCCCGCGCCGATGCACGCATTGCTGAACTGGCACGCGAGCGCGAAAAACAGGAAAGGGAAGCACGCGAAACATCAGAAATGCTGGCCAAGGTACGCAGCGAATCCCTGCAAGTGAACAAGGAACGTGATCAGGCCGAAGCCATGGCATTGGAATATGCGATCAACCGTGCCCCGGTTGAAGTGCGTGCCCGTGAAGATGCCTTGACCCGTGTTGCATTAGAGCAAGAACAAGAAGCCATCGCCCATGCCCGCATGGAATCTGAAAGAAGGGCGGCTGAAGCGATACAACTGCGTATGCAGTCGGAAGAAGAATTGCGTATCGCTGCTGCTCGCCGTGAACAGGCTGAAATGATCGCTGCGACCACGGCCCAAGCCAGACGCGATGCCGAAGACAAAATCCGCATGGTGACTGAATCCCGCATTCGTGCCGAACGTGATCTGCAATCGACCGCCATGAGCCGTATCGAAAACGAACAACAGGCTGCATTGCAAGCACGTGCACGGCAGGAGGCTGAAGCAGCCTTGTCGGAGGAAGCGCGTCAACGTCGTCTGGCGGAGAAGGAAGCAACTGAAATCGCACGCCAGCGCACGGTTGAAGAACAGCGTGCTGCCAAACTTGCGCAAGAACGTGTGGAAATAGAACGCGTTGCCGTGCAAGAAGCACGTGAACAGGCTGATTCCGAACAACAGGCGCTGAGTGCCAGTGCTTTTCAGGCTGAACTTTTGAAACGGGCCAACCTGGCATCGGCAGAAAAGGCAAAAAAAGCCAAGGAATTGATGCTGGCTGAAAAAATGCGGGTAGAAGCAGAGCAAAAAGCTGCGGCTGCCTTGCAGGAAAAACTCGATGCTGAACGTAAGAAGACGGAAGAAGCCGAAGCAATGGCAAAGGCCGATCAGTCACATGCCGAATTGTTGCGTCTGCAAGAGCAGGCAGAACATGCACGTCGTGTAGCCCAGGAATCAGAATGTGTTGCAGAAAAACTGAGCCTGGAAAAAACCATGGAGCAGGTGGAATTGCAGCAAAAAATGGCGGCAGCTGCTGCCAGGAAAAATCACGATGCGACTGAGTGTCTGCGCGTCCAACAGCAACGCACTAATGATGAGGTGAAAGCGATGGAACTTCAGGAAGAAAAATTACAGGCAGAACGTCGCCGTGCCCAGGCAGTGCAGCAAGTGCTGAAAGCGACCCAGGAAAAACTGCTGCTGGAACAGGCGGCAGAACAAGAAGCGGAATCAAGGCTGCGTGCAGAAGAAGAGGCCATGGCAATCGCCATCGCCAAAGAGCAGGCAGAGCGCGAAGAAAGGCTGGCACTGGAAGCCACTCTGGAAGCAGAAAAATCTGCCTTGGAACAGACCGAATTGCAAAAAGAAACACAATGCAAGGCAGCAAAAGTTGCTTTGCTGAAAAGCCATCAGGCCACAGAAATGGCGCGTGCCGAGCAAATGCACCTGGAAGCTGAAAAACAGGCGGCAAGGGCCGCACAGGAAAAACTTGAAGCAGAAAAGTCCGCCGCCGAACAAGTTTTTGCCCGTGCACATGCCGACCGTGAACACGTCAATGTCTTGAATGCACGCCAGCAGCAAGAAGCCGAAGCACGTGCAGCACGTCAGACCATGATTGCAGCAGAGCAAGTGCGCCTGCAAAAAATGCAGGAACACGCAGAGCTGCAAAAACAATCCGCTGTGCTGGCGCAAAGCAAGGCGGTGGAAGCAGAAGAATTGGGCAAGACCCTGAGACTGCGTGCCGAATCCGAACAAAAAGCGCTGACTCTGGTGCAAGAAAAACTGGTGGCAGAAAAACGCCTGACTGCAGAATTGCAAGCCAAGGCCGTGGTAGAGCAAGAACAGCGCGACCAGCACCTGGCCAGACTGCAATCCGAACAAGCCTTGCGTACCGCCATGGAAGCCAAGGTCGCAGAAGAGAAAAAACTGCTGGAACAAAATAATGAACAAGCCAAGGCTGAGCAACAAGCCGCCGCAGCAGCGAGCGCCCGCGTAAAGGCAGCCACGCAATTGGCAAAGCTGGAACAGGAAAAAGCCAAATCTCAACAACAGGCAGCACAAGCACTGGAAGAACAAGCCAGGCTGGAAAAGCAAAAGGCAGAAGCCGCACTGGCAGAAGCACAGGCCGCTGCAGAAAAACTGGAATCAGAAAAAATCGCCGCTGCCGCAGCAACTGCCAGGGCAACTGCAGAACAGCAACATGCCCAGGCTGCAGCCGTTCGTGCCAGGGCCGAGCAAGAAGCCAAAGAAATGGCTGCTGCTAAACTACAGGCAGAACAGGCATTACAAGTTCAGGCGCAAGCCTATGCTGCCAGCCAGCATCGTGCTCATGAACTGGTGGTAGAAAAGAACCGTAAAGTTGCCGAACTGGATCAGGTATTGCAACAACGTCTGGCAGATGATCAATCCTTGCTGGAAAATACAGAAGCAAAATTGCTGGCTGAACAAGACGCGCATCAGCAAGTGCAAAGCCGTCTGGCCAGCGAAAGCGAGGCGCGTCAGTTTGCCGAAGCCCGTGCCCGTGCAGAACAGATTATCCGCGCCGCTACAGAAGCGACCCTGGCATCAGAAAAAGCCCTGTTCCAGGAACTGGCTGCCCATGCTGATGCACAAAAACTGGTGGCAGAACTGCTGGCACAACGTCTGCAACAAGAGCAAGAATTGCTTGCTACTCAGCAATTGCGCGCTGATGCCGAGCAAGCCGTACTCGCCAGCCTGACTGCCAAGCAACAGGCAGAACTGGCCGCTGCGACCGAAGCTCAGGCTCGCCTGGCCGCAGAACAGGAACAATGCAAGCTGATAGAAGCACGCAAGGCAGCGGAAGCAGAAGCCCGCCAGTTGGCAGAAAAATTCAATGAAACAGAAAAACAATGGCTGGCACAATCGGCTGAAGAAGCACTGATCAAACGCCAGGCCGCCGCCGCACTGGAAGAAAAATCTGCACTGTTGCTGGAACTGAGCCGTGCAGGGCAAGAAAAGATCGCAACTGAACAAAAAATCAGTGCCGAATTGCAAGCCAAACTGGAACAGGAAGAAGTCGCAGAAGTTGCGCTGCAAGCCAAGCTTGATACTGAACGTCAATTAGCAGAAGCCGCTGCAGCGCGTGCCACCAAAGAACAGCAGGCATTGGAAGCTGCTTTGCGCATTGCGAACGCCGAGCAAGCTTTGCTCTCTCGTTCCATAGAACACGCCGAAGCCCAACGCATGGCCGCCGAAGCCACAGAAACCAGATTGCGCGAAGCAGAAGCGCTGACAGTTACTGAAAATCACCGCGCAGCCTGTGAACTGGAAGCCCTGAGCCTGGTTCAGCAAAAACTGGCAACCGAACAAAAAGCAGCGCAAGAAGCGGAACAACGCAAGCTGGCAGAACAGGAATACCTGAGCCTGTGTGAAATCCGCGCCAATGCAGAACAGGATGCAAATGTCGCCATTCAGGCCAGATTGCAAAGCGAAAAAGAAGCGGCAGAACTGGCTAATGCATTGGCTGTTTCTGAACAGCAGGCAACCGAACTGGCACAGACCCGTGCCGTCGAATTGTTTGAATTGCAGCAGGCGGAGCAGCAACGTGCAGCGCTGGAACAGCTTGAAATCATCGCTATCCAGCAACAGAAACAGGTGGAAATGGATAGCCTGCAATTGAAACAGGAAGCCTTGCGCCTGATCGAAGACAAAATGGAAGCTGAACGCCTGGTCATGATGGCGTCGGAAGAGCGCGTTAAGCTGGAAGCCGAACTTGCAGAGCAAAGCGCACAAAGAGCCGAGCAACTGATCATCGCCAACGCCATCGAACAGGAAAAACTGGCACTGGAACGTGAAGTGGCTGCTGCCACAGCATTGCAAATTGCCAATGATGAAGAAATCCTGCCAGCATTGCGTGCAAAATTGCTGGAAGAAAGCCAGATTGAAACACTGGAAGCACAACGACTGGAACAAGAGCAGGCATTGGTAGCAGCCATCGCTGAACGCGTTGCGCAAGAACAGGCTTTGCAAGCGCAACTGGAGCAACAACTGGCCGCCGAAGCTGCATTGCAGGAAGAATTCCAGTGTCAGGTGGAAGCTGCACAGGCACAGACACAGGCAAAAGAACAGGAATTGGCCATCGCCAAAACCCAACGCCTGGAACAAGAGCAAGCTTTGCAAGCACAGCTGGAACAACAATTGACAGCAGAAGCCGAATTGCAAGCCACATTGCAAGCAGAGCTGCAGCGTCAAGTCGAAGCTGCACAGGCACAAACCCGGGCAAAAGAGCAAGAGCTGGCAACAGCGATGGCAAAACGTCTGGAAGAAGAGCAAGCCTTGCAGGCTCAACTGGATCAGCAAGTCGCAGCAGAGCAGGAGTTGCAAGCCATGTTGCAGGCTCGTGGCCAGGAAGAAGCGCAAGCCCAGGCATTGATTGCCCAGGCACTGGCATCTGCCAAAGCATGGCAAGAGCAAAATGTTTTGCAGATCCAGCAGCACCAAGATGAATTGCAGGCAGAAGCAGAATTGGCCAAACAAACACTGGAAGCTGAACATCAGGAAGCAGAACAACTGGCGCAGGCATTGATCACCAAACTGCTCAACAACAGACACCAGTCAGCAGAATGGCGTCAGCAAGTCGAGCAAATTCTGGCGACTGCACCAATCGACGTGGCATACGATGCACAGGCACAACAACAGGAAGAAGTACAAAAACGCTTCCGCCTGCGCCCAGCGGTGATTGCTGGCCTGATACTGTGCGCTGGTATCGCCGGGTTTGCCAGTTTCAGCAATGTTGGTGTTGCCGGCACAGCTTCAAGGACTGTGACACAGAAGACTGCAGCTCTTGGACAATTGGCACCGGTAGCAACACAAAAGCTGGAATCAGGCATGCATATGAGTTATGAACTGAGCGCACCACAAACCGAAACACCGGCGCAGGCTGAAGAAAAAAGCAAGCCTGCTACCCAATTGGCCATGGTGACTGGTCGCATGTAAAACAGAGATCGTTGATTGATTCAGTAGTAGTGAAAAATCCCGGGCAACCGGGATTTTTTCATTTTAGGCAAGGTACGTTCAGCACCCACGACGCAACCTGTCGTGTTGTTTGCAACGAGCCAATATTTTTTTGTGTCATTGATTGTGTGGTAATAAATTGATCTACAATTTGTTATGGTCAAAATGCATGAAATAGGGGCAATAAAATGTGTCAGGCCATCAATAAATACCGATACCAACACCATTCCATATTTTTATGAAACTCATCACGATTGTCATCGCTGCCGCGATCTACTTCATTTCGCCTACAAGTCATGCCTCAGCACAGCAGAAATGGGATGAATGTATTGAACGGCAATTAAAAACACCACGGGGCAAACTCCTGCAAAAGGAATTCGGACGAAACGACGTGGAACAATTTGTTCTTATGAATTGTGGGACCGCTCCTCTCAAGAAAACCAAGAATAACAAGAAGACGCTGAGAACCAAAGATTGCGATGAGGTCTATAGACAAGCAACGGAAAATGCCTGCGAACACCCGCTAGATATGACCGGCGCTTCATTCAGATTTTTTATGACATTAAATGGGGACGTGTTTAACGGGGATACCTATCTTAAAGTGTGTAAAGAGATGGAGGAATCCGGAAGCTACGACAGAGTCAAGTTCGGCAAGCAGTTGTGTGGCGAGTAAAAGCTCCTCGTTGCACCTCAGATATCTTTGGCTTCCTGCAGCGCAATCACGATCACAAAGCCACCTTCCTGATGGTTGTAGATGCGCAGTTTGCCACCGTGGCGTTTGATGATGCGGTCAACAATCGCCAGGCCCAGGCCAGAGCCATTGGCCTGGCTGCGTGAGGCATCGCCACGGGTAAAGGGCTTTAGCAGACGTACCAGATCCTGATCTGCAACGCCCGCGCCGTGATCACGAAAACTGATCAATATGCTGTGCTTGCGGTCCTTGACTTTGCGTGAGCACTGTATGTCCAGGGTGGTGATTGGCGCGCCTGCAGTCTTGCCGTAGCGGCAGGCATTTTCTATCAGGTTGTTGAACAGTCGCCTGACTTCAATCATATTGCCATTGACGAACAGATCGGGAGTAATCGCAGTACGCAGGCGCAGGTATTGAAAACGTGAAGCTTCATCAATGATCTGTTGTAAAACCTCACTGAGGTTAATGGTTTCCAGTTCCACTTTGTCCAAAGGCTTGGCGTAATCGAGAAACTGGCCAATGATGGCATCCATCTGTTGCAGGTCGGATTGCATGCCGTTTCTGGATTCGGTACTCAGATTCGCCATTTCCACTTCCAGTTGCATACGTGCTAACGGGGTGCGCAAGTCATGTGAGATACCAGCCAGAATGATAGTGCGGTCAGCTTCTATCCTCGCCAAATCTTCGACCATGGTATTGAAACTTTGATTGGTTTCGCGGATTTCTTTTGGACCTTTTTGTGGCAAAGGTGGTGGTTGCTTGCCTTGTGCTATTGCGCGGGCGGCATTGCTAAGGCGTGACAGTGGATCATTGATCAGCTTGGAAATGACAGCTGCGCCTAACAAGGTCAGGAACAGGGTGGCCATGGCCCAACTAAATAATTGCAAACCTATGGGAGGGTCCAGCCGGTCCTGATCAAGGCGCAGCCAGTAATGATCGTCGTCAATATCAAAGCTGATCCAGAAACCGCTGACATCGTTTAGCTTGCTGGCAAAGCGGGTCTCAGCACCCAAACCTTTGAGCATGATGGCTTTGGATTCCTGGAAAAAGCTGGTGGCATCAGGTTCTTCGACCCGGTCATTGTCTTCCAGCAGGTAAATTCTTACACCTTCTTTGCTGGCCAGGTCGGACAGCAGTTGATGCCTTTTTTCTGGTGCCGAGTGGGTGAGGGCGGAGCGTGTAATGGTGACGATGGAGACAATCTGTGCAGCCATCTGCTGCGCTCTGGGGGTGGTTTCCAAAATGCGAAAATTGGCCATCCACGCCGTCATGCTGGCGGTGACGAGCAAGGCCAGCATGAAGAAGGTGCGCCAAAACAAACCGCTCTTAAGCCATTCCAGGCTGTTCAAATAAGAGTGCATTCAGTTTTGGCTTAAAAACAACAATAAAGAAACAAATGGTGGAAAGATTTGTAGCTTAATGTGACTGCCCATCTGGTATGAACACATAACCCAAGCCCCACACAGTCTGTATGTACAAGGGATTGCCAGGGTCAGGTTCTATCAGCTTGCGCAGACGTGAAATCTGAACATCCAGGCTACGGTCAAAGACTTCATACTCGCGGCCTCTGGCCAGTTCCATCAGCTTTTCACGCGACAGCGGTTGGCGCGCATGGCGCGCAAATACTTTCAATACCGAAAATTCGCCGGTAGTGAGGGCAATGTTTTCATTTTGTTTTTTCAGGGTGCGGGTTCCCAGATCGAGCACAAAATCACCAAAGGCAAAACTTTGCGGGCCTTCAGAAGGTGCACCCGGTAATTCATCCGGCGTTTTGCGGCGCAACACGGCGTTGATGCGGGCCACCAGTTCACGCGGGCTGAAAGGTTTTGGCAAGTAATCATCAGCACCCATTTCCAGTCCGATGATGCGGTCCACTTCTTCGCCCTTGGCGGTCAGCATGATGATCGGAGTTTTGTCGCCAGCACCGCGCAGACGGCGGCAGATTGCCAGACCATCTTCACCGGGCAACATCAGATCAAGTACCAGCATGTCGTAGCGCTCGCGTATCCACAGTTTATTCATGGCTTGAGCGTTCTCTGCACTGACTACCTGAAAGCCTTGTTCGGTCAGGTAGCGACGTAATAAATCGCGCAATCGCAGATCATCATCAACGACCAAAATTTTTGCCTTTGGGCTGTTGGACGTGTTGTTTGCGGAGTCTGGTGTGGGGGTCGTATTGGTCATGTGAATATAGTACTGTCATCGAGTAGGCTTGCAAACAGAATTACTTGTCTGGATTACAAACTGTTACATACTTTACGGAATACCACAGCGGAATTCGTACAGCTATCGTAAACTGAATTCAGTCAAATTGACTAGCCTGGAATGCAAGTTTGGGAATAAAATCAGCAAGGTTTTATCGTAGTATTTGTCAGGCTTCAATTCTTGCATCTTTTAATTAATTAACAGGCAATCGCTTTTAGCAAGCAACCAGGCAATGAATATACCGTACTTGAAAATTTCTGTCTTAATGTTGTCACTGTCATTGACGGCAGGAGCCATGGCGGATAATGGTCGGGCGAATAATGGCGGTGGATTCTGGAACCGGTTTAACGGTGGTAATGCTCAACATAAAGATAACCTTGCCCACAAGGAAGAATTACTGAACAAACAGCGTGAACGGCAGTTGAACAAAAAGCTTAATCAAAACCGTTTGCTTGATAACTGCAGTGATGCGCAGCATGATGGTGACCGTGCTTGTGGCCGTGCTGATGGCGCACAAAAACCCAATCGCCTGACCCCGGATGAGCGGCGCGCCCTGCGTCGCCAGATACAGGATGCAGGGCATGAACTGTATGCACCCATTCGTTGATCCAGCTAAATCAACTAAACCAGCTAAATAATTTTAGCGACGGTTTTGCTTCATGATTTTTTGTTGCTCGCGCTGCCAGTCTTTTTCTTTTTCTGTATCGCGCTTGTCATGCTGCTTTTTACCTTTGGCCAGGCCGATCTGACATTTGATGCGCCCCTTACTGAAATGCAGGTTCAGCGGCACCATGGTGTAGCCGGAACGTTCAACTTTACCTATCAGTTTGCTAATTTCTGCTGCATTTAACAATAATTTACGTGTTCTGACCGAATCGGGATGTATGTGGGTAGATGCAGTCGGCAGGGCACCAATATGGGCACCAAATAGAAAGATTTCGCCATTCTTGACGATGACGTACGCTTCTTTCAACTGTGCACGGCCAGCGCGTATGGCCTTGACTTCCCAGCCTTGCAGGACGACACCAGCTTCGAATTGCTCCTCGATAAAGTAATCGTGGAATGCTTTTTTATTATCAGCAATGCTCATGTGGGATAAAAATAGGTGATCTCAGGGTAAAGAAACAGTGGAATGCGTTTCGATCCCTGCAATGACTCGGTTAAAATGCGAACCTGTGATTCTACCAAATGGTTCTTCTTGATGGCAGTCGTGCATAAAACAGTTTTCGTGGCTTACAGTGCAGAGCAAATGTTCGCCCTGGTCGATGATGTCGAAAAATATCCGCAATTCCTGCCGTGGTGCGGCGAGGTGCATGTCGTCGAACGTACCGGGAATGAACTGGTTGCCACCCTTGCCATTAATTATCATGGTATCAAGCAGCAGTTTACAACGAAAAACAATAATCAGCGTCCCCACTTGATGCAAATGAATCTGGTCGAAGGACCTTTCAGGCAGTTATCTGGTTGCTGGAAGTTTACCGAGCTAAGAACAGACGCCTGCAAAATCGAATTTGACCTTAATTATGAATTTTCCAGTAAATTGCTGGAACATCTGATTGGCCCGGTGTTTTCCAAGATTGCCAACAGCTTCGTTGATTCTTTCTGTACCCGTGCCGAGGCATTATATGGTTGATAAGACAAATATGGTAGTGCAGGTTTGTTATGCCAGCGTATCCAAAGTCAGCCTGTTGGATGTAGAAATCAATACGCAGGCCACTCTGATGCAGGTGATACAGCAAAGTGGCATCATACAACTGCATCCAGAGATTGATATCAGCGTCTTTAAAGTGGGGGTTTTCGGTAAACTAAAAACTCTGGATGCCCATTTGCATCCAGGTGACAGGGTGGAAATTTACCGTCCATTGATTGCCGACCCTATGGAAGCACGTCGTCGGCGCGCAAAAAAACAGGCAAGCACATAACACGCCTGGCACACCGCTTACTTTTGCTATTGGTAACTTATTTGCAGTCTGCCAGAGATTTCTTGACGTCAGCCAGTTCCTGGCTGCGCTGGGCATCATCCATGAAACTGCGTTCACCATTTTTGTCCACATTGGCAATGCGGGTGCCAGATTCCAGGTTTTGTTGATAGGTGCGCGCACGCTCACAGTTTTTTGCTTTGGCAGCAGCAGTTTGCTTTTCATCTTCGGCTTTTTTATCTTTTTCCGCCTGTTCAGCTTTGCGTTTGTTGTAATCCTCATTTTTGTTGGCAGTAGTTGCCGGTTTTTGCAGCTTGCTTGCATCATCCGCAGCAGAGGCTGGTGCGGCATCTGTAGCCGGTACTGACTTGCCGCTCATATTTGGTGACTTGATGATTTTGTTTTTAGGTACCGAAATAGGTGGCGGCGTGTCTGAATATTGTTTGTTGCCTTTTTCATCCAGCCATACATACTGAGCATGTGCGGCGGCGCAGGCGAAACCAAGAACGAAGGGTAGGGCAATGCGTGAAATTAACATAAGTAGCTTTCTTAAAAAACACTTGATTATTCAAGAGTTTTACACGTAGCAAGACGATTCCGCAAGTTTTCTGTATAATTCGCTTTTGCGCCTATAGGAAATGCTATGCGTTTACTCCAAAAAGCACTCACGTTCGATGACGTGCTACTCGTCCCTGCATATTCGGACATACTCCCTAAAGATACCTCCCTTGCGACCAAATTGACGCGAAACATCAAGCTGAATATACCTTTGGTATCAGCTGCGATGGATACCGTCACGGAAGCCCGTCTGGCCATCGCCATGGCACAGGAAGGTGGTATCGGTATTATCCACAAAAACCTGACTGCCAAAGAGCAGGCTCGCGAAGTGGCCAAGGTGAAACGTTTTGAATCAGGTGTATTGCGTGATCCTATCACCATCCCGCCCGACACCAAGATTCGTGACGTGATCGCCCTGTCCCAGCAGCACGGCATCAGCGGTTTCCCGGTAGTTGAGGGCAAAGTGGTGGTCGGTATCATCACCAACCGTGATTTGCGCTTCGAAGAAGAATTGGACGCCGAAGCGCGTGCCAAAATGACACCGCGTGAAAAACTGGTATTCGTCAAAGAAGGTGCTGACCTGGCAGAAGCCAAGCGCCTGATGAACAAACACAGACTGGAACGTGTACTGGTTGTCAATGATGCATTTGAGTTGCGCGGTCTGATCACCGTAAAAGATATTCAAAAATCAACAGAACATCCCTTCGCCTCCAAAGATGAACAAGGCAAGCTGCGCGTTGGTGCTGCTGTCGGTGTGGGTGTGGACAATGAAGAGCGGATTGATTTGCTGGCCAAAGCTGGTGTTGATGTCATCGTCGTTGATACCGCACATGGTCATTCCAAAGGTGTGCTGGATCGCGTGCGTTGGGTAAAAACTAATTATCCTCATATTGAAGTCATTGGTGGCAATATTGCAACGGCAGCGGCTGCACTGGCGCTGGTAGAGCATGGTGCGGATGCTGTCAAGGTCGGTATCGGCCCTGGTTCCATCTGCACCACACGTATCGTGGCTGGTGTCGGCGTGCCACAAATTTCTGCTATTTCCAATGTTGCGAATGCACTCAAAGGCACTGGCGTCCCGTGTATCGCTGACGGTGGTGTGCGTTTCTCTGGTGACGTGTCCAAGGCATTGGCTGCTGGTGCATCCACAGTGATGATGGGTAGCATGTTTGCCGGTACCGAAGAAGCACCTGGCGAAGTCATCCTGTTCCAGGGCCGCAGCTATAAATCGTATCGTGGCATGGGTAGTCTGGGTGCGATGGCCGATGGCTCTGCAGACCGCTATTTCCAGGATGCCGCAAATAATGCTGACAAACTGGTACCTGAAGGTATTGAAGGTCGAGTACCTTACAAAGGCAGCGTATTGGCAATTTTGTACCAATTGGTGGGCGGTGTTCGTTCTTCCATGGGATATTGCGGTTGCGCGACGATTGACGATTTACATACCAAATCCGAATTTGTCGAGATCACATCAGCAGGTATGCGTGAATCGCATGTCCATGACGTACAAATCACAAAAGAGGCGCCCAATTACCGGGCTGACTGATGCGTATTTCCCGAATTGAAGGTACCAGGAGATTGGTATGTCAACGCCCCTAGATCGATCCAGTCCTACGACATCGGCGCGTGTCAATTCGGGATTCGAGCGTCTGGTTTCTGAAAAGATGGAAGTTCGTCTGGCGCGCTTCGAGCGTTTGGGCATCAACATGTTTGGGGTGGCAAACTGCTTTGTCAGTTTAGGTAATCTGTCAAAACGATTTGATTTTGCCGAACGTTCCATCACTAGCGTCGAAGCCATGTTTTGTGATGCCTTCAACTTCACCGATGATTTGGTGGAAATCCATGACTTGCGCTTACATGACGAATTGAGCAAGCATGGATTGGTGGCAGGTGCGCCGTTCTTGCGGTTTTTTGCTGGGCATCCAATTTATGACCATACCAATCAATTGATCGGTAGCGTCATGCTGGTTGATTACGAACCGCACACTCTGGGGGACGAAGAAAGACAGATTTTCAGTGACATTGCCGCCATGATAGAGCGTGAGCTGGCGTTTGATGTCCTGTACCAGAACCAGTTGGAAGTCATCAAGCAAAACCGCAGCCTCAAGCGAGATTCCCTGATCGACCCCTTGCTGGGAACCTGGAATAAAACAGCCATCATACGTTCGCTCAAGATAGAAATGGAACGCTGTGCCAAGGCAGAAAAACCCCTGGCCCTGCTGATCGCCAGCCTGGACCAGATGGAAGCTCTGCGCGAATCAGAAGGTATCGCCATCACCGATATGATGCTGGTCAAGACCGTCAGCCGTATCCGCTCTTGCGTACGTCCATTTGATGCCATGGGGCGGTTCGGCACCGACTTGCTGCTGGTTGTTTTGCCTGGTGCATCCCATCTGGTCGCCACTGCGGTTGCCGAAAGAATTCGCTCATCAGTCATGATGCATCCCGAAGTTGTAAATCAAAAAGAAACCTCGCTGACCATCAGTGCTGGCACCGCCTGCACTGATTTATTTCCGGATGCAGAACCGGAAACATTAATCAGCCTTGCAGAAAAAGCCCTGCTTTCAGCCAGAAATGCAGGAAACAATCGTGTTGTTCAGGCTATGCCTGCACAACCTGACATGATAATTTGAGTTATGCATTCTAAAATTCTTATCCTTGATTTTGGTTCACAGGTTACGCAACTGATCGCCCGTCGTGTGCGTGATGCAGGCGTTTTTTCTGAAGTACATCCTTATGATGTCAGCGATGAATTCATTCGCAACTATGGTGCCGCCGGCATTATCCTGTCTGGCGGCCCCAGCAGCGTGACCGAAGGCGATACCCCGCGTGCGCCGATGGCTGTGTTTGATGCTGGCGTGCCGGTACTTGGCATTTGCTACGGCATGCAGACCATGGCAGAACAGTTGGGTGGCAAGGTTGAAAATGGCCATGTGCGCGAATTTGGTTACGCCGAAGTCCGCGCCCGTGGCCACACAGCCCTGTTCAAAGACATCAACGACTTTGTCACGCCAGAAGGCCACGGCATGCTCAAGGTATGGATGAGCCATGGCGACAAAGTCAATGAAATGCCTGCAGGTTTTAAACTGATGGCATCCACAGACAATTGCCCCATCGCGGCAATGGCCGACGAAAAGCGTCGTTTTTACGCCGTACAATTCCATCCCGAAGTCACGCATACCCTGCAAGGCGAAGCCATACTTGGCCGTTTCGTGCATGAAATCTGCGGCTGCAAATCAGACTGGAACATGCCTGATTACATCGCTGAAGCCGTTGCCTCCATCCGTGCCCAGGTAGGGGACGATGAAGTCATCCTTGGCCTGTCCGGTGGTGTCGATAGCAGCGTTGCTGCCGCATTGATACACCGTGCCATAGGCGACAAGCTGACCTGTGTATTCGTTGATCACGGCTTGCTGCGTCTGGATGAAGGCAAGATGGTCATGGAAATGTTTGCCAACAACCTGGGTGTCAAAGTCATCCATGTTGACGCAACTGCCCAATTCATGGGCCACCTGGCCGGTGTAACTGACCCAGAAGCCAAACGCAAAATCATAGGCCGCGAATTTGTCGAAGTCTTCCAGGTAGAATCCGGCAAGCTGAGTAATGCCAAATGGCTGGCACAAGGCACAATTTACCCTGACGTCATCGAAAGTGCAGGCAAGGGTAAAAAAGGCTCACACACCATCAAGAGCCACCACAACGTAGGCGGCTTGCCAGATACCCTGAACCTGAAATTGCTGGAACCCCTGCGCGAATTGTTCAAGGACGAAGTACGCAAGCTGGGTGTGGCCCTTGGCCTGCCACACAGCATGGTGTACCGCCATCCTTTCCCTGGCCCTGGTCTGGGCGTGCGGATCCTGGGTGAAGTCAAGAAAGAATTTGCCGATTTGCTGCGCCGTGCCGATGCCATCTTCATCGAAGAATTGCGTAGCAATTACGTTGATCCGCAAGCAGAGAAGCCGCAAAGCTGGTACGACGCCACCAGCCAGGCCTTTGCCGTATTCTTGCCAGTTAAATCCGTCGGCGTAATGGGCGATGGCCGCACCTACGAATACGTGGTTGCCTTGCGCGCCGTACAAACCCAGGACTTCATGACAGCTCACTGGGCACATCTGCCACATGAGTTGCTGGGCAAAGTATCCAACCGCATCATTAATGAAGTGCGCGGTATCAACCGTGTCGTGTATGACATCTCAGGCAAGCCACCTGCGACGATTGAATGGGAATGATCCCGCATCAGGCATAGGCCTGCACTAAAGAACATTAAAGTACCTCTAAGCCCGCGTAAATGCGGGCTTTTTCGTTTTTAACCTAGCACTGTCTGGCAAATTTTCGCATCACCAAGCACCCCGTTTCTATGGCATGGTAGATGGTGCGATCTGACCCTGATGCCATGTTCAGCACTCGATTTGGAGTCCCAAAACACACGTTTTGGGGACACTTTTTTCCTCTCAAATTCCCCTAAGTGGTGGCGCCCGCATGGTCGTTGCCACCGTGCGCGGTGATGAACATGGCGACTGCCGACCGGCAATAGGATTCGATTTCGTTGTCGTCCTCTGCTCTCGCCTCATCGAAGCGTGCGATGATCAGGAGATCAGATCCTTTGAAAAGCGCGGCAAACAAGCGGGCGGACCGGAGAGGATCGGGCACGTGGAGAATCGCCTTCGCGTGCAACTGACGCAACAGGGCCTCGATTTGGGCAATGACATGGGCAGGCCCGGCTTCGTAATGGAGCTTGCTTAACGATTTTTGATTCGTCTTGTCGGCCAAGACCATGGCTTCGACACTGCGGACGTCCGGGCTCAACAGGGTGCGAAGCAGGGATGATCCCATCGCCATGAGCTGATCTTCAGCCGAACCGTTGGCACCCTCGAAAAGGGCTTGTGGTGCAAACGGATGACAATGGGCCGCCATGGCCGCGCTGAACAGAGCCTCCTTGTTCTCGAAGTGCCGATAGATGCTGAGCTTGGATATCTTCGCCCGCTGGGCGACCTTATCCATGGTCGTCGCTTGAAAACCCAATTCCACAAAGAGTTCGCAGGCGGCGTCGATTATCGTTTGGCGAAGTGCCTCGTTGGCGGGCCGGCCGCGCCGGCCTTGACTATTTTTGGTCACGATAATTCCAGTACTTGACAGTATTTAAATTCTTGAATTACTATACCACATAGTATCTTAAATGTGCAATCCAACCCGTTTCATCCACAACACGGAGCCCATCACCATGAATGACGTCATCATCATCGGCGGCAGCTTTGCCGGCCTCGCCGCCGCCCTGCAGCTCGGCCGTGCTCGCCGCAAGGTCATCGTTCTCGACACTGGCCGGCCGCGCAACCGCTTTGCCGGCCATTCGCATGGCTTGCTCGGCCACGATCACAAGCCACCGCTGGACATCCTGGCCGAGGCGCGGCAGCAGCTGGCGCGCTATCCGACGATCAGGCTGGTCAATGCCCGGGCCGAGAGTGTGTCTGGCGCAATCGACGATTTCTGCGTCGTCACTGACGATAGCGAAAGCCTAAGGGCACGTCGCCTGATCCTGAGCTATGGCGTCGTCGACCAGATGCCTGACGTCCCGGGCTTCGCCGAAGGCTGGGGCACATCCATTGTGCCTTGTCCCTATTGCGACGGCTACGAAGTCGCCGACAGGCATTGGGGCCTCGTCTGGTCCGGACCGCAGTCGCACAATCAGGTCAGGCTGTTCCACGATTGGACCGACAAGTTGACTGTCTTCGCCGATGGTCACGATATTACGCCCGAGATCCGGGCCGATTTGGCGCGCCGCAACTTACCTGTCGTTGACGGCAGGATCATCGAGATCGCCCATCACGGGGACCATAACGCCATCGTCAAGCTCGATACCGGCCCCAATGTCGCGGTCGACATTCTGTTCGCGCATCCGCGCAACAAGCCGTCCACAAGCCTGCATGAATCACTGGGCCTCGCTACGGTGGATACGCCCACCGGCATCGTCCTCAAAGTCGATGAGCGCCGCCAAACCAGCATGCCTGGCATCTACGCCGCCGGCGACCTCACGACGCCCTTCTTGCCCTCGGTCACCCAGGCATCATCGCAGGGCGCGATGGCGGGTATCTCCGCCCAGCAGTCGATGCTGGTGTGAGAAGACACACATGGAATTCGAACACGTCACCTTCGACCTGCCACACGGCACCTTTCACGCGCTGCAGGGTGGTGATCCCGATGGCCAACCGACGATCGTCTTGCACGGTTTCCCGGACCATCCGCCGACCGCGAAGCCCTTCCTTGCTGAACTCGGCCGCCGTGGACGCCGCGTTGTCGCCCCCTGGCTTCGCGGTTACGCGCCGTCCCCGACTGCGGGGCCGTTTGACTTCACGGCCATCACCAGCGACGTGCTCGCGCTGATCGACCTCTGGTCTCCGGGACGACCCGTGGAGTTGATTGGCCACGACTGGGGCGCCCTGATCACATATGATGCCTGCGTTACTGCGCCAGAGCGGATCGAACGCGCGGTCGCGCTCGCAATCCCTCATCCACTCACGTTCATGAGTCGGCTGACGCGCCCCGCTCAGCTACGCCGGAGCTGGTACATGGGGCTCTTTCAACTGCCAGGAAGCGGCTGGCTTGCCACCGCCCGCGATCTCGCCCTCATCGACCACCTTTGGCGTCAGTGGTCGCCCGGCTTCTCGCTCGATCCTGCGCTCAAGGCGGAGCTACACGAGCACCTACGGGCGAGCATGCCCGCGCCTCTAAAGTACTACCGGGCGATGCTGCAACCCGGCATGCTTGGGGCGACGCGCCGCATGTCTCATCCGATCGAGGTGCCCCTGCTGCAGCTTCACGGCGCCGACGACGGCTGCATCCTCCCCTTGCAGGTCGATGACCGACGTCGGTTCGCCGCCCCGCGCACGATGGAGGTGGTCCCCGACGCCGGCCACTTCCTGCACATCGAGGCCCCCGAGGTCATTGCGGAACGGATCGCGGCTTGGGGCCGAGTAGCGTCATTTCCCCTACCTCGATAAAAGGGTAGCTAGTTAAGAACGAATCAGAACAAGGAGATAGCATGACAGAGCAAAATACCTATCAGGTCGCCGACTGGAATGGCCAAAGCGGGGAGCGCTGGGTCGCCAACCAGGCCCGGCTCGACTCCATGGTGGCGGTGTTCGGCCAGGCCGCGATCGAAGCCGTCGCGCCCGCGACGGGCGAGCGCGTGCTGGATGTCGGCTGCGGCGCGGGCGAGTCGAGTCTGGCTCTGGCTGCCCGCGTCGGCGCAAGGGGGCAAGTGCTGGGCGTGGACATATCCGAAGCGCTGATCGGCCGAGCGCGCGCGCTTGCGCCACAGGATACGTCGGCCCTGTTCCAGATAGCCGACGCCAGCAGCGCCGAGCTGCCCGAGGGCGCGTTCGACATCCTGTTCTCGCGTTTCGGGGTGATGTTCTTCGCCGATCCGACAGGGGCGTTCGCCCACTTGCGACGCGCGCTCCGGCCAGGCGGGCGGGTCGCTTTCGTCTGCTGGCGCAGCGTGGCCGAGAACGATTGGATGCGCCTGCCGATTGGCGCGCTCAAGAGCATCGTCCCACTGACCGCGCTGCCCGATCCCGAAGCGCCCGGCCCATTTTCGTTCGGTGACCGGGGGCGGGTGGCGCGTATCCTGACGGCAGCTGGCTTCACCAATATCACTATCGCGCCCTTCGATGCTTCCGTCCCGTTCGGCGAGGGCGGGACGCGCGACGCAGCGATCGACGATGCGGTGAAGATGGCGCTCGAGGTCGGCCCGCTGTCGCGTGCGCTCGCTGATCAGCCCGACGACATCCGCGACCGCGCCTCGGCCGCGGTTCGTGCCGTCTTCGCGGGCCTCCCCGGTGAGCGGTCGGTGATGATCGACGGCGCGGCGTGGATCGTCAGCGCGCGCAATCCGGCAAGCTAACAGGGATTAACAGGGAAACGCCTCCGCTCGGTGGAGCGGGGGCGTCTTTGACCGGTCAGATTAATGTCTTTTCTGGCTTGGAAGCCGCCAATAGCGAGCTAGAGGCTTTGATGGCGGGGGCCAGCGTTTGCACGACACTCGAAAGCCCCGGGACACGTGTGCAGCGTACGTAAAAATCCTTTTCCTGAGGACACTCCCGCATGGTGGCTGGTGATGGAAGTATCGGGAGACACTGGTACTGCAAACGGCTTAGCATGCTTTATTTTCGTTTTCTGAGGCGACTCTTTATAACCGAGTGGGAATGATTTAGGTCTGGCAACTGAAAGTACGAAACATCCCTAAAGCCCGCGTCGTCGCTGGCTTTTTGTATTTTATGTTTTAGCCCTAACCAGCAATTCAAGCACAGTTTCGCCCCCATGATCGCTCCAGAAAACTGGACAAGCATTTAAGGAGTATCCTACTATAAGCGAAACAAGCAGAATGTGAACTGAACAATTTCAATGGGCAACAGCAAGCTAATGACCTCGATTGCGCTATAACAATGGGAGCACTTGCCGCCTCTGCCGCAAACCCGATTCCTCCGGAAGAATTGGAGTTGATTGTTGAGCAGTTGCCAGTCGGTATTTTTCGCAAAGATGCTGCAGGGCATTTTATCTTCGTCAATCCTCGTTTCTGTCAGCTCAAGGCTACCCCGGCTGACCGGATTCTGGGCCGGACCGCCACCGAGATCGCCGCCGACATGACGTCGGACGCAAACACAATGTGGCAACTGGAAGCCGTCGCACATGAATGCCGTCAACACGCGCTGATTATGCAAACCGGCCAGCAAGTCGAACGAGAGGAAGTGTGTTCCGGTGCCGATGGGCGGCCCCGGTATCTGCAGGTTGTCGAATCTGCGACGCGCGGGTCCGACGGGACAATTATCGGCAGCCAGGGTGTCTTGTTTGACGTCACCTCACACCAGCAAGCAGATAAATGGCGTGCCAGCGATATGCAATTCAACGGCCATGAACTGCTGCGGGCGTTGCTGGACAATTTTCCGGATCACATTTATTTCAAGGACACGGAGTCCCGTTTCATCACGTCCAGCACAGCCCTGGCTCGCGAGTTTGGAATGAATACGCCAGAGGAACTGGTGGGTAAGTCCGATTTCGACTTTTTCTCCGATGAACACGCCCGTCAGGCGTTCGAGGATGAACAGCAAATTATCCGTACCGGGTTGCCAATGATAGGCTGCGTGGAAAGGGAAACCTGGATGGACGGGCGACCCGACACCTGGGCATTGACCACAAAAATGCCCTTGTGCGACCGAGCCGGCCAAATCGTCGGTACCTTCGGTATCACCAAGAACATCTCCGATCTGAAAGAGGCCGAACGCCAGATCGCCGAGGCGCACAAGCAGTTGCTTGAAGCCTCGCACCTGGCTGGTAAAGCCGAGATCGCCACCAATGTGTTGCATAACGTAGGCAATGTGCTCAACAGCGTGAACGTGTCGGCTGAGTTGATTCTTGCGCGCATTCGCTCGTCCAAGATGGACGGGCTTGCGCGGGCAGTGCAATTGATGGGCCAGCACGCGGACGACCTGGGTGCATTTATCACATCAGATGCCAAGGGCAAGATGTTGCCCGGCTACCTGCGGCAGCTGGCTACTGTGCTGGCGGCGGAGCAGCAGGAAACCATTAATGAGTTGATGGCATTGAACAAGAACGTGGATCACATCAAGGAAATCATTGCAGCGCAACAGGTCCATGCTGGAAAATCCAGTCGCCTGGAGGTGGCACAGATCGGTGACTTGGTGGAAGACGCCTTGCGTATCAACGCCCCCACGCTCCTGCGCCGCAAGATGGCGGTGAACAAAGAGATCGCGCCCATGCCTGCACTACCGTTAGACAAAGGACGGATACTGCAGATACTGGTCAATCTGATCGGCAATGCCGGGCAGGCCATGGAAGAGGCGGGTAGTGGAGAACCCAGGCTCACGCTGCGTGTGGAACTGAAGCAAAATCAAGACCTTGACCAGAGGCTGATTATTCGGGTCACGGATAACGGTACGGGCATCGCTCCCGAAGCCCTGACCCAAGTGTTCGCGCACGGCTTCACCACCAAAAAGAACGGGCATGGATTCGGGCTGCACAGTGCGGTAATCGCGGCACATGAAATGGGTGGAACCCTCACGGCCCACAGCGACGGAGCAGGCACCGGAGCGACGTTCACACTAGAGATTCCGATCCGAATGAACGGAGAGGTGCTATGAGTAAACAATCAAATCGACACATCCTCCTGGCCTGACATCGACAACTAAAATTACTGTCAGTTGCACCCTCTGGAGATTGGGATCGGCACCAATGATATGTCTGGAACGCACTGGCTCACTCTGACTTGATTACTGTTTCAATACGCACCGACATATCGACGGTGATCTGGTGCTAATTGCCAGAATAAGTTTTGACACCAGAGTGTCAGGCATCCTGATTTCACTGCAGTCTACATATAAGAAGTTGACACAACCGGCCACATGAATTGTGGCTTCGCTATGTAGCGACATCTACCATAACTACAGCATGAGCTTGCCGACCTCGGGACCGATGGCATGTTAATGCTTTTATTGTTTAAAAATAATTTAAAAAAGACTATTAAAAAAGATAATTAATGAGAAGATAATTGATAAAATGACTTGCTCGCAAAAACTGAGGTGCTAATTTACAGCCATTTTATGATGTGCATGACACTTGCTGGATGGCAAGACGTTCGCCAAGCAGGTTTTTCTATTTGAGTGAGGCGCACCAGTTCAAGAAGCGGGCAATCCTACAACCAGTTTCGGAAAGGGTTTCACCATGCTCAGTAGCCAGCAACTCACGACCATGCAAACGCAGGGTCGTACTATCAGCGTAGCCAGCATTACAGATGATGAACTTGGTCCACTTAAGTTATTGGCAGGTAAGTGGCGCAATGTGAATGGTCTGGAAGGACATGGCTGGAATATGATTGCCTTGCCATTTGTGGCACCTGCACCAGCCAAAACAGACTTCCGGCTGTTGTTGAATCAATATAACGAAGAACTCGACTTTACCCTGGTGGACAAGGGGGTGCCTAATCGTGGTCTGACCCAGACTGCAAATGGCCTGGTAAATTCAGATCAGTTTCTGGCAGCCTTGCGCTACCAGCAATCGATTACCCAGATCGCAGCTGAAGATTTTCCTGTCAGTGGACTGGCTGGCAAGCCCGGTACACCGATTCATTTTGAGCCTGGCTTGTGGTTGCATATGGCCAATCAGGTCTCGAATGGACATGATATCGCTCGCCTATCCAGTATCCCTCATGGCGATTCTGTGCTGGCGCTGGGTCAACACGCTGAAATTGTTGGGGCGCCAGTGATCAATGAAATCAATAGCCTGCCTATCGGCGTGCCGCACAGCCTGACTGACCCATATCTGGCACCTTATAATCATTTTCATACGCATCCGTTCCGTGGTTTGTTTGATCCCACCTTGCCGAATGCTTTGCTCAATGCAGCAAATCAAGGTGTGAATATCAAGAAAACCACGATCCTGACGGTGGATACGACCATTGAAACTGGTGGTATTCACAATATTCCTTTTGTCGTCAAGCAGGCCAATGCCGCCACCATGAAGTCTACTTTCTGGATCCAGGAAATTCTGGATAGTAATAACAAACCCCAGATGCGTCTGCAGTATTCACAACTGGTGATACTGGAATTTTTCCCGCGCCCTGATGGTAAAGGCCTGATCCAATGGCCACACATCAGCATTAATACGATGCAAAAAATATAATTAAAGCCGCTCGGTTTCACAAAAGCGATAACGCAAAGCAACTTGCTTGCTTTGCGTTTTTCTTTTTGAACGCGTCATGTAAGCCATGACTCGCTAAATGAAATGGATATTTTTAATAAAAATACAAGAGGGCTTGCCAGATTGCATGTGAACTTCGCCGAAGTCCGAAGGCCAATAAGCTGCTCCGTGGTATCATGTGTCCCTTTTGCGTTTCAAAAACGCGTTAAAATTTCATGCGCCGCGTTTATCATGCGGTGCAAAAGAGAGCGGCTTTGTCAAAAGCCTTGCCTGTGCAGCCTTCAAAGTCGCTGCTGACAATCATGCGGGAATAAGACGTGACTTATAGCGTCAAAGAAATTTTTTACACTCTACAGGGTGAGGGCAATCATGCCGGGCGCCCGGCAGTGTTTTGCCGTTTTTCTGGCTGCAATTTGTGGTCTGGGCGGGAAGAGGACAGGCCAACTGCGGTTTGCCAGTTCTGCGATACTGATTTTGTGGGCACAGATGGTGAGGGCGGTGGCAAGTTCAAGCAGGCCGAAACGCTGGCTGCGGCCATCAACGCTTTGTGGCCCGTATCCTATACTGCAAGTAAGTACGTGGTGTTTACCGGTGGCGAACCCTTGCTGCAACTGGATTCTGTCCTGATTGATGCCATGCATGCGGTTGGCTTTGAAATTGCCATTGAAACCAATGGCACTTTGCCTGTGCCGGAAGGCGTAGACTGGATTTGCGTCAGCCCTAAAATGGGTTCGGAACTGGTGGTGCGCCAGGGCAGTGAGCTGAAAGTCGTGATTCCACAGTTCGGTCAGGATATGGCTGCATATGCAAATCTTGATTTTGAACATTATTTTGTGCAGGCCATGGATGGCCCTTTAAGAGACGATAATTTACGTCTTGCAATTGAATTCTGCAAACAGCATCCACAATGGAAGTTGAGCTTGCAAACCCATAAACTATTACAGATTCCTTAAGTTTTCATGTTAACGATTACCAGAAAATTGGAATTCGATGCTGGCCATCGCATTCCTGATCATGGCAGCCAGTGTCGCAATCTGCACGGTCACCGCTATACCCTGCAAATTACGCTGACCGGTGATGTCGTCCAAAAAGATGGCGAGTCGGATAATGGCATGATTATGGATTTCGGCGATATCAAGGCATTGGCCAATGAGCACTTGGTCAATCTGTGGGACCATTCCTTCATCGTCTATGAGAAGGATTACATTATCAAGAATTTCCTGGAGAAGCTGCCAGGACATAAAACCGTGGTTATCGATCGCGTGCCAACGGTAGAAAATCTGGCGAAGATTGCCTTTGATATTTTGAAAGCGGTGTACCACGGCAGGTTCGGCCGTACCCTGGAACTGACCAAGGTAACACTGTACGAAACACCAAATTGCTGGGCTGAGATAGACGGATAATGGCTGGCGAACCACTTCCAGCAGCGCTGGATGCGCAGCAACTGCATGATCTGGAGATGATGCAGCTTGCCTGTCAGCAGGCCAGACTGGCTTGGGCTGAAGGTGAGGTGCCGGTGGGTGCGGTCGTGGTCAAAGACGGCCAGGTGATTGCCACTGGCTATAACCGCCCCATAGGCAAGCATGACCCCACAGCCCATGCAGAAATCATGGCATTGCGGGCTGCTGCTGAAGTAATGGGCAATTACCGGCTTCCCGGATGTGAGCTATACGTCACGCTGGAGCCCTGCATGATGTGTGCTGGAGCGATGATGCATGCGCGTCTTGCACGTGTCATTTTTGGTGCCAGTGATCCCAAAACCGGCGTCGCCGGTTCTCTGTTGAATGTATTCGACCTTGAACAATTGAATCATCATGCCCAGGTAACGCCAGGCGTGATGGCGGAAGAGTGCGGCACCTTGCTCAAAGAATTTTTTGCCCACAGACGTGCTGTGGCAGCACAAAAGAAAATAGCGGAGAATGGCACCGACACATCAGCATGAATATCAGTAGACAAATAAGCAGGTGGACGCCTGCAAGGTCCTAATCCATATAGACTAAATCCCTATGCAAGAGACAAAAAAACAGCCCGGTATTGCCGTTGTCGCACCCAGCGGTGCGCCTTTGGATGATCTGGTGGTGGAGCGGGGGCTGGCATTGTTGGCGCAGCAGGGCTTCAAGGTTCATAGTTACTATCAGCCAGCGCAAAAATTCCAACGCTTTGGTGCTTCAGATGCTGAACGCGTGCAGCAGATGCATGACGCGGCCCAGAACCCGGATGTGCAAATTGTCATGGCTTTGCGCGGTAGCTACGGTATGTCCAGGCTGATGCCGTATCTTGACCTGGATTTATTGGCGCAAAGCGGTAAATGCTTCGTTGGCTACAGTGATTTCACGCTCATCCATCTGGCCATGCTGGCACGCAATCGCCTCAGTCTTGCTGGTCCCATGTTGTGTGATGATTTTATTCGTGAGCAGCCGTGTGACTATACCCTGAAACAATTCAGGGACAGTATCAGCAATGAATTTCACACGGTTGAGTTTCAAACCACTCAAGACAATTTGGAGCTGAACGGGCGGCTATGGGGGGGCAATCTGGCCATGCTGGCCCATGCTGTTGGTACGCCATACTGGGCTGATGCGCAGGATGGTATTTTATTCCTGGAAGACATTGGCGAGCATCCTTACCGTGTTGAACGCATGCTGTTGCAGCTGCATTTTGCGGGGGTGCTGAACAAGCAAAAAGCCATCATCCTGGGTGATTTTTCTGCTTATAAGCTAGCCCCGCATGACAATGGTTATGATTTTGATGCGATGCTGACGTATCTGCGCAGCATACTCAATATTCCTGTCATTACCGGCTTGCCTTTTGGGCATATACGCACCAGAGCCAGTCTGGTGGTAGGTAGTGATGCAGAATTAAAGATTGCGTATGGCGAGGCTCATCTGAGTATGCGGTATCGCTGGTAACAATTTTTATTGTGACTGAATGCGAAAAAGCCCGGCAAACATGATGTTTGCCGGGCTTTTTCATTTAATGCATGTCAATGCAGTTTAGTCACCTGCATAGATGTCATTGTCTTTGGTTTCCTTGATGAACAACATACCGATCACGAAGGTTGCTGCTGCGATCACGATAGGGTACCAGAGGCCATAATAAATATCGCCCTTGAATGCCACCAGCGCAAATGCTGTGGTTGGCAGCAAGCCACCAAACCAGCCGTTACCGATATGGTAAGGCAAGGACATGGATGTATAGCGGATGCGGGTTGGGAACATTTCAACCAGCATGGCAGCAATAGGGCCGTACACCATCGTTACATAAATCACCAGGATGAACAGCAATAACAACACCATAGGCTTGTTGATTTGTGCAGGGTCTGCCTTGGCTGGATAGCCTGCGCCTTTGATTGCATCAGCCAACTCTTTGGAGAAAGCCTTGTCTTTGGCAGTAGCTTCAGCTTTTGGCAAGCCATTGGCATTGTAAGAAGCAATGACTTTGTCACCAACTTTGACGGATGCGATAGTGCCTGCTGCAGCAACTTCATTCGAATAGTTGACCGATGCAGCAGCCAGTTTTGCTTTAACGATATCGCAGGAAGAAGTAAATTTCTTCGTGCCGGTTGGGTTGAACTGGAACTGGCAATCGTTAGGATCAGCAGTAACGACCACTGGTGCGTTTTTCAGTGCTGCTTCCAGCGCTGGATTGGCATAGTGTGTCAGTGCGCTGAAAATCGGGAAATAAGTGAGCGCAGCAATCAGGCAACCTGCCAGAATGATAGGTTTGCGACCGATCTTGTCAGACAGAGAACCAAACACGATGAAGAACGGCGTGCCGACGACCAGAGATGCAGCGATCAGGATATTGGCTGTTGCACCATCCACTTTCAGTGTTTGCTGCAGGAAGAACAGAGCATAGAACTGACCTGTGTACCAGACCACAGCCTGACCAGCTGTCAGACCCAGCAACGCCAGGATAACGATTTTCAGGTTTTTCCATTGACCGAAAGATTCTGTCAAAGGCGCTTTGGAAGTTTTGCCTTCAGCTTTCATTTTTGCGAAAGCAGGGGATTCATTCATGGACAAACGGATCCAGACAGAAACTGCCAGCAGGAAAACCGATACCAGGAAGGGAACGCGCCAGCCCCAGATGCCGAATTCGTCTTCGCCAATGGCAGTACGTGTACCCAGGATCACCATCAGCGACAGGAACAGACCCAGCGTAGCTGTCGTCTGGATCCATGCAGTAAACGCGCCACGCTTGCCGTGTGGTGCATGTTCTGCCACATAAGTTGCTGCACCGCCATATTCACCACCCAGTGCCAGACCTTGCAGAATACGCAGAGAGATCAGGATAACCGGCGCGACAATGCCTATGCTTTCATAGTTGGGCAGCAAGCCTACGCAGAATGTGGAGCCACCCATGATCAGAATGGTGACCAGGAAAGTGTATTTACGACCTATCATGTCTCCAAGGCGACCGAATACCAGGGCACCAAAAGGGCGGACAATGAAGCCGGCAGCAAAAGCCAGCAAGGCGAAAATGAAGGCGGTGTTAGGGTCTGTGCCGGCAAAGAACTGCTTGGCAATAATCGGTGCGAGTGAGCCGTATAGGTAAAAGTCGTACCATTCAAAAACGGTGCCCAGCGAAGAAGCAAAGATAACCTTGCGTTCTTCTGCAGTCATGCCGCCTGACGTTGCGATAGGTGCTGTCGCCATGCTTGTCTCCTGTTTTATGTATATAAGTGTGCTTGATAAAAATGAGCTGGAAAAACTGATCGTAAAAATTCGATGAATATTTCAACATTTTTTATTGCAAGCAAAGTGTGCAAGTTGAAACTTACGGCATGCTTGCTCGAAACTTACAGAAACTTACGAATGATATTTCTGATGTGTTGAATAAATAACAGTATTTGGGCGTAAAATGGAATTCAATAAATTTACGAACGGTCGTACTAAATTGTGATATTCTAGTTTCCGGACTTGAGCTGGCTTTGTGATTGCGAGCCAATTTCAGGTAGAAAAGCTGATGAATGGTTTCGGCGGGCAGGCTATGGAGGTTTGGTCCTTTGGGGTCATGCCAGCAAGCAATCGCTGCACTACAAAATACTTACACCAATAGGAGATCTACATGTCTGATGCAGTTATCGTATCCACCGCACGTACCGGCCTGGCAAAATCCTGGAAGGGCGCTTTTAATATGACACATGGCGCCACGATGGGCGGACATGTGCTTGACGCGGCCATTCAGCGTGCCAAGATCGATGCGGCTGAAGTGGAAGATGTGATCATCGGTTGCGCCACACCTGAAGGCGCGACCGGCAGCAATATTGCCCGTCAGATCGCTTTGCGTGGTGGTTGCCCGGTGACCACTGCTGGTATGACAGTCAACCGTTTTTGCTCATCCGGCCTGCAAACTATCGCGCTGGCAGCACAACGTATTATCGCTGGTGAAGGCGATATCTATGCCGCAGGTGGTGTTGAATCTATTTCTTGCGTGCAAAACGAAGCCAATAGCCACATGATCGTGGAAACCTGGTTGAAACAGCACAAGCCTGAAGTTTATTGGCCTATGCTGCAGACAGCGGAAACAGTCGCCAAGCGCTATGGCATCCCGCGTGAACGTCAGGATGAATATGGTGTGCAAAGTCAGTTACGTGCCGCCGCAGCACAGGCCGCAGGTTTGTTTGATGCCGAAATCGTACCGATGACGACGGTCATGGGTGTAGCAGATAAAGCCACTGGCATGTTGATCACCAAAGAAGTCACGATTTCTGCGGATGAAGGCATACGGGCTGATACGACACTTGAAGGTGTATCCAAAATCCGCACAGCAGTACCAGGCGGTGTTATTTCTGCAGGCAATGCCAGCCAGTTTTCTGATGGCGCATCAGTGGCAATTTTGATGAACAGCAAACTGGCAGAAGCAAAAGGTTTGCAACCACTGGGTATTTTCCGCGGATTTGCGGTTGCTGGTTGCGAGCCGGACGAAATGGGCATAGGTCCGGTGTTTGCCATCCCTAAATTATTGAAAAAAGCCGGGTTGAAAGTTGAAGACATCGGTTTGTGGGAACTGAACGAAGCTTTTGCGGTGCAGGTTCTGTACTGCGCAGACAAACTTGGTATCCCCATGGATAAACTGAACGTCAACGGTGGCGCGATCGCGGTTGGCCATCCTTATGGCGTGTCCGGCGCACGTTTGACAGGCCATGCCTTGATAGAAGGTAAGCGTCGCGGTGCTAAATATGTAGTGGTGACCATGTGTATCGGTGGTGGTCAGGGTGCAGCGGGCTTGTTTGAAGTAGTTTAAGCTGGATAGCATGTTGGGCAGCTCACACTGCCTTACGCTTGTAAGATAGTGTGAGTAAGATTGGTATTTCATCTTTTTCATCCAAAATACATCATGCAATCTAAAATTCTTCCCCGCCGTGACCTCGATTTTCTGCTGTATGAATGGCTGGACGTAGAGTCACTGAACCAAAGGCCGCGTTTCGCCGATCATAATCGTGAAACCTTCAATGCGGCGCTGGATACCTGTGAGCAAATCGCCACAGATTTATTCGCTACCCACAATAAAAAAAATGACCAGAATGAGCCACATTTCGATGGCGAAACCGTGCACATCATTCCCGAGGTCAAAACGGCGCTGAAAGCGTTTTGTGAGGCCGGTTTGATGGCAGCGGGGCAGGACTTTGATGTCGGTGGCATGCAATTGCCCTGCGTGGTTGAAAAAGCTGGTTTTGCTTATTTCAAGGGGGCGAATGTCGGTACAGCGTCTTACCCTTTCCTGACCATAGGCAATGCCAACACCCTGCTCAAATGTGGTACGCCAGAGCAAATTGAAACTTTTGTCAAACCCATGCTGGATGGCCGTTTCTTTGGCACCATGTGTTTGTCTGAGCCACAGGCAGGTTCCAGTCTGTCGGACATCGTCACCAGAGCAGAACCGCAGGAAGATGGGTCTTATCGTCTCACCGGCAACAAGATGTGGATATCTGCGGGTGAGCATGAACTGGCAGAAAATATTGTTCATCTGGTGCTGGCCAAGGTGCCTGACGAAAATGGCAAACTGATACCTGGCGTCAAAGGTATTTCACTTTTTATCGTACCCAAAAAGCTGGTTAACACTGATGGTAGCCTGGGCGAACGCAATGACGTGGTATTGGCCGGGCTGAATCATAAAATGGGGTATCGCGGCACCACCAATTGCCTGCTGAATTTTGGTGAGGGCAAGTTCAAGCCGCACGGCAAGGCCGGTGCCATTGGTTATCTGGTTGGCACATTGCATCGTGGCATGGCCAATATGTTTCACATGATGAATGAAGCGCGTATTGGTGTCGGCCTGGGGGCCGTCATGCTGGGTTACACCGGTTATTTGCACGCACTGGATTATGCACGCAATCGCCCGCAAGGCCGTGCACCGCTGAACAAAGACCCGGTCGCACCGCAAATCCCCATCATCCAGCATACCGATGTCAAGCGCATGTTGCTGGCACAAAAAACCTATGTAGAGGGCGGCCTGGCATTGAATTTATTCTGCGCCCGACTGGTGGACGAAGAACGTACCGGCACGACACCGGAAGCGCGCATCCATGCAGCACAGATGCTGGAAATATTGACGCCGATCGCCAAGTCCTGGCCTTCACAGTGGTGCCTGGAAGCGAATAACCTGGCGATACAGGTGCACGGGGGCTATGGTTATACGCGCGAATACAATGTAGAGCAATTTTATCGCGACAATCGCCTGAATCCCATCCACGAAGGTACACACGGCATACAAGGTCTGGATTTGCTGGGTCGCAAAGTTGTCATGCACGATGGTGCCGCACTGGAAGCGCTGGGTGAGATCATGCACAAGACTTTGTCACGGGCTGCTCATCACCCTGAACTGCTGGATTACACCAAGTCGCTGGCGCGGGTATTGCAAAGGCTGGCAAGTACAACACAGAAATTGCACGAATGTGGTGACACCAATAAAACGCTGGCCAACGCCTCGCTGTATCTGGAAGTGTTCGGACATGCGGTGGTTGCCTGGATCTGGCTGGAGCAGGCACTGCTTTGCCTGGGTAAGGAACATCATCACGATGCTGATTTTTATGCTGGCAAACTGCAAGCCTGCAAATATTTCTTCCATTGGGAATTGCCACGCGTACATCCGCAACTGGACCTGCTTTCCAACATCGATGTGACCACCTATGAAATGCAGGACGCCTGGTTCTGAGGTGACCATCATCCAACCACATTTTTAACAAAAAATTCCAGATCAATAGGCAGTGATGCATGTGTGCCTGTATGAGCGCACATGACATCCTGCCCATACAAAACAAACAGGAGACTAGCATGACCACAGCGACACGTTCAGTACAACAGTTATTCGATCTGCGCGGCAAGACCGCACTGGTGACCGGCGGGTCCCGTGGCCTCGGCCTGCAAATGGCAGAAGCCCTGGGCGAGCAAGGTGCAAAGGTCGTACTGTCCTCACGCAAGCAATCTGACCTGGATGAAGCCGTTGCGCACCTGAAAAACCGTGGTATTGATGCCAGTGCGATTGCTGCTGATCTGTCCAAAGAAGCCGCCGTGCAGCCACTGGTGGATGAAGCGCTGGCACGCCTTGGTCATATCGATATCCTCATCAATAACGCTGGTGCTACCTGGGGTGCCCCGGCAGAAGATTATCCGGTGGAAGCCTGGGACAAGGTCATGAACCTGAATATACGCAGCATCTTCCTGATCTCGCAGACAGTGGGCAAGCGTTCCATGATACCGCGCAAATATGGACGCATCATTAATATAGCCTCGATCGCTGGCTTGGCTGGCAATGCACCAGGCACCATGCAGACCATCGCCTATAACACATCCAAGGCAGCCGTCATCAACTTTACCCGCACCCTGGCAGGTGAATGGGGTGTGCATGGCATTACGGTCAATGCAATTGCACCAGGATTTTTCCCATCCAGGATGACCAAGGGCATACTGGAAAATCTGGGTGAAGAAAAACTCGCCAAAGAAGCACCTTTGCAACGCATAGGCGATGATGAAGATCTGAAAGGTGTGGCCATGCTGTTTGCCAGTGATGCAGGCAAACATATTACCGGACAAACCTTGGCGGTTGACGGCGGTGTGTCTGCAGTATGACGGAGGCAAACATGTCGCGTCCCGCGCTTCCTATTGCACAGCCGACGCCGGTATTGAATCCCTTTTTGCATGATCTGGGTGTTGAGTTCCTGGAAATGGAAAACGGTCACGCTCGTCTGGCGCTGGATTTGAGCGAGCGCCATATGAATAGCTGGCAAATCGCCCATGGTGGCGTCACCATGACCATGCTGGATGTGGTCATGGCAATGGCCGGGCGTTCCCTCAGCAGTGATTTGAAGGGTGTGGTAACCGTAGAGATGAAGACCACTTTTTTGCAACCTGGTGGTGTGCCGGGTGGCCGCATGGAAGCACGTGGCAAGGCTTTTCATCAATCCACGACCATGTGCTTTTGCGAAGGCGAAGTCTGGAACGGCGACAAACTGATTGCCAAAGCCATGGGGACATTCAAGTATTTGCGACGCCTTAAATCTGGCGAGAATATGAAAAAACTCTACGGCAGTGACTGAAGTAAAAATCTGACGTCTTTTCTGCAAGTCCAATCATAGATGGAGACCAATATGCAGTAAGCCCACTTGGCCATATTCTTTGCATCACCGGGTATTTGAAGCCTGGGGTATATACGGACAAGATATTTGTTTATATCGGCCGGTGGCTTAAATGGCCATCGTTATTTTTTTCCATACCATCGCCGCCAATGGTGCCAGTGAGCTTATCACTTAGCGCGCTTTTCAGGCGTTGGTAAATCACTTGATGAAATGAGTAAATCATGACTACTAATTTTCAACGTATTGTGCTGGCTTCCCGTCCTAAAGGACAGGTTGTGCCAGAAAATTTCCGCCTTGAATCCTTATCTGTGCCAGAACTGAAAGATGGTGAGTTACTGGTGCGCAATCATTTTTTGTCGCTTGACCCTTACATGCGTGGACGCATGGAAGATGCAAAAAGTTATGCTGCCCCGCAAGTCATAGGCGAAACCATGATAGGTGGCACCGTGGGCGAAGTGGTCGCCAGCAAGAACGCCAAATTCAGTGTTGGCGACAAGGTCATAGGCATGCTGGGCTGGACTGAAATGGGTGTGTCAGATGGCATGTTGCTGCGTAAAGTCGATACTACTCACATCCCTTTGTCGGCTTACCTGGGCTCGGTCGGTATGCCTGGCCTGACAGCCTGGTATGGTCTGACCCAGATCATGCAACCCAAGGCTGGTGAAACTGTCGTGGTATCTGCTGCCAGTGGTGCAGTGGGCAGCGTGGTTGGTCAATTGGCCAAGCAGATGGGTTGCCGCGTGGTCGGCATTGCCGGTGGCGCAGAAAAATGCGCCTATGTCGTCAATGAGCTGGGCTTTGATGCCTGTATCGATTATAAGGCGGGTAATCTGGAAGCTGATCTGGCAACAGCAACACCGGATGGTATTGATGCCGTATTCGAAAACGTCGGCGGCGATATTTTCGATGCCAGCCTGGCGCGCATGAATGCCTTTGGTCGTATCGCCTTGTGCGGTTTGATTGCCGGTTATAACGGTGAACAAATGAGTATCAAGAACGCACGCGTATTCCTGACCATGCGTTTGACCATGCGTGGTTTTATCGTATCCGAACACATGGATTTGTGGCCACAGGGTTTGAAAGAACTGGGTGGTCTGGTCGCGACTGGTAAGTTGAAATTCCGTGAATCTGTCGCCGAAGGAATTGCTGCTGCACCGGAGGCATTTATTGGCCTGTTGAAAGGCAAGAATTTCGGCAAGCAATTGGTGAAATTAATTTAACGTAACTGTTTAAGTCTGAGAGCGTAAAGCAACTATGTCCGATATGATTCTTCACAATTTTGCAGTTTCTCCGTTTTCTGAAAAAATCCGTCTGATTTTCGGTTTTAAACAATTGAACTGGAAATCGGTCACGGTACCCACCATCATGCCCAAGCCGGATGTCACAGCGTTGACAGGTGGTTATCGGCGCACGCCCTTACTGCAAATAGGTGCGGATATTTATTGCGATACTTCCCTGATTGCCGAGGTGCTGGAGAAGCGTGCGCCTGAGCCACCTTTGTATCCTGCCGCTATTAGTGGCATTGCGCGCAACCTGGCGCAATGGGCGGACGGTACCCTGTTCTGGACAGCAATACCTTATGCGTTTCAGCCAGCAGCCATTCCTTCCATCTTCGGCAATATCAGCACAGAAGAAATGCAGGCTTTCAGTGCAGACCGTACGGCCATGCGTGGCAATATGCCACGCACCAGCATGGGGGAGGCCAAAGGCCAGCTATATGAATATTTAAGGCGTCTGGAAAATATGCTCAGTGGTGATGCGCCTTTTCTATTGGGGACGCAGGCCAGTATTGCGGATTTTTCTGTCTACCAAGCTTTGTGGCTGATACGTATCGCGCCTGCAATCAATATTATCTTCCATGACTACCCCAAATTATTGAAATGGATGGATCTGGTTGCCGCTTTCGGACATCACCAGTCTGAAGCTATGAGCAGTGCCGATGCATTACTCATCGCCAGGAACGCGCAAAGTTTTGATATGGAAGGGCGCAATTATGTTGACTGCCACGGCATACCTTTGGGTGAACAGGTTGCCATCATGCCGACTGACTATGCGCTGGACCCGGTCGTAGGTGAATTGGTCATTGCCAGTGAAAACGAATTGGCTGTGCGTCGTGAAGATGTCCGTGCTGGAACCGTGGTTGTGCATTTCCCGCGCGTAGGCTTCCAGATGAAACGCGCATAAGATACTCAAACAAACATACTGCACATTAAATCAAATAAAGGAGACAACATGAAAGTATTCAAAGACAGAGTAGCCGTGATCACTGGTGGTGCCAGCGGTTTTGGCCGTGAATTCGCAATTATCGGCGCACGCCTTGGCATGAAACTGGTGCTGGCAGATGTGCAGCAGGATGCTTTGGACAAAACCAGGGCTGAACTGGAAGCGCAAGGCGCTCAGGTATTGGCCATGCGTTGCGATGTACGCCATGCAGAAGAAGTGCAGGCACTGGCTGACGCCACAATGGAAAAATTTGGTGCCGTGCATCTGGTGTTCAATAATGCTGGTGTCGGTTCTGGTGGCCTGGTTTGGGAAAATAGCCAGGCTGACTGGGAATGGGTATTAGGTGTTAATCTCTGGGGTGTTATTCATGGTGTGCGTATCTTCACCAATCTGATGCTGGAATGTGCAAAGAAAGATCCGCAATTTGAAGGTCATATCGTCAATACTGCTTCCATGGCAGGTATGTTGAACGCGCCTACCATGGGTGTGTATAACGTCTCCAAGCATGCTGTCGTATCTCTGTCAGAATCCCTGTATCAGGATTTGAAACTGGTCGAAGCACCAATAGGTGCGTCGGTCCTGTGCCCGTATTTTGTACCTACAGGCATTTCACAATCACACAGAAATCGCCCGGAAGACGTGCCAGGTACTGCACCAACTGCCAGCCAAAGAGCGGCACAAGCCATGTCAGACAAGGCGGTGACTTCTGGTAAGGTGACTGCGCAAGAAGTGGCGGAAAATACTTTCAAGGCAATTGCTGACGAACAGTTCTATATCTTCTCTCATCCAGGCGCACTGGGTAATGTGCAGGAACGTATGGAAGACATAGTCCTGCAGCGTAATCCCGGCGATCCTTACAAGGCAGCGCCACATATCCGTGACATGCTCAGAGCCAAGCTCAAAGCATAAGCAAGATATAAGTTTGCATCCACCTACAAATGTCAGGGAGAAGCATCGATGACTGCCGAGATTCAAAGCAATCAGTTTGCCACGCTGGACAACGGAACCCGCCTGCATTTTGCCAGTGCCGGTGAGCGTGGGCGACCACTGATCTTGTTCGTGCATGGCTTTCCAGAATTCTGGTACGAGTGGTCTGCACAGTTAGCCGAGTTCGGGCAAGACTATTTTGCCGTTGCACCGGATTTGCGCGGTTTCAATCTGTCTGATATGCCTGCTGACGTGACTAACTACAAGGCCAGGCATATTGTGGATGACCTGCGTTTGCTGATTGCCCATCTGGGTTATCAGCAAGCGACGGTTGTTGCGCATGACTGGGGTGGGGCCGTATGCTGGAACATGGCAATTGCTCTGCCTGCCTTGTTTGAAAAACTGATCATCATCAATTCACCACATCCTTATCTGTTCATGCAGGCACTGGCGACTGATCCTGCGCAAAAGGCTTCCAGTGAATACATGAACTGGCTGCGTAATCCGGGTTCGGAAGAAGCGCTTGCCAAAGATGATTTCGCTCTCATGGATGGTTTTTTCAACGGTATGGGGCAGAGTGAAGCTACCTGGTTTGATGCAGGTACCCGGGCTGCGTATCATGCCTGCTGGGCACGTGGGTTGACAGGTGGCGTCAATTACTACCGCGCCTCGCCGCTGCATCCACCTACTGAAAAAAATCCAGGGCCGCTGCAATTGAATCTGAATCCTGCCGATTTTCAAGTGAAGGTACCAACCAAAATCATCTGGGGCGAGAACGACAAGGCCTTGCCCAAGACCTTGCTGGATGGTCTGGAAAATTTCGTCGATGACATCCAGATACAGCGTATTGCTGAAGGTTCACATTGGGTCATTCACGAGCAACCAGAACGTGTCAACCGTCTCATCCGTCAATTTTTGCAGAGTTAGGAACTTATGGCCAAAGCAGATTTTGCTTTCTTTCATCGCTTGCGGGTGCGCTGGTCTGAAGTCGATATGCAAGCCATTGTCTTCAATGGCAATTACCTCAATTATTTTGATGTGGCGTTTACCGAATACTGGCGGGCTACCGGCTTGCCGAATGTGATTGCCCAGGCAGCCGAGGGCAAAGAACTGTTTGCCCGTAAATCGACCGTTGAATACATGGCGCCCGCCAGGTTTGACGATGAACTGGATATAGGAGTGCGTTGCGCCAGCATCGGGCGTTCTTCGCTGCTGTTCCAACTCGAAATTTATCTTGGCGAAAACCATTTGATATCGGGCGAACTGGTGTATGTCTATGCCGACACCGAAAAACGCAAGGCAGTTGCCGTAACAGCTGAATGGCGTGCGATAATTTCAGCCTTTGAAACGCATGCGCCTGTCGATACCCGAACATGAATACAGAAAACCTGCGCCTGGTCATTGCCGACTGGGCTACCCTGCAAAAAGATGCTCAGGGCGTACGCTATGAGGTCTTTGTCATTGAGCAAAAAATTCCGGCTGAACTGGAATGGGATGCTGCCGATGCACAATGTGTGCACGCAGTTGCCTATGACAGTAATGGAAAAGCAGTGGGAACCGGACGTCTTTTACCCGATGCGCATATTGGCCGTATGGCGGTGCTGGCAGAAGCAAGGGGCTTGGGTATAGGCGCGCAGATTTTGCGAGCCCTGATGGATCAGGCAAAAGCCAGGGGTGAGCTATCTGTGCACCTGAATGCACAACAGTCAGCAGAAAATTTCTATCTCAAGGAAGGATATGTGCGGGATGGTGATCTGTTTGAAGAGGCTGGCATTCCCCATGTCAGCATGGTCTATCTATTTGCCTGATCGTTTTCTTCCCTGATGCAATGCCGCCTTGATCATAAACAGGGCGGCATTGTCATTTCAAGTCTTGCTCATTTCATCTTGTTGGCCAGCATTGTTTTTTCGCTGCGTTCTGACAGATGCAACGCATAAAACACAAAAAAATCATTGTATTTTTTTGTCATTTTCATACCTTCACAGCATTGATTTCTTATTTACTCAATCCAGATTCAATGGTTTTGAAGTGTTATCTATTTGATAAATTCTATGCATTTTTATTATTGATTAATCGCGCCATTTTTTTTGATAGTTCTTGCGTTCGTATCTAATTTGCAACACAGGGTTACGATGAATTAAGTTAAGAAAATGTTAATTAAAGTGTCAAATTGTAATATTGACATTATAAGAATATACACTACCATGCAGTCTGATATATATTAAACAAATATTGTTATTTGGTTTATGCTACTAAGAGTTTGAAGGTAATAGTTTCATTTAATGCGCTTAAGTGGTTGATATTAAACAAAATCATAAAAATTCACAATATTTAATAATTTCCTTGTGGCATTAAATTCTATGTGGCAATATAAGCTTATGCATTAATTTGCAGTAAGCCCGGATCCAGTCAAATTTTTTTAGATGACTTATGTTTTTGGGAGAAATCATGAATATTGAAAACTCGAAGGTCTCGACCCGTCTTATTACGGGCTTTGGATTGGTACTGGGCTTGTTGTTAGTGGTTTTGTTGCTAGGAACCACTTATATGGCAAAGATGCATCAGCGTCTGGAAGAAATTGCCAATGTCAACAATGTGCAATCCAAGCTGGCATCGACGATGTATCTGACCGTGACCGAGCGGGCCCTGGCTTTGCGCAACCTGATTCTCTTGTCAGATGCTGCTGAAATTCAGATAGAGGTCAATCGTATCAAGGCACAGGCAAAGAAATATGCTGATGCTGAAGAAAAATTGGCAAAGATGCTGAAGGAAGATCCGAACGCCTCAAGAGAACAAATTGCCCTGTTTGACAGCATTCGTGAGCAGGCAAAACTGTCTGAACCTTTTATCAATAAAGGGGCAGAACTAGGTGTCAACAAACAAAGCGAAGAAGCTTATAAGCTATTGCGCTTTGAATTTCGTCCCATCCAGAAAAAATGGTGGGATTTGTTGAATGACTTTATCTCTGATGAAGAAAAACAGAATTCGGAAGCTATTGTACAAGCTGAGCTTGATTATTCCAGCGCAAAACAGCTGATGTACATATTTGGTGCTGTAGCTTTGGTTGTTGGCATGTTGGCTTCACTGATTATCGTCAGAAGCCTGCTGAAACAATTGGGTGGCGAGCCGCGTTACGCAGTCCAGATTGCTGAAAGAATTGCTGCAGGCGACTTGTCTGTGCCCATACATCTGAATAACAAGGATACCAATAGTCTCATGTGTGCCATGCATGAGATGCAAAATGGTCTTGCCAAAATAGTAGGTCAGGTACGTGCAGGGACAGATACGATAGCAACGGCTTCCAGACAGATCGCATCTGGCAACATGGATTTGTCTTCACGTACGGAGCAGCAGGCTGGTTCACTTGAAGAGACTGCTTCGTCGATGGAAGAACTGACTTCAACAGTCAAACAAAATGCCGATAGTGCAAGGCAGGCTAATCTCCTTGCGCAGTCTGCATCTGATGTGGCGGTCAAAGGTGGTTCGGTCGTTTCCGAAGTGGTGGAAACGATGGGTTCTATCAACACTTCTTCCCGCAAGATTGTCGATATTATTGGGGTGATTGACGGTATTGCGTTTCAGACCAATATTCTGGCGCTGAATGCAGCTGTTGAGGCTGCACGTGCTGGTGAGCAGGGGCGTGGCTTTGCGGTGGTCGCAACTGAAGTGAGAAATCTGGCACAGCGTTCAGCTGAGGCTGCACATGAAATCAAATCCCTGATTGATGATTCCGTCACCAAAGTTGGTATTGGTGCAAAACTGGTCGATCAGGCTGGCGTCACGATGGATGAGATTGTAGTCAGTATCAAACGTGTGACCAGCATCATGAGCGAGATCATGATGGCTAGTCAGGAGCAAACGGTTGGTATCGAACAAATCAATGAAGCCATTGTTCAGATGGATGATGTAACCCAGCAGAATGCCGCTCTGGTTGAAGAAGCTGCTGCAGCTGCCAGCGCATTGCAAAATCAGGCAGATGATTTGTCGGAACTGGTTAGCACCTTCCATCTGGCGCCCGAAAATTTGTCTGAACCTGCATGGCGTGAGCCGGTTGTAAGTGATAAAAAAGTAATACCGCTGATCAAAAAAGCGACACAGGAAAAAAATAATCCCTCTTCCAAGATTAAACGGGTTGCCAACGCGGGTAGTGCCTATGTGGCCCGCAAACCTGAAACGCAGGATTGGGAAGAATTCTGAAAAATTTGAAAGTTAACTTACCAGTTATTGAACCGGGAGTCTGAAAATGGAAGCAACCACGAGAGTACTGGAAGAAGCACTTGAAGAAAATGCTCAGGGTGAGCGCAGAACCAATTTTGGTCGTTTTGTGCACAACCCACAGTCACGTGGAGGAGACATCAACTGGCATTTCGGTGCCGTTACATCCATGGCGCGCGAAAGACTGTTACATCAGAGTCCAGCCACCCTGTGGCTGACCGGCTTGAGTGGCGCAGGTAAATCGACATTGGCGTATGCGTTGGAAAAGCTCTTGCTGGAGCGTGGTCATTGTTGCTTTGTCGTGGATGGCGATAACCTGCGGCATCATCTCAATAGTGATCTGGGATTTTCACCGAATGACAGACGTGAAAATATACGGCGGGCAGCAGAGGTCGCACATTTGCTCAATGAGGCCGGCATGATCGTCATTACGGCTTTTATCTCGCCGTTTCAGGCGGATCGCGCCATGGCGAAAGAAATCATCGGCGAAGAACGTTTCGTCGAAGTGCATGTCAGCACGCCTGGCGTGGTTTGCGAAAGACGTGACCCTAAAGGCCTGTATGCAAAAGCACGCAGAGGCGAAATACCAGAATTTACAGGTATTTCTGCACCTTATGAAGCGCCGCTTGATCCCGATCTGGAAATTAATTCCGAAATACACACAATAGAAGAAGCGGCAGAAAAATTGTACAAACACCTGATAGGTTTGTGCTACGTCAAATAGCAGGAAAATACATGTCTGCGGATACCAACAATTCAGTGCATGCCTATGATGTATTTAATGGTGACGCCGACGGCATTTGCGCCTTGCATCAACTCAGGTTGGTGGAACCACGTCAGGCCAAATTAATTACCGGTGCCAAGCGGGATATTGATTTGTTGAGTCGTTTCGAGTCGCAAGCCGGTGATTTGCTGACGGTGCTGGATGTTTCTCTGGACAGCAATGTCGTTGCATTACGCCAGCATCTTGCAGCCGGTGCAGATATTACGTATTTCGATCACCATGCTGCGGGACAGGCTTTTGCACATGAACATTTGCATCTGCATTGCGACATGGCTGCTGATGTATGTACCAGTGTATTGGTCAATCATCATTTAAACGGCAAGTATTGGAAGTGGGCAGTGGTAGCCGCGTACGGCGACAATTTGCCCGGGGCTGCCAGTGCTATCGCTTGCCAGGCTGGTTTAGATGAGACACAGCGCAGCCAATTGCAAGAGCTGGGCACACTGCTTAATTACAACGCGTATGGTGAATCAGTAGACGATTTGCATTTTCACCCCGAAGCCTTGTATCAGGCAGTACATGCCTATCTTGATCCATTTGATTTTATGAACAGCGCAACGCAATTTTCTGTGCTGCGTAACGCTTATGCCAGTGATATGGCTGCCATGCAGGGGTTGCGTGCCTATACACAAAGCGAATCGTCCACCATTTATGTTTTGCCTGCGCAGGCCTGGGCCAGACGTATTTCAGGTATTTTGGCAAATCAGTTATCCCAGGAACATGGCGGGAAATCCTTTGCAGTGCTGACTGCAAAACCAGATGGTGATTATGTTGTCAGCGTGCGTTCAGGTGACGCTGACAATTGCCCGGCAAATCAATTTTGCTCTGCGTTTGCTACTGGTGGCGGGCGGCGTGGTGCCGGTGGCATCAACAATTTACCGGCGTCAGAAATGGATGGCTTCGTAAAAACTTTTATTGGTTATTTTGAGAAAATGGAAAAACCGCAATGCAGTCTGTCGTAACCTGACAACCAGGCAGGGCGGTTTTCCAGATTCAGACTTTCAAGCATGGGGAGAGCATCATGGCAGAATCAGGTAGTGTAACCAGCGTACAAACAGTGGCGGCCGCTAACAAGCGACCTACTCCTGTGTTGATGATACCTTTGCGACGTTGTGGTAGTCATGCCCTGCGTTTGCGGCTGAACAATAGCAAGGAATTTTATTCACCTTATCCCTTGCATATTGTTGATTTCATGCCGCTGGTGCCGCGATATGGCAATCTGAACGATGACGAAAATTATTTTCGCCTGGTGGTTGATGTGGTCGGCTTGCAGGCCGCCAGCATGGTGAAGTGGAAGGACATGGTGTTTGATCCGGTCGATGTATTTGAATCGATCAAGAATGACAAGCGCAGTGTGCACAGGATATTGTGGGAGTTGTTGTTGCGCACGGGCGAGCATCATCATGCCAGCATCGTCATGGATAAATCGCTTGACAGTGTGCACTATGCGGAAGAGCTATTGCAGCTATTCCCGAATATGCTGTTCCTGAATGTGGTCAGAGACCCCAGGGCACAGGTCGCTTCCATGAATAAGGCCATTATTCATGATTATGATTCGACCTTGAATGCCATGGCATGGCTGGAAGCGCACCAGTTATCACGCGATATCATCCAACGTCATCCTGATCAGGTATTGACGATACGGTATGAAGACTTTTTAAGTAATCAGGAAAAAGTCTTGCGGGCGATTTGCGAATTTTTCGGCATTACATTTTTGCCGGAAATGCTGGATGTTACCCATTCTGCAGAAGCGCAGCAAATATCTCAAATGTCTGCGCTGTGGGAAACAAATCGTTTCCCGCCTGTCATGGCGAATAAAGATAAATTCAAGCAACAGTTAAGTATGCGGGAAATTGAAGTCATTGAAAGCCTGACCAAAGAATTCATGCAATTGTATGGTTATGAATTGATGACAGATGCGAATCTGGAATTGAGTCAGGAAGTACTCGCCGCTGCCAAGGAAAAATCAAGCAAGGGTAGGGAGGTGGCTTGGGATACCTTGAAGCATGACAATTACAAGGACTATATCTTGCGCCGTTTCAGGGCTGATTATCTGGCCAGCCTCAACCAGCGGCTGCCTGCGCATGCATGATGGTAAATAGCCTGGCAGAGAAGATCTGCCAGGCTACAAAATCAAACCAGTGCAACCATGATGCCGGCTCCTGTTACCAGAGTGCCGGCGATTCTTTCTGTGATGACTGCATACTTCTCTTGTGTCGCCCAATGACTGGCCTTGCTGGCCAGCATGCCGTATCCCAGCAGGATGAAAAATTCAGGAATGATGGAACAGGCTGCCAGTATCAGCATCTGCACACCTATCGGTTCCTTGGGGTCGATAAATTGCGGCAGTATTGCGACAAACATCAGCAAGGTTTTGGGGTTGGTCAATTGCAGCATCAATGCACTGCTGAATATTTTTCTGCCACTGAGTGCAACGCCATCCAGTTTGGAAATCGTCAACGGCGATGGTTTGCCAAAAATGGCCGACAAACCCAAGTACACCAGATAGGCTGCACCCAGGTATTTTATGCCCATGAATAACTGGGGCGAAGCCAGTATCAGCGAACCTATGCCGGTTACCGATATGGCGAAATAAATCGCATTGCCTGTCAATATGCCCAGCGTTACAAATAATGACGTGCGCCAGCCACGCTCGATGCCATAAGCCACCACCATCATTACCGCAGGGCCAGGGGATAGTGACAGGGCGGCCTCGGTGGCAGTGAATAATGCCCAGCTTTCCAGTGTCATTGCCATCTTTTTGCCGTCATTATCAGGCCCTGGCAAAGTTAAGCAGGGCCGTCAAGACTTGGTCAGCTTGCTCCGCCATCAGCGAATGACCACAATTTTCTATGATGGTCTGCAGACTGTGGGCAATGGCTTTGCTGAGAACCAGACTGGCCTTGGCAGGTGTCATCATGTCTTTTTTACCCAGGATGAACAGAGTGGGACAACTGACTGATAGTGCCGCCACTTCACCATTGGCATACGCATTGCAGGCAGCAAAGTCGGTATGGAATACTTTATTTGGATTGATGGCCGAAATACGCTGCATCAACCGCTGACTGACACCCATGACATAAAAGCCCGGCCCGGGACAAGATGGTTTGTGGGCAATCGAAGTGTGCGACCAGATATTCACCATATCAATGGCAGTTTGTTCTTCGTCTCGGGCTGCATTCAATAGCGTATCCGACACCCGCATGGGGTAGGCGGTACCAACCATCACCAGCTTGCTGACGCGTGCTGGTGCCTTATGGCAGGCCTCCAGCGCAATCAGTGAACCCATACTGTGTCCTACCAGCGTGGCTTGCTCTACACCTGCTGCATCCAGCAAGGCCAGCAGCCAGTCGGCCATCTGTTCTACACTGCTTAATGCGGCCCCTTTGCTGCGACCATGCCCTGGCAGGTCAACTGCCAGTACATTAAAACCGTGATGGGCGAAATAGCGTGTTTGCAAACCCCAGACCGAATGATCATTCTGGGCACCGTGGATAAATACGACGGTCGCCTGTGCCGGATTGAAGTTTTTGCCACCGGTATAGCAATAGGCTACCTGGCCATTGACCTGGAAAATCATCTCAGGCTCCTTTCTGGGCAGCTTTCAGGCCGCGTGTCAGGTCGTCGATCAGGTCATCTGCATCTTCCAGTCCTATGGACAGGCGCATGGTGCCTTCACTGATGCCGGCTGCCAGCAATTGTTCTGCTGGCACCCGGAAATGTGTGGTGGATGCAGGATGGATGACAAGCGATTTTGCATCACCCACATTGGCAAGATGGGAAAAGATATTGAGCGCTTCGACAAAACGCTGGCCAGCAGCACGGTCGCCTTTTAAGCTGAACGAAAATACTGCGCCGCAACCTTTGGGTAGCAGGGTTTTTGCCAGCGCATGATCTGGATGGGATGCCAGTTCGGGATACGAAACCGAAGCCACAGCCGGATGCGCAGCCAAAAATTCGACAATCTTGCGAGTATTGGCGACATGCCTGTCCATACGCAAGCCTAAAGTTTCTATGCCCTGCAATATATTGAAGGCATTGTGCGGGCTCATGCAGGCACCGAAATCCCGCAAGCCTTCGCGTCTGGCTCTTAATGAGAATGCGGCAACGGTAGATTCTTCCGAGAACACCATGCCATGGAAGCCATCATAAGGCTCGCACAATTCGGCAAAGCGGCCGGTTTTTTCATAGGCAGCCTGCCAGTCAAATGTACCGCCATCCACCAGCAAACCGCCGATAGCCGTGCCATGACCGCACAGAAATTTGGTGGCAGAATGAAATACCAGATCGGCACCATGATCAAACGGCTTTAGCAAATACGGAGTGGTAAAGGTTGCATCCACCATCAAAGGCAGATAATTCTCATGCGCAATGGCGGCTACAGCGGGGATATTCAATACGTCGAGACCAGGGTTGCCCAAGGTTTCGGCAAACAAAACCTTGGTATTCGGGCGTATGGCGGCTCGCCAGGCATCCAGATCACGTGGATCAACAAAGGTGGTTTCTATCCCAAACCGCTTCATGGTGTATGCCAGCAGGTTTTGCGAGCCGCCATACAGCGCACGTGAAGCCACCACGTGGGAACCGGCCCCGGCAATGGTACACAAACCCAGATGCATGGCAGCTTGCCCGCTGGCAACTGCAATGCCGGCAACGCCGCCTTCCAATGCGGCAATTCTTTCTTCCAATACAGCATTGGTTGGGTTCGATATACGTGAATACACATGACCAGCGCGCTCCATATTGAATAGCGAAGCTGCGTGATCTGAATCCTTGAAGACAAAAGAAGAGGTAAGATAGATAGGTGTGGCACGCGCCCCGGTTGTCGGGTCTGGTGCAGCCCCGGCATGCAGGGATAAGGTGTCAAAGCCGTGGTATTTAGGTCCGCTCATGAGGGAGACTCTCCATATGTGAGGGAGCAATGCTACCATCGCTGGTATTGGACTTGCAAAATCTGCGTGTTTTAAGCAGGAAAGCAGGAAAAATATTTTACGTGCTGGATTTTTTGCAAGGCTTGCGATACATTGCAAATAACGACCACAAAAATCCAAAAGGGAGGGGCATCATGAAAGTCTCAGAGATACTTCAAGTGAAGGGCAATATACTTTTCACTATCACGCCTGATATCCCTATTACCGAAGCTGTCAGCGTCATGGAAGAGAAAGATATCGGTTCTCTGGTCGTGATGGAGTACGGCGATCTGGTTGGTATACTGACCTTCCGCGAAGTGATACGTGCGATTCATAAGAACCAGGGTTCGCTGGGTACGGGTACGGTGCGTAAATATATGGATGATCATCCACTGACGGTGACGCCGGAAACCGAAGTCAATGAAGTGCGTCGCATGATGCTGGAAAAACATTCGCGTTACTTGCCTGTCATGGATGCAAAAACCCTGCTTGGGGTGATTTCTTTTTACGATGTGGCAAAAGCCGTGCTGGAAGCACAAAGTTTTGAAAACAAGATGTTAAAGGCATATATCCGCGATTGGCCTGTTGAAGAAAACGAGCAGTGAGCCAGGATGCCTGACCAAATTTAAATTGACGCCCGCAAGCACACTAAGCGGGCGTTTTTTATTGTCTCTAAATAAGGGAAATACTATGCATATCGCTGTTGTTGGTGCTGGATTGTCAGGCTTGACCGTTGCGCGGCAGTTGCAATCGCAGGGGCATGATGTCACCGTGTATGAAAAAAGTACGGGTGTCAGTGGCCGCATGAGTACCAGGCAAACTGAACTAGGTGGCTTTGATCATGGTGCGCAATATTTCACTGCGACATCAGACCGTTTCAAGAAAGAGATTGCAGACTGGAAAAAAATTGGCTGGGTAGTACCATGGACTGCCAAGCTGGCAACCCTGGATGCTGGTGTCAGCAAGCCTGCTGGCCGCAGTGCGACACGCTATGTGCCGGTGCCAGGTATGAGTGCGCTGTGCAAACAACTGACTCACGGGCTTGATGTTCGTACCGAACAACAGGTTACTGCACTGGAGAACCAGGGCAAGCAGTGGTTATTGTCAGTGCAATCGAGCACGGTTCCTATTGCGGCGACTGCTGGCCCGTTTGATGGCGTCATCCTGGCCATGCCTGCAGATCAGGCGGAAGTCTTGCTGTCCGTTGCGCCTGCGATGGCGAAACAGGCCAAACAAGCCAGACTGACACCATGCTGGACCTTGATGCTAGGCTTTCAAAATTCTCTTGATCTGGCCTATGATGGCGCGTGGGTTGATCATTCCCGTCTTGGCTGGATCGCGCATGACGATGCCAAGCCATTGCATCGCGCTGGCGAGCGCTGGATATGTCATGCGACGCCAGCCTGGAGTCGCGAGCATCTGGAAGATGATGATGAGCGGGTCAAGGAGAAACTGACCAAGGCTTTTCACGAGGCCACTGGCTCGCGCATACAACCCATACATGCGGTCGTACATCGCTGGCGTTTTGCGCAGGCAGAAAATCCACTGGCGGTAGATTGCCTGTGGAATGACAAGCAGCGCATCGGTGTCTGTGGTGACTGGTTCAGTGCTGGATTAGAGGGTGCGGGCAGGGTAGAAAATGCTTTCCTGAGTGCTCTGGCGCTGGCAAAGGCGGTGACCTGGAAAGCTTAATTTGCTATTGAGGAGACTGGATCGCCACTGCGGTGGCGATCCGCCTCTGAAAATGATACATACCGGATCAGCCTAGCAATTTGGCCAACCCGCGTGCTGGCTTGCCCGCATCATGCAGGGTCCAGGTTTTGCGTACGCTTTTGGCTACATGCCACAGTGCTGTTGTGCCTGCGCGGAAAAAAGCCGTTTCACCAGGTTTTAGCGAGAAGCGTTTGCCCTGGTACTCGATATCCACCCCGCCATCGAGTACATAGATGGTTTCGTCCAACTGATAATGCCATTCGAAAGTGGATGGGCCATCGCATTCAAAGATGCCGGAAGTGGTTTTCCCGTCATGGGACTTAAAAAATTCTGTTGCCCTGAAATTGGGTTTGCCTTCCTTGATCCATGAGGGATCAACTTCAAAAGCCTTGACTGGCATGCTGATTGCGGCGCTGCTGGCAGGGGCGACTTGGGTCACGTAGGCAATGGCCTGGTACGAAGTTACGCCCAGCAAGGTCAGCAAACCAGCTGCTACGCCTACGACAAGGGTTTTTTTCATGCGATATACATTTCTTAGCGTGAGAGTAACATTATCTTACCGTATTTGATGAAGAATATCGTCAAATCATGGATGGGGATACTTGTTACAAGCATCAGACATGACTTCTCTCGCCCGTCTGCAGACGCCACAGGGCGGCATAGCCACCGTTGATGTTTAACAATTCTTCATGGGTGCCACTTTCCACTATTTTGCCAGCTTCCAGTAAATGGATGCAATCGGCCTGACGCACGGTGGAAAGACGATGGGCGATCACGATGGTGCTGCGGTTGCGGCTGACCACGTCCAGGCTGCGCTGGATGGCGGCTTCGGTTTCATTGTCGACTGCACTGGTGGCTTCATCCAGGATCAGGATAGGCGGGTTTTTCAGGATGGCTCTGGCCAGGGCTAAGCGTTGACGCTGGCCACCAGACAATTTTTGGCCACGTTCACCAATGCGGGTGGCAAAACCCAGTGGTAATCTGGAAATGAATTCCGTGGCTTCAGCAGCTTGTGCTGCTTCTGCAATGGCGGCATCACTGGCACCCTGTACGCCATAGGCGATATTGTCAGCTATGGTGCCGTCCGTCAGAAAGCTGTCTTGGGCCACATAGCCGATAACCCGTCGCAAATCCTGCAAATTCAATTCACTGATTTCATTCCCATCCAGGGTAATGCGACCGGATGTGGGGGAGTAAAATCGCAACAGCAGCTTGACCAGTGTCGATTTACCTGAGCCGGTGGAGCCGACAAAAGCGATGGTTTTACCGGCAGGAATATGCAAATTAATTTGTTGCAAGGTTTTTTGCTCGCCATAGGCAAATTCAACCTGGTCAAAGCGCAAGTCACCTTTAACATGATCCGGTGCTACGTGCTTGCCTTCGTAGGTGATATTGATCCTGGTATCAAGTAAGCCCATGGCCCGATCAATCGCTGACATGGAGCGTTGATACATGTCAGCAACCTCTGCCAGCCCTGTCATTGGCCACAACAGGCGCTGGGTCAGGTACACCAGCACAGAATAGGCACCAACTGCCAACTCACCCTGTAAGGTCAGCCAGCCACCATATACCAGCGTGGCGGTGAAGCCAGCCAAAATCGCCATACGAATGACCGGAGTGATGGCAGAACTGATGGCAATCGCCCGGCTGTTTGCCTGTCTGTAGGCGTCACTCGCTTCGGCGATATGGTTTTTTTCAAAGCTTTCGGTAGCAAAGGCCTTGATGGTTGCCAGACCCAGCAAATTATTATTCAGTCTGGCACTGACATCGCCGGCTGCTTCGCGTACTTCTGAATAGCGCGGGGCCAGGCGTTTTTGAAACCAGAAGGCACCGATGAGGATGGCCGGTACCGGCAGCAGCGAGATGACTGCGAGCGAGGGCTGCAGCGCGAAAAATACTGCACTGACCATGATGGAAGAGCAGATGACCTGGATGATCTGATTCGCGCCGCCGTTCAGGAAGCGTTCCATCTGGTTGATATCTTCATTCAGGATGGACATCAGGTTGCCAGTACGCTGGTTTTCGAAATACGCCATTTCCAGTTTTTGCACATGGTCATAGGCATCCAGCCGCAAGTCATGTTGCAGATTTTGCGCAAGCTTACGCCATTTCAACGACAGCAAATATTCAAACCAGGATTCACCGCCCCAGATGAGCGCATTCACCACACCGAGGAACATCAACTGATGCCAGGTGTCCGTAATGCCAAATCCACCCAGGACCCGTTTTGCCAGAAAACTCTTGTCGCCATTGATAACGATATCCACGGCGACACCAATTAACACTTCAGGCAGGACATCAAAGAATTTATTCAGGATGGAGTAAATCGTCGCCATCCGAAAATCACTACGATAGGCGCTGGCGTAATGCAGAAGTTTTTTTAATGGATGGATAGTCGGCATGGTAGTGGGGCTAGAGAATGGAACTAAAGCGGATGTCAGGTGACGCCAGCATAAAAACAAAAGGGACTGCAGATTCTACAGTCCCTTTCCGGTTTTCGCTTGCGCTACTATTGCAGCGACTGAAGTTTAATCTTCGCGGCGCAGGTGCGGGAACAGGATCACGTCACGAATATTTGGTGAGTCGGTAATCAACATCATCAAACGGTCTATGCCTATGCCGCAACCACCTGTCGGTGGCAGGCCATATTCGAGAGCGCGGATGTAATCGGCATCGTAGTACATGGCTTCTTCATCGCCAGCATCCTTGGCCGCAACCTGTGCCTGGAAGCGTGCTGCCTGGTCTTCTGCATCATTCAATTCCGAAAAGCCATTGGCAATTTCACGACCTGTCATGAACAGCTCGAAACGTTCAGTGATGCCAGCGACGGTGTCAGATGCACGTGCCAGTGGCGAGACTTCGACCGGGTAATCGATGATGTAGGTCGGGTCCCATAACTGCGCTTCTGCCGTTTCTTCAAACAGGGCCAGTTGCAACGCACCCAGACCGGCTGTAGCGAAAGGCTTGACGCCGAATTTCAGCAATTCTGCCTTGATGAATTCGGCATCAGACAATTGTGCTTCGGTGTAACCCGGCGCATATTTATTGATGGCACCAACGATAGTCAGGCGCTGGAAGGGCTTACTCAAATCCAGTTCGCGGCCCTGATAGGTCAACACGGCTGTACCATGTGCATCTTCAGCCGCTTTACGGATGACTTGTTCAGTGAAATCCATCAGCCATTTGTAATCGACATAGGCTGCATAGAATTCCATCATCGTGAATTCCGGATTATGGCGTGGTGAAACACCTTCATTGCGGAAGTTGCGGTTGACTTCAAACACGCGGTCAAAACCACCAACGACCAGACGCTTCAGATACAGCTCAGGCGCGATACGCAAATACATTTGCATGTCCAGCGCATTGTGGTGGGTGATGAAAGGCTTGGCTGCTGCGCCGCCTGGGATCACGTGCAGCATCGGTGTTTCCACTTCCATGAAGTCATTGCTGTTCATGAATGTACGGATGGAATTCATGGCTGCCGTGCGCGCCTTGAAGGTGCGGCGGGTGTCTTCGCTCATGATGAGGTCGACATAACGCTGGCGGTATTTGGTTTCCTGATTGGCCAGGCCATGAAATTTATCCGGCAAGGGGCGCAGGGATTTGGTCAGCAGGCGCAGTGTCGTGACCTTGACGGTCAATTCATCTGTTTTGGTTTTGAACAGGACGCCGACAACACCAAGAATGTCACCCAGGTCATACTGATGGAATGCTTCCATTTCGGCTTCGCCGGTTTTGTCAGTGGTGATATACAACTGTATGCGACCATCTGCCTTGATGCCGGAAGCATCCTGCAATGTCGCAAAAGCAGCTTTTTTACCAGCCGGGCGGCTTAACATCATACGACCGGCAACACTGACTTCAACGTTCAATGCTTCCAGTTCTTCGCGACTCATCGTGCCGTATTTTTCTTGTAGGGCAGCAGCTTTGTTTTCCGGACGGAAGTCATTCGGGAAAGCAACACCCTTGGTGCGGATAGCATCCAGTTTGGCGCGACGCACAGCAATGACAGAATGCTCGTCGACGGCTACTTCTTCTGCTGGTGCAGTATTATTAATTTCGGACATAAATTTTCCCTCAGTGAGGGCAGGCATCTGGCCTGCAGGTTTTTATTCGGGTAAGACAGTGCAGGCGACAGGCCCGCACCATTTGGCGAGTGTCGTTACACGCCTTGCTTCAACGATGCTGCAATGAATTCATCCAGGTCACCATCCAGAATCGCCTTGGTGTTGCCAGATTCAAAATTCGTGCGTAAATCCTTAATGCGGGACTGATCCAGTACATAAGAGCGGATCTGATGACCCCAGCCGACATCGGTCTTGGAATCTTCCAAATTCTGCTTTTCGCTCATGCGCTTGCGTAGCTCAAGTTCAAACAGCTTGGCCTTCAGCATTTCCCATGCTTCTGCGCGGTTCCTGTGCTGACTGCGGTCATTCTGGCATTGCACGACGATGCCGGAAGGGCCATGTGTCAAACGAACGGCGGAATCGGTTTTATTAATATGCTGACCACCGGCACCGGATGCACGGTAAGTATCAGTACGCACATCTGCCGGGTTAATGTCGATCTCAAACGAGTCATCTACTTCAGGGTAGACAAACAGACTGGAAAAGGATGTATGGCGACCATTGTTGGAATCAAACGGTGATTTGCGTACCAGGCGGTGTACGCCGGTTTCTGTCCGCAAAAAACCGTAGGCGTATTCGCCTTCGACCTTCAGTGTGGCTGTCTTGATGCCAGCGATGTCGCCATCAGACTGTTCCATGATTTCGACTTTGAAGCCCTTGCGTTCGCAATAGCGCAAATACTGACGCAGCAGCATCGATGCCCAATCCTGCGCTTCAGTACCGCCAGCACCGGCCTGGATATCGATAAAGCAGTTGTTCGGGTCCATGGGATTGTTGAACATGCGGCGAAATTCCATGCCTTCCACCAGTTCTCGCAGGCTTTGGGCATCAACTTCTATCGCTTCCAGCGTATCGTCGTCATTTTCTTCACGCGCCATGGCGAACAGGTCATTGGCATCACGCAGGCCGCTATCGGCCTTGATGAGGGTATTGACGACTGTTTCCAGGGATTTTTTTTCTTTGCCTAAATCCTGGGCGCGCTTGGGATCATTCCAGACGGCAGGGTCTTCCAGTTCAGCGTTGACTTGTTCGAGTTTCTCTGACTTGATATCGAAGTCAAAGATACCTCCGGAGTTCGGCTTCGCGGACTGTCAGGTCGGCGAGCAGGGCGGACAGGCTATTGAGGCGTTCAGCTTCCATGATAAATATTCTTTTCTAATGCAATCAAACCTTGCATTATACCTTGGCATGGGGCTGCATGAGTGAATTCGGCTGCGTACTTATGTATAAATTGCAAGAAGGTGGTCGGATATGAATACCCTGGCGCTATTTAAGTGTGGAAGTTGCACTTATTGAAATGAATGTGCGCGAATGACTCAATTAACAAGCTGAGTCACCCACGCAGATCCAAATCTTCAGTTGTCTGGCGGGTCACCAGACTGATTTGCTTACTGTTGGCGTGGTACCTTTGTGGCTTTCCATCCATTTTGCCAGATGGTCTTTGAAGCATGTCGGGCATACGTGGTATTGCGTCAGCGTGGATTGCCCACCGTTGGGGAAGGATTCTTCCTCTTCCAGGCTGATTGTTGTGATGATTTTTTCATGTTCCTTGCTGCCCCAGTTCTCATCCCAGCGGGATTCGGCACCGCATACATCACAGGTGAGCTTGTCGAACACTTCTTCGGTATGCTCAAGTATCAGAACTGTTTTCATGTGCTTCATACTGTCTCCTTGCTATGGTGGCTTGAAGTTATTGTAAGCAATGATTGATTCTACATCAGTGGTAAAGCATGGAAAGAAAATGCAGAAAAAAAGCTGTGTTATTCAACACAGCTTTGATTTTTGTCTAATGTCTGACAAGCCATAGCGCAAATTTAGCGCCGCCCGGATTTGCTGCTGGCGGTTACTTTGGGTTTGCTTGATTTGTAGGCGAGGGCGGGGCGACCTGCCGCAGGTGCAGCAGTGTTGGCGGCGGTTTTTGCTGTTGCTTTGATAGCAGGTTTTACCCCTGTACCTGTAAGCGGGCGCGTGGCGGGTTTTTTGCCAAAGGTGTCGATCTTTGGTGCCGCGACACGCCGGCCATTTGCAACACCACTTTCGTCAATGGTGATAGGAATATGGGGTTGGCGGGATGGGATCAAATGGCGTGGTCCGCTACCGATCAAATCACGTCTGCCCATGCGCTGCAGGGCTTCGTGGATGATTTCCCAGTTTTCCGGTGCATGGTAGCGCAACAGCGCCTTATGCAATTTGCGCACCTTGCCTGAACGAGCAGTTTCTACCACTTCAGAATCCGCAGTCACTTTCTTCAGTGGATTCTTGCGTGTGTGGTACATGGTGGTGGCAAGCGCCATCGGTGTTGGCATGAAAGTCTGCACCTGATCCAGCTTGAAGTCATTTTTCTTGAGCCAGATAGCCAGATTGACCATGTCTTCATCGGTGGAGCCAGGATGGGCGGCGATAAAGTACGGGATCAGATATTGTTCCTTGCCAGCTTCCTTCGAGTACTTCTGGAACATGGCCTTGAATTCATCGTAGCTGCCTATGCCGGGCTTCATCATTTTAGATAAGGTATCGGCTTCTGTATGTTCAGGTGCAATCTTCAGCAGGCCACCGACATGATGAGTCACCAGTTCCTTCACGTATTCGGGCGAGCGCACCGCCAGGTCATAGCGCAGACCCGAACTGACCAGTACCTTCTTGATGCCTGGCAGGGTGCGCGCCTTGCGGTAAATCGAAATCAGCTTGCTGTGATCGGTGCCCAGGTTCGAGCAGATGCTTGGGTACACGCAGGACAGGCGACGGCAGGATTCTTCTATCTTTTTATCCTTGCAAGCCAGGCGGTACATGTTGGCAGTTGGACCGCCCAGATCGGAAATCGTACCGGTGAAGCCTTTGACTTTGTCGCGGATTTCTTCTATCTCGCGCAAAATCGACGGCTCAGAGCGGCTTTGTATGATGCGGCCTTCATGCTCGGTGATGGAGCAGAAAGTGCAGCCGCCAAAGCAGCCGCGCATGATATTCACCGAGAAGCGTATCATTTCCCACGCTGGTATGCGTGACTTGCCATAGGCAGGGTGCGGTGCACGCGCATAGGCGCGGTCATACACGCCATCCATCTCATCCATTGCCAGCGGCAGTGGTGGTGGGTTCAGCCATACATCGCGGTCACCATGGCCTTGCACCAGCGCTTTGGCATTACCGGGATTGGCTTCCAGGTGAAACACGCGCGAGGCATGGGCATACAACACGGCATCGTCCTTGACTTCATCAAAGGAGGGCAGGCGTATGACGGATTTGTGCTGTTTGTTGCGCAGCATGATTTGACGTTCTTCCCGGCTCATGATGCGTATGGCCTGCTGTTGAACGACATCTATTTTTAATTCTTTGATGGTGCTGTCCGGCGCCGTTGCATCTGTGCTGCTGGTGGCGCATTTGGCATCTTTTTCCGGCGTCATCGCATATGGGTCGGTATGCGCCTCGAGTTTGCCAGGGGTATCGATTTTGACGGAATTGATTTCTGTCCATTCTTCATCCGGTAGCCAGCCGCGCGGTACCATAAATGCAGTACCACGCAGATCGCGAATGTCCTTGATTGCTTCGCCCTGGGCCAGCCGGTGAGTCAGGTCGATCAATGCCCGTTCTGCATTACCGAACAACAGAATGTCTGCTTTTGAGTCTGGTAATACTGAGCGGCGTACCTTGTCAGACCAGTAGTCATAATGGGCTATGCGACGCAGGCTGGCTTCTATGCTACCGACCACGATATTGGCATCAGGGAAGGCTTCACGTGCACGTTGGGCATACACCACCAGTGCACGGTCCGGGCGTTTGGTGCGGTCGCCATCGGGCGTATAGGCATCTTCTGAACGTATTTTCCTGTCTGCCGTATAGCGATTGACCATGGAATCCATATTCCCGGCAGTGATGCCGAAATACAGGTTCGGTTTACCCAGCTCACGAAATGCCTCGGCAGATTGCCAGTCAGGCTGGCTGATAATGCCAACACGGAAACCATGATGTTCCAGCAGGCGGCCAATCAGCGCCATGCCAAAACTGGGATGGTCGATATAGGCGTCACCTGTTACCAGGATGACGTCACAACTATCCCAGCCCAGCGCATCCATTTCGGCGCGTGACATGGGTAAAAAGGGCGCAGTATTTTTTCCGCCGACTTCAGGGCGGAAACGCGGGAATGAGAATAGGTTTTTCGGCTGAGCGTTCATGGGCGGAATTGTACCGGAAACCTGTTTGTTTTGCTCGCATCAAAGGAAATTCTTCTGAAAAATCAAAAGCTTGCATGTAATTGGCGTGATTTATTTGTTAATTAATTGCCCTTGTTGGTTGAAAGTCTGTCCGTGTGATTGTTGAGAATAGAAGACTCGTGGAATTGTTCTTTGTTTTAAGACGATATTGCTCTTGTGTTGCGAAAATAGATATTGCACTAAGCAGTACTGTCAGGCTGACGTCAATTTTTTCGAATTTGTTTGTGTTTTTCAGGGCTAATTCCATATTAGATGCAGGTGTTTTCGCGTAAAATCGCGCCAATATCAATTTGGCAGGGGAAGTAGATGAGTATCAAATCAGACAAGTGGATACGCCGCATGGCGGAGCAAACCGGCATGATAGAGCCGTTCGAGCCAGGGCAAGTACGGGAGCGTGATGGCAACCGCATCGTCAGCTATGGCACGTCTTCTTATGGCTACGATATTCGCTGTGCCGATGAATTCAAGATTTTTACCAATATCAACAGCACCATCGTTGACCCAAAAAATTTCGATGAAAAGTCTTTCGTGGACTTCAAGGGAGATGTCTGCATCATCCCGCCGAATTCTTTTGCGCTGGCCCGCACGATGGAATATTTCCGCATTCCGCGTAGTGTATTGACGATTTGCCTGGGAAAATCAACGTATGCACGTTGCGGCATCATCGTGAATGTCACGCCATTCGAGCCTGAATGGGAAGGTTATGTCACGCTGGAATTTTCCAACACCACGCCGCTACCAGCCAAGATTTATGCTGGTGAAGGTTGCGCCCAGGTTCTGTTCTTTGAGAGTGATGAAGTATGTGAAACCTCATACAAAGACCGTGGCGGCAAATACCAGGGACAAGTTGGCGTAACTTTACCGAAAACCTGATGCAGCCTGATTACACCGCAATCCTCGAGACGATTTTTGCGGAAGTTCAACCCCTGTTGTCGCAAGGGAAGGTTGCTTCGTACATTCCGCAATTATCCAAAGTATCTGCCCAGCATTTTGGCATGGCAGTGTATTGCCTTGACGGTCGTACCTATTCTATAGGTGATGGTCAGCAAAAATTTTCGCTGCAAAGCGTGACAAAGCTGTTTGCCCTGGCGCTGGGGTTTGCCCGCGAGGGTGATGCGATCTGGGAAAGGGTGGGGCGTGAGCCTTCTGGCAGCCCTTTCAATTCGCTGGTTCAGCTTGAATATGAAAAAGGTTTGCCACGCAATCCCTTTATCAATGCTGGTGCGCTGGTGATGACGGATATCCTGTCTGAGCGCTTTGTTCAATCTGATATTGCCGTTTTGCAGTTTGCCCGTACCATCGCCGATGAAATCAGTATTGACTTTGATATCGCAGTCGCACAGTCAGAACGGATGACGGCACACCGGAATTATGCCATCGCTCATTTGATGAAAGATTTTGGCAATTTGCATAACCCGGTCAAGGCGGTGATCGACAGCTATTGCAGGCAGTGCTCAATTACCATGACCTGTGCTGAACTGGCCAAAGCGGGCAGCTTTTTGGCTAATCACGGTACGATACCCTGGAGTGGTTTGCAAATACTGGACCCCAGTTCAGCCAAGCGCTTGAATGCGCTGATGCTGACTTGTGGTACTTATGATGCTGCGGGAGATTTTGCTTATCGTGTTGGCTTGCCAGCCAAGAGTGGCGTCGGTGGTGGCATACTGGCCCTGGTGCCAGGTGAATTGGCCGTCGCGGTTTGGTCGCCGGGTCTGGATGCGACCGGTAATTCACTGGCAGGTATCTACGCGCTGGAGCGGTTTACTACACTGACGGCCAGATCGATTTTCTGATTTTTGCCGGTAGATACCAAGGCATCTGCAATAAAACAGCCCCTGTTGCACATATACGCGCAACAGGGGCTGTTTTGTCTGCATGTACTTTACAGAAAACCCAGGTTCCGGGTGGAGAAATTCTGTATGTTTGGAAAGACATCATTGATTTGTGATGTACTGAGGCCAAACCAGTTAGCCAGTGTTGCTCCATATTGATCAACTGAAATCTGCGGCAGCAGGCTGCCAGAACCCACGTCCAAAGTGTGTTTCAGGCCTGTGACTGGAAAATCGCCATAAATATTTTTACCCTTGACTGCGCCGCCGATGACAAAATGATGCGAGCCCCAGCCATGATCGGTGCCATCACCATTGCTGGTAAAGGTTCTGCCAAAATCGGAAGCAGTAAACATGGTCACCTGGTTGCGCATGTCCGTACCTTGCAAATTACTCATGACGCCATCGAAATAAGTAATCGCATGCGATAGTCTTGCCATCAGGTCGGCATGCGCTGTGCGCTGGAAATCGTGGGTATCAAAACCACCCATGCTGACAAAGAATACCTGGCGCTGGGCGCCAAGGGCGCTGCGCCCGGCAATGATGCGGGCCACGGTTTGCAACTGCGAAGCCAGACTGTTAGTTGCCAGTGCACCATTGTTGGGATTGGTATATTGCGTAGGATTTGGCACCCCGGTCCCGCCTGCCGCTGCCATGGCTGGGCTGAGCAGGCTTTGTGCATTGATGGAACGATTGGTGACACCAGCATGTTCTTTCTGGAACAGGTTGCTGCTGTCTGCAGTAATGATGGACTTTAGCGGATTGCCTGCCGTGGTAGAACCAAACAGTGCACCGCTCAGACCACCTATCGGTACCGCACCTGAAGAACTGACCTGATATTGATTGATGGTACGGCCAGATAAAAATACGGCATTACCCGAAGCAGAAATAGCGGTAAACACTGGATAGGCATTGCTGGCGGCCAGCAGATCACCCATTCGTCCTCCCCAGCCGTAAGCAGCGCCTTCAGGTGCATATGCCTGCCACAGCGACTGTTGGTCATTGTGAGAAAACAGCTTGGGCGGTAGTGGAACACTGGCGGCCTTGTATTGCTGCAGTGTTGTGGGCACGATCAATGGTCCCACATTGCTGACGATGGCAACGCGACCGCTGTCAAACAGCGTTTTTAGAGAGGCCAGGTTGGGATGCAAGGCAAAACTGCGTCCTGCCTGAGCGGTGTTGGGAGTGATAGGGAGCACACCACCGTTGCTGCCGACAGGTGGTAATGCAATTGACCCTGCTTCGTTAGTGGTGCGGACGGTGGTGTACTGGGTCCAGGAAGTACTGTCGGTTGCCAGCACTGTGTTGGCGTGATCGTTTGCACCATACATAAACAGGCAAATCAGCGCCTTGTAGCCGCCGGTCGATGTCTGTGCTGCGGCAGACCCCATGGTTGCCAGGTTCAAGGCAAACGGAAGACTGGCACTGCCAATGGTACCCGCTGCACCCAAGGCAGATGAATAGCGTAAGAACTGGCGGCGCGAGGCATTAACTTTGGTCATATTGGCTCCCCTTTTATTTTTGAACCAGATATTCAGGTGATGCCATCGTCAGGAATGTCGCCAGATAAACCCGGTTCTTTTTCGCTGCATCTGCATTGGCAGTGTTATTGGTAGGAATGGTGACTGAATTGACCGCAGTCAGTATCTGGCTACGCAGACCGCTACTCATTTGATTAGCCATCAGCAATAAATTCAATTGATCCAGCATTTGATCCGGTGTCGCTGCCAATGCAATCAAATTGGTATAGTCGGCCTTGACATCACGTGAGGAGCCGGTACCGTTTGGAATGATATCGCGCATGAAATTCAGATAGCCAACTACCGAGGTTTCGGCAGTGATCTGCATTTCTGGTGAAACCAGTCCAGCAGTTGCAAGGCTGGTGTTGGGCGGTACATAACCGGGACGGTAGAAATTGAAAACGGTGGGTGAACGCATTGGTGTTTCTGACAGACCACTCAGCGGATCGTCCAGACTGGTCATCAGGAAACGGCCGGAAGTTGAACTGACATTGAAGCTGCGCATCCAGTTGGCGAGCCGCAATATTGGTTCTCGCAATTTGCCAGTGTTGGCATAGGCCAGTGTGGCGTCATTACGTGCTTCGTTGTCCATTAATATTGCTTTGATGACGGCGCGCATGTCACCTCTGACACCCTGGCCATTGTTGTTGAAGGCGGCGGCGACACGTGACACATATTGCGGACTGGGGTTGCTGGTTACCAGACGTTGTATCAATTGTTTGCCAATGAACGGACCGACATTGGGATGGTTGAACAGGGTATCCAGTGCCGTTTTCAAACTGGCTTCCGGATTGGGGGCAGATTGCGCAGGAATGGTCGTGCCCAGGAAGGTTTTGGCTGAAACCGAATGGTATTTGGGGTAACTCTGCATAGGCATCCAGTCCCGGTTAGGGTCGGGATTGCCACCAAAGAAACGGGTATCAGTCTTGTCTGGGCCGGCCCAGCTCCAGCCGGTGAAGACCTTGGCCATACCGCTGATGTCGGCGCTGGAATAGGTTTCCACTGGCTTGCCAGCATTCAGCACATAACTGCCGTCCTGATTCAACTGATACAGACCTATGGTAAATAGCTGCATGACTTCACGTGCATAGTTTTCATCTGGTGTCTGGGTGCCAGATTCTTTCTGGTTACGCAGGGAAGTCAGGTAAGTGCCCATCATAGGATGCAAGGTCACAGATTCCAGCAGATTGCGGAAATTGCCGAATGCATTGGCACCCAGCGTATCGTAGTAAGAGGCAACGCCTCGCGGATAGTTGGCTACCGTGCTGTCCTGGAACGAGATCACAAAAATTTGCGATAGGGCAAAGGTGGTACGCTGACGTAATTGATCATCCCCTTTGATCGCTTGCTGCCAGAAGGATTCAAAGAAATTGTTTTGACTCAGGTCGCTCAAGCCATTGATGAAGCCCGCTGCCTGGGCATCCATATAACTGCGATGCAGCTTTTGTGGCATGGCAAACTGCTTGTCTATCCAGTCGCTATAGTTGCTGTTGGTCAGGCTGTTGATATCAGTGTTGGTGGCACCAAAACTGGCTTGCGCCAGAAAGCGCGAGGCCTGCGTTGGTGTAGGGGCTGCATTGCCAGTACCAGACTGAAAGCCTATCAGTGACTGTATCAGGCCATTGGCAACACTGGTGTCGTTGGCAGATATGGTTGCTGCCAGCGTCATTCCCTTGCTGATGGAATCTTCGGTCTTGATGTAACTAAGGCCCTGTTGAACGGCAAAATTCTTGGCAACACTGTCTTTGTTGTCCAGCAGGCTGCTGATCCAGCCATACACGGGGTCGCCAGCATAGCCATGTGCTGCAATCAGCATGGAACGCACCACATTGCCACGACTTACTGTGCCATTTGCCAGGCCATTGACCCAATAATCCAGTCCCGCTTGATCTGGGGGAGTGCGACTCAATACGTTTTTGTACACTGCCGTCACGAAATCGGTATTGGTCGTGTTGGGCAAATAACCTGTCAGTGCACCATCCTGGATGGCAGCAATGTAGAAAGATTCGCCTATCTTTTCTATAGGTACGCCACTCTTGAACTGATTAATCCAGTAAGCCAGTCCATTGGCATCAGGAATCCGGTTGAAGTAAGCAACGTAGAGTTCAATAATGGCGTTCAGGTCAGTTGCCGAGATGGTTGTCGACAGGTCTGCAATAATCAGGTTGACGGATACATCCTTGAACAGTAATTGCTGAATATTGGAGGCAATACTGACCGTACCATCACTGCCTACATTGTCTTTGACCGTATAGCCGCCAGTGACCTTGGTAACGGTGTAGTTGGATCGGTTGCCATTGAAGCTGACTGTTGTTCCCGACACCACAGGAGCAGGCGCAAACAAGCGTTCAAGCACGCTTGGGGCAGCAGGGGGGGGATTATTCGCACTGTTGGTTTTTTCATCGCCTCCACAGGCGCTGAGCACCAGAATGAACAGGGCGAGAAAGTAATGTTTGCTAGTCATGAGCCGGATAGGTGGCATGGTAACTCCTGTTTATCCATTCCGGAGAATTTCATTTGGGAAAGCCAATTCTAATCCAAGGGTCTTTACGTCATCACCATAAAGTGTAACAAACGGTGAGGTTTTGCTCAAACTGATGGGGAGTGTAACAAGGCGTAAGCTGATGGAGGTGATTGACGAATATTCTGGCAGTAGCAAGAAGCTTTGCTCGCCTTGACGTCTGGTGTCGGCTGGTGACAACAAATCGTGCCGTATGTATCAGCTCAGATAGTTTTCGCTTGTAACACGATGTACCTGCGATAACTATGCTTGCACAATCTTGTTGAATTACCGCTTGCCTTAATCCATTTCCGCCAGAGTTTGATGAACAAAGGCCGAAAGTATCAGTTTTGATTGTGCCGATACGTCGACGAATTCAAAACCGTGCCTGAATTCCAGGCCGTTCTCAGTTGGTGCCTGTGAGCGCAAAATGAAATTGAGAGTCAGGTATTCATCATTTCCTGCTGCACTGACCTTGAATTTGATGATGCCCATATCTCCCTTTTTGCCCAGTGCTTTTTTTATCACGCCTGATGCGCCACCCATACTGAGATCCCCCAGCGTCGCCGCAGCAGTTTGCTCAGGATCACCTATGGTGACAGAAGCAATGATCTTGACCGATGCGCGAGACCCCTGGCGTATGGTCGAGCAACGCACTTGCTTGGGGTAGGTAATATGCAGATAGGGATGGGGGGTATAGACAGATTTAATAGCAGATGCAGTAAAGGCATACGCTCTTTTGCCAGGAAAAGCGCGGACAATAAAGGTCTGGCCATCCCGGATGATGACGGATTTACCATCGATTGTAGGTGCAGTAATCAGAATGGACATGTTTTTGACAAAACCGATCAGTTTCACCGTATATCTGGTGGCGGCATTGTCGTGAACTTGCAGATACAGGGTTTCGCCTACATTCCAGCGCACACTGTCAAGTTCCATCAATGTGTCTTTGTTTGATTCCTGCTGTGGGGCAGCGCTGGCAGTTGAACCGGGTTGGGGTGATGCAGATCGCGACACGGGTGTCAGCTTTGAGGGAATGGTGTCCCACATGGCATCCGGATTGCAATAGCCATGCGCAAGCAAGCCTTCCAGCTGATTCTGCGTTTCTACTTTAACACCCGAGGCCATCAGCAAATGCCCCTGCTCATCATAGATGGGCCAGGGTACGGTCTGACCTACGCTGATTCCAGCGTGCTTGATCGGCATTAGTCCTGTTGCACTACCCATGTCCTGTTTCCGTAGTCTGAATTGTCGTTTGATTGTATATCGAAAACTATTCTATATTAAGACCCATGTTGCCACTTTGAATAATAAAAAAGCACTTATCGACTTATATAAGCCGATAAGTGCTTTAAAATCGCTACGATAATCTTGCTGGGCAGATATTAGTCTTATTTACCTGCTTCGGCGCTTGCCTTGACGCAGTCAACAAAATACCCACGTTTGCCATCTATTTCAGCCTTGACCAGACCGTGGCAATCGGTTTCAAACCCAGGGAATTTTTCGTTGAAATCACGTACAAAACGCAGATAATCAACAATGGTGCGGTTGAAGCGTTCACCTGGAATCAGTAACGGAATGCCGGGTGGGTACGGCGTCAGCAAAATAGCGGTGACACGACCTTCCAGTTCATCGATGGAGATTCTTTCGGTTTCCCTGTGGGCCATCATGGCAAAAGCATCTGAAGGTTTCATGGCTGGCTGCATGTCAGACAAATACATTTCTGTTGTCAGGCGTGCCACATCATGGCCTTTGTAGGCTTCATGTATTCCCTGGCACAGGTCTTTCAAGCCCACACCTTCATAGCGAGGGTTTGCCGCAGCAAATTCGGGCAAGATGCGCCACATAGGCTGATTCTTGTCGTAATCATCCTTAAATTGTTGCAAGGCTGTCAATAATGTATTCCAGCGGCCTTTGGTGATGCCGATAGTAAACATGATGAAGAAAGAATACAGACCGCATTTTTCAACGATAACGCCATGCTCGGCCAGGTATTTGGTGACAATAGAGGCCGGAATGCCAGTCTCACCAAATTTACCTTCCAGCGACAGGCCTGGCGTGACGATTGTGGCTTTGATCGGGTCGAGCATGTTGAAGCCCGGTGCCAGTTTGCCGAAACCATGCCAGTTATCTTCGGCACGTATCATCCAGTCTTCGCGTGATCCTATGCCGTCTGCGGCAAATTCTTCCGGTCCCCAGACCTGGAACCACCAGTCCTTGCCCCATTCCTGATCTACCTTGCGCATGGCGCGGCGGAAATCCAGTGCTTCAAGTATGGATTCTTCAACAAGTGCAGTACCGCCTGGCGCTTCCATCATCGCTGCTGCAATATCGCAAGACGCAATGATCGAATATTGTGGAGAAGTCGATGTATGCATCAGATAGGCTTCATTGAAGCTATCACGATCCAGCTTGCGTGACTCTGATTCACGTACCAGAATTTGCGAAGCCTGTGAGATGCCGGCCAGCAGTTTGTGTGTGGACTGTGTCGAGAAAATCATCGATTTTTTTGCGCGTGGCCTGTCTTTGCCGATGGCATGCATGTCTTTATAAAAGTCATGGAAGGTCGCATGTGGCAGCCAGGCTTCGTCAAAGTGCAGGGTATCGATTTCACCATCCAGCAAGTCTTTTAATACTTCGACGTTGTACAGCACGCCGTCATAAGTCGATTGGGTAATGGTCAGGATGCGCGGCTTTTTGTTCTTGGCTTCACGGGCAAACGGATTGGCTTCTATCTTTTTCTGTATGCTCTCCATGCTGAATTCTTCCAGCGGGATAGGCCCGATAATACCGAGATGATTGCGTGTCGGCATCAGGAAAACCGGGATCGCACCACACATGATAATAGAGTGCAAAATGGACTTATGACAGTTACGATCGACCACGACGATGTCGCCGGGGGCCACGGTAGAATGCCAGACCATCTTGTTGGACGTTGAGGTGCCGTTAGTCACGAAATAGCAGTGGTCGGCATTGAAAATACGTGCAGCATTGCGTTCGGACGCAGCAACCGGGCCGGTATGATCAAGCAATTGGCCCAGTTCTTCTACGGCGTTACACACGTCGGCACGCAGCATGTTTTCACCAAAAAACTGGTGGAACATCTGGCCAATCGGCGACTTCAGGAAGGCTACACCACCGGAGTGGCCAGGGCAGTGCCAGGAGTAAGAGCCATCGTTCGCATAATGTACCAGCGCACGGAAAAACGGTGGTGCCAGGCCATCCAGGTAAGAGCGGGCTTCACGAATGATATGGCGCGCCACGAATTCTGGCGTATCTTCAAACATGTGAATGAAGCCGTGCAGTTCACGCAGGATATCATTCGGGATATGGCGTGAAGTGCGGGTTTCGCCATACAGGTAAATCGGGATGTCCGCATTCTTGTAGCGGATTTCTTCGACGAAGGCGCGCAGGGATTTCAATGCGTAATCGGTTTCTTCGTCGGTACCATCACCAAATTCTTCATCGTCAATCGACAGGATGAAGGCAGACGCGCGTGATTGTTGTTGGGCAAACTGGGACAGATCACCATAGCTGGTGACGCCCAATACTTCCATGCCTTCAGATTCGATGGCATCCGCCAGGGCGCGTATGCCCAGGCCTGAAGTATTCTCGGAACGGAAATCTTCGTCGATGATGACGATGGGGAAGCGGAATTTCATGGAGGTCTCCAAAAAAGCTTGTTACAAGGGAGACGCCTGGGCAAGTTAAATCAACCGCTTGCGCGCCGAAAAATTCAAAGAAGCGAATTCTCTCAGATATGTGAGGGCGAATGTGAAAAAATACGCAGGATTGACACAGGAAAAGCAAAATTTCATCTGATTGTCATCAAAACCTGGTTCGCGCCATATCTTGCATCGTCAAACTGGGGTTGATATGAATATTGTTTAAAATTCATGTTGCTTTTCATGCCATCGCATTAATAAAAAAGAGTGCCTGGTTTGAGGCACTCTTTTTTAGAACACATGCTGAGCGCAATCAGAAACGATAAGTCGCTGCTGAAAATACAGTGACAGGTGTTTTCTGGAAGACAAACGGACTCTTGCTGGCATCACCGTTCAGGCGGGTGACCGAGGCTCCAGTCGTAAGTGACCAATTGCCATCAATATTCCAGTGCCATGTTGCGCCCAGTTTGATGTCAGAAATGCCTGAAGACGGCGTATATTGTGCATAGCCACTAATGGCGGATTGCGAAGGTGTGACGCCAAAATACGATTGCATATAGGCTGTATTTGCCCAGTTGGCAGTCAAGCTGGCTGACAGTCGGTTTTGCGGATTCAATGCAGTCGTGGCACGACCGCCAAAACTGATTTGCAGGCCGTTGCGATCTACGCCAGAGCCATAACGGATGGATGAGGCAAGTGAATAATTCTGGTCTATATTGTAATTGACAAAAGCACCAGTTTCCAAGGCAGTATTGACATCGCCAAGACCACGTAACTTGGATGAGCGCGATTCATCGCGGGCCGCTTCCAGCGACAGGCGCAAGCCATATTGCAGGCTGGGGTTTTTTGAGAAATTATAACCAAGACCGTTTATAGCACTAAAAAAAGCACCATTCTTCCATTGCGCATCAAACACTGGATAGGCTGCCAGACGGTGTTCGTTTGAACCCGTATATTTAGGTATGTAGAGTGCAGCTGCACCCAAAGAAAAATTCACATCCTTGGGCAAATAGGGATAGGGCACCAATTGCACCAGTTGTGATGTCTGGGCTTGCGCTGTGCAGGCTGCCGCCAGCAATGCGATCCCGAGTATTTTTTTCATCTTTTTCTCACTCAATTAAATGTGGAACCAGGCAAGTCCTGCCAGAATAGTACCCACACCAGCTACCCCATAAGAGACATATTGCAACCACTTCTTTTTAGTCAGCAAGGTGATCGCTGCCAGCGAAATCGCAATTTGCACTGCAGTCATCGCTTGAGCCCAGCGGTGATGCTGATGTAATGCTGCCTCAGACCGGTGTTCCCATTCCTTGCTGTCTTCTTCCAAGGCTTCCGCTTGTTTCTTGATTTCTTCTTTTTCAGATTTGTAACGGGCTACTTCGGAGCGATATTTTTCTACATCGACGCCGGGCAATGCTATTGCCAATTCAGCCAGATTTTGCTTGTTTGACTTCGACTGATAAAAATTCCATTGATTTGATGCTTCAGTTTTTTTAATCGCTGACTCATTTTTAAACATGGCAGCATCATTCTGTGTTGCGCCGCCTTCATAGCCGAACAGGGCACCAACCGTTGCCATGATGGCAGTCATCACCGCAATTCTACTTGCAAAATCGTCATTGCCGTGTGCGGCATGCTCCAACTCATGGTCGTGCGGGCCGTGCACGTGAAAACCGTGTTCTGACATAGTAATCCTAAATCTTTTTGTAAGTCACAAAAGCAAAGTGTAAATTATTTTCTTCTGAGTAACATTCTTCTCTTGCTGTCTCTTTCCATACTAACGGATCAATGACGGGGAAAAAAGCATCACACTCAAATTCCTGTTGTATTTCTGTAACGATCAACGTATCTGCCAAGTGCAGGCTTTGTTGATAAATTTCTGCACCGCCGATAATAAAAGCATGATCGTCACCTGCCAGTACCTGCGCCTCATGCAGTGAAGCTACGCTTTCAGTGCCAGCATGTTGCCAGTTGTGGTTTCGCGTTACGACAATATTGCGTCTTTGTGGCAAAGGGCGGCCGATAGACTCGAAGGTCTTCCGACCCATGATAATGCAATGTCCGCTGGTAGTACGTTTGAAATGGGCCAGGTCTTCAGGAAGACGCCAGGGCAGGGTATTGTTAATACCAATACCGCGCTTTTTATCAGTCGCAACGATAATTGTTAATGATGACATAGTGATGAATCCCTTGGCTCTGGCTGAGACTCAGACTGCAACTGGCGCTTTGATGGCAGGATGAAACTGGTAGTTTTCAAACGCAAAGTCATCATATTGATAGTCAAATAAAGTGTCAGGTTGACGTTTTATCATTAGTTTGGGCAATGGAAATGTCTTGCGGGACAATTGCTCATTGACTTGATCCATATGATTTGAATACAGGTGACAATCACCGCCGGTCCACACAAAATCACCCACACCCAGGCCAGCTTGCTGGGCCATCATATGGGTAAGTAGGGCATAAGAAGCGATATTAAAAGGTACACCCAGAAAAATATCTGCACTGCGCTGATACAACTGACAAGACAATTTTCCATCTGCGACATAAAACTGGAATAGTGCGTGGCATGGCGGCAGCTTCATTTGCGGAATGTCGGCCACGTTCCATGCTGACACGATCATGCGGCGTGAATCAGGGTTATTTCTGATCTGATCCAGTACCTGTTTGATCTGATCTATATGCTCGCCACCAGGAGTGGGCCAATTGCGCCATTGCGATCCATACACCGGGCCAAGATCCCCATTTTCATCTGCCCATTCATCCCAGATAGATACACCGTTTTCCTTGAGGTATTTGATATTGGTTGAGCCAGCAAGAAACCAGATCAGCTCGTGCACAATGGATTTCAGGTGTAACTTTTTAGTCGTCACCAGCGGAAATCCCTCATTCAAGTCAAACCGCATTTGATAGCCGAAAACCGACAGGGTACCGGTACCGGTACGGTCAGTTTTGCTTGTGCCATGGTCTTTCACATGACGCATGAAGTCTAGGTATTGATGCATGAAGGGCGTAAATTGCTATGTTGTTCAAGACGGGCAGACTGAAACGAAAGTAGATATTTTGTTATGCAAAAGACTATATCGTTTTAATTCTTACAGCCCGTCAGTATACCTTAGTGAGGGGCAATTTAGCTTTAAGGGCTTAAGTTAACTTTTAGCGCTTGCTCAGCAGGGGATTGGCGGATTCTGGTTCACCAGGGGCAACAAGAGGTAATCTGATTTCAAAACAAGTGCCGACGCCAACTACGCTGGATGCGTGAATGCTGCCGCCCAGTACATTGGAGATGATGTTGAAGGTGATGCTGAGGCCAAGGCCGCTACCGCCCTGGCCGAATTTCGTGGTGAAAAACGGCTCGAAAATGCGATTGATGATATCGGCCGGTATACCTTTGCCATTGTCTTCAAAGATGATCAGGACTTGTTCACCCTGCTTTTCAGCGGTGCAACGCATGTGACCTTCTTCCTGGCCGTCGAGACCATGGGCCACAGCGTTATTGACCAGATTGGTGAATACCTGGCCCAGCAGGCCGGGGTAGCTGTCCAGTTGTATGTCGGCAGGAATATTCAGTTCAAGTGTGTACGGTGTTTTTCTGAGACTGGAATGCAGCAGGGCGGTCAGCTCTTGCAGCATGACCAGCAAGGCGAACTGGCGGCGCTGGGCGCTGGACTGATCTACCGCGACTTGTTTGAAATCGCCCACCAGATGGGCGGATTGCTGCAGGCCGCGCAATAAGAGTTTGGTAGAGTCGAGTGCGGTGGTGGCGTAACGCGTCAGATCAGAGCGACGCATTTTGCCTTCTTCCACCATTTTAACCAGAACGCGGGTTTCTTCTTCCAGCGTGCTGGCAACCAGCAGGCAATTACCTAATGGAGTGTTGAGTTCATGGGCGACACCAGCTACCATGGAACCAAGGGCTGCCATGCGTTCGACCCTGGCCAACTCGGCCTGGGCTGAATTGACGTTGCTCAGTGCGGCTTCCAGGTTTTGGTTGACGGTTTCCAGTTCCTGGGTTCTCTGCCTGACTTTGGATTCCAAAGTGCCCGAATATTCAAGCAATTGCTGGTTTTTGATTTCCAGTTCGCTGAACGAGCGTTGCAATGCCTGGCGTGTGGCTTCCAGGCTGGTTGCCAGATGGCCCAGTTCATCTTCGCGATTCAGGGCGATCGGGTCATTGAGTTCTCCGTTCGCCAGCCGGTCTGATTCACTCATTAAAATTCTGACCGGTTGTACCAGGCGCCACTGCAGCACAACGAGAATGAAAATGATGGCCAATATCAGGGACAAAACGGCGGTTGTGACATAACGACGGAAATCGGATGCCAGACTCTCTTGCAATAAATCTTCTGCCAGGGTCAGCCTGACCTGCCCAATGACTTGTCCGCCATGCTTGATTTCCCTTTCCATGCTGGTAAAGGGACCTTTCTGTGTTTGCTTGCGGGTGTCGTTCTTGATGAATTCTTTGCGGTCGGGCAGGGTGATGACTTCTATGGTCGCTACCCGGGGGTCGGAATACACCACTTCACTCGATATATTGGCAATTTCAGGTGTGATCTGCCACAGCGGTTCACTCAGGATGACGGACAAGATTTCAACCAGGCGGTTATGATCTTCTGCATTACGTACTTGTGCGGCGATCTCTATTGTATGCAGATGGTAGGGGATCAGGATGGCGGCAGGGACGGTCAACCCGAACACAACGGCAAGAATGATCGCAAGTCTGAGCGTAATTCTGCTGCGTAGTGAGGATAAGAGATGTCTAAACTGCATTCCAAGATCCTTGAGCAACACTTCCCGGTAGGTATAGTCAATTCAAGCAGGTGCCCATGCGCAACTGACAATCATTTATTGATCAGATACAGACAAACTCAATTAAGATTTTAATCTTACCGTTAAAATACTAAGAGTTTTTTTGCGTTTCAGCAAGATATCATTCTCGTGGGGAAAATATATTTTCAAATGCTGTGGGCTGGCAGGCACAAGGATGTGGGTAGATTGCGTTTGGGTAAGTGATTTACTTTGCCAGGGCGACGCAATCATAGAGCCTTTTAACCGTTAAATTTCGCACTTCCAATTTGATGGTTAGCAGGCACTTTGAGGAGGCAACTTGCTTTCCTATCTTTCTTCTATCCAGGCCATTTGTATGGCTTCCAGGATTTTTTCGCCGCCACGCAGGTGGTCGTCGTCAAAGTCTTCCAGTTCCACGATCCAGTTATGCAAATCAGTGAAGCGTACACTCATCGGATCAATGTCTGGAAATTTATCGCACAAGGCTTCGGCGATTCTGTAGGTGTCTGTCCATTTCATGGCGGGCTCCGGCTTGTTTGGGCCAGGTGATCTTGAGCCTGGCGTGTGTGCTTGTTTAATTTTGTTTAGTGGTTTTCGCGTGCGTGATTGATCGTATATTTGGGAATTTCGATGGTGATATCCTGTTTGCCCAGTTTGACCTGGCAAGACAGGCGTGAAGTTGCTTCCAGACCCCAGGCTGCATCCAGCAAATCTTCTTCATCATCAGTGGATTCATTCAGTGAATTGAAGCCTTCGCGCACTACCACGTGACAGGTGGTGCATGCGCACGACATTTCGCAGGCATGTTCGATTTCCACATCGTTTTCAACCAGAGCCTCACACAAGGATTTGCCTTCAGGCGCATCGATTACCGTGCCTTCCGGGCAAAGTTGAGGGTGGGGCAGGACTATGATTTGTGGCATGTTGTTCTCGTTAATTCAGTATTTTGATATGTGCGTGCTGTGCTGGGTGATTTCAGGCAATCTCATCCAGTCTTTTCCCGGCAAGTGCACTGCGCACGCTTTTATCCATGCGGCGTGCTGCAAATTCTTCCGTGCCTTGCGCCAGCTTTTCTATGGCTTCATGCAGTAACTGATGGTCTTTGCCATCCTTCAGACTGGTCACCTGTTCCATCAATGCTTTGATTTGCGCTTGTTCGGCATCGTCCAGTAGCTGGGCGTCGACATTCAAGGCTGATTGGGTGGCTAGAAGGATGCGTTCTGCTTCTACGGCTTCTTCACGCAGAGCACGTTCCTGCATGTCAGCATCTGCTGATGTGAAAGAGTCTTGCAGCATGCGGGTGATTTCGTCATCGGCCAGACCGTATGAGGGTTTGACTGTAATCGTCGCTTCCACGCCGGAACGCAGCTCGCGTGCCGAAACAGACAGCAAGCCATCTGCATCTACCTGATAGGTTATACGTATGCGTGCTGCACCTGCCGCCATGGGGGGGATGCCACGCAATTCAAAGCGTGCCAGAGAGCGGCATTCGCTCACCAGTTCACGTTCACCTTGTACCACATGGATGGCCATGGCTGTTTGCCCATCTTTGAAGGTAGTGAATTCCTGTGCGCGGGCGCAAGGGATGGTGGAATTACGCGGGATGACTTTTTCAGCCAGTCCACCCATGGTTTCCACGCCCAGCGACAATGGAATCACATCCAGCAATAACCAGTCATCGCCAGGGGCGCGGTTGCCAGCCAACAGATTCGCCTGTATCGCTGCACCCAGCGCCACTACCTTGTCGGGGTCAATATTCGCCAGCGGAGTGCTCTGGAAAAATTCACCGACAGCCTTGCGTACATGAGGCATGCGTGTTGCACCACCTACCATTACCACGCCATCGATATCATCCACAGTCAGGCCGGCATCACGCAAGGCTTTGCGACAAGGTGTGGTGGTTTTCAGTACCAGGTTTTGTGTCATCTCGGCAAATGCGGTGGCGCTGATCTGCAGATGTACAGATTCGCCAGAGTTCAATTTTGCATCAATGTAGGTGCTCGGTTTGCTCGATAAAATTTCTTTTGCCTCGCGCGCCTTCACCATCAGTGCACTGGTATCTTCGTCGGACAGCGGTGCCAGTTTGGATTCCTGCAAGATCCAGCAAAACAAACGGTGGTCAAAATCATCACCGCCCAGGGCGGAGTCGCCGCCGGTAGCCAGGACTTCAAATACACCTTTACTCATTTTTAAAATGGAGATGTCAAATGTGCCACCACCTAAATCGTACACTGCATACACACCTTCTGATGCATTGTCCAGCCCATAGGCGATCGCTGCAGCCGTAGGTTCATTCAGCAAACGCAAGACATTCAGTCCAGCCAATTTCGCGGCATCCTTGGTCGCCTGTCTTTGGGCATCATCGAAATAGGCCGGTACTGTGATGACGGCACCGACCAGATCGTCACCCAAAGCATCTTCTGCCGTTTGGCGCAGGGTAGCCAGAATTTGTGCGGACACTTCTACCGGACTCTTGATTCCGGCCACTGTTTTGAGTTGCACCATGCCGGGTTCATCATGAAAATCATAAGGCAGATTTTCAGCATAAGCGATGTCTTTCAAACCACGTCCCATGAAGCGCTTGACTGAGGCAATGGTGTTTCTCGGGTCATTGCTCTGTTCAGCCTGGGCCTTGAAACCGATATGTGCATGGCCATTCGGCAAATAACGTACTACTGACGGCAGCAGAGGCCGGCCTTCTTCGTCATTCAATACTTCAGGAATACTGTTGCGCACTGTCGCAACCAGAGAATTGGTGGTGCCCAGATCTATGCCTACTGCCAGTCTGTGCTGGTGTGGGGCGGTGGACATGCCAGGTTCTGAAATCTGCAGTAATGCCATGGTGAGGTGGGATGGCAAAGCATCCAAAAAGGACAAATCAGTATTGGACGGATTTGCCGGGTTATTCGAAATTACTCTTCGAGCGCAGCGATATCGGCAATAAATTTTTCCAGAAACATGCAGGCACGGATTTGCTGAGCGGCTTCTTGAAACTGGCCATGGTCCAGGGTGTCGCCAACAGTATGCAATTGTGTTCTTAGCGCACTGTTCAATTCGCGTTCCAGACGTAGCAGGGCAACCTCATTATTGTCGCGACGTGCATCGTCATAGGCTTCGCGCCATTCCATCTGCTGCATCAGGAAAGCGCCGGGCATGGACGTGTTGGATTCTGTCTGCAAGTCCACACCCTGCAATTCGCACAGATACCGTGCGCGTTTCAATGGTTTTTTCAGCGTCTGGTATGCCTCGTTTGCCCGTGTTGCCCATTGCATGGCGACTCGCTTTTCAGCTTCGCTGGCCTGTACAAATTTGTCCGGATGTACCTTGTTCTGCACTTCGCGGTAAGCTGCATCCAGTTGTCCCTGGTCGAGCGTAAATTGCTGCGGCAACTGAAATAGCTCAAAATGATTCTGCATCTGCGCGAGCCTTAAATCCTGAAGCTTTCGCCGCAACCACATTCGTCCTTGACGTTGGGATTGTAGAATTTAAAGCCTTCGTTCAAGCCTTCGCGCGCAAAATCCAGTTCAGTGCCATCAATATATGGCAGGCTTTTGGGATCAACAAATACCTTGACGCCGTGCGATTCGAAAACCTGATCATCGGAGCCTATTTCATCCACATATTCCAGTTTGTACGCCATGCCTGAGCAACCAGTCGTGCGTACGCCAAAGCGCAGGCCTATGCCTTTACCGCGGCGTTCCATATACCTGGTGACGTGTTTTGCTGCTTTTTCTGTGAGTGTGATAGCCATGTTGATTCCAGTTCTTGCTGCCAATATTGCTTTTGTTTTGCTTGCTATGGTAGCTGTTAAGCTCAGGCGGTCTGTTCTTGTTCTGTGTTGTGCTTGTTTTTGTAATCCAGCACTGCAGCCTTGATCGCATCTTCTGCCAGGATAGAGCAGTGAATCTTGACCGGTGGCAGCGCCAGTTCTTCAGCGATTGCCGTGTTCTTGATTTCCAGTGCCTGGTCCAGCGTCTTGCCTTTGACCCATTCTGTCACCAGGGAAGAAGAAGCGATGGCAGAACCGCAGCCATAGGTCTTGAATTTGGCGTCCTGGATGATGCCATCAGCACCAACCTTGATTTGCAGTTTCATGACGTCACCGCAAGCCGGTGCGCCGACCATGCCGGTACCTACCGTGTCATCACCTTTTTCAAAGGCGCCGACATTGCGTGGATTTTCGTAGTGATCCAGAACTTTTTCAGAGTAAGCCATTTTGATGCTCCTTGATGTTTCTTAAATTCGGTTTCTTAAATGCGTTTTTTAAACGCGAAATTAATGCGCTGCCCACTGGATAGTGGAGATATCAATGCCGTCTTTATACATATCCCAGAGAGGCGACAGTTCACGCAACTTGGCAACCTTGGTCTTGAGCAGGTCGATGGTAAAGTCGATGTCTTCTTCTGTCGTAAAACGACCGATAGTGAAGCGTATCGAGCTGTGTGCCAGTTCGTCGCTGCGACCCAGTGCGCGCAGAACGTAGGATGGTTCCAGACTTGCAGATGTACAGGCAGAACCGGAAGACACGGCAATTTCCTTGATCGCCATGATCAGTGACTCACCTTCAACATAGTTGAAGCTGACATTCAGGTTATGGGGTACACGATGTTCCATGTCGCCATTGACATAGGTCTCTTCAATTTCTTTCAAGCCCTTTGCCAGACGGTCACGCATGGCACGTACATGTGCCAGTTCGCTATCCATTTCTTCCTTGGCGATACGGAAAGCTTCACCCATGCCGGCAATCTGGTGCGGTGCCAGTGTGCCGGAGCGGAAGCCACGCTCATGGCCACCGCCATGCATTTGGGCTTCCAGGCGTACGCGTGGTTTGCGACGAATATACAGCGCGCCTATGCCTTTAGGACCATAGGATTTGTGGGCAGAGAAAGACACCAGATCAACCTTGGTGTTTTCCAGATCAATATGTACTTTGCCGGTGGCCTGGGCTGCATCGGAATGGAATACGATGCCTTTTTCGCGGCACAGTTCGCCAATTTCAGCGATAGGTTGAATTACGCCAATTTCATTGTTGACCCACATCACGGATACCAGGATGGTGTCGGGACGTATCGCTGCTTTCAACTGTTCTACTGTGATCAGACCATCATCGCCTGGTTGCAGATAGGTCGCTTCAAAACCCTGGCGCTCCAGTTCACGCACGGTATCAAGCACAGCTTTATGCTCAGTCTTAACTGTGATGATGTGCTTGCCCTTGGATTTGTAAAAATTAGCAGCACCCTTGAGTGCCAGGTTGTTGCTTTCTGTCGCGCCGGAAGTCCAGATAATTTCACGCGGATCGGCATTCACCAGATCGGCCACTTGCGCACGGGCTTCTTCCACGGCTTTTTCTGCTTCCCAGCCATACATATGGCTTCGGGATGCAGGGTTGCCATACTGCGCACGCAGGAAAGGGATCATCTTGTCGGCAACACGTGGGTCGACCGGTGTTGTCGCCGAATAATCCATGTAGATAGGGAAATGCGGTGACTTCAATGTGTCCAGCAGGCTTTTTTCCAAAGGGGCGTTCATTTAAAACTCCAAATATTCAAGAGGCGATGTGACTGGCATGCGAATGGTGCATGACGACAACATGGTTTTCCGAGGCTTTCTGTCTTTGCTGATTGACCAGATCCTGGAGTGAAACAGAATCCAGGTAATCGACCATTTTGGCGTTCAACGTCGCCCATAAATCATGCGTCATGCAATGCAGACCATTTTCGTGGTCGCTGCCGTGGCAATTTCCCTTGCTGCCGCATTGAGTGGCATCAAGAGGTTCATCGACAGCAATAATAATGTCGGCAACAGTCACATTTTGTGCCTTGCGGGCAAGATTGTACCCGCCGCCGGGTCCGCGCACAGATTCAACAATTTCATGACGGCGCAATTTACCAAACAATTGCTCAAGATAAGACAGGGAAATGTCCTGGCGCTGGCTGATGCCGGCCAGGGTTACAGGTCCCTTATCCTGGCGCAGGGCCAGGTCTATCATTGCAGTGACGGCGAAACGTCCTTTGGTGGTCAGTCGCATAGGTTACTCCGGGGTACTCCAAGCAAAAAAAGCTGAATGCCCTGAGTTGTTGAGCATTTTAATCAAGTATAACAAACTTGAGTAATTTTGTCAGGAATAGGCTTAGAGTGAGAAGGGGGATGCAGTTAGAGGGCAGGCAGATAAGTGTGCTTTGCGCTCTGCCGTGTAATGCCACCAGGGTAACGGTGGTTCGCCACCCATGAATTTTACTATGGAAATGAAAACGTCGTAAACGCAGGGGTCATGCCTGGTCTTTGTCAGACTGCATAATTCATCATACATCTGGTAAGGATCACGTCCTTTCAACTGCCTGGGTTCGGTAATGCCCAGCAAATGCAGATCAGCAACGGCTGCCTTGCCAACATTTGGCAATTGCTCCAGATAGCTGATGGATGCGCAGGATAGTGCTTTTTTCATAAACTATATGACGTACTTGCCGGTTCGGGTCTTCAATACAGGATTGTAAGATTATTTTGTTTTTCTATAAAGTAAAAGACCGCCACGCAGGCGGTCTTTTACTGTCATTGACTTTGATCTGAATCAAATGTCAAAGCTGATGCCTTGTGCCAGCGGCAGCGAGTTGCTGTAATTGAAGGTATTTGTGGTGCGGCGCATATAGGCTTTCCACGCATCAGAACCAGATTCCCGGCCACCACCAGTTTCTTTTTCGCCGCCAAACGCGCCACCAATTTCTGCGCCGGAAGGACCGATATTGACATTGGCAATACCACAGTCACTACCGGCAGCTGACACAAAAGTCTCGGCTTCGCGCATATCCGTGGTGAATATCGAAGACGACAAACCCTGAGGCACTTCGTTATTCAAGCTGATGGCTTGCTGTAAATCGTTGTAACGAACGATGTACATGATGGGGGCAAAGGTTTCATGATGCATGGAGGCAGTCTGGCCGGGCATTTCTACCAGGGCAGGGCTGACGTAATAGCCATTTTCGTTGCCCGCAACGATAGTGCGTTCGCCGCCAAAAACCTTGCCTTGCTCGGATTTGGCAATTGCCAGTGCGCTTTGCATGGCGTCGAATGATGCGGCATCAATCAGCGGGCCAACCAGAGTGGTTTTGTCGAGCGGGTTGCCGACTGGCAGACCTGCATAGATTTTCTTCAGGCGTGGAACCAGCGTATCGTAAATACTGTCATGTACGAACAGTCGGCGCAGGGTAGTGCAGCGCTGTCCTGCAGTGCCGACGGCAGAAAAAGTAATGGCGCGAACGGCCATTTCCAAATCTGCACTGGGGGCGACTATCATGGCGTTATTGCCGCCCAGTTCCAGTATGGTGCGGGTCAGGCGTTTGGCGCAGGCTTCTGCAACCTGGCGGCCCATGCGGGTGCTGCCGGTTGCGCTGACCAGGGCCACGCGTTTGTCTTCCACCATCTGGGCGCCGGTATCGCGTGCACCGATGATCAATTCAGCCAATCCGGCCGGGGCATCACTACCAAAGCGGGCAACTGCCTTCATGAACAGGGCATGGGTAGCGATTGCCGTCAGCGGAGTTTTTTCAGATGGTTTCCAGGTCACGCTATTGCCGCAGACAAAGGCCAGGGCCGCATTCCAGGCCCAGACGGCGACCGGAAAATTGAAGGCAGAAATCACACCCACTACACCGATAGGATGCCATTGTTCCATCATGCGGTGACCGGGGCGCTCGGAGGCGATGGTCAGGCCATATAACTGACGTGACAGACCAACGGCGAAGTCGCAGATATCGATCATTTCCTGTACTTCCCCCAGACCTTCTTGCAGGATTTTGCCTGCTTCCAGTGTCACCAATTGACCCAGTGCCTGTTTGTGGGTACGCAATTCTTCACCGAAAAGACGTACCAGTTCACCGCGACGTGGCGCTGGTACATTGCGCCATTGCAAAAATGCGGCATGGGCGCGATCTATGCGCTGTTTGACTTCTGCTGCCGTATCGGTGCGCAGGCTGGCCAGAATCTGGCCATCTATGGGGGAAATGCTGTGGATGTCGCTTCCCTGATAGTCACTCAACTTGATGTCGAGTTCTTTAAGTATGGTTTGCAGAGTAGTGTTATTCATATTGTGTGCCTCGATACTTTGCCAACATCATCAGGTTCGCTTGTGGAAAACCTGATGAGCTTGCGTTTATATTGGATAGGCTTGACGCCAGAACCGACATTGTAGCGCCACAAATGGCCTTATGCCTTGATCCATTGTATTGGCAGCAGATTAAGCTGATCCCGCTGCGTAATATTGACCAAAACGATTTGCCAAAAAGTCGGACAGATCAGTCTGCTCCTGACGTACCAGACCATGCTGTGGCAATTTACCCGTGACCACCAGATCAACCATTGCGCAGATGCCGGAAGCAGTGGTCAGTTGTATCGCGGACAGTAATTGACCATTGACTTGCTGGGCATAGATTTTCTTAGCATAGGACTCCTGTTCCAGGCGGCCATCACGCATGCCGACGACACTGACAAAGACCAATACCACGTCCTGTTTGGTCATGGGGATGGCGGTTTCCATGACTTCTTTCAAGATCGGACGGCGTTCCAGTTTGCCCAGTTGCAGGTCGCGTATCAATACTTTGACGATATCGCGGTGACCGGGGTAGCGCACGGTCTTGTAATTCAGGTTTTGTACCTTGCCTTCCAGACTTTCACACAAGGTGCCCAGACCGCCAGAGGTGTTGAAGGCTTCGTAGTCAATGCCATCAAGCGAGAAATGTTCGATTTCTTCGAGGGCCGCTGTTTCGCGCAATTCGCCGTCAACAATCGCTTCACATGGGTTGCAATACTCATTGATCAGGCCATCAGTGCTCCAGGTCAGATTGTATTTGAGTGCATTGTTGGGGAAGGTGGGCAGGGCACCGACGCGCATGCTGACATCGCGCAGGGTTTCAAAACCTTTGGCGACATCATTGGCAACGATGGAGATAAAGCCTGGTGCCAGACCGCATTGCGGTACAAAGGCACAATCTGCACCTTCGGCCAGTTGTTTGACGATGCGTGTGCTTTCCACGTCTTCTGTCAGGTCAAAATAATGGGAGTTGGCTTCACGTGCTGCACCAGCGATGATGGGCGTCAAAAAGTAAGGGCAGGCTGACATGGTTACTTTGTGTCCGCGAATCAGTTCGGTGACTGCGGCTTTGTCACCCAGATCCGCCAGGACGATACGGGTATTAGGAAAACCTGCCTGTTCCACATATTTCAGGCGTTCAGGATCGCGGTCGGCGACTGTGATTTGATAATCACCAGTATGAGACAACAAATTGAGGATTGCATCACCAATTTTGCCTGCACCCAAAAGTATTAATTTCGTTGCCATATCTGCCTCCAATGCCTGATGTAAGAGTGTTGTTAAGAAAGTTCTTACTGAAGTGTAGGCCTTAGTTTTGTCAGATAATAGCGTCTAAATTATCGTCAATATGCATGGTCATACGATAATATGTAGCGAATATAAAGCGAAATGACGAAATGAAACCTGATCTTGATGATATAGACCATAAAATCCTGGCTTTGCTGATGGATAACGCTCGCTTACCGGTGACCAGTATTGCCAAGGCGGTTGGCATTGCTCGTACAACGGTCATCGCCAGGATAGCCACGCTGGAAAAGCGGGGAGTGATTGCCGGTTACGGCCTGAAGCTCAACCACAAACTGGCGCAGCCTGCAGTCAGGGCTTATGTTGGCCTGTCGGTCGAGGCGCGTTATGCCCCGGCATTAATCAAGTATCTGCAACAATTACCAGAGACAGAGACTTTGTGCGCCGTCAGTGGGGCCATCGACTATATGTTGACCTTGCGATGTACAAGTACTGAAATCCTGGATAAATTGCTGGACCAGATTGGTGCCCTTGATGGCGTCAGGCAAACCTCAACCTCGATTATTTTAAGTAAGCGCATAGATAGAGGGGCTTTGTAGGTGGATGCACTGAGAGGAGGATTGAAAACACAAATGCCGCATACAGGAATGCGGCATTTCAAAGAGAGAATCGTGCAGGCAGATGCATTGGCATCAGCGCGTAAGGATAGATATCAGGTGCTGCTGGCAGACTTTGCTTGTGCTTTTTTGTCTTCGGCGACTGTTTTCTTGGGCTGTGGCGCAGGTGCAGGCTGTGCATTGTCAGAAAAATGCATATTGGTTTGTTGCAGTATCTGCAAATGTACCGAAGCACGATCTACACCGCTTCTGTCCAGTTGCACCGGAGTCTGGGAAGGGACAGATGCTGGCGCTTCCTGCATGATTTCTGTGCTTGCAGATTTGTCTTGCTGATCGTATTCGGACGGCACAGAGGCCGAAAACATCAGTTCCTGGCTATAAGCCAGGCCGCCCAGCAGAGCAGAAGTAAGCACACAGAAGACGATGGATTTTTTTAACATGATTGCCTGCTAGAAAATAAGTGCTGCGACAAACCGGAATAATTGCTTAAATAATACAAAATTATTTCATTGTAATTGCTAAACAAGCAATTGTGGTTTTTTGTGTGTACGCATTTTTGCTTGCTGAATTTGTCTGTCTTGCTGATCGAAGGCAAGTTTTTCTTCATTGTTCAGACGTTTTGCTGCAATGAAGACGGTATGCACTTTGTTTCCAGCTTGTTCAAGATCAAATGCGATTTTTTGTTGTTCAGTCAGTCTAGATGCTGTGATTGTAACTGTAGCAACATTATTGCTTGCGTTCAGTTTATTAATATATTTTGCCACTGGCACTATGGTAGCAGCAAATAGAGCAATCGTTAACATAGTTAAATTGGTTTTCTTGATGATATTCATGCTATTTCTCCTTTTGACCTTCAGTGATCTTGCTATGCTTGCACTGTAATGGGCTGCGGCGATGCCTTCCATGCGTTTGCGATGAAATGCAGAAAGTCTGGGATGAAATTCAAGAAATGCAACATGAACGGTATGGCTGCAGTATGGCCGTATTTGCAAGAAAAGATATTTTTACACTGCAAGGCACGGTAAATGGCCTGCCACTATTCAAATTTGGAGCCGTTATGGCAGTAAAACGAAAGATAAGATTGCGCGTATTTTTATTGGTGTTGCTGTCGGGGCTGTCATTGCTTGCACAGGCGCAGCTACAGCCCTGGGGTGATTATCCCGCTTTGCCCAAGTCATTTCTTGCCACTGCTGTCAGTGAGGCAAATGAAAATGGCGACAGCTTGCGCTTTCTAGAGTCTTTAAGTGATGCACAGGTACGTGCATGGATGAAACGACAGACTGATTTTAGCCAAGCGGTCGTCTCCCGCATCAATGGCAGGGATGTTTTGCTGGCCAGACTCAAAAATTTACAGGCGCAGGACTTTGGTGCCGGTAACTTGACGGAAGCAAGTGGCAGGCAGTTTTTTGTCAAACCTGTGGGAGATGGCAAGGCTGGTCTGTTCATGCGCAACGCCAGTACAGCAGGCGAGAAAATATTGATGGTGGCTGAAGCTGGGAAGGCAATCAGTTTTTTCAATCCTTCGCCGGATGGCAATTATGTCGCCGTCGGCATGCTGTCAAATGATGGCCGTCGGCAGCACAGTCTGCGCATCATTAAAACTGCTGACGCCAGTGTGTTGAAAGATGATATGGGAAATATTCCTGCCAATGCCAGAGAAGTCAGCTGGAAGGCGGATGGTAGTGTACTGTTTTTCCCCAGGAGTGCTGGCAAGGCAGATACCGAAAATGGTGCTGTGTGGCAGCATGTGCTGGGAACAAAAGCCAGGGATGACCAGGCATTGATCGGTGCAGGTGTTAGCAAGAGCCGGAAATTTGCTGCTACGGATGCCATCACACTCAAGACGGCAGCTAAATCTGCTTTTGTACTGGCTGAGGTGCGCCATGGAAATACACCAGATCGCAGTCTGTATTTGATCAAGCAAGACCAGTTAAAGGGTGCGGCCACTGCCTGGCAACGCCTGGCTAGCCCGACTGACAAAATCAAAAACGTCTGGTTGTCGGGGGAAAGCTTGTATCTGGTCTCGACTAAAAAGAAGACCGCCGGTGCCATTCTTAAAGTGGACCTGAAAACGCCACAATTAAGCAATGCCAAGGAATTATTTGTCGCCAGCGATGAAGAAGTACTGGAATTGGCCGCCGCCAAAAATGCGCTGTATGCCCATGTGGCAGAGGCGGGCTTTAGTAAGTTGGTGAAAATCGATCTGACCAGCAATAAAAAGGAAGAAATCAATTTGCCTTATGCTGGCAAGATCAGCCAATTGACTGCTGATGCAGAAAACGAAGGGGCACTGTTTGTGCTGGAAGCTGCCAATGCCGCACCTTTGTCTTACCGTGTGCTGCCCGCTGGCGAAGTCAAGAATGTCGAAATCTTTCGTTCTCCGCAAATCGGCTTTCATCGCATTGCTACCAAGCACCTGACGCTGACCAGGCCAGGTACCAACAAACCATTGTCAATGACTTTACTGTACCCACAAGGCATGGAGCTTGATGGTAGCCACGTCTGTCTGTTGAGTGTGGAAACCGGCACTGGCCTTGCGGCCCTGGCCGGTTATGACGCAAAACGCCTGGCATGGCTGGAACAGGATGCGGTGATGGCCATCGTTTATGTGCCTGATAGTGCAGATGTCAAAAATCGCTCTGCTAACGATGGTCTGGATGAATTTTTGTTTGCTGCAGATTATCTGGTCAGTGAGGGATATACCAGTGCCAGGAAACTGGTGGCGCAAGAGCCGCGTACCAGTCAGCGCTATCTGGCCATGGCCATCAGTCAGCGACCACAATTATTGGCGGCTGTGCAAAGCGCATCGTTGTTGTCTGAGCCTTTGGTGATAGATAAAAACAAGAAAACGGTACAGCGCGGCAAGAATCTGACAAGCACCTATGCATATCAGCAATTGCGCGAAGGCTCATCCTATCCAGCCATGCTGTTGACAGCACGTTTTGGTGTAGGTGCTGCACCGGTGTGGATGACAGGTAAATTTGCGGCACGTATACAAATGCTGAATGCGGACAAATCACGCCCGGTCCTGTTTCGTACGGATTTTGCAAATTCATGGAAAACAGATGCCATGGCAGAGCAGGCAGATGCCTGGTCATTTTTCTTTTGGCAAACGGGACGCAAGGGGTTTTTGCTCAAACCTTGAACGGATTTTTGTGTATCTGAATAAAACAAACGGCCATATGATGGCCGTTTGTTTTTGATGCAGGCAGGATATGTCGGTAGGTGTTTAGCAGGCTGCGTAATTCACACTGACCACATGTATTGCCAGGCCACCCAGCGAAGTTTCCTTGTATTTTGCCTGCATGTCAGCACCGGTCTGACGCATGGTTTCAATGACGTCGTCCAGACTGACATGGTGACTGCCATCACTGCGCAAGGACAACGAGGCTGCGGTAATCGCCTTTACTGCACCCATGCCATTACGTTCTATGCAAGGGATTTGCACCAAGCCGCCGATAGGGTCACAAGTCATGCCCAGATGATGTTCTATGCCGATTTCGGCTGCAGATTCTATCTGTTCATTACTGCCACCCAGGGCGGCAGTGAGACCAGCAGCGGCCATCGCACATGCCACACCGACTTCACCCTGACAGCCAATTTCTGCACCGGAAATCGAGGCATTTTTCTTGCACAGCATGCCTATCGCCGATGCTGCCAGCATGAAGTTGCGTATCCCTTGTTCAGGATCGCTGGGTTTGCAATCTTCTGCGTAATAGCGCAGCACGGCCGGTATGATGCCTGCTGCCCCATTGGTTGGCGCGGTCACGACCCTGCCACCGGCAGCATTTTCTTCATTCACCGCCATGGCATACAGGCTGACCCTGTGCATGCCGTCGTGCGGCAAGACATCTGCTGTTTCATTGGCGGTGCGCCACAGTTTGGCGGCACGGCGTTTGACGTGCAGGCCACCTGGTAATTCCCCCGATAGTTGCAGGCCGCGTGATATGCAGCCTTTCATCACAGCCCATATTTTGTCGATGCCGGCATCCAGTTCCTGATCACTGGAATAGACATTTTCATTGGCACGCATCATGCTGGAGATTGACAAGCCACTACGTTTGCCATGTGCCAGCAATTCGGCCATGGTGGCAAATGGGTACGGCAAGGTTTTTTTATTTCCGGCATCGCCCGCGCCAGGATTTGCCAGTTCTTCGGCAGAATAGATAAAGCCACCACCAGTGGAGTAATAGATTTTTTCAAAGCTGCTGCCGTCATTGTGCGTCAGCATGAATTTCATGCCATTCGGATGGCCGGGCAGCACTTCCTGCTTATGCCACAACAAATCTGTGGCAGTGTCGAATTTGACAGGGTATTCGCCCAATAAATTCATCTTGCCTGAACTGGCAAGTGCTGCCAGTTTTTCGTCGACGCTTTCAGGGACGAGATCTTGCGGTGTTTCACCCATCAGGCCCAGCAGCACGGCCTTGTCGGTGGCGTGGCCCATGCCTGTCAGTGCCAGCGAACCATACAGGGCGACCTGTATCTTGCTGGTTTTATATAAATCATTGGCTTCAAGTAAAAAACGACGGGCCGCCAGCATCGGGCCTACCGTATGGGAACTGGAGGGACCCACGCCTATTTTAAATAATTCGAATACACGCATGTCCATCGTTTGCCTCTTTTACTTGTCTCAATTAATTTTTGTTTATGCAGCCTTGCTCAACTCCTTGCGATCGACATGGATATTCTTGAGCATGTCTTCCACCAGTTGTTGCAGGCTTACTTGTGCTTGCCAGCCCCAGTCTTTGCTCGCTACCGAGTCATCCAGGCTTTGTGGCCATGAGGCAGCGATAGCCTGGCGGCTGTCTGGCGCGTAGTGTATGTCAAACGCGGGCAAATTTTGTTTGATTGCAAACGCTAATTCCCGTGGATTGAAGCTTAATCCGGCGACATTGTATGAAGAACGTATAGAAAGTTTGGTGGCCGGTGCATCCATCAAGGAAATGGTGGCACGTATGGCATCCGGCATGTAAATCATGGGCAGGCTGGTTTCTGCTTCCAGGAAACATTCATAGGTTTCGCCACGCAATGCTGAATGGAATATTGCAATCGCATAATCCGTCGTGCCACCGCCTGGAGGGGATTTGTAGCTAATAATGCCTGGGTAGCGAATGCTGCGTACATCCACGCCATATTTCTGGAAATAATATTCGCACAGTCGTTCGCCTGCCAATTTGCTGATGCCGTAAATCGTGCTGGGGTCCATGACCGTATATTGTGGCGTATTGACAGGTGGCGTGTTCGGGCCAAAGGCAGCGATGGAAGAAGGCCAGAATACTTTCAGTGGTTTGCCGGCTTCGCCACGCAATCGGGCCAATTCAAGAATGTTCAGCAAACCATCCATGTTCAGGGTCCAGGCTTTCAAGGGGGCTTGTTCACCAGTGGCGGACAGCATCGCCGCCAACTGGTACACCTGGGTGACCTGATACTGTTCAACTACCTGCGCCAGTCTGTCAGTATTGAGGACATCAATAATTTCATAGATTTTTGCGCCATACAGGCTTTTTGGACTGATATCAGCGGCGATCACATTATCGACACCATGCTGTATGGCCAGTGCTTCCACCAGTTCGCTACCGATCTGGCCGTTGGCGCCAATTACTAAAATACGCTCCATGACTTTCCTTATTGAATAATGTTTAATTCACGACCAGCCTTGGAAAACGCGGCCAGTGCAATATTGAGTTGATCTGTCGTATGTGCAGCCGATAACTGCACCCTGACCCTGGCTTGTCCCATCGGTACCACAGGATAAAAGAAGCCTGTTACCAGCACCCCCAGTTCATACAGGCGGGCGGCAAATTTTTGGGCAACCGGTGCATCAAACAACATGACAGGCACAACCGGATGGGTGCCGGGCTTGATGGTAAAGCCTAATGAGGCAATTTCACGACGGAAATAAGCTGTATTTTCATGCAGACGGTCACGCAGGGCTGTGGATGTCGACAATCGCTGCAATACCGACAGCGAGGCGCCAGCAATTGAAGGTGCCAGTGTGTTGGAGAACAAATACGGACGTGATTTCTGGCGCAAGGTATCAATGACTTCCTTGCGTGCAGCGGTAAAGCCGCCCATGGCACCACCCAATGCCTTACCCAGCGTGCCGGTAATAATATCGATGCGACCCAGTACGCCATGATGTTCATGGGTGCCACGACCAGTCTTGCCCATGAAACCGGATGCATGGCATTCGTCTATCATGACCAGAGCATCATATTTGTCGGCCAGATCACAAATCTTGTCCAGTTGTGCAATGGTGCCATCCATGGAAAACACGCCGTCGGTGACGATAATACGGTGACGTTTGTCGGCTGCGGCAATCAGTTGTGCCTCCAGGTCCGCCATGTCGTTATGGGTATAGCGGAAACGTGCTGCCTTGCAAAGGCGGATGCCGTCAATGATGGAAGCATGATTCAGTGCGTCAGAGATAATCGCGTCATTTTCATCAAACAGGGGTTCAAATACACCACCATTGGCATCGAATGCGGCTGCATACAAGATACAGTCTTCAGTACCCAGAAATGTTGCCAGCGCTTTTTCCAGTTGCTTATGCACTGTCTGTGTGCCGCAGATAAAGCGTACAGATGACAGACCATAGCCATATTGTTCAGTTGCAGCAATCGAGGCTTGCACCATGGATTCATCGCCAGACAAACCCAGATAATTATTGGCGCACAGATTAATTAATTGTCTGCCATCATCGCAAGTCACTTGCGCTCCCTGGCGCGATGCAATCACGCGCTCGGGTTTATACAGGCCCTGTTCGCGCAAAGTGCCGAGATTACTTGCCAAACTGCTCAGGAAATGTTGTCTGGATTGGTTCTGGCTCATAGGTGTCTCCATTTGTTTGCCCGTTTTGCTTGCGAAAGTGTCACTGCTTGTGGCTGTGCACTGCTACACTATTGTAAAAATTCCCGAATTAATTGAATAATTCGATATCCAGAACTAAAGTTCGATATATCGAATATTAATCTAGCTTTTTTAGTGATGCAAGAGTCTCTATGAAAAAAGTTTTACCCAATACACCGCCAGAAGTAGGCGCAACTTTGCAAAAGATGCGTCTTCAACGGGGTTTGACACTGGAAGATCTGTCGCGGACGGCAGGGGTGTCCAAATCCATGTTGTCTCAGATAGAAAGGGAAAAGGCCAATCCCACGATTGCAGTTGCCTGGCGGCTGGCAAACGCCCTTGGTGTTGGCATGGCAGAATTATTGTCATCAGAATCACCAAAACAGGACCCGATCCGCGTATTGGAAGCCCATGAAACACCGACTTTGCCAGGGGAACATGCTGGCTACGTGCTACGCATCCTGGGGCCGATGGAGCTGGCTGGCAAATATGAATGGTATGAACTGACGCTTTCACCCGGCGGTGCGCTGGTATCGAATTCACATGACCCTGGTGCGTCCGAGCATCTGACCCTGTTGCATGGCAGCGTGGAAGTAGAAGTTGAAGGTAGTCGTAAGAAACTTAAGCTGGGTGCAACTGCAAGGTATGAAGCCGACAAGAATCATGCCATACGTAATATCGGCAAGACAGAAGCCAAGGCTTTGCTGGTAGTGATACATCGTTAATGTAATGCGATAAATAGTTGGAGTGAGGGCGAGCAGGGCTCTGAATTCTTTGGTGGCAACGGATTCTGGTAATATCTTCCTCTGGAGCATTGCTTGCATCGCAACATGAAATTGGATTGTGCGATTCTTGAATTTTGATACAGGGTTGGTATGAGTAATAAAAAAGTAATCCAGGTATACGACAGGCCTGCTGGCGGCTGGGGCGCATTGAAGAGTGTTGCGCAACAGATTATTGAGCAGGGTATCCCTAAAAAGGGCGCGCTGACACTTTTGTCTGCCAATCAGCCTGATGGTTTTGATTGCCCTGGTTGTGCCTGGCCGGATGCTGACCATACATCCACCTTCGAGTTTTGCGAAAACGGGGCCAAAGCAGTGGCGGCGGAATCAACTGCACGCCGCGCTGTGCCAGAATTGATCTCTTCCCTTACTGTGCAGGAACTATCAGCCAAGTCCGACCACTGGCTCGAAGCACAGGGACGTTTGACGCATCCCATGCGTTATGACAGCGCCACTGACAGATACCAGGTCATAGACTGGGATCAGGCTTTCGAACTGATTGCAGCGCGACTGAATGCCTTGCCAAGTCCGAATGACGCTATTTTCTATACATCAGGCCGTACCAGTAATGAAGCGGCTTTTCTGTATCAGTTGTTTGTGCGAGAATTTGGCACGAACAATTTCCCCGATTGCTCGAACATGTGCCACGAGCCATCTGGTTTTGCCATGCGTGAAGCGATTGGGGTAGGCAAGGGTACTGTCTTGCTGTCTGATTTTCAACTGGCCGATGCTATCCTGATTTTTGGACAAAACCCCGGTACCAATCACCCGCGCATGCTGGGTGAATTGCGCGCAGCGTCCAAACGCGGCGCTGCCATCGTGTCATTCAATCCTTTGCGCGAACGTGGGCTGGAAAAATTCCAGAATCCACAAAATGCGCTGGATATGCTGGCTGATCAGTCGACCAATATTTCTTCCGATTATTTTCAGTTGAAGATAGGCGGCGATCTGGCAACGGTGAAAGGCATGATCAAATGTGTGCTTGAGGCGGATGCACAGGCGCAGGCAGCCGGCAAGGCACGTATTATTGATGTTGAATTCATTGCACAACATACTGCCAATTTTGAACAATTTGCTGCCGATGTGATGGCAGAGCAATGGGATGTTATCGTCCGGGAATCCGGTCTGGAACGTGTGCAGATACAACGTGCCGCCGATGTCTACATGCAAGCCGGTAAGGTCATTGCCTGCTGGGGCATGGGTATTACCCAGCACAAACATTCTGTTGCCACCATACAGATGATCGTCAATCTCTTGCTCTTGCGTGGCAATATCGGCCGACCTGGTGCCGGCCCTTGCCCCGTGCGTGGTCATAGTAATGTGCAGGGTGACCGCACCATGGGTATCGTGGAAAAGCCAAAAGCGGCGTTTCTGGATCGTCTGGGGCAGGTGTTTGATTTCACGCCTCCACGCGAACAAGGTCATGATACGGTCGGCGCCATTGAAGCGATGCTGAATGAAAGCGGCAAAGTATTTTTTGGCATGGGCGGCAATTTTGCCACTGCCACACCGGATACTGAATTGACCCATCGTGCTCTGCGCAATTGTGCGCTGACCGTACACGTCACCACCAAATTAAACCGCAGTCACCTGATCTGCGGTAAGGAAGCCTTGATACTGCCTTGTCTGGGACGCACAGAAATCGATATGCAGGAAACTGGCCCGCAGTCAGTGACGGTAGAAGATTCCATGAGCATGGTGCATCTGTCTTCCGGCATCAATCCGCCTGCCGCACCTGGCTTGCTGTCGGAACCCATGATCGTCGCCCGGCTGGCACAGGCGACATTGAAAGAACGCAGCAAAACTCCATGGGCCTGGCTGGTGGCGGACTATAGCCGCATACGTGACAAAATTGCTGCCGTGTTTGACGACTTTGCCAACTTTAATACACGGGTTAGCGTGCCCGGCGGTTTTCATTTGCGCAATACCGCGGCGGAACGGGTCTGGGTGACTGGCAGCGGCAAGGCGAATTTCAATGCCCATGCAGTGCCGGTTGATTTGCCCATCCATCAGGCACGCAAGACACAGCAGTCACCGGTGTTTAACCTGGCGACCATGCGTTCACACGACCAGTACAACACCACCATCTACGGCATGAATGACCGTTACCGGGGGGTGTTTGGTGAACGCCGCGTTTTGTTCATCAACAAAGAAGATATTCAGGAACTGGGCATGCAGGCCGGTGACTGGGTAGACTTGGAAAGCTTGTGCGATGACAAGACAAGGCGACAGGCAAAACGTTTCATGCTGGTGGAATATAATATTCCACGGGCCTGCCTGGCAGCCTATTTCCCGGAAACCAATGGACTGGTCCCCTTGTCTAGCTTTGCCGATCATGCAAGGACGCCGACCTCGAAATCCATACCCGTAATGATTACGGCCCATAGTCCGCCAGCTAGACCGGCCAATGAATGAAGAAACATCACAGGTGCAAGTTCAGCCAGAACCGCATACCGCAGATGTTATAGCGACGTTGAAGCAGAATGAGCATGCTTTTGCACTGATGGCAGAAATGGCAAGCCATGCTGGGGCCGTGTCGCTGGCACGCCTCAGCAAGCGTTTGCAGATGCGACAAAGTACGCTGTTGCGTTGCATCGCTTATCTCGGTGAGCAGCAACTGGGCCAGCACAAAGGAGCTGGCTGGGTAAGCCTGCAACAGGATGGCGAGCGCAGCATGTTGGTACTGACTGAAGAAGGACGCACGATATGCGACGCGATAAAGTAAACGACAAGCCGCTGGAACGAGCCATGCGTTTGCGCCGTGTGCAAAAACATGCCTATTCCAGTCCGCAGCAACAAGACATCAGTGATCATCTTGCAGAAGAAATGCCTGTTGCACTGGTGTTCAATGGCATTTCGCATGCTGTCATGCTGGCGACGCCGGTGGATCTGGAAGATTTTGCCATCGGCTTTAGCTTGTCTGAACAGATTATTGATGACCTCAGCGATATCTATGATATTGAATGCAGGGAAACCCCAGGCACGCTGGGCGTGGAAGTGCATCTGCATATCGCTGCCAGTTGCTTTGCACGACTAAAGGAAAGGCGTCGCAACCTGGCCGGTAATACTGGCTGTGGTCTATGCGGTATAGAAAGTCTGCAAGCCCTGCGTGCAGAAGTGCCGCAAATATCTTGTGGCGAATATACTGCTCCCAGGCTGCATAAATCCAATCTCTTGAAAGCCATGCAATCTCTTGGGCAGCAACAGCCATTCAATAACTTGACCGGTGCCATGCATGCCGCTGCCTGGATTACCTTGCAGGGCGATATTCGCCTTTTGCGAGAAGACGTAGGGCGCCACAATGCACTGGACAAGCTGATTGGTGCCATGAGTGATGACACGTATGCGAGAAATGCCGGTTTTGTGCTGATGAGCAGTCGTATCAGCTATGAGCTGGTGCAAAAATTGGCGCATGCCAATATTGCTATTCTGGCTGCCATTTCTGCGCCGACGGCGCTGGCGATTGACATTGCCGAACGCAGCGGCATCTGCCTTATCGGCTTTGTGCGTGAGCATGGATTCGTGGTTTACTCGCACCCTGAAATGCTGGTAGCCGAATGAAGCGAGCATGAAAATGGATTTTCACCAAATTTACAGAGGTTTAAAGGGCGTAAGAAAGCTATAATAGGAAGAATATTTGCTCAATTTCCTTCCTCTCCTCTGACGACTTATGCAATACGCTTCAACACGCGGGCATGCCGCAGCTCAAAATTTCTCCGAAATCCTGTTAGGTGGTCTGGCTCCAGATGGTGGCTTGTATCTGCCGACTGCTTATCCACAAATTACCGGTGCCGAACTCGATGCATGGCGTAAGCTGTCTTATGCCGGACTGGCATTCGAGGTATTGAAAAAATTTGCCACTGACATTCCAGAAGCAGATCTGAAGGCGTTGACAGATAAAACCTATACGGCCGATGTGTATAAAAATGCACGTGCGGATGAATCTGCTGCGCAAATAACCCCTTTGCGTGTATTGCAAGACAAGGGTGGTCGCAAATTGATTTTGCAGGCATTGTCAAATGGCCCCACGCTGGCATTCAAGGATATGGCCATGCAGTTGCTGGGCAATCTGTTTGAATATACATTGGCAAAAAACCATGCTGAACTGAATATATTTGGCGCAACATCCGGCGATACCGGCAGTGCTGCCGAATATGCAATGCGTGGCAAGAAGGGCATACGTGTGTTCATGCTGTCGCCTCATAAAAAAATGAGTGCCTTCCAGACTGCGCAAATGTTTAGTTTGCAAGATCCGAATATTTTCAACATCGCCGTAGAAGGTGTGTTTGATGATTGCCAGGACATGGTCAAGGCCGTATCGAATGACCTGGAATACAAAAATCGCCAAAAGATAGGCACCGTCAATTCCATCAACTGGGCACGCGTGGTTGCGCAGGTGGTGTATTACTTCCGTGGTTACCTGAGTGCAACCAGCAGTAATGATCAAAAGGTGTCGTTCACTGTACCATCCGGTAATTTTGGCAATATCTGTGCTGGCCATATCGCCCGCATGATGGGTTTGCCGATTGACAAGCTGGTCGTAGCCACCAATGAAAACGACGTGCTGGATGAGTTTTTCCGCACAGGTGTGTACCGCGTACGCAAATCGGCAGAAACCTGGCATACCACCAGCCCATCCATGGATATTTCCAAGGCATCAAATTTTGAACGCTTTGTGTTTGACCTGCTGGGTGGCGATGCCAAACGGTTAGCTGCACTGTTCAAAAAAGTGGAAACCGAAGGCGGCTTTGATCTGTCAGGCAAGCCGGGCAGCGATGGGGATGAATTCAAAAAAATTGCTGCATTTGGTTTTGAATCTGGCAAATCTGTGCATGCAGATCGTCTGCAGACCATACGCCAGGTGGAAAAAGAGTTTGGCATTACTATCGATACCCATACGGCAGATGGCATCAAGGTCGCGCTGGAACATATCGTAGAGGGCGTACCGATGATCGTGCTGGAAACCGCATTGCCAGCCAAGTTCAATGAAACCATACGTGAAGCACTGGACCGCGATGCTGAGCGCCCAGCCGGATTCGAGAATATCGAATCCCTTCCGCAGCGTTTTGAAGTCATGACTGCCGATGTGCCTGCGATGAAAGCGTTTATCGCTAAACATACCGGACTGTAATTCAATACAAATCGGGCACAAACAAAAAAAGGGGCGTAAGCCCCTTTTTCATATTTTCCGAATTTTTCCAAAAACCGGTGAATCAGGTATTGCGATATCTATTTCGTGCAGACTATTTTTTTCATGGGGAAATCGATGCCTTTCAACTGGTCGTTGATCATACCCTCGATACGGCCCAGCAAGCTTCCATCGGCATTGAGCTGGTAAATAACCCGTTGCGGAAATTCAGGCCGCGGGTTTTCAAAAACAACTTTTTGCTTTTCCAGTGTCTGCAGTTGGAAACTCGCTTCTGGTTTGCCAGATGGTATGGCCGTAAAGACCAGGCTGTCTGCATTTTCCTGTATGCGCATGAATTCCCACGCGACCATTTTGCCCTTGCGCACGGTTCTGCCCATGCCCAACATGCTTCCGCCAGCGGGCATCAGCCAATGTTCTTCTGATCCTGCTTCTACTACGCCGTTGGCTTGCCAGCATCCACTGAGCCACTGCAGGTCTTGTATGCTGGCACCAGCCTGACTCGCCTGAGTATATGACAGCCCCAGCATCAGCGTCAGGGCAGGAATCGATCCACGTATTGAGGGTTTTGCAGGCATCGCTTTCATACTGCCTCCATCAGAGAATTTACGTTTTAGCTTTTACGCAACCAGGGTTCCAGTTTTTTGCGTACCCTGTCTTCATCAAAGCCTTCTATCAAATCGTTGCCTATCACGATGGCCGGTATGCCTTGTACGCCCAGGGTTTTGTAGGCTTGATACCCTTCATTGGATTTTTCTACATCCAGATCTTTGTAGGCAATGCCATTGGCGTTGAAAAATTCACGGGCAGCGGCGCAATAACCACACCAGGTGGTGCCGTACAGGGTAATCACTGGTTGTGATGTCGCCGCCAGTTGACTGATCTCGGCCTTATGCGCCCGGGTTTTCTTCCAGCTTGAATAGCTTTGCAGGCTGACTCCAACCAGGATGAGGGCAAGTGCCACCCATTTCCAGACACTGGAAGATGAGTTGGTTGACATATTGACAGGGCGACGCGTGTTGTTGCTTGCGCCAGCGTGATAGGTGCCCAGCCCATGCAAATCTGCGGCCTTGTTGTAAGCAACCTGACAGGACGGACATTGCCATTCAGGACAACTGTCGGTTTCTTTGCGAATGTAGTTACATTTGGGACAGGTACGCATAAAGGCAAGATAATTTGAATGTGGCTTATCTTAACGCATTTGCTGTGAGGTAGGTATTGTCAGTTGCGCAAGGGTTGAGATAGCGTAATCAAGTTTCACTGAGTAAAAACTGATATTTATCTTTGCTGGAATGCAGAAGGCGGTGATTCAAAATGTTGATGCCAGACTCGCCTGAATTGTCGTGCAGAGCCAAAGCCCGATGCTTCTGCAACTCTTTCAATAGACCAGTCGGTATCACTGAGAAACTTGCCCGCCAGTGACAGGCGCAACGAGGTCAGGTAAGTTTGTACCGATATATCCGTGTGCAGCTTGAACAGCCGCGTTACATGGCGTGTGCTGGTACAGGCGACGCTGGCCAGTTCCTCCAGGGTCCATGCATGCGACGGGTCTTTGGTGATGGCATCTTGCACCTTGTGCACGGCAGGGTGCAGGTGGTTGCGGTATTTCAGCCAGGGTGACAATTGCGGATCATTGCCGGAACGGCGCATATACACCACCAGGTTGCGGGCGACTGCACTGGCAGCCAGCGGGCCAGCCAGTTTGCTGATGGTATGCAGGGCCAGGTCAATACCGGCAGTGACACCGGCACTGGTGCTGACTGGCCCATCTTCTACAAAAATGCGGTTTTCCTCAACGCGGATAGAGCTGTCTATACTTGCCAGGTCTTGATAGTGACTGTGATGTGTGGTGACTTTACGCCCGTTTAACAGGTCCGCATAGGCGGCCAGCAGAGCACCTGAACAAATACATATCAGTTTGTGGCTGGCATCCACGTGTTGACGCAACCACTGTATTGCGGCCAGCGCTTCACCTTTAGTGTGCTGCACTTTGTCACCACTGATACCAGGCAGAACCAGGATGGCATGCTCTTCCAGTACATCCGGCAAAGGTAATAGTGAGCTTAATTGCAGACCGATGGAACAGTTGATGCTGTTGCTGGGGCTGATAAATATCAGCTCAAAACGAATATCCTGCTGATAGCGATTGGCAAACAGAAACGCGTCTGCTGGTCCCGCCAGATCCAGCAAGAGCGTATCAGGCAACAATAAAAAATAAACAGGCTGACGGCGCATTATCGGTTCAGAAAAATTCAGGCAGGTTCAGGAAAATGCCAGACGCAGGCGATCAGTCAGTTTTTGACCGAATACATTAATCAGCAAACCCGCCATGACGATGACTGCACCAGCTATCTGTTTCTGGCTTAGTGCTTCATCCAGCAAGAACCAGGCAGCAGTCAGGCCGACTACCGGTACCAACAGCGTCAGTGGGGCAACCAGATGTGTGGGCAGGCTGGACAGCAATTTACCCCACAAGGTATAACCTACCAGTGTCGCTGCAACGGCCAGATAGACGATCGTAAGCCCGGATGCCAGACTCATATTACTAAGGCTGTGCAGCATGACATCGCCACCTTCAAACAGGTAAGACAGTAACAGGAAGGGCAAGATGGGGACCAGTGCACTCCAGGACACCAGACTCAGTACATTGGTGGCACCGATTTTTTTATTGATGACATTGCCACTGGCCCAGGACAGTGCCGCGCACAAGGTCAGCACAAAGCCGGCGACAGTCACATGGTTGGCAGTATTGCCAAGGCTGGCGCTGCCAAGCAGCACTAGTCCCATACTTGCCACCAGCATGCCCGCCAGGTTGCTGGCGCGCAGCCTGTCGCCAAATATCGCGGCAGACAGGCCGACAGTAAAAAAAGCCTGTGCTTGCAAGACCAATGATGCCAAACCTGCCGGCATGCCTACTGCCATAGCAGTAAACAAAAAAGCAAATTGCCCAAGACTGATAAACATGGCATACGCAAACAATAATTTAAACGACACCTTGGGACGCGGCAGAAAAAATATCGCTGGAAAGGCAACCAGCGCGAAACGCAAGGCCCCCAGCAAAAAAGGCGGTATGCCCTTGAGGCCAATTTTGATCACCACAAAATTCATGCCCCACAGCAGGATGACGGTGGCGGCAATCAGGATGTGACGCGGGCTAAGGACAGATTTGTTCATGGTATTTGGTAATAATTAGTGTTTTAACAGTTTCAGTAGTTTCAATTTACAAACCTTTTTTTGCATGTACTCGCACTGTCGAGGGGGGATTTTTCTCCAGCTTGTTGGCTGGACGTATAGGCCGGGGCGCAAAATTGCCGCCGCAATTCGGGCAGACGCCCAACAAATGATGGTCTACGCAATCAGCACAGAATGTACACTCAAATGTGCAAATACGTGCATCGGTTGAAGCTGGTGGTAAATCGCAGTCGCAACGTTCACAATTGGGTCTTAGTTCCAGCATGGTAAGTCTCCTGTGGTGTGGAATAACATCAGGATAACAGTTTGTCTTATTTTTTCCAGTCGCCAATGCGACCAAAGGCGGACAGATCAGGACATTGCAAGATGAACCAGGACAACCCGGATCAACAATGGCATACTCTTTTTATTTCGCAGATTTTGCATGACTGATACCGCCTTCACCTATGCGCAGCTTGTTGTGATTGCCACCCGCACCGAGCGCAAGCTTGGACTGCAGCAGGCAAAGCAAAAGCAGATTTCTACCTTGCAGGCATTGGAAGCTGTATTGCTGCTTGGCGCGACAAAAGCTGGCGTTGACAATATAGCTCAACTGGCAACGTTGCGCTTGCAACAGGCAACAGAGCAACAGGCACAGCAGGCAGCCAAACGCGCAGCAAAAGCCGCAGACAGAAAAAGCGGACGTATCAAGACATACACCACTGAAGGCGAACATACATGGCTAGCCTGGTTTGACGGATCTGCCGTACCCAATCCAGGTAAATGCCGTTTTGCCTGCGTATTGCAGGCACCAGATGGACAAGTTTTTGAATATGCAGAACATCTGGAATATGGTGACAGTTGTGATGCCGAATTCGGCGGCCTGATATTGACGCTGAAGCAGGCGCACAAACATGGGATAAACCAGTTGCTGGTACATGGCGACAGCCAGGTCGTGATTGATGAAGTCAATCAGCTTAAAAACAGCAGCTTGCCACGCATGATTGAATACCGGCAGCAGGTGCAGGCGTTATGCCGCCTGTTCGAGACTATTCAAATAAAATGGATACCTCGCCACAAAAATAGTCATGCCGATGTACTGACGCAGCACACCGCAAGCTAATAACACGCTAACATTTCAATATTGATAGAACTTACGCAAAACCGCCCCAGCTGCGTTGCAGCTCCTGGCTGTACTGTTTGTTCGTACTGTCTTCGTCGCTACGGTGTAGCCGGGGTTTCAGGCGGCATGCTGTCTACCGGTGGAACGAACTTCCCTTGCAAGGGAGGTTTCCTAAAAGCGATAGGTGTAGTCGGGGTTTCAGACAATATATTGTCTGCCGACGTAACGAGCCTCCCTTGCAAGGGAGGTTTCCTAAAAGCGATAGCCTTGCTGGGACAATTTTGCGTAAGTCCTAATGAAATATCTTGTGCATCAACTGAAGGATAAAGATACGGATGAAGATGAAAACCTTTTTTCACATGGCTTACCATGTACACGATCTGGATCAGGCAAGGCAATTTTATACAGGTGTACTGGGCTGCAGGGAAGGGCGCAGTACCGACACCTGGGTGGATTTTGATTTTTTCGGGCACCAGATTTCCGTGCATCTGGGCCAGCCGTTTGCCACCACCAATACTGGAAAAGTGGGTAAAGACCTGGTGCCCATGCCCCATCTTGGCCTGATCATGGCAATGCCGGACTGGCAAGCATTGGCGGACCGTTTGATAGCCAAGAACGTAGAGTTTGTATTGCCGCCCAGCCTGCGTTTTGCCGGAGAACCTGGCGAACAGGCCATCATGTTTTTTGTTGACCCATCTGGCAACCCCATAGAAATCAAGGGTTTCGGTGATCTTGAAAGTGTGTACGATAAATGAAGCCAACAAGTAGCCTGGTTATTGCTCCTATTCCCTTCATTGCTGCCGCTGATTATGCACATACCCAGGCATGGGTCGACGCATTGCAGGCAGCCATGCCAGAAGAACGCATCATCGCTTTTAATGCGATGAGTCATGAAGACAAGGCGGCCTGCCAACTCGCCATTGTCGCCAACCCCAATCCGGCTGATCTGCAACAACTGCCGCAACTGCAATGGATACATAGCGTCTGGGCCGGGGTTGAACGTCTGGTGGCAGATCTGGGCGATACCCATTTAAAGATCGTGCGACTGGTAGACCCGCAACTGGCCAATACCATGGTAGAGGCAGTACTGGCCTGGACGCTGTACCTGCACCGCGATATGCCTGCGTATGCAAAACAGCAGGCGCAGCAAATCTGGCAAGCACTTGACTATGTGCGCCCCCAGCAAAGACGCATAGGCTTGCTGGGTCTGGGGGCATTGGGTGAAGCTGCTGCCGTCAGCCTGTTGCGTGCAGGTTTTCAGGTAGCTGGCTGGAGCCGCCATCGCAAAGCTATCAGCGGCGTCAACTGCTTTGCCGGTGCCGATGAATTGCCAGCCATGCTGGCACAGACAGACATTTTGGTATGTCTGTTACCACTGACACCAGATACCAGAGGCTTGATAAATGCCGCCATGCTGGCAGCCTTACCCAAAGGCGCGTCTCTGATCAATTTTGCCCGTGGTGCCATCATCAATGACAGCGATTTACGCGCAGCATTCGACAGTGGCCATCTGGCCCACGCTGTATTGGATGTGTTTGAAGTAGAACCTTTACCCGTATCGCAATGGCAGTGGCAGCACCCCTGTGTTACATTGCTGCCGCATTGTTCTGCACCTACTGACAGGCAGACTGCATCACAGATCGTGGCAGGCAATATCCTGTGTTACCGGCAAAGCGGTGCCTTGCCAGCGACTATTGATGTGCAAAGAGGGTACTGACATTGCAGACATAAAAAAGACGGGCACATCTTGTGCCCGCCTCTGGTTTTGATTCGCAATGTTCTAAAAGCCTAACAAACCTTTCAAGACATCTGTCGGCTTGATTTTAGGTTCTTCCTTTTGCTCCGGTTTTTGCTGTTGCTGCGGTGATTGCGAAGATTGTTGTGAGCGTCTGCCACTCATATCCCCCATACCACCCAAAATCGAACCGAAAGTGGATTTCACACGCACCTTGGTTTGCCAGTCCGGCTCCCATGCAATTTTAGGGTCTGTGGGGCGGGGCGGGTAAGCAAAAAATGCATCCGAACCATAAGCAATCATACGCAGCATGCCTGCACCCTGTTCCCCAAAAATACCTTTGGGTACGTCACACTTGGTTGCAGTGGAAGGCAAAATGACTTTTTCATTAATCCACTTGTCGATGTCAGCGTTCGCCTGATAATCCACCAGACCAAAACCAAAATCTGGCAATTCGCTGGATGTCCAGACGATGACTTCTGCACTGTCGCTGCTGCCAGAATGCTGCCCACCCATGACGCTGATGAAATAACCACGCGCATTGGCGATTGATTTCCATTCCAGACCAACGCCACCATCTTTCTTGGTTTGTACCAGCTCTATCGGTGCCATCAAGTCTTGCGGCGCACCCAGGTTGACCTTGAAGCTGTCTGGTATGCCATTGCCTACAAACTGATGCTGACCAACCAGCGATGCCGTATCCGGCACCTTGTGGTCATCCACCTTGTTGGGCCAGGACGGGTTGCCCGGTTGTGAACGTGCACCCTTGGTCACCTTGCCGCGCATGACAAAAAACTTGGCATAGTCTTCTGGTGAAGACTTGGCGACATCCAGGGTTCTCGGCTGACCAGGGCGTATGGTTTCGCCGCAACCCCAGTAAATCGAAATCTTGCCCTTGGGCTTTTCATAATTAGGTTCTGAAGGCGTGTCTTCACTGGGCGTGTAAGGCACAGGCTTATCTGGTACCGGCGCGATCAACTTCAAACTCTCACCCAGATTCATCCCAGCAGGTATGGCCTGTGTGGCTTCGCCAAGCGAAGGGTTTTTGCTGGTATACACCGACACATCCACATACTTGCCGCTGGCAAAACCCATGGAGTGGGTATTGCCAAACACATTGCCCCTGTCATTGCCACCCGTTGCACCCCGTGCCATACCGCCCAATGCACCAAAGAAACCACCAGACTGCGCCCCTTGTGCGGCACCACTCATCATCCCGGGCATATCGCTGGTACTGGTCGCCACATCAATAAAAGCCAGCGCAATCGGCGGTTTCACCACCTGCGTACCTCCTTTAGCCGGCGCAGCAGCCTTGCCCTGCGCACTAGCCGCCGGTTTGGTCTGTGCCGTAGTCAACAGCGGCACAGCCAACAAACCACAAGTGATCAGCGCGCCTTGCATCAAAGGTGTCAGGCGTTTGCGTGCAACAAAAGTTTTCATGAGAGAAATTCCTTCTATTAATCAACAGCACGGAAATAAACAAGCTTGAATTGTCGGAGGATATGAATGGGGCCTCAGTTGCAGAATATAGCCAAATATTCCGAACGGGCTTTATCTTAGCGCAAAATAATGACAAAGATTAAAGAAAGTGGCGTTATTGTCATGAGCTTAGTGCAGCTATATACACGTGCGGGGTTGGCTAATGATTTTTTATGCAGACAATTAGAATTGTTGTTTTTTGCATCAAGTCACTGATTTTGGTAAGAATTGAAATGCGACAACATTATTTTTAAATGCTATTGCTAATTTAATAATTTCAATGCAAAATTAATTGTTTTAATCGATAACTAAGAATTATCAATAGTCTGAATAAATGAAACGCATAGCAGAAATTACCGGACAATCGAGCTTAATTGCAAAAATCCAAGATGCATTTTCGAGTGAACAGCAAAACGTTATTCGAATTATCGGCCCATCTGGAAGCGGCAAAACTTGGCTTACCAAAGAAGTCGCAAAGAATTGGGAAGCAAGTGCAGGTATTGTTTTCATCGCGCCTGGTGATGAAATATGCTCGACACGACCACGTCACCCACTATTGCTCGCACTTTCTTCCGCAATACAGCGAGCACAGTCAAAAATGCGCGCGCGAGTTGTGCTGGAGACTATTTCTGCTATACCAGAAATTGGGAAACCTGTTCGCGAATTACTAACAACTTATTTAGAGCAAAATGATTTCTCGGCGACAGCAAGTTCTTTTTTCTTGAACGAACTCGATAGGGAGATTTTTCTTCGAATGAAGAAAGCCTCAGGTGATCAACGAATTTTGTTGATTTGTGACGATATGCAATGGTGGGACAAGGCGTCCATCGAACTTCTTTCTTTGATGTTCAATCATCAAACACAAGCTACATTTCCATTCTTGAAGAACATTTCAATTATTTCAATTGAAACAGTGATTGCGAATCAGGAACAAGCATCACCTCTCGATTCTCTTTTTTCAGATCTCAAATGTTGCGAATTTCGGCTTAACTTGTGCAGTCAAAATAAGTTTCCATCTTTACTAAAAGAATTCGGAGTATCAAGCCAACTGGGCCCAAAAATAATAGATCAGCTTTTCTCGATTTCTGGTGGTCATTTGGAAATTGTGCGAAGAATTGCTGATGCCGAAGTAAAGAATCCAAATCGAGACCATTTAAAATATTTTGACGAAAAATCAGATTTCCTTAGTGATTTAATCGAGCGTCGATTGGGGAGTGAAATAAAAATTTCTGAACAAGCGTCTTTGTTACTCAGGGCCGCATCTATTATTGGTACGACATTTGATGACAATGAACTCGCTTGTCTTACAAAATTATCTCCAGGAGAATTCGACCAAGTTCTAAACCTGGCAGAAGAGCTGAAAATTGTTAGTCGCATGGGAAAGGCTAGAAATTTCTCTCATGACCTTATAAAAAATTATTTCTTTGAGCAGTCAAAATATCTTCATATAGACCTCCATCGACAGTTTTCTCAATGTCTTAATTTAATTCATCCAGGAGATTACGCCAGACGCGCACACCATTTGCGAATGGCCAATGATAGACGCCGAGCCGCAGAATTAATGCTCATTGAGGATTTACGGGAAATGCGTATGGGATCTCCATCTCTTCCCGCCCACCTAGACGCCAATCTAGATGCTGATTTAATTTTCTATGCAAAAGTTATGCGGCATGCGCACAACCAATTTGAAAGAGGAAATTATCAGGATGTTATAGCGTCGCTAGAAGCTATTGAAAATATTCTCGCCGAATCGTTGCTTGCGGAGCGTGATATTTTGTTAGCAAGAGCCCACATAAAAATGCTAACTAAAATGCATAGGCAAACTGCTAAAACCATCCTTGCTGAATGGCAGGATGAATTGGCGTCTGAACCAGAAATATGGGGGCGACTAATGATGTATCTTGTTGTTGCGGAGGTTTTCCTCGGCAATGAAGATGGTGCGAGGCTCGTAGAAAAAAAACTATACAAGAAACTTGCGGCACGCATTGAATACGATCCGACTGCCAGGCATACGCTTAATCATCTTCGGTTGAAATCAAATATGATTTACTCGTCTGAAGTAGCAAAGAAAAGAATTGAAGATGCTGTAGTTTTTTTTGAAGGAATAAGTGATGGATCTATGTATAGACCAATTCACCAATATATTGGCTTGGTGAATTTGTCGGGTAACAGTTTGCAAAGCGGTGAATTTCAAAAAGCTTACGATCATGCAAATCGAGCCAAGGAATTGCTGCAAAGAGAGCGTTCTATCAACTTTCCACGTTTCGATATTTTTATAAATAATTTTGCAATCAGTGGATATCTTTGTGGACAAGTAAATCAAATAAATGCTCTTGAAATGTTAACGGGAATATGTTCTGCCAAAGAAGGGAATAATGACAGTCCCTTGTTGTTTTCGAATTTTGCATTTTTCCTTGCATTGATTGAAAACCATCAGAAAATAATAGATATCCTCACTCCTATTTACGAAAGATTGATAAAGGCTGAAGATTTTGATGCTTACTACACCTACCATATCGGGAACAATCTCTGCGGTAGCTTGTTTATGTTGAAAAAGCACAAGGAAAGTAAAAAAATATGGAAAGTGATAACGCCATTCTTGGATACTTTTATAGGACCGACCAGGCTTTATTTTCAGAGTAGGCATGCTGCTCAAAGTCGTATTTTTGAAACAAAAAATGTACACTCGGACTGGAGCAACTTTATAAATAAAAACTCTCTTCCACAAGTTGGCCCAGGCTGGAAATTTTATGGAAAAGGTTTTTTACTTTCTGATCTTGAATTCTGGTCAGATGAATGATGGTCTATCGGTTTTTGATCCCCAACCCCACCAGAGTTGCGAACACATCGCGATACTCTAAACCTGCCTGCTCGAATAAGAAGCTTATTGAATTACATTTGGTAAGATGGGGAGTACTTGAGACATCTATTACGAAAACTTCTCCTTTCTTATTCATTCGAAAATCGATACGGTTTATTCCTTGAAAATTTAGTATATCAGCGGATCGCTCAGCAATTTTATGGACGTCATTGATAGATTGGATAGGTAATTGTAAGCTACTCACAAATTCATAAGAATCATCCCAGGCATCGTCATATAGTAAAACAGAGTCATCCAAATGCGTTTTACCGCCTAAACTAAGTGCTGCTACTCCAATAGCACGATTGGTATCCAGCTTAATCATCGGAACTTCCAGCTCATAGCCTGAAATTAAGGCTTGGACAGTTATGGGTTGTTGTAGTGCTGCACTTAAAAAAACGATTTTTTCTTCTATTAATCTGGAAAATGGGCCTATCGCATCTGGATCAACTCCTACGCTGCTGCCTTCATAGGTCGCTTTCGCTATCACAGGCACGCCAATAGCCGGGCGATCGCTATCCCACCACCCCTTATTGGGAATATAGTACCAAGATGCAGGGACAGGTACTCCAAACGATTTAAGCAAACGAGAGCAATGAAATTTTTGTCTATTGATTGCGCATGAATAAGCATCGGAATTCAATGTTGCAATACCAAAATGAGAACAGAATGCGGGCACTAAGGCGCGCCTGCCCGGTCCTTTACCATTTAGCGCTGATGTATAAACTAATTTAGTTGGGACGCTCAATCGATCATATTCCTCTGAAAGAACCCACGAGAAAAAATCTGACTCGTCAGCAAAATGCTGAACATAAAATCCAAGCTCACGTAATGCAGAAATAATTTCGTCTATTTCCACATCACTCAAAAAACTGGTTCGCATACTGTGATGCGAGTAGTCCGCCAATTTTCTAGTCTGGCTTTTCACGTTGATTACAGCAAGAACCGCTATTTCTTGTGCAATACACCTGGATAGAGCAATAAGGTTTTTAATTTCAGTAAAAAGTGAGGAATTCATCTGATAATTCTTAGTTATCGATGGATTTCCAGCCGTTTTCGTATGTTTGCTCTTGATATTTCGGTTCTTAGAGCGTGGTCGGCGACGTGGGTGTATATTTCTGTTGTCGTTATGCTTCCATGTCCAAGTACTTTTTGTACATATCGGATGTCTACGCCTGCTTCTAAAAGTTGTGTGGCTGCGGTGTGTCTTAACATGTGTGGCGTTACTCTTCGATCCAACTGCGCGTCTTTGGCGAAGGTGCGGACGATGCGGCGAATGTATTGTTCGTTGGCCGGCCGTCCCAATCCATTCAGAAATAGACTTTTAGCTATTTCAAAGCCAAAGCGGAAATAGGCGTAGTCCCGGTAAATATTCAACCTGGCCGTTGTTACCGTATCGGGAAATGAAACCAGTCTTTCCCGGTTACCTTTTCCTAGAATACGAATCTGTTGCAAGGCCTGATCAATATCCAGAAGCTTGATTTTGACCAGTTCACTGACACGGACACCGGTAAGTGTCAGTACTTCAATCGCCAGGCGTGCAGTAAATTTGTCCCATTCAAGGCGGGTGAGGGATGAACTATTCTTTTTATTTGTTTTGCCGACGATATTTTCTGGTTTGATGACCAGAAGTTTTTTAATTTCGTCTGTCTGCAGATTTCTTGGAAGTCTTTTGGGCAATCTGATTTGCAGATGAAGTCGTTCCAGGGGATTGAACGCGATCAGTTTTCGGCGGAAAAGCCAGCGCACATAAGATTTCAAGCACGCTATCCGGCGTTTTACTGTGGTGGCTTTCAGGTCTGGATCAGACAGCCAAAGTTGTGCCGCATCTTCTATCCATGTTTCGGAAAAGTCTTTTAGCACTGAGTTTTCACCTGTAACTTTGACAAAACAATTCAAGTCATTTCGGTAGGCGCGAACGGTGAGGCTGCTGAGTTTTTTTTCTATTTCGCAATGCTGTAAAAAAAATTCACAAGAATTTAGCAAATCCATTTATTCCTCAAAGAAAATAATGTTAACGGAAGTCAATATTACGATGATTATGTAGATTGACTTGTGCTTAACGAGGATGGGAAGTGCAAAAAATCTTTGAGGAGTTTACTGAATGAAAATTTGTAGAAAGGCGTAGATTTTTGTTGTAAATAAAGGCAGTCTGTGCGTGGTGAGTGTTTCAGCCACAATCAGATTTGGCAATGCTGCCATGATAGTTGTTTCCATATTGGGAAATTTTCTTGGCTTGCTTGTTGTCAGTCATGTGCTTTCTGTACATTCTTTGTGGACACGCATATTTATTTACTAGCGAGCACAACCATCATGCACAAGCTTATTGATTACCAACCGCATCCTCCAGCAAGGTAGTGCTCTTGGTGACCTTGCTTTTCTTGGAGCTGAGTATGACTTTGCGGTCGCGGTTTTGGTCGTATTGATAGGTTTCGCTGATTTGCTGGCCGGTCAGCAGGTTGGTGCTGACGGTGGAACCTTTGCCTTCCATGCCATCGGTATCTTCTTCATCGATACCTATCATTTGCAGACGCTGGCTGGCTGCATCCAGGCGGAAGCGCCAGGTATAAATCGAATATTCACGCGAACCACTGTACTGACTGACGATCAGCACGCCGTTCTTGATAGTGACGTTGACGCCATCCTTGACGCCACCGCAACCCTGGCATTGCAAGAGTTTGTCATTGCTGCCCAATAAACTGTAAGTCTTGCCTGTACCCGCCAGTACCACGATCAGGCCACGTTGTCTGTCATTGATGGTTCCAGTGGCATCGGCTGCACCCTTGTTCTCCAAGATCACGGCAGCGATGTCGGGCAGGCTGTCACCGTTGAGGTCACCGCTGACCTGGCTTTCCACTGTCCAGCCACGTGGCACAAAATCACGCAGTGCCGGTGCTGTTGCAGGAAGTTTTTTGCCAAAGGGTGGGGTTTGTTGTGCCTGGCTGCTGTTGTACAGCAACATGGTCAGCAGAAGAGTGACAAGTTGACCGAGTGTAGTTGCCTTCATAGTCTTTTGATCTTTCTGATGCGGTTCTTATACATCTGATTGTGGTGCATTACTGAAGCGCTGAAATGCACGGTTTAGATATGATACTTGATGTTGTGGTCATCGCAGAATAAAGGGCAGGCGAGTTTGTAGAGCTGATGTTTGCCTTTCTCTTGTTATGAGGTTCATCAGCCCAAATTGCCTGCGCGCATTTTATTTACAGACACCGTTGCTACCAAGAATGATTTTTGGTAACGAACACGATCTCGTTTCTGGTCGGCAATGTAAAGCTGTTTCAAGTTGAAACAAACCTAAAATAAATCACAACCCAGAATTAGACTGAACTTTGCCGCTCAGGATTCAACATATTTCAATTTTTCCTGCATCTTTTTGCACGATTAATCATTCCCTTTTTGTCAGTCACTGCAAATCACCATTTGCGTTTTATACCCAATAAAGAAAATGAATATGAATCAGCAATCAAAGAGGTATTCAAATGAAAAGCTCATTTCGAAAGTTATGTTTGCCAGGAATCATACTGGCAATTTTTTTGTTTACTAGTTGCGGCGGTGGTGGTTACGGTGATGGGGGGACCCCGATGCCATACGGCAGCAATGTAAGTATGTCCGGTACATTGGGTGTTTCGTTGACAGATGCACCTTCGTGCGGATTTGATGCAGTCTACATTACCGTTGCAAAAGTAAGGGTGAATCAAAGCTCCATTGCCAGCGAAACTGATGCCAATTGGACAGATATCACCCTCAATCCAGCGCGAAAAATCAATCTGCTAAATCTGACAAATGGGGCGCTTGAAGACTTGGGCCAAACACCATTGGCCGCAGGGCACTATTCACAGATTCGCCTGGTATTGGATGCCAACGCAGGTAACGCGCTTGCCAATTCAGTCATCCCTACAGGTAGCAGCACAGAGGTTTCACTAGATACCCCCAGCGCAGTACAAAGCGGCATTAAACTTATCAATGAATTTGATGTCATGCAGGGGCAGCGTGTTGATGTTGTGCTGGATTTTGATGCTTGCAAGTCCATTGTCACCAAAGGCAATGGCAAGTTTGCTTTGAAGCCTGTGGTCAAAGTCGTTCCCACTGTTCTGAACGGTATAGATGGATTCATCAATACTACATTGCTGCGCAATAATGTCGTTGTCACTGCACAACAAAATGGTAATGTGATTGGCGCGACTGTTCCTAATGCTCTCACGGGTGAATTCTTTGTGGCACGTCTTGCACCAGGGACTTACGATGTCGTTATTACAGCAGACAATCGCTCTGCAACTATCATTGCAGGCGTACCAGTTGCCAGTACGACCAGTACAGTCGTCGTCAGCAGCAGTTCAGTACCAATTAATTTACTGCCCAATGCCGGGCAACAGGCAAGCATCAGCGGCACTGTAAATTTGTTACCAACCAGTGCTACCGAAGTTGCCTATGTAGCTGCCAAACAAAGCTTCGTGCCAGGTCCAACCGTGACTATCAAATACCAAGGAGCAGACGTTTCGAACGGGGCATATACGCTTACTAATTTACCGACTTCTGCACCTCAGTTAGGTACATACAGCACAAGTTTGCCTATCCTCTTCACAGCACCAATTGTTTCCGTGCCTGATATTGGGAAATATAGAGTCGAAGCTAGCGCAAATGGGTATGCAAGCAAAGCTATCTCTCTGGTTGATGTGACCACCATGAGTCAGTCCGGTATTAATTTTGTACTGACGCCGTGACCTTGTGTCGACGCAAGCGAATTCTCGTCCTTGCGTCGACCATTTTTATTTGGGGAATGCAGATCGTGCCGCTTTGCCCTTATGTAAGACATCAATCCACAAACACTGTATCAGTCTTGCCCTGAGGCGGGATCTTGATGGCAATTGCCTTGACCGGGCCATTGCTGACGATGCTGCCAGCATGGGCCGTGCCTTTCGGGATGATGATCAGGCTGCCGGGTTTGAAGTCTTTGCGTTCGTTGCCTAGCCACATGCTGCCGCTGCCTTCTATGATGTACTGGATTTCATCTGTCTGCGGATGGATGTGTTTGGCGATATTGCCTGACTGTATGCCCACAGTGGCGTGGTCGGTGATGACCAGGGGGCGGGCATTCAGCTCGGCATTGGCGGTCTTGGGCAAATCATCATGTTTGATCGCCAGCAAATCAATCACAGCGGCAGACAGAGCCGGCACATCGGCGCGGGCATCGCTGACAGCATGTTGTATCAGAGGCGAGACCAGTAGACCGGCACAAAAGGTCATTGCAAAGGCAGAAGTTTTATTGATGCGCATGTTGTCTCCAGGTTGGCAGTTTTTTTGGGGGCGAGGGAAGGGTAAAGTGTGCAGCACAAAACGATGGTCGGCAAGGCATTTCAATTATCACCATTCATACTTGATGCAGCATGAAATTATGACAGTGAGGTATTGCGCCATGTCAGATGAGCATGCTTTAATCCGGTTGATAGAAATTAGCTCATTGATCCCATGTCATCTACCCTTATCAATAACCGTCGCCGTGCGCTGCTGGCGTTGCCAGCCTTGTTCTTGCTGACGCAATCGCCACTGCGCGCGGCCAACGCTTACCAGAAAATGCAAAGTGATGGCTGGACCCTGATGCTTGATCAGGGCTTGCAAACGGCGGACGCAGCATCCAGGGCCACCTTCAATGCTGTTTTGACTGATCAGTTAAACAAACTCAAGAAGCTGCCTGCTCATGCCCAGAGCAGTTTGCATGGCGTCAGCATTTATGTTTCCAGCGGTACTTACCGTGCCTTTGGCGCACAACATCATCCATCTACACAATGGCTGCAGGAACATGGTTACCCGGTTGAATTTGCCGGCAATATAGAAATCTGTAACTGGAAAGAATTCACGACTATGGTGCGTAATCAGCCTTATGCGCTGCTGCATGAAATGTCACATGCTTATCATTTTCAGCATCCGGAGCTGGATGCCCCCATCATGCGTGCCTATGAAAACGCAAAAGCTGCCGGGTTATATCGTCAGGTAACGCGTGATCACAAACCTGAGTTGCAAGAAGCTTATGCCATCAGCAATCATCACGAATATTTTGCTGAACTCAGCGAAGCCTATTTTGGTGAAAATGATTTTTATCCATATCAAAATGCGGAACTAAAACAATATGATCCTCATGGATATGCGATGCTGGAAAGTGTGTGGAAAGTCCAGGTTTAGCATGGAGACGACACCCATGGACACACGGAAAAATAGACCTTGAACAGGAAGAAGTTTGATGAATGCATTAGAAGTATTGAACCGTAATCTGTTTTTGCAATTGAATGCTGGTACACAGACTGGTGCTGGCATGATCAGTACTGCAACGGTGATCGCTGATGTCCTGATTTACCTGATTCCTCTGGCCCTGTTTTTTGCATGGCTATGGCAGCCAGAGCGTCGCCAACTGGCGGTCAGGGCTAGTCTGGTCTGCTTCGTTGCACTGGGTATCGGCCAATTGCTGGCCCTGTTCTGGCCACATCCGCGTCCTTTCATGATAGGTTTGGGGCATACTTGGATACCTCATGCAGCCGATGCCTCTTTCCCCAGCGACCATGGCATTGTTTTTGCCAGTATGGCTTGTAGCCTGTTGCTGACAGGTGAACTGGCCTGGGGTGTGCTGACGGCAATCATGGGTATTGCGGTGGCATGGTCAAGAATATTTCTGGGCGTGCATTTCCCTCTGGATATGCTGGGTGCCCTCATGGTGTCGCTGTTTGCCTATGCCTTACTGTTACCCTTGTGGGTCAGATGGGGTAGCCTGCTTATGCAGGCAGTGGAAAAACTCTACCGCAAGCTCCTGGCATGGCCCATAGCCAAAGGATGGATCAGGGCATAACGCCTATTTTGCGTCAGCGATTGAAATAGATGACGGCAGTAACAGCGACAGCTATCCAGAGCAGGACGCCAATCAGGCTGGTGAGGCCTGCGCTCAGGACTATGCCTTTTTCATCACGCCATAAACTGGAATTACCTGCTGGCGCTTCACCCTTGAATCCCTCGCCGCGCATGGTACCTAGAGTCAGTATGGGAATAAGAAGCCGGCCCGTACCGTAGGCGATGATTTGAAAAAAAATTTCAAAGACGAAATCCAGCATGAGATGCGCACGAGATAAAGTGAAAATCAGAGGGCAATCAAAACCATTTGTTTGAAGCAGCAAAGATGACCGTGCTGCAATTCAGTGTAACAAGAAATGCAAGCTCGTTGCGTATTTTCTTGCAGGGCAGATCAAGCAGCTTCACCTTGGCCATAATATTGCTGGCCTGGTCGTCTTCGCGTATCGTTAAGTTTTATCTATGGCAAATGTGACCTGTACCATTGCCTGCATGATTGACTGCGGAGCATACTTTTATTGCCGTTTCGAAAAGAAATTGCACCTGTTCAATCAGAGATAAATAGCTGTATTTTTACAAATGCATCTTATTTCTGTAGCAATTATTTTAAAAAAAGCCTATCTTTAATTGCGTATACATTGTGCAATTAAATGGATAGAGGCTTAGCCTCTGAAACCACGCGATATCAGAGGGCGAAATGAAATCATCCTGTGTACTCCGCAAATCGCATTCAGTTTCCCCTTTCAGGGGTAAGGCTTTGAGTGTGTTACTTGTTACTGTAATGGCTACACCATGTTACGCCACTCTAGGCCCGTCAGATAATTTCCTTGATCTTTCCTTTGATGAACTGGCAAATATCAGTATTACTTCAGTGTCCAAAAAAGCTGAAAATATTGCGAAGGCACCAGCTTCCATCTTTGTCATCACGAATGAAGAAATTCGTCGTTCAGGCGTAGCAAGTCTGCCCGAAGCATTGCGTCTGGCCCCCAACCTGCAAGTGGCGCGGGTAGATGCCAGAAATTATGCCGTTACCGCACGTGGTTTCAACAGCCCATTTGAAAATAAGCTACTGGTCCTGATAGACGGGCGTACTGTATATTCTCCCTTGTTTTCAGGTGTGTTTTGGGACGCACAAGACGTAGTGCTGGAAGATGTCGAACGCATCGAAGTCATCAGTGGTGCTGGCGCTACGCTGTGGGGGGCAAACGCCGTCAATGGGGTGATTAACATCATTACCCGTTCCGCCAAAGATACGTCGGGCAGCCTGGTTAGCGCGGGCATGGGCGAGCATGAACGCAACATGGCAGTCAGGTACGGTGGACGTTTTGCGAATGACGCCAGTTACCGGGTCTATGCCAAACATGCAGACAATGACGATAGCCGCAACGCAAAAGGGAATTTGTTGTTCGAAGGCTGGCGTCGCGATCAATTCGGATTCCGTTCGGATTGGGAACAGGCAGGGCTGAGTCAGGGGTTTATTGGAAACGCGTATCATGCCAGTCTGCGTCAGCTTAATACCAATAATATTGAGCTTGCGGGCGCTAATTTTCTGAGTCGTACAAGCTGGAAAACCGCAGACGATACGAATAGTACTCTGCAAATGTATTGGGACCATACTGAACGCAATCAACCAAACGCTTATAACGACCATCTTGATACGCTGGACCTGGAATTTCAACGTACCCAGACCGTGGCCGACATCCACAACCTGGTGTCGGGATTAGGTTATCGTTACGCAATAGATAAAGTAAAAAACAGTAATAATTTCGGATTTTTACCTGGAAACCTGAACATGCATTGGGCGAATATTTTTATCCAGGATGAAATTCGTCTGCGGGAAAATTTACGCCTGACCTTGGGGCTGAAGTTTGAACAAAACAGCTATACAGGCCTGGAAAATCTACCCAATATACGTCTTGCGTGGGAACCGGCAGACAAACACTTGTTGTGGGCGTCGATATCGCGTTCTGTGCGGACACCGTCACGCATAGACCGTGATCTGTTCGCGCCGACCAATCCCGTCTTGATTGGCGGAAAGCTCAGGTATTTTTATGCTGGCGGCCCGGATTTTGAATCTGAAGTAGCCAAGACCACTGAGTTAGGATACCGCGGTCAGTTAAATAAAAGTATTACCTATTCTGCGACCATTTTCTATACTGAATATGACAAATTGCGTACACTGGAGCCGGGCAGTGGCGGCCTGGATGCTGTTTTTCGCAACCTGGCTACAGGTAAGACCAAGGGTATCGAAATGTGGGCTACCTGGCAGGCCAATCCTGTATGGCGTCTGACTACAGGTGGAGTCTGGCAAAATATCAATACGCAATTGCAGGCGGGAAGCAAGGACATTTCCGCCAGCAATGGCTTGACCATTGTTAATGATGCTGACAGCTACTGGATGATACGGAGCAGTTTTGATTTGGCAAAAGATAAAGAATTTGACATCCATCTGCGCTATGTAGGAAGCTTGCCAAAACCCGCAGTGCCAGCGTACACCTCTTTGAATATGCGGTTTGGCTGGAAAATCAGACCGGATACGGAACTGTCGTTGATAGGACAAAATTTATTGCAGAAATCACATCCTGAATTTGGTGCCAGTCCTAATCGCGCTGAATTCGAACGTAGCTTGATGGTCAGGGTGATATGGAAGCTTTAAAATCGGAAAATTCTTTACCCATTCCAGAAACGCATGGGAAACTATTTTCCAGCCTTGTGCTTTTATTGATGCTGCTATTGCTGCATGTTTCACATGTGCAAGGCAGCGACCTGAATGAAAATCTGGAGCAGCGTGTCAAGGCAGCTTATCTGTTTAAATTCTGCAATTATGTGGAATGGCCCGAAAAATCTTTCCCCGCCCCAGAGAGCGTTTTAAATATTGCAGTGCTCGGTTCGGATGGGGTCGCGAATGAGTTGGTGCAGATGGCTCAGGAACGCACTATCAATGGCCGTAGTTTTCTTGTGAAGAAACTAAAGGGTGATGAGGGCGTTAATGGACTCAATGGTGTACACGTGCTTTTTGTCGCACGTTCTAATAATAAAATAACGGATATTTTGGCTGCTGCCAAAGGCAAGGCGATCTTGATCGTGACTGAATCGGAAGGTGCTTTGTCAATTGGCAGCATGATCAATTTTGTCATCGTGGACGGCAAAGTCAGATTTGAAGTTGCTCCCAAAACGGCAACACAGGATTTTGTCCTTATCAGTTCACGCCTGATCTCTGTCGCATATAAAGTCTCTTCCGGGCAGTAGTATTGTGACAGGGACAATTTTGCGTAAGTCCTATCCTGATTGATTTGGCGATGGACGATAACGCCGGAATGCCTCACTGATATTTTGCCTGAGCAGTTCGTCGTCCCAGGGCTTGGTCAGGAAACGGTAAATTTCCCCCCGGTTGATGACGTCAAGAACTGACTGTAGTTCTGTATAACCGCTGAGTACGATACGCATGGTATCAGGGTATAACTTGGCTACTATTGTCAGGAAATCAGATCCTGTCATTTTGGACAGGCGCTGTTCGCACAAAATGACCTGCACAGAATGGATTGCCAGCAATTCCAGGGCTTGCTGGCTGTCAGGTGCAGTTAATATACGGTATCCCTGCCCACGCAGGGAGCGCTTCAACGCACTCAATATAGCTTCCTCACTGTCGACAAGTAGCAAGGTCTGCTGTTCAATGTCGGCTTCCTGCACCAGTTGCTTGTCGTCGAGCAGCATGATGGCGAAATCTTTTGCAGGGACAGGGGGGCTGAAGAAATAGCCTTGTATCTGGTCACAATTACGTGTACGCAAAAATTTTAACTGCGCTTCGGTTTCAACGCCTTCCGCAATGACACTCATCTGTAAGCTGTGTGCCATGCCGATAATCGCGCTGGCAATTGCTGCATCTTCAGGGTTTTGGGTAATATCTGTGACAAAAGCCTTGTCAATTTTCACGGTATTGAAAGGGAAGCGTTTTAGATAGGCGAGGGACGAATAGCCCGTACCAAAATCATCAAGTGACAGAGATAAACCGTGTTTGCGGAAGGCACGCATGATGATTTCAGCATCTTCCGGTTTATGCATGATCGTGGACTCGGTTAACTCCAGTTCTATCGATTCTGGCTCCAACTTGTTTTTTGTGAGGGCTTCGCTCACAATTTCGAGCACATTGCCTTCCTTGAATTGCAAAGCGGATAGATTAATGGCGACCGGTACGATATGCAATCCGTTTTGTCGCCAGGTAGCCTGCTGGGCACAAACAGCATGTATTACCCAGGTGCCGATAGGGACGATAAGACCGGTTTCTTCTGCCAACGCAATAAATGCCCCTGGCGGCAATAAACCTTGCTCAGGATGTTGCCAGCGTATAAGCGCTTCGCAGCCGATGATCTGGCCAGTTCGCAGGTCTATCTTGGGTTGGAAATACAATACAAATTGATTTTGGTCCAATGCGGTTTTCAGCATATTTTCCATTTCTATCATGTCGGAAATCCTGGCATTGATTTCCCATGAATAGAATTGAAAACGTGTTTTTTGCAACTTGCATTGTTTTAATGCGGCTTCTGCATTTTTGAATAAAGATTCGGCACTATTAGCATCGTTTGGATACATCGCAACCCCCAGCCTAGTCTGTACCTGGGTGCGGCATTCATCAATCAGCATAGGCGCTTGCAATACACTGATGATTTGTTCACAAGTGGCACTGACATCGGCATTACTGGCGATTTCACCCAATATGGCAAAATTGTCTGCACCTATGCGTGCCACGCTGTAGTGACTTGGGAGGGTATCGGTGAGACGTTTTGCAACGAGTTTTAATATGTTGTCGCCAATATGTCTTCCCAATGTATCATTCAGATGCTTGAAGCGGTCCAGATTAACTGCAATCACGAATACACCGTAATTTTCTCTGCGAGCGGCTTGTATCAGTTGATCGGCACGGTCAAGAAAAAGGCTGGTGTTGGGAAGGGCAGTGAGTGCGTCGAAATAGGAAAGGAAATTGGCACGTTTTTCATTGCTGATTGCCAGTAGCGCAAATGACATGTCTCCCGCCAGTTCGCTTAGCAATTTCATTTCTTCATCATCGAAATAATTGCTTTCCCTTGCGTACAAGACCATGACCCCCACCACCTTGTCATTGGCGATCAAAGGCAGGCCGACGATGGACAGATAGCCCCGGTCAAGGGCATCACGACAACTGCGGTCAGTAGTTGCTATGGTTCGTACATCGTTGCAGTATGTTGCCTGACCGGTCTTCAGTACTTGCTCCGGCAGGTCCGGTTCTGCGGCAATGTTGCCTGTTTCTGGAAATAAAGATGCACTCATTTGCTCCAGATCGACTCCCTGGCTTGCGGTCAATTTGAAGGCGCTATCCAGATCATTAAAAATGCCTATCCACGCTATACCAAAACCACCTTGTTCGACCGCTATATGACAAGCCTCCTCCAACAGCGCTTGTGGCTCCCTGATGCGGACGATGGCAGAATTGGTGCCGCTTAACACAGCATGTATGCGGCTCAGGCGGGCGGTTTTGGCTTGTTCGATCTCAAGTTGTTTGACGTAGCGTTCAAGTATAGTGGCTCTTACCAGCGACACATGGGTGCGTACGCGCGCGCGCACCAGTGCAGATGAAACCGGCTTGATAATATAGTCGACACCACCACAATCAAAACCTGCCATCTCATCCCCGATTTCGCTTAATGAAGAAACAAAAATGACGGGGATGCTTTCGGTCGTAGGGTCCGCTTTTAGCATTTTACAGACGGTATACCCATCCATGTCTGGCATTTGGATGTCGAGCAATATTAATGCGGGCTTGTGCTTTTTTGTGGCATTCAGGCATTCCTGGCCACTTCTTGCGAATACCAGCGCGTAGTCATTCCCCAAAATCTGTTTTAGCGTGGCCAGATTGCCAGGTTCATCATCGACGATGAGGATAGGGGAATTGGGCATGAATTATTCCTTCAGTTCTATGTCGAGATCTTTGGCCAGATGGCGGGTCAGGATCTCTGCACCCCGAAAATCAAAATCGTCAACACGTGCACGCAGGAAAGCAAGCGCGTCTCCTGACAGCAAAGATTTGAGTGACTCGAATAACTGCGTGGCGCGATCCGGGTTGTCTGTGTCCAGGGCTTGCAATAATGCGAGCAATAGTGGACCAACTTTTTCCTTGTCAACAGAGGCAGGTTCTATGGTCGTTTCGTCTGCACTCTTATCTTCATCCGGACACAGGAGACCGATCGAAGCAAGAGTTTTATCCATGGCGATTTGCAGTTTTTCTACGACGTATTGACTCTCTTCTGATGTCCCGGTGGCCTCGATTTCTGTCGCCGCATGGGCAACATCAAAAAGTCCCAGATTACCCGCACATCCTTTCAATTTATGTGCCAAGGTCTTTACCGTCTGAATGTCATTTGCCTCATAGCGTGCAGCGAATTGACTGGCGCAGTCGGCATAGTCGATTTTGAATTTCAGTAAAAATTTCTGATAAATAGCGAAATCATTCCATATAAACATAGCCTCTTTTACCGCTATACCCGGAAGTTTGTCTTTATATTTTTCCGTTGTGATTGCATGCAGATCTTCGTCATTGTCGTTTTCAAGTATTTGTGAATGCGAATGGGTGAGTTGCTGTATGACTGTGATCAGTTCTTCAACATTAAAGGGCTTGGCAACAAAAGCATCCATGCCTGCTTCATGGGCTGCCTCTTGTTGCATCTTGAATGCGCCCGCAGTAAGCGCGACCACAGGCAGTGCGCCTGCATCGGGTAAGGCACGTAATTGCCGCGTGGCTTCATAACCATCCATGATCGGCATCTGTACATCCATCAAGACGATATCTGCGACTTTCGGATGTAGTCGTAACCACTCTACGGCAGCGTATCCATCGTTTGCCGAATAGACTGTGGCGCCATCAGCAGCCAGGATTCTCTGCGCCACTTCACGATTGATTTCACTGTCGTCAACAACCAGCACCCGCACTCCTGGAATACGTTTTTCTTTTGAAACCCTGGCCTGACGTCTTCTTTGCAACTGGCCAGTTCCACGACGGCTCAACACTTCAGCGACGCAGTTATACAATGTTGAACAGGTCACAGGTTTGCTGAGTACGCCATCGATCAGGTCGACATCTGCATGTTTTAGCAGTTCTTCACGTGAAAAAGCAGTGACCATCAGTACGATAGGTGAAGCATCATTTTTCAGCACATGACGGATCTGGCTGGCGGCTTGCAGGCCGTCTATTCCAGGCATTTTCCAGTCAAACAACAGTACATCATATGTGCTGTTATTTTCAAGACGAGCCTGAACTTTTTGAATCGCAGCCTCGCCAGAATCTACTTTAGTGGGGTTCCAGCCCACAGACCTGGCAGTGAGCGCAAGGTTTTCACGTGCGTTCTCGCTGTCATCAGCGATCAATATATCCAGGGCTGTCATCTCCGGCGGGGCATAGGCACTGGCAGGTGTCCAGTCAAAAGGGATGGTGAACCAGAATTCACTGCCTTTGCCCGGTTCGCTGATGACACCGATTTCTCCGCCCATTTTATGCACAAGGTGTCGACAGATGGTCAACCCAAGTCCTGTTCCGCCAAATCGCCTTGTAGTGGAAATGTCCGCTTGGGAAAATGCAGCAAAGATTTGTGATTGTTTTTCCAAAGGAATACCAATGCCAGTATCAATTACAGAAAAGCGCACTGTAATCGTGCTGTCGTCTCTGGCCAGTTGCCGGATATCTACAGTGACAGAGCCATGTTCCGTAAACTTGATCGCATTTCCGGTCAGGTTGATCAGTACCTGTTCCACCCGCAGTGCATCACCAAGCAATTGACCGCTGAATGCAGGAGGAGGGGAAATCGTCAGTTCAATATCTTTGTCACCAGCAGTGGCTGACATAATACCGGCCAGGTTATCCAGTAAATCGACGATACGGAATGGCGCGTGCTCCACTTCGAGCTGCCCGGCTTCGATTTTTGAAAAATCCAGAATGTCATTGATGATGGCTTGCAATGAATGGCCGGCATTACGAATCTTTTTGATCAAATCCCTGGCTTCATCATTAAGCTGATTCTGCTCAAGCAGATAGGCGAATCCCAGGATGGCGTTCATGGGGGTACGGATTTCATGGCTCATATTGGCGAGAAAATCGGCTTTGGCACGATTCGCACTTTCTGCCTCTTTGGTACGCGTGATCAGAGTCTGATTGGCAATCTGCAGTTCATTGGTGCGGTCCGTAACCCTGCGTTCCAGATCTGCGTTTAATGTCCGTACGGTCTGTTCCGCCTGGCTTTTTTCGCTGATTTCACGTTCGAGCGTTTGTAGCATGTCATTGAATGACTGGGCTAGTTGACCAATTTCATCTTCGGTACTTTTACTGGCACGCAAATGATAGTTATGCTGCTCCATAACCTGGCGTGCGACAGTGCTGATTGCATGAATCGGAACAGATATCCAGCGTTGCAAATGGGACGAAATAAGAACACCCAAAGCAAGGCTTGCAAATAAAACCAAACCCAGAATGATGAGATAGTCGAGCAGCCATTTACCCAGTTCATATTGCTGTTTCAGATAGATTGTGCCAAGGGTTTCGCGATCAGAGCTTATACGTTTGAAGACGGTAAGGTTGCTGCCCTCAAAATGCGCGGACTCAGCCCCAGGACTAATTGGTAACTCATCTTTGTGTCCATTTTCACGCAGGTAGTGAGCAAATAATTTACCCTGAGATGTATATATGGCCGCAGCGACGATATTTGAATTTGCCCGTAATTGCGCCAGATTTTCATTGGCCACCTTGGTGTCATCAAACTCCAGAGCTGTCGCACTGCCCTGTGCGAGGATGCTTGCCAGTATCGATAACTCGGCGATTGCCTTGGCACGATTTTCTGTTAATTCGTGATAGAGCAAGGCACCACCTGCTGATATCAAGGTGGCGAGGTTGGCAATTAACACCATGAGCAGCAACTTATGGCGGACAGTACGCAAGCGTAGTGACTGCATCATCATGAGCACCTGGCTTTCCGACAAAATGGCAAGTTGGACAAATCTGGATAGAAATCAATATATCCAGGTAAGACAGGACGTTGCTTAAATTGATGATGCGAAGAGGAAAAGATGGGTGTTATCAATGCCTGTTTGGACGATGCATTGAAAAGATACTTGATAGGGGCGGTATTTGGGACGGGAAAGCGGTGAATCTGGTTTTGCCTGAGCGAGGGGTGTAGCAATTTGCCGCTCTGTTTAGCGTAAGGACGCATATCGATGTAACAAAGCATTTGTTTCATCTAACCCACGCTTAAGTAGTATTACATTACCCAAACCTTGTTACGCTATTTTAGTCAGTTCTTTTGAATAAGTGTGATAGTTATAGAAATGTTGCAAATTTAATAGAAAATTTCAGCAAGGCAAGTTGTTTTGTGTGCGTGCAATGCAGCAAATTACAATCGTGTAAACCCTACAAAAGAAAAAGGCTCACAGACTGAAATCTGTAAGCCTTTTATTTATTTTTGGTCGGGGCGAGAGGATTCGAACCTCCGACCCCATGCACCCCATGCATGTACGCTACCAGGCTGCGCTACGCCCCGACACTGAGCGAAAGATTATAGTCGATGATGGCGATTTTTGCCATTATTTGCTGAAAACTTCTGTATTGATTGCTATGATGAAAATATTTGTGCGATTTTGGTGATTAATTTGACTGAAATATTTTCATATTTTATGAAAAGCTGTGAAAATAACAGTCCTAAGGACACTGCGTGGGATGCGGTGCTTGAAAACATTTCTGAACATATAAAACATGACAATTAAAATCAGTCAGAACTTCGACGCGGGAGCGATTGAAGTAGTCAATGCGGAACAGGTGGGGGCCATAGAGTTGAAGTTGCGCAAGGATTCACATGCCGATATCTGGCAATGGTTTCACTTTCGCCTGCAGGGTGCCCGTGGGCAAGATGCAGTCATGCGGATACTTAACGCCGGTGAAGCTACATACCCAAAGGGGTGGGAAAATTATCGTGCCGTCGCCAGTTATGATCGTGCAAACTGGTTCCGTGTGGATACCGAGTTTGACGGCAAGGTCATGACCATACGGCATACACCAGAGCGTGACAGTGTGTATTACGCCTACTTTGAACCATACACTTGGGAACGTCACCTTGCCTTGCTGGGCGGCGTAGAAAATTCACCTGCCGCACGGGTCGAAGATCTGGGCAACACGGTGGATGGCCGTGACTTGAACATGATCGTGGTCGGTAACCCGGCTTCCCAAAAGAAAGTCTGGATTATTGCCCGCCAGCATCCTGGCGAAACCATGGCGGAATGGCTGGTGGAAGGTAGCCTGAATGCCTTGCTGGACCCATCGAATCCAACTGCGCGCCGTATTCTGGAAAAAGCCGTTGTATACATCGTGCCGAATATGAACCCGGATGGTTCGGTACGTGGCAACTTGCGCACCAATGCCACTGGTGCTAATCTGAATCGTGAATGGATGGAGCCTTCACTGGAAACCAGTCCTGAAGTCTATTACGTCAAAAACAAGATCCATGAAACGGGTTGCGATTTGTTTCTGGATATTCACGGTGACGAAGCCTTGCCCTACATATTTGTCGCCGGTAGCGAGATGCTGGCCGGCTTTACTGAAAAGCAAATGCGGGAGCAGCAGGCGTTTGTTGATAACTTCTGTCTGGCCAGCCCTGATTTTCAGACCAGGTTTGGCTATGAAGCCTCAAAGTACAATGAAGACGTATTGAAGTTGGCATCCAAGTACATCGGCCACACTTTTAAATGCGTATCACTGACGCTGGAATTGCCTTTCAAGGACAATGCCAATTTGCCAGATATGGATGTGGGCTGGGATGGCGCACGCAGTATCAAGCTGGGTGAAGCGATGTTGCAACCGATTTTGGCTTCATTGGGTGCATAATTCCGGTATTTAATTATCGGAGTAGTAATGGGCGTAGAAATTGAACGCAAATTTCTTGTTGTCAGTCAGGATTTTAAACAACAGGGGCAGGGCACATTTCTGCGCCAGGGCTATATTTGTTCTGACCCTGGTCGCATCGTGCGGGTACGCGTAGAAGCAGAACGCGCGATGCTGACCATCAAGGGCATGTCAACTGGCATCAGTCGTGGCGAATGGGAATACCCCATACCACTGGCTGATGCGCAAACTTTGCTGGACACAATCTGTCAGCAACCTCTCATAGAAAAAACACGTTACCGCATTCCTTTCGCCGGCTTGGTCTGGGAAGTGGATGAATTCATTGGTGATAATCTTGGCCTGATCGTGGCCGAGGTGGAACTGGAATCCGAACAGCAGCAGTTCGAGCGCCCAGCCTGGCTGGGTGAAGAGGTCAGCCATGACCACCGCTATGCAAATGCGAATTTGCTCAAGCATCCTTATTCTGCCTGGGGGCAATGTGGCTAAGCTGACTTTTACCCAGCAACTCAGTCGTTTCATTGAGGTACCTGAGGTAGAAACCACAGCCGGTAATTTGCGCGATGCGCTGGAAGCCGCCTTTCAGTTGAATCCGACCTTGCGAGCTTATATTCTGGATGAGCAGGGCGATTTACGTTTTCATGTAGTGATCTTTATTGATGGCAAGCGCGTCATGCAACGCAGTGGCCTGCGTGATGCCTTGGGTGTGAATAGCCAGGTCTATGTCTTGCAGGCACTTTCCGGAGGTTGATGATGAAAGCATTGGTAGCAACCCGCAAGGGACTGTTTGAATTGATTCATACTGACAATCGCTGGCAACTGGATCAGGTCAGTTTTTTGGGTGAGCCAGTCAGCATGTGCCTGCATGACAAACGTGATGGCACAGTGTATGCGGCGTTGAATCTGGGGCATTTTGGGGTCAAGCTGCACCGCCGTGATGAAGACCGTTGCGACTGGACCGAGGTGGCCGCACCTGCTTACCCCGAACACGCCAAGACAGACGACGATGTCGAATGGAAGTTGAAGGCCATCTGGTCCATGGAAACTGGTGGTAGCGAAGAGCCTGATGTGCTGTGGGCCGGTACCTTGCCAGGTGGTTTGTTCCGTTCGCCAGATCGTGGCAATAGCTGGGAACTGATACGCTCATTATGGGACAGGGAAGAACGCAAGCAATGGATGGGCGGCGGTTATGATGTGCCGGGCATACATTCAATATGTGTCAACCCGCGCAATCCCCAGCATATCTTGCTGGGCATATCCTGTGGCGGTGCCTGGAAAACGGAAGATGGCGGGCAGAACTGGGCGCTGGCCGCAGCGGGCATGCGTGCTGCCTATATGCCACCGGATCTGGCAGACAATCAAAATATCCAGGACCCGCACCTGATCGCCCGCAGCAAGTTTGCCAGCCATGTTTTGTGGTGCCAGCATCACAATGGGATCTGGCGCAGCGAAGACGATGCCGCAAGCTGGCAACAACTGCAATTACCAGAAGGTATTCCAGACTTTGGTTTTACCGTCGCTGCGCATCCACGTGACCCGGATACTGCCTGGTTCGTCCCCGCCATTGCTGATCAAAAACGCGTACCTTTGAACGGCGCAATGAGCGTTACACGCACACGTGACGGCGGCAAGACGTTTGAATCGTTAAGAAATGGCCTGCCGCAGCAAGACTGCTATGACCTTGTGTACCGCCATGGCCTCGCCGTTTCCGAGAACGGCAAAAATCTCCTCATGGCATCGACCACTGGCAATTTGTGGGCAAGTGAAAATTCAGGAGATGACTGGTATCAGATCGCCACCAATTTACCGCCGGTTTATGCGGTCAGGTTTTATTGATATCTGACCGTCTTGAAAACAGTTTCGGCCTTGTTGCGGTTTAGTGGCTTGCCCTTTTGGGAATGCGTTGCGCGGGATCATAAAAGAAAGTTTCTTCTGCAATGCATTCCCCTTCCCAGCGCTGGTAAGCCAGTTCTTCCATCTGCGTGACGCTGCCGTCCAGCCATTCGAACCTGAATATCCAGCGTATGACGACATGGTCACCGTTGACCAATACCGGATGAACACAGGTGGATGACACCGATCTGGCGCGTGACATAACTGCATGTTCCGCTGCGACATGCGCTGCACGACCTATCCTTGGCGTGGCCTGATTTTCTTGCATGCTGGAATTCTCTGTATAGAATTCCGCGCATGCGGCGGCATGATCATTTGTTTCTACTTTGGCGATAAAGCGTTGCAGCGTGTCTGGAGTAGGCATGGATTTATTCTCATGTTGATGCAGCGTTTAAGTGCTTATTTGCTAAAAGGATCAATAGCAGCGCGAAATGGATTCGGCCACGCAAACGGGTTTGTCCTGACCTTCTCGTTCTATGGTCACTTCCCAGGTCAATTGCGCACCGTCCTTGATGTCTTCGATTTCCAGTAATTTCATTCTTGCCCGCAAGCGGCTGCCGACTGGAACAGGGGAGGGGAAGCGCACTTTGTTGAGTCCATAGTTCACCCCCATCTTGACGTAGCTGAGGTGAATGGCATTGGCGACCAGCATGGGTAGCAGCGACAGGGTCAGAAAGCCATGGGCGATGGGGCCGCCAAACGGAGATTCACGTTTGGCTCTTTCCACGTCGATGTGTATCCACTGGTGATCACCAGTCGCATCGGCAAAGGTGTTCACGCGTTCTTGTGTGATTTCTACCCAGTCTGACTGGGCAACTTCCTGACCTATCAAGTTTTTCAATTCGGTGATGCTGCTAAATTCTCTCATCATTTCTCCGTATTTTTTTCTAATATGCGTGCAGTGGAATTACGTCGGGCGGCGACCGAACATACCCATGCCAGCGATCGTACATACCAGTTTGCCATCCTGGTTATGGGCTTTCCATAAAGTATTGACGACACCGCGATCCGGTTTTGATGTTGATACTTTACTGGACAGAGTTTCTGCGGTGACTGTCAGCGTATCGCCAGGGCGCACCGGCAATATCCAACGAACTTCATCGACGCCGGGCGAGCCCATGCTGGTGGAATTGCCCAGAAAGCCATCCACTACCAAGCGCATGATCATGCTGCAAGTATGCCAGCCACTGGCAATAACGCCACCATAGATGGAATGGCTGGCTACTTCTTTGTCGACATGAAAAGACTGGGGATCAAATTGGGTGGCGAAGCTGATGATTTCTTCTTCTGTGACTGTGCGCTGCCCCAGTTCAATGACGGCACCAGGGATGAAATCTTCGAAATACCAGCGATCTGCTTTGATGCTCATGACGTATCCTTGTTTTCTTCAATCGGTAAATAATGGGCAAAAAAAATCCCGAACGCATTCGGGATTTTTCTACAGCAATCAGGCTGCGTTTTTAAAGCCGGGTTGTGCCACGAATCTGGCCAGGTGATGATCGGTGTCACCCAGTGATAATTCGATGGTGGTCAGGCGTTTGAACATGTGGGCAACCGGCAGTTCATTGGTGACGCCCATGCCGCCATGTAATTGGACTGCTTGCTGACCTATGTATTTGGCTGCCTGGCCGATTCTGGCCTTGGCGGCGGATACAGTGCGACGGCGCTCTTCCACATCATCAGAAGAAATCTTGACGGCCGCCAGTGTAGCCATGGAACGGGCCTGTTCCATTTCCATGAACATTTCTGCCATGCGATGTTGCAAGACCTGGAATTTACCGATAGGCACACCAAACTGCTGGCGGGTTTTCAGATAATCCAGGGTAGCTGCAGTAATGGCTTCCATGATACCTATGGATTCTGCACACAGCAGGGTAACGCCATAATCAGCTACGGCATCCAGCAATTCCCAGCCAGCATCGGCAGCGGTCAATAAGGCATCCTGGCCGACTTGCACATTGCTCAAAGTAATATCTGCAGCACGATAACCATCGATGGTGCGGTAGTCGCGGCGGCTGACACCTGCGGCATTGGCATCAACGATAAACAGGCTGATGCCCTGAGTATCGCGTTGCGCGCCGCTGCTGCGGGCTGAGATGATCAATTTGTCTGCCTGTGCACCATGCAGTACCACTGTCTTGCTGCCAATGAGTACAAAACCATCGGCGGTTTTGCTGGCGGTAGTTGCAATGTCAAACAGGTCATGGCGAGACTGTCTTTCGCTCAAGGCATTCGCCAGCTTGACTTCACCACCGGCGACTTGTTCCAGTACATCTGCATGCTTGCCGGATTTTTTCAAAAATTCTGCACCCATGACAGTGGCAAAGTAGGGCTCGATAACGATACCGCGTCCCAGTTCCTGCATGATGACCAGCATGTCGATGGCCGAGCCATCAAAGCCACCCTGTTCTTCAGGAATTGGCAGGGCCAGCGCGCCCAGTTCCGCCAAGTCCGCCCAGGCTTTGGCGGATACACCTTCAGTCGATTCGATGACGTGCTTGCGCTGTTCAAAGCCATAGTCTTTTTCTACCCAGCGACGTAAGGCATCGGCGAACTGTTTTTGTTCTTGCGTTAAGTTGAAATCCATTGTGCTCTCCTCACAGGCCCAGGATCATCTGGGTGATGATATTTTTTTGAATTTCGTTGGAACCACCATAGATGGAGGTCTTGCGGAAATTGAAGTAATACGGTGCCAGCGGTGCAGCATCGTCGTCGCCCACCACGCTGTGTTCAGTTTCACCTTCGAGGAAAGCCGGGTCAAATGGCAGGCCATACGGGCCGACTGCTTCTACCATCAATTCCGTCAATCTTTGCTGAATTTCTGTACCCTTGATTTTGAGCAAGGATGCTTCTGGACCAGGACGGCCACTGTCTTGCGAAATGACACGCAGGACAGTAATTTCCAGCGCCATCAATTCCACTTCCAGACTGGCGACCTTGTTGGCATACACGGCATCATTGATCAGCGGCTGGCCATTCTTTTGATGTTTGGCAGCAATACGTTTAAGGAATTGCAATTCGCGCTTAGCACGACCAACGGCAGCGATGTTGGTACGTTCATGGCCCAACAGGTATTTGGCATAGGTCCAGCCCTTGTTTTCTTCGCCTATCAGGTTTTGAACCGGTACTTTGACATTGTCGAAGAAGACTTCATTCACTTCATGCTCTTCATCCAGCATGATGATGGGGCGTACAGTAATACCTGGCGTCTTCATATCGATGAGCAGGAAGGAAATACCTTCTTGCTTGCGCACACCAGTGTCGGTACGCACCAGGCAAAAAATCATGTCGGCATGCTGGGCCAGTGTGGTCCAGGTTTTTTGGCCATTGACGATGTAATGGTCACCATCACGCTCAGCACGGGTTTTCAGGGAAGCCAGGTCAGAGCCTGAACCAGGTTCCGAATACCCCTGGCACCACCAGTCTTCACAACTGAGTATGCGTGGCAGGTAATAATCTTTTTGTGCCTGATTACCGAAGGCCATGATGACAGGCGCCACCATATTGACACCAAATGGCAGGATGGCAGGTGTACCGGCACGCGCGCATTCTTCTTCAAAAATGTGACGCTGGGTCGGTGTCCAGCCTGTGCCGCCGTATTCCGCTGGCCAGCCTGTGGCTACCCAACCTTGTTTTGCCAGTATCTTGTGCCAACGCACAAAGTCTTCTCTGGACAGGCGTTTGTGGTTCAATACTTTCTGCTGCAGGTCTTGTGGAAGATTGGCTTCCAGATAGGCGCGTACCTCATCCCGGAAGGCAAGGTCTTCTGCCGTATAGTTCAAATCCATGTTGTCTCCTGTTTTATGATGGCCGCAGCAAGTAATTGAAGAAAAAAGCACGACCGTTCAAAACTAATTGTACAACGGATTTTGAAAATGGTGATAGTCGTGTTTTGTGGAAAAATGATTGGCTGATTTTTAGGCTTGCTTCGTTGTATAAACAATATCAGGCCAAATGCAAAAAAAGCCAATGCTCTGACGCATTGGCTTTTTTTACCTGTTTCAAGATTGATCTCAATTTGACTGGAACCAGTCCGAAAAATTTTACTGAACCTGCACAATGAACTGGCTACGCAAGTCTTGCACCATTTTTTTGATGGTGGTTTGCATCGCTTGATGGTCCTTGGCTGTGCATACGCGGCTGCCTTCCTTGTTGCTTTTAAATGTGCGTTTGATCATCACCTGTTTGTCATCGTGGGTATATTTTGCCTGGTATTGAAAAAAAGCAGTATGCACGTCAATGTCCTTGGGGATGTACAAAATTTTTGCTTGTGCAGGAAATTGGTAAACGGCTTCTTCGACGATATTGTTTTCCGGACAAACGAAATCTTGTGTGCGTTCCACTTCGGCTGTTAAACCATAAATGCTATTGGACATACCTGCATACAAACTGCTGTTGGCGGCTATCCCTACTGTGCCTGGCAAGTAAGTCCAGTTATCAACTTTGCCTTTGAGTTTGAATTCATACTGGTCTGCAGTTCCCTTAAGGTCACCCAGTTCCACGGTGCCGCTGCCAGTCATTCCATAGCCTTTCAGTATGTTTTCTACTGCAAGTTCCCTATCGTTGATGCGCCAGTTGCTTTGTTCATAGCGTGTGGGTTCGGCCAGCTGGCCAGTATCCTTGCGCGCAAATTCAAACCGTGCCGCACCTTCACCTGTAATCTCGACTTTGTAGCTGCTGCTGGTCTGGAAAAACTCCGTTGCAGGCGTTCTGCCAATTTCACCGGTCTTGGTCAGTATGGCCGGTTTATCCCATACTGAAAAAGGCAAGTAACCGTGATTGATGTTGATGGCGGTTGAATCAAGATACAGGTTCAGACTGGGGATGTAAGTAATGGCATGATTGAGCTGACCCAGGCTGGCAACAGGGGACAATTTAAAAGAGTCTCCAGAATTGATCAGCACCGGGGTGCTGTCGATGCCTGCAGCGGCCAGCATGGCTTCCATGAGACTGGTGTGGTCTTTGCAGTCGCCATACAGGTTATCCAGAATTTCATCTGCGTTGTGCGGCACCAGCCCACCATTGCCTATATATACCGCGACATAGCGAATATTTTTTCTTACCCAATCATAAATGGCATAGGCTTTATCACGCGGACTGCCCAGACCTTTTGTTATTTCTGCAGTCTTTGCCTTGATCTTGGCATTCGCCTCTGTCGTCAGGGCTGCAGTCTGGTAATAGGCCTTGCCCAGGCTTGCATAATCCGTGAAGGTGGAGACAACCAGTTGTTTTCCATAATCTGCATAACTGACGGAGGAGGATTCTATGCGTGGATTGTCTGATGGTTGGTAATCCCAGCGATATACCGTGCGGCCGTTTTGGGTAACAGGAGGCGTGGCAACAAAACCATCTGCCTGACTGTGCAAATGCATGTCGGCAGGCATGTCGTACATGATGGTCAGCTGTTTTGTGGGTACATAACGGCCAGGCGTGTAATCACTGAACTGCCCCGGGAACATCGCCGTTTTGCGTGTTTTACTGTGTCTTGAATAAATTTTGTCACCGACCGCCACTTCAGGGTAAATCGCCACCTTGACTTGCATGTCCTGAAACATGGGTGCACCGCTATAGGCAGGCTCTTGCTGCAATTTTATTTGTTCTGGTTTGATGTGGACTTTTCGGCCATCAGGTTTTTCTATGTAGGCTTCCAGTAATTCCAGGGTTTCCAGGCTTTTGTTGAAATGCCACTGTCGCTGTGATTCTGATGCAACTGCGCGTTCCTCATTGATTTGTATGCAGTTCTCAATGGTTTCGGTATAGCTGCCATCCTTGTTGACGACAATGGATTGTATTTCTTTGAGGATGGTGATTGACTTGTCTGTGCCATTGTCTTTGGCAATGACTTGGGTGCTGGCGAAAGTGAAAATGCAGAAAACGGCAGTCAGATATTTTTTCATTTATGCGTATGTTTCAGATTTTTGATTTATAGGTAGATATGTTGCAGTTTGCTGCCAGTTTTGACAACTTCGCTATTCAATTGTTCAATTGAAATTGCATGGGCAGAAAGGCAATGCCATGCATCTCTACTACCTGGCCTGTGGCCTTGAATCCAAAACGTTCATAGACAGGGATGGCGTTCAGAGAAGAGTTAACGGTGAAGCCAGTGCGATTTCCTTGGGAAACAGCATCTTGACGGGCGCGTCGCCACAAGACCGTTGCCAGCCCCTGCCCTTGAAATGCCGGGTCAACATACAAGTGAAAAAGATGACTATGGTCGCGCAGGGCAATGAAGCCAGCCAGTGTTTCGTCCTGCATGGCAAGGATGAAGTGGTAGCGGTCATCTGCAAGATAGGCCCGCTCGGCGGTAGCGGACACCGATTGATGAAATATATCGGCACCGCTGCCATCAGGGTTGATGCAAAAGTCTTTCGCAAACAGCATGATCAAATTGCTGATGGCTTGTGCATCTGTAGTTAAGCCAGCCCGGAAATGTAAATCGGTACTGATTCCATTGCCGTACTGTTCAACTTTAGGTGTTGACGTATCTTTGAATGCCATTCTACACCATCAATCCAAACAAATCATATCAATGAAAATGTGTGGCACCTGGGGTGGGTGTGTCATCCGGCATTTCTGTGTGGACCAGATCGCTTTCGCGGTCAGCAAACAGAGGGGTACCGCAATCATCACAAAATTCCATCGCAAAGATTTCTTCTAACTGGATGATGTCGGTGACACCGCATTCTTGCAGGATGCCAGGTATTTCGCCGGCCAGTTGTTCATTTTCATCCAGATTGACGGCGATGATCTGGTCTTCCGCCTGATACAACGGCCAGACCACACCATAAACGACTTCGGGTGCATCGCGCAGGCAAAAGCTGATGCGGTATTCGTCGATTTGCCCTGGGTTTTCCTGTTCACCAAAAGAGGCAATGATGACGCTGAACTGATCTGCCTCTTTCCCCAGCGTTTGGGTCAGGTAAAACATCGCGGAACGTATGGTGGCAGGCCGTATTTTGATATCTGCCTCACGGCATGCCGTGTAATAAGATTCTGGCAGCAAGACTTCAATACCGCAACCTGGCAACAGGCGCTTGAAGGTGGTTTCAGTCTCTTGTTGCCATTGCAGCAGGGCATCGCTCTTTGCCTGTACGCAATCAAACGGTGCCTCTATGGTTTGCCATTGGAACAGCGGCTTGCCAACAGGTACGGCCAGCACACCCAGCACATAGCGTATATCTGCCAGAAAGGGAATGGTCTTTGCGCGTTCTGCTTCAACTGGAGTAGTCGCCTGTTTCAGCATGGCGACACCCTGACGTTCCAGCAGGGCAAAGGTTTCCACATGATTGCGTGGTAGTTGATCAATGGAATACAAACTGGGTAACAGACGCAATTGGGTATGCCCGGCCAGCAAGTGAGCAGACAACTGTGTACTGAGCAGGCTTAATGCTTCTGCAGGTATGCTGCCTGAGGCAATTTCAAAGCGCGTCCAGGCCAACACTGGTGCGGCAATCAGCAGACAGGTATAGGGCTGGCCATCATGCTCAAAAGTGCCGCAGGTGCTGGTGGATTCCAGTGTTTCGGTCAAGACTTCATAGCCATTCGGATGTGACTGAAACAAATGTTCGGTCGCTGCATCCAGCATGTCCTGATGGTGTTGTCTGAGATTTTTGGTCACCAGCGCATCCAGCCTGGCTTGCCAGTCCAGATCTTCGACACGGCTGGCTGATTGTGCTACGGCCAGCGCAAGATTGACGACGCGTTGACTTTCAGCGGCCAGTTTGAAACGATTTCTTTTTATCGGACGACGCATACTGAAATAGAGTTGAGAAGAGTAAGCCCATTGTAACGGCAATCGCTTACGCCTCAGGTGAATGAAATTATTTCTTTGCGTATTGTGTTTTTCCGAACAGTACTTCTTTTGCCTTGTCGTTATCCAGTGGTTTGCGTAAATCCGCCAATACCTGCACGCCACGTTGTACGGCAGGGCGTTTGCTGATGGTATCGAACCAGCGTTTGGCGTGTGGGAAATCTGCCCAGTCTATTCCCTGATTGGCGAAAGAACGTGTCCAGGGAAAGGTGGCGATGTCGGCGATTGTGTATTCGTCGCCTGCCAGGTAGGCAGTTTTTTCCAGTTGTTTATCAATCACGCCATAAATGCGTTTGGCTTCGTTGGTATAGCGATTGACGGCATAGTCGATCTGTGTCGGTGCATACATACGGAAATGATGCGCCTGGCCCAGCATGGGGCCGACACTGCCCATCTGAAACATCAGCCATTGCAGGGTTTCATATTTTTCCCTGTCGGTTTTACCCAGGAACTGACCGGTTTTTCCTGCCAGATACAATAAGATAGCGCCAGATTCAAACAAGGAAATCGGTTTGCCGTCAGGTCCATCAGCATCAACGATGGCCGGGATCTTGTTATTGGGTGAAATCGCCAGGAAATCCGCTTTGAACTGGTCGCCAGCGCCGATATCAACAGGGATGGCGCGGTAGGGTAAGCCGCATTCTTCCAGCATGATGTGTACTTTGTGTCCGTTGGGGGTCGGCCAGGAATAAACGTCTATCATTGCTTTCCTCTTTGCATGGTTGATGAAAACAGCATACATCCATTATGCATAGATTCTGGCATTTGTGCTTTAGTTGCTGGTAAATACTATTTTTCGTAGCCAGGACCTGCACGCACCCATGCTAAGGCTGCGTTCCAATGGCGGCGACAGAAATGGCCCTGCGCAGCCCTATGATGTTATTGTTTAATTTGGCCCCTTTTGACCAGTTACCGTAGCACCTTATGAAAAATAACGCGCTTTCTTCCTTGCTGGCCCTGCATGTAGCGGTGTTCCTTTTCGGTACGGCTGGGGTATTAGGCAAGCTGCTGGCAACTGGCGCTTTGTTGCTGGTGTTTGGGCGTACCTTGTTTGCTGCGCTCAGTTTGTTGCCAGTGCTGGCTCTGCAGGGGCAACTGAATTTTCGTGATATCCCCAAAACCGTTATTCTTTGTGGGGTATTGCTGGCCATTCACTGGCTGACTTTCTTTGCATCCCTGAATTTTGCACCGGTGGCTTTTGGTCTCATGGGTTTTGCCAGTTTTCCTTTGTTTGTCGCCTTGCTTGAACCCTGGTTTTTTAAAGAAGCCAGGCGCGCATCAGATGCCTGGGCTGCAATACTGGTCGTGACAGGCATGGTAGTGATGGTCAGTGATGCTTCCTGGGAAGGCGGGGCCGTCATTGCATTGGCGCTAGGTATCTTGTCTGGCCTTAGTTTTGCATTTCTGGCGATGGCGAATCGCTGGCAGGGGAAACAGATTCCGGCATTCAAGCTGGCATTCCTGCAAAACGGTGTGGCTGCACTGGTGCTTTTGCCGTGGGTGCTGGGGTCTGGCGTCTTGTCAGGTGTCGCATCAAAGACCTGGTATGGTCTGGTGTTGCTTGGCGTGGTGTTTACCGCCTTGTCACATGGTTTGTTCATGTTCAGTCTGCGCCGCTTGCCCACCAGTTTTGCCAGTATCATGACTTCGCTGGAGCCTGTCTACGGCATGTTGCTGGCTTACTTTTTTCTGCATGAAATGCCAGGCATGCGTGAACTGATTGGTGCTGCCATTGTGCTTGCGGCGACTGCGTATGCCAGTTATCTGCATGGGCAGCATTAGGCAGCGTTTTTCTGTCGCTGTCTGCCAGTCATATTGTCAGTGCATATTATTTCCAGGTTTCATAGCGGTATTTCTTAACGGTTTTAGCGCTGTTGGAAAAAGTAGACAAAATGATCTAGACAAATTAATCTAGATCATATATTCTACATTCACATCAACACTAGCCGTCAGCAAGCCATGACCAAAAATACCTCTCGCAAACCTACCGCCGCAGAACTCGATTTACTGCGCCTGATCTGGCAAACCGGGCCGGCAACCGTCAAGGAAGTGCATCAGGCTGCCATCAAGGACCGGCCAGAATTAAGTTATGCAACGGTTTTGCGCCTGATGCAGGTTATGCATACCAAGGGCTTGCTTAACAGGGATGAAGAGCAGCGTTCACACATCTATGCGGCAGCACAGGCCCAAGATTCCTTGCAGACCAATCTGTTGAAGGATTTGATCCACAAAGCATTTTCTGGCTCGGCAAAAGACCTGGTCATGGCCGCTTTGCGTGGACATGTGAGCAAGGAAGAGCGGGCCGAAATACAAAAATTACTGAACGAGGAAAAGAAATGAGCCAATTTCTCCCTTCCGTTATCAATGCCCTGGGCTGGGCTTTGCTGCACTTCTTGTGGCAAGGTCTGTTGATTGCCTTGTTCCTGGTCTTGCTGTTGCAGTGTATCGGTCCTGCGCAGGCAAGGGCGCGTTATGTCGCCAGTTATATGGCATTGCTGACCTGTATCGTACTTCCAGCCAGGGAGTTTTTCTTGCGTTTGGACGTTCCCTATTCCAGCACTGAAACAGGGGAGGTGAGCGATTTACCAGTTCGTCTTGGTTTGAATCAATCAGGCTGGATGAATTTGTCAATCTGGCTGGAAATGCATCTTAGCGATATCGTGGTGGTCTGGCTGATATGCGTCGCCTTACTGGCCGTGCGCATGAGTGTTGGCCTGCTATGGATAGGTACATATGCAAGCCCCCAGCGCAGCAAACCAAACCTGTGGTGGCAGGCACGCGTCGATCAGTTGAGCAGTCAATTCCGGATACAGGGCAAGGTAATGCTGCGTGTCGTGGATGATTTGAGCACACCATTGGTAGTAGGTGTTTTTCGCCCCATGATCTTGCTGCCCAGCGCCATGCTGAGTGGCATGCCAGTCGATCTGCTGGAAATGCTGGTGGCACATGAAATGGCACACATCAAACGTCATGATTATTTGCTGAACCTGGTTCAGTCAGGCATAGAAATGCTGCTGTTTTATCACCCGGCAGTGTGGTGGATATCCAGACAAATCCGTAATGACAGAGAAAAAATTGCGGACGATCTTGCCGCAAGAGTCACAGGCGAACCGCGGCGTCTTGCTCTTGCACTTTCTGAATTGGCCAACCTCCAATTCACAACCCCTCAACTAGCCCAGGCGGCACATGGAGGAAATCTTATGTCTCGTATCAAACGTCTTGTCAAACCTGAAGTAAGTACCGTCAACTGGAAGGCCGCGGTTGCCATTATGGGGATCACTACTAGTTGCCTGGCTGTTTATGCCCAGGCAAATGTCCCGGTTGCAACAGTTGCAGCCGTTGAAATTAGTCAGCAGGCAATGGATGCGGCAAAATTGGCAAATGAAAGAGATGGGGATAAAAAACCTGTCATCGATTTCAAAGACTGCAGACCGCAATATCCGAGAGCATCACTCCAGCGTAAAGAAACGGGCGTTGTCCAGACGTCGGTATTGATTGCGTCGGATGGGCAGATATTAAAAGCCAAAGTGGATCGTTCAACAGGCTTTCCAGATTTGGACAATGCTGTCACTAGCGCTCTTGAAAATTGTGCCGTCAAGGCGATTCCGGGTCAGGTAAAAGGCGAAAATACCATGCTGTGGGTGAAATTGCAGTATGTCTGGAAATTGAAGTAAGTATCAGGCTTTGCTGGTGGCGAGTCTGCCATCATCCTCAAATCAAACATATTGAAGTGTCAGGTTGATGTAGCCGTGCGCAATTCGCGAAGCTATTGAATTGCGCACGTACTTCAATCAAGCCTTGCTTATGAGCGTGTAATCGGCAAGCCCAGATCTTCGTTCAGACTGATGTACTTCGCCAGTTCCAGCTTGGCGATGGCATTTCTGTGGACCTCATCCGGGCCATCTGCCAGACGTAAAGTACGATTGCCTGCCCATTGTGCTGCCAGCGGGAAATCGCCAGAAACACCGCCAGCACCATGGGCCTGTATGGCCCAGTCCAGCACTTGCTGGGTGACATTTGGTGCCAGGACCTTGATCATGGCAATTTCTGCCTGCGCATGCTTGTTGCCGACGGTGTCCATCATGTACGCAGCCTTCAGGGTCAGCAGACGTGCCGTGTCGATTTGGATGCGAGATTCGGCAATGCGTTCACGCCAGATACTTTGTTCAGAAATTTTCTTACCAAAGGCGGTACGACTGTTGAGGCGTTTGCACATCAATTCCAGTGCACGTTCTGCCACGCCTATGGCGCGCATGCAGTGGTGGATACGGCCAGGGCCAAGGCGACCCTGGGCAATTTCAAAACCACGGCCTTCACCCAAAAGGATGTTCGATGCCGGTACACGCACGTTTTCAAACAGAATTTCGCAATGGCCATGCGGCGCATCATCGTAACCAAAAACGGGAAGGGGGCGGACCACCGTGATGCCGGGGGTTTTGGCGTCCACCAATATCATTGATTGTTGAGAGTGGCGGGCGGCATTGAAGTCAGTCTTGCCCATCAGGATATACACGGCGCAACGCGGGTCACCGGCACCAGATATCCACCATTTATGGCCATTGATGACATAATCATCGCCATCCCGGTCGATACGGGTTTCGATGTTGGTGGCGTCTGAAGAGGCAACACCCGGTTCTGTCATGGCAAAGGCAGAACGGATTTCACCGCGCAACAGCGGTTCCAGCCACTGCTTTTTATGTTCTTCACTGCCATAGCGCTCTATGGTTTCCATATTGCCGGTATCAGGTGCCGAGCAGTTGAACACTTCTGGTGCCCAGCCGACACGGCCCATGATTTCACATAGTGGGGCGTAGTCCAGATTCGACAAACCTTCTGGTGCGCGCACTGATTTTGGCAAGAATAAATTCCACAAGCCTTGTGCACGTGCTTTTGGTTTTAAGTCTTCAATGATCTGGGTGGCGATCCAGCGATTGCCTTTTTCCAGGCCATTGCGGTCAATTTCTTCCTTGTAGGCTTTTTCATTCGGATAGATATGCTCATCCATGAAACGCAAGAGCCGCCCTTGCAAGTCTTTACAGCGATCTGAGTAGTCGAATTCCATGTTGTCTCCAATGTGATGTTCGTTTTTTGTTACTTTGGACCTGAAAGAATGTGCTGCGAACTCATGCTTGCTTTTTAACGTAGCTCCAGCCCAGTTCTGCCATAGGCCGTGCTGATTCACCAGATTTTTTCGCCTGCGCGCTGGATGCTGTGCCATCGACATAGCGCTTCATGATGCCCTGCAAAATTCCTGCCATGCGGAACAGGTTATAGGCCAGATAAAAATTGAAATCTTCCGGGCGTATGGTTTTGCCTGTGCGTTCGCAATATTTGGCGATGTATTCCTGTTCATTCGGAATGCCTAGAGCCTTGTGATCGAGACCCGCAATGCCACGGAACTGACCAGGTGTCACGTGCCAGCTCATGCAGTGATAAGAAAAATCAGCCAGCGGGTGACCGAGCGTCGACAGTTCCCAATCCAGTATCGCCATGATGCGTGGCTCGGTCGGGTGGAACATCATATTGTCGAGACGGTAATCGCCATGGACGATACTGGTGTCGTCGCCAGGCGGGATATTATGTGGCAACCATTCAATGAGCTTGTCCATGGCTTCGATCTTTTCAGTCTCTGAAGCGCGATATTGTTTGGTCCAGCGGTCTATCTGGCGGGCAAAATAATTGCCGGGCTTGCCGTAGTCGGCCAAACCGATTGCGGCATAATCAATGGTGTGTAATTGGGCGATGACACGGTTCATTTCATCGTAGATTTCAGCGCGCTGCACTGGTGTCATGCCAGGCAGGGATTGATCCCACAGTACACGACCATCGACAAATTCCATGATGTAAAACGCGCGGCCTATGACATCCTCATTGGTACACAGCGCATATTGGCGTGCGGCAGGGAAGCCAGCCTTGTTCAAGGCATTCATGACCTTGAATTCACGTTCTATGGCATGGGCAGAAGGTAGTAGTTTCGCTACCGGGCCAGGTTTGGCGCGCATGACATAGCGCTGATCACCGGCACTGAGTTTGAAGGTGGGATTGGATTGCCCACCCTTGAATTGCTCAACCACAAGCTTGTCTGCCAGCACAGCGTCGAAACCTTCAACATGCTGCCGCATATAGTCCGCAAGCGCCGCCACATCAAATTTTTGACGTTCGGCTACCGGCATGGTGCCCATGAATTCTTCAAACATCGGTGTCTCCCAATAGTTTCAATTTTAGTATGATTTTACGCCTGGCACAGGTGAATGTGCCGGATGGGCTAAAACTATTCTAACTCAAATAATAGAACGTCCGTACTATTATTTGGATTAAGGAGAAACTTGTTTGTTTAATTCTATTTATTTGAGTGTTTGTCTGTGGAAATGTTTAAAGCAGATTCAACAACCCATCCAGCCCCACAAAATTCAAGGCTACATCTGCCTGTGCACGGACCACAGGTTTGGCTCTAAAGGCGACTGACATGCCGGAAATTTTCATCATCTTCAAGTCATTCGCGCCGTCTCCCATGACGATGGCCTGGTTGGTGGAAATGCCCATGTCAGCACAGACGCGTTCCACTGTTCTTTGTTTTTCATCTGCATCGACGATGGTGCCTATGACTTTGCCAGTCAGTTTGCCATCCTCAATCTCAAGCACATTGGAATGCGTGTAATCCAGATTCAGACGTGTTTTCATGCGGTCGGTGAAAAAGGTGAAGCCGCCGGATACCAGTAAAGTTTTGAGGCCGGCTTGCTGTATGGTCTTCAGCATCTGGTCTGCACCCAATGACAATTGCAGGCGTTCGTCATAGACGCGTTGCAGGGCGCTGGCATCGAGGCCCTTGAGCAGAGCGACGCGACGGGTCAGGCTTTCCTGGAATTCCAGCTCGCCCCGCATGGCTGCTTCGGTAATTTCTGCCACTTGCGGTTTCAGGCCCTGCATGTCGGCTATTTCGTCGATGCATTCTATGGTGATCAGGGTTGAATCCATGTCCATCGCGACCAGTTTGAAATCAGCCAGAGAAAATTGCTTATTTATGGCAGTGACATCGAGTTGGGCAGCAAAGCAGCGTTCGCGTATTGCAGTCAGCGTTTGTTCATCACATTCAGCGTCGGTCAGGCGTACTGCCTGATCATTCAGATGCGCCAGTTTTGCCTTGGTTTGGCTGGCGATATCCTGAATGAGTGCGGTGTTATTGCTGAGTGTGTTGTTCAGGCCTTGTATGGTCAAATGCATGGTCGTCTCTGTTTATTCAATAAGTTTAATGCAGCGCTTTGATGGTGGCCTTGATCTGGGCTACACGGCTGGCAAGGTCAGGCATGGCGGCTGTAATGCGTAGCTTGTCCTGGCCATTGAGTTTGATGTGCTTGTTTTTTTGCACCAGTTCTATGATGCGCATGCCATCTATCGGTGGCTTGGGTTCAAACTGCAGTGTCGCGGCTTCACTGTGGGCGTCGATCTTGATGATGCCCAGCGGTTTGGCGGCGACGCGCAGCCTATGCGTTTCCAGCAGTGATTTGACGGGTTCTGGCAGTTTGCCAAAACGGTCTATCATTTCTTCCTGCATGTCATCGATGGCTGTGGCACTGCTGCAATTGGCCAGGCGCTTGTAGATGGACAGGCGTTCATGCACGTCGCCGCAGAATTCGTTCGGCAGCAGGGCAGGGATGTGCAGGTTGATTTCTGTCGTGGTTGATAGTGGCGCGGCCAGATCAGGTTCCTTGCCATTCTTCAGTGAGCGTACTGCTTCACTAAGCATGTCGGAATACATCTGGAAGCCTATCTCATGCATTTCGCCAGATTGATTATCACCCAGCACTTCACCTGCACCACGAATTTCCAGGTCATGCATGGCCAGGTAAAAGCCGCTGCCCAATTCTTCCATCTGCTGGATAGCTTCAAGGCGGCGATTTGCCTGCTTGGTCAGGCTTTGCACGTCATGTACCAGCAAATAAGCGTAGGCTTGATGGTGAGAGCGACCTACGCGGCCACGCAATTGATGTAACTGCGCCAGTCCGAATTTATCTGCCCTGTGCATGATGATGGTGTTGGCGGTGGGTACGTCGATACCAGTTTCAATGATGGTGGTACACAACAAAATATTGTGGCGCTGGGCCACAAAGTCACGCATGACTTTTTCCAGATCACGTTCATGCATCTGGCCATGCGCCACGACCACGCGCGCTTCTGGCAGCAGGGCTTCCAGCATGGCCTTGCGGTTTTCTATGGTTTCAACTTCATTGTGCAGGAAATACACCTGGCCGCCACGTTTCAATTCACGCAGACAGGCTTCGCGGATGACAGAATCATCCTCGCCGCGTACAAAGGTCTTGATCGCCAAACGCTTTTGCGGCGCAGTGGCGATGACGGAAAAGTCACGTAAGCCTTCCAGCGCCATACCCAGGGTGCGTGGTATTGGTGTTGCTGTCAGCGTCAATACATCGACTTCGGCGCGCAGTGCCTTCAGTGCTTCTTTCTGGCGCACCCCAAAGCGATGCTCTTCGTCGATGATCAGCAAGCCCAGGCGAGAAAATTTGACGTCAGCAGACAGTAACTTATGCGTGCCGATGACGATATCAATGGTGCCGTCGCCCATGCCCTTCATGGCCAGACTGATTTCCTTGCCGGAACGGAATCGCGATAATTCAGCAATTTTCACCGGCCAGTTGGCAAAGCGATCGGCAAAGGTCTGTGCATGCTGTTCTGCCAGCAGGGTGGTGGGGGCCAGGATGGCGACTTGCTTGCCACCCATGACGGCAACGAAGGCTGCCCGCAAGGCCACTTCCGTTTTACCAAAGCCGACATCACCGCAGATCAGCCTGTCCATAGGCTTGCCGGAAGTCATGTCGCCGATCACAGCGGTGATAGCAGCAGCCTGATCTGGTGTTTCATCAAAGCCAAAGCTGTCGGCAAAGGCTTCATAGTCATGTGCAGAATATTCAAAGGAGTGGCCCTGGCGTGCCGCACGGCGAGCATACAGGTTCAACAGCTCAGCAGCGGTGTCGCGGATTTGTTGCGCAGCTTTTTTCTTGGCTTTTTCCCACTGGCCTGAACCCAGACTGTGCAAAGGCGCATCATCTGGCGAAGCGCCAGAGTAACGCGAAATTACATGCAGTTGTGATACCGGCACATACAGTTTGGTGTCCTTTGCGTATTCCAGATGCAGGAATTCGGTTTCACCTTCGCCCAGATCCATACTGATCAGGCCCATATAACGGCCTATGCCATGGTTGCTATGGACAACAGGGTCACCAATTTTCAGTTCTGACAGATCGCGCACCATGTGCTCGACCTGGGTGACAGCTTCCTGCTTTTTACGGCCTATGCGCTTGCCACTGCCAGCATACAGTTCGGCTTCGGTAATGAAGGCCAGCCCATCCGCCAGTACAAAACCGGCGTGCAAGGGGGCGACGCCCAGCATCAGCTTGGCATCTGCCGTGGCAAAGTCGGTATAGCCTTCGCACAGACTCAGTCGGATATCATATTCAGTGAAATACTGTTGCAGGGTTTCGCGTCGACCCAAAGTCTCGACGCAGATCATCACGCGCTTATCTGTCTGTAACAGGAAAGAACGTAAGTTCGTCAGTGGATCATCCGCACGGCGATTGACGGCGATATCTGGCAAAAAGCTGGATACTTCTGAGGCGGCGGCTGTCTTGTCTGTCTCGGCGATGGTCCAGCGTGCCAGAGGTTTCAGGGCAGCAAAGAAGTCTTCGTCGCGTAGAAATACGGTTTCAGGTGCCAGTACCGGACGTTCACGGTCAGACTTTAGAAACTGATAGCGCGAGCGGGTATCATTCCAGAAGCGTCTGATAGCATCATCGATATCGCCTATCAATGCAAAATATGGCGATTCGGGCAGGTAATCAAACAGGGTCGCCGTTTGTTCAAAGAACAGCGGCAGATAATATTCTATACCGGCTGAAGGTATGCCATTGCCTATGTCTTTGTAGATACTGGAACGAGAGGGATCACCTTCAAAGGTTTCGCGCCAGCGGCTGCGAAAGGCCGCACGTGCCGGTTCATCCATGGGGAACTCACGCCCAGGCAGCAGACGTACTTCCGGCACCGGGTACAGCGAACGCTGGGTGTCGGCATCAAAAGTACGTATGGTTTCTATTGTGTCGCCAAACAGGTCCAGACGGTAAGGCAGCGGTGAACCCATGGGAAACAGGTCTATCAAACCGCCGCGCACAGAATATTCACCCGGCGACATGACCTGGTTGACATGGCTATAACCTGCCAGTGTCAACTGGGTTTTTAGCTTCGCCTCATCAAGGCGGTCACCTTTTTTGAAAAAGAAGGTGTAGGCTGCCAGGAAAGACGGTGGCGCCATGCGCAGCAAGGCGGTGGTAGCCGGTGCCAGCAAGACATCGCAATTGCCGTTCTGGATTTCATGCAGACTGGCCAGGCGTTCCGACACCAGATCCTGATGTGGCGAAAAGGCGTCATAGGGCAGGGTTTCCCAGTCTGGCAGCAAATGGCAACGCAGTTCTGCATTGAACCAGGGGATTTCATCCAGCAACCGCTGGGCATCGCCTGGATTGGCAACAAAAATGGTCAGCATGCGCTTTTCCAGCTTGAGCGCGGTGGCGGCTTGCGCCAATGCATACGCATCGGAAGAGCCGTGCAGATAGGGGAGTGCCAGCCTGTGGCCGGGTTTTGCTAAAGATTTGCTGAAATCAAATGACATTGCGGCTATACGAAAGGATGCCGTAAAACGTATTACGGAACAGGATACGCGGTTAAAATGAGCGCCTCATTATAAACGAAGGGGCTCTTTGATATCAGAGAGCGAACATCTGGATTGTATGGTCGCGGAAATCACATTACAGAATGAACCACGCTATTTTGCACTGATTCCGGCTGCAGGAGTAGGATCTCGCATGGGCGCGGCGACTCCCAAGCAGTATTTGCAACTGGGCGACAAGACAATTTTGCAACATACGGTCGATGCTTTTTTAAGTTGCGCGCCGGTTCAGCATACCTTTGTCGTGGTCAGCGCTGGCGATAGTTATATCGATACGCATTTGCAAACGGCAGAAAAGGTGACGGTGCTGCGTTGTGGCGGCGATACCCGCAGAGATACGGTACGCAATGGCCTGCGCCAGATGGCATTGTTGCTGAACAGTCAATTGGATGCCAATGATTGGGTATTGGTGCATGATGCCGCCAGGCCGGGCCTGAATCAGCACTTGTTGCAACATTTGCTGGTCAGTCTGGAAGGGCATCCCGTGGGTGGCTTGCTGGCCTTGCCAGTGGTGGATACAGTCAAGCAACTTGTTGATGGCAGGGTAAAGACCGTGCCACGCGATGGCATGTGGCTGGCGCAGACGCCGCAAATGTTTCGCTACCAATTGCTGTGTGACGCCCTGGACAAGGCTGAACAGGTGACCGATGAAGCCAGTGCCATCGAGGCAGCAGGCCATGTGCCAAAACTGGTAGAGGGGCACCCTTGTAATGCGAAGCTGACGCTGCCAGGTGATTTGGCCCTGATCGCCAGGTTGATGGATATTCCATTTGAAGAAAGAAAGATTGATGCAAAATAAGATGCTGCCCTTCAGAATCGGGCAAGGTTATGACTGCCATGCCTTGGTACCAGGGCGCAAACTGATCATTGGCGGCGTGGACATTGCACACCATACTGGCTTGCTGGGACATTCTGATGCCGATGTGTTGCTGCATGCGATTACCGATGCGCTGTTTGGTGCAACGGCACTGGGTGATATCGGCAGGCATTTTCCGGATACGGATACCCGCTTTGCCGGTGCCAATTCGCGCGTATTGTTGCGTGAAGCCGTTGGCCGGATTCATGCGGCTGGCTATCAGGTGGGTAATCTGGATGCCACCATCATTGCCCAGGCACCGAAGATGGCACCGCATATTGCGGCAATGGTAGCCAATATTGCCGAGGATTTGCGGGTAGATGTGAGTCAGGTCAATATCAAAGCCAAGACCAATGAACGTCTCGGATATCTGGGACGGGAAGAGGGGATCGCTGCGGAAGCGGTGGTGCTGGTTTTTCCCACAGCAAACGCCTAAACTGAATGTAGTATTTAAAAATAATGGAGGAGATGCAGCATGAAAAGCGAACACCTGAAAAATTTATTGAACCAGTTACATCAGGAACTGGCTGGTGCCGGGCCCGTCGATGAAGAGTTGAAATCTATGCTGGAAACGCTCAGTACCGATATTCAGCAGGTATTGGCAACATCGAAGCATGACGATCCTGTTTTTGCCGCACTCAGCGAACGTTCACAAGCTTTGTCGGCCAAATTTGCTGCACAGCATCCCAAGCTGGAACCGGCCTTGCGTGAACTGGGCACCATGCTGGAGAAAATTGGCGTGTAAATGTGCTTTATGCAAATGCTATTTCAACTGCTTCTCCCTAAAACCGCCATCATGGCGGTTTTTCATTTGGCATTTTGGAAATTGGAATTGGGAATTGAAAATAGGCCTGACGCTGGCATTTGGTATCATTAATGTCATGTGGCTGGAAGCGGACTATGCTTTCGGCGACCGCGACGAAGCACAGACCAAAGAACGCTTCGAACAAGCGCGACAGGAGTATAAAGAAGGCAGGGAAGGCAAACGTGATGCTTGAGGCTGGCTCTGTTAGAATAGAAGGTTAGCCTGAAGGGATGGGGCGGGTGGTTTATATGCCTGTTTTTGTCCTTACCCCCAGTCTCTTTCATTTTTGTCGCATAGAATGCGCAATTACACCCGCAATTACACCTATTACAGCCATGCAAATTTCACAAAATACCGTCGTCAGCCTGAATTACGCCATGTTCAACGCCGAAGGCGCACTCATAGACCAGAATCAGCAACCCATTCTTTACCTGCATGGTGGATATGACAATATCCTGCCTGCTGTTGAGGCAGCATTGGAAGGTAAGGCTGCAGGCGACAAGGTGTCCGTGACTCTGGCGCCGGAAGAAGGTTTTGGTGAGTTTGACCCAGGTTTTGTGCGTGAAGAAGATATCAGCGCCTTCCCGCCGGATATCGAAGTTGGCATGATGTTTGAAACCCGTGACCCTGAAACTGAAGAAACCATGCAATTCCGCGTGACGGCTATCGACGCAGGCATCGTGACAGTAGATGGCAATCACCCTCTGGCTGGTATGACTATCCGTTTTGAAGCGGAAGTTATTGAAGTGCGTGAAGCCAGCGATGAAGAAGTTGTGCATGGCCATGTGCACGGCGAACACGGTCACCATCACTGATCTTTGTTGATGGGACTTCGGGTGCAGACCCGGTGAAGGGGAGAATTGTTTCTCCCCTTGTTCCTCTTTCATGACGGCAGGTCTGCTGTGTTAATGTCAGTCCAAACGCAAGTCAAGAGTGTGTATGAAAGACTATTATTTTGTTCTCGGCATCGCCAGTAATGCCAGTTTGGCGGACGTAAAAAAAGCCTTCCGTCAAAAGGCTGCAGAGTTCCATCCGGACAGAAACGATTCGGAACTGGCGCCAGAAAAATTCCATGCAGTAAAAGAAGCGTACGATGTCTTGTCGGATGAGGCTGCCCGTGCTGCCTATGATGAAAACAGGCGGCGCAACTTGCTGGATTCGCCACTGGAAACAGCCGGTGAAATCTGGAAAAATTATTTATCAGGAGTATTGCAGTGAAATTGTCGCGTTTTTTTGAAGACCTGATGTCGGTATACAAGGCCGAGTTGGAAGACCTGAAATCCGACTCCGAGGGTAAGAATGTACTCAAGGCCAGGTTGCGCGAAAAGGCAGAACAACTGCCGATGTTGTTGCCCATGATGGCAAGCAACCCGGAAATGCTGGCAGTGGCTTTTCATCAAGGTTTCATTTTCATGAATCCGCTGACGCTGGAAGCTTTGTCGGCCAAGGAGGAAAATAAATTACCTTCATGGAAGAGCCTGTCGGCAGCAGTCAAGCTGGAACCCTGGGCTGAACCACTGAGTCGCATCGTCTTGAAAGACCCGGCTGGTGAGGCGTTCCTGGTAGTGGCTGCAGGGCTGGAATACCTGAATCGTAGCCAGCAGACGCGCAAACTGGGTGCCAGTGATGCGCAGGATGAGGATGACGAAGACAAGGAAGCCAACGAGGCCAATGAAGAATTGAAGGAAAGTGGTGATCTTGATGGCCAGTATGGTCGTCATGGCAGGGATGATGGCGACGATGGTGATGACTATGACCTGGGTGAAGCCGGTGCCGAGTGGCTGGCAGAACAGGGCTTTGACCGTAAAGAATAAGGAGTTTTGATGAACTATCCCGCATTAATCGAAGCACAGAGCCTGGTCAAGGCTGGCGATATCGCCGGCGCTGAACATGCATTGGCAAACCTGGCTGAAACCGAGGGCGATAAAGCCCTGGTGGCGGCATTGGATGAGTTTCCGGCAAAGGATTTGCTGGCCATCATTCGCGAATATGATGCATCCAAGGAATCTTTGGTGAACCTGCTGGTCACGCCAGAGCAGTTTGCCCAGGCGGTTGTGCTGGAACGCCGCTATGGCGACCAGACACATGAGCAATTGCGTGGCATGATCAATTCCGTCATTTTTCGTGAAGGCGCTGATCCTGCAGAATTTTTATACGAAATCGCCGAAGTCGACGGCGGCTATGATGCCCTGGTTGACTATCTGCTGGACCGTACCCAGATGGTTGAACATTTCTATCGCTACGCCACATTTGATCTGTACGAATATGGCGACGAGTCCAAAACCCGCGCCTTGGATGATGATTTGCTGAACCTGACCCGTGATACCGAAAGTCTGGCTTCGCCGCTGGATATGGCGAATCTGGAAGATCATGACTGGATGCAGGTGACCTATATCCTGCGTTATGAATTGCCGGAAATCTTCCGTGAAGTGCTGATGAAATTGCGGGCACGTTACAAGGCCTATCAAGCCAGCCTGGCACAGGATGAACTGGAAGGCGGCGAGGGCGTGGAAGAAGAGCAGGAAGAACGCCCTAAAAATAATGATGACGGCGATGACAAGGATGATGACGAAGAGTCTGCCCTGTAATCACTGATTCTGTACTCGTTCAGATTCCGGGCATGTATTGTTGTGCCCGGCGGTCGTCTTGCCTTCATCCTGGAATCATCTGCATACCCATGTCTGAAAACACTTTCGAAATTGCACTGCTGGATAATCGCCCTTTCTTTGAATCGGCGTTGCGGTATGGCGTGCAAAAGGCAATTATCAGCTCCACAAAAATTGCAGCAATAGAAGCAGAAGCACCCAAGGGGATGGTGCAGATTGCCGAAGCTTTTGGCAGTAAATACCTGCGCCCCGAAATTGAAGCTGCACGCAAGCGCATCGTCAATCTGGCCAGCCTGTATCTGATAGAAACCAGCAAAGGCGATTTGGAGCTGGCGGCGAAAATGATACGTGACAATACTTTTTTGACGCTGTCGCGTGGCGGTTCCAGCTTGCTGAAAGCCTTGTTTGCCTTGCCTGAATATGCCTTGCTGGGACATGAAGCCAAGGGCAAGGTAGAGGATTTTCTGGAAGCATGGTCGCTGAAAGAAAAACCGCTGGAATACAGAAATACACTCGAACACCGCCAGATGAATGCGTTGGAAATCGAGGCTGGTTACTGGTTTGGTGAGGAACTGGGCTTGTCTGCCAGTTATTTGAAGGAAGAAGATGTCGAGGCGGTATCGGTCATCCGAACAGCCTTATTGCTGCAGATGTTTGGTAAGCCGGATGCGAGCTTGCAAAATCAGGTTGAATTTGCCAGTCTGGTTGATTCCATACGTAGCTATACGGCAGCAAAACTGAAAAAAGCCTGGTCAGCAATTGATTTGGCAGATATCCCTGAGAAATTTCACGTTATTGTTGAACGCATACTTGGCGAGATCAAATCACACGACCTGCCGCGACTGCAAGATAAAACCGTCTCGTTGGATAAGTTGGTGTTTGAGCTAAAGGATCGCTACTACCTGCGCGATCATGAAGTGGAAGACACGTCAGAATACGATGCTCTGGTATCCAAGGAGTGGACCAGACTGACCAAGGGCAAGACGGATATCGATTCGCTGTTGACTCTGTTTGTCTGCATCGCGGGCGGCATCACGCCTAAAACAACATTGCCTGAAAAGACGGCGAAGAGTCTGGTAAAAAAATTCCGCGAAGAGGGATTTCAGGCAGATCTGGCGACGGATTGGATCAAGACCGCTGCTCCCCATGAAAAACAGGAAGGTTTGCTGGAAGACTGGAATAATTTTGTGGAAGAAGCTGGCAATTATCTGCTTGACGACTGGGATACCAATTACACCGGAGCGTTGCGTTTTCTGGATGCGAATTGCCATATTCAGAAGCCGGCAAAAAAATGAACTTGTAGCCATGCGATTTGCTGAACTGCATGGCTGCAAAGGGCGTGTTGACCTGGGGTAACACGCCCAAATGTATTACAAACTCATCTCCAGCACCTGACGGCTAACATCCAGCGTCACGTCGCGTTTTTCACCCAGGCTGACCATGCGGTGGGTTTCCAGTGCTGACAGGATAGGTGCAATATCATTGCTGCCAAGCTGGTAGTCGCTGAGGCGGGTTTTAACGCCCATCTGTTCGAAATAGTCTTGCATGCGGCTGATGGCTGTTTCTATGCGGCTGTCTTCATCTCCAGCATGCAAGCCCCAGATGCGTTCTGCAAATTGCAGTAGCTTGGCCCGTTTGCCTTCCTTGCGTACGCGCAGCATGCTAGGCAGGACGATGGCCAGGGTTTGTGCGTGGTCGATGTTATGCAGGGCCGTCAGTTCGTGGCCTATCATGTGGGTGGCCCAGTCTTGTGGTACACCGGTAGAAATCAGGCCATTCAGGGCCATGGTGGCGCACCACATGAGATTGGCGCGTACATCATAATCTTCTGGATTGGCCAGGGCTTTCGGGCCTTCTTCTATCAAGGTCAGCAACAGACCTTCGGCAAATCTGTCCTGCACTGGTGAATTGACCGGATAGGTCAGATACTGTTCCATGATATGGACAAAGGCATCGACCGCACCATTGCCGATCTGGCGCACGGGCAGGGTATAGGTTGTGGTTGGGTCCAGCACAGAAAATTGCGGGAAGCAGTGGCGGCTGGAGAAGGCCATTTTTGCCTTGATGGATTTACGGGTGACGACACCGCCATTATTCATTTCCGAGCCGGTGGCAGGCAGTGTCAACACGCTGCCAAATGGCATGGCTTTGGTGACATTGCTGCCACGTTTTTCCATGATCGCCCAAGGCTCACCGTCTTCAAACAAGGCCGCTGCTGCAATGAATTTGGTGCCATCAATGACAGAGCCACCGCCTACAGCCAGCAAAAAGTCTATCTTGCTTTGCTTGATGACTTCGACTGCCTTCATCAGGGTTTCGTAGCTGGGATTGGGTTCTATGCCGGTAAATTCGGTGACTTTGCGCTCTCCCAGCGCGGTCATAACTTGATCGAACACGCCATTTTGTTTGATGCTGCCACCGCCGTAGAGCATCATGACATGGGCTTCGGCTGGGATGACTTTGTTCAGATCCGCAATGCGGCCTTTGCCAAATAAAATCTGTGTCGGGTTGTAGAAATCAAAATTCAGCATGTTTATTTCCTCCAGAAAGAAGACATCTTAGCGCAAAAATAAAAAATGAACCGGTCGTTCGTTTTTATTGCGATAGAAACAGGAAAACGGTCGGTTTTTTATGAAAATCAGGGACTTGTTGTTTACCCAGGCGGGTTTTCCACTCTGCGGCGGTTCTGGTTTGCAGGGATTCTGTATCCAGGCTAAGGTCGGTAGCAACGCAAATCAGGGTGGATGGCTGACAGCTATTGCTTAGCGCTTCCAGCATGGGCATATTGCGATACGGGGTCTCGATCAGTAACTGTGTCTGCTTTTCTTTTCTTGAGCGGTCTTCCAGTTCCTTGATGCGCTTTGCCCTGAGGGCGGCATCTGTCGGCAGGTAACCGTGAAAGGCGAAGCTTTGGCCGTTCAGTCCACTACCCATCAAGGCCAGTAGCAGCGACGAGGGGCCAACCAGCGGACGCACCTTGATCTGGCGCTTATGTGCCAGCCTGACCAGGTTGGCACCAGGGTCTGCAACTGCAGGCACGCCAGCCTCTGAGATCAGACCGACATCATGCCCTTGCAGTAGCGGCTGCAGCAGACCTTCCAGTGCCTGTTCGGGGGTGTTGATATTCAATTCTGAAATATGCATTTCCTGGATGCTGTGTTGCAACGGGTGTTGCTGGCCCAGAAATTTGAGATAGGCGCGGGTAGTTTTGGCGTTTTCAGCAACAAAGTACTGCAACTGCGCACTGAATGCCTGCACGCTGTCGGGGATGATGCTTGCCAGTAAATTTCCCTGCTGGTTTTCATTGATGCCCAAGGTATTGGGAATGAGGTAAAGCGTGCCAGTCATAGTGTGGAGATTTTCGTTATTTTAAGTTTTAAAGATTGAAAAAGCGCACGCCAGCTGTTCTTAGCATGGTAGTTAATGCAATCAAAGGTAGGCCGGTCAATGCGGTCGGGTCTGTGCTTTTGATGCTTTCAAGTATGCTGATGCCCAAGGCTTCGTTTTTTGCGCTGCCGGCGCAATCATACGGCTGTTCTATTCGCAAATAGGCATCCAGTTCGGCGTCGCTCAGGTTGCGGAATTGTACGATAGTAGCAATGTCTTCGATCTGCAGGCGAACTGCGGCATCTCGTCGGGTATCGAGTACACATAGGGCGGTATGAAAGATCACTTCGCGGCCACGCATCAGTTGCAATTGCTGTAATGCATTTTCATGATTGCCTGGTTTGCCAATTTGCAAATCATTAAGAGTGGCAACCTGATCTGAACCTATGATGATGGCTTCGCCCTGGCTGGCGGCGATGGCTTCTGCCTTCTGGCGTGCAAGACGCAGGGCTGTCTGTACCGGACTTTCACCGTCTAGCGGCATTTCATCCAGGTCTGGTGCTATACTTTCGAACTTGAGTTGCAGTCTGCCTAATAATTCACGGCGGTAGGCTGAGCTGGAGGCCAGAATGAGCCGGGGTGTTTGCTGGTTTATTTGCATTTTTGGACATGTCTGCCAGATTTCGCGCATTAAAATGATGAAAAAACAGCGCAAATTACGGCAATGCTTTGACTAAGAAGGTGTAATCCTGTTATTATCGCAGGTTTTCTGGGTTCAAATAATCCTATGCAAGCATTTGTGATCGACGCTTTCACGTTTTCTCGGCTTGAAGAGCAGCGTTCGGGAAGGTTTTTGGTTACGGATTTGCCCCGTCTGTCAGAAGAGAGTGCAAACGCCGAAGGTGGCCTGGACTGGACTCTGCAAGGTGGCAAGGACAAGCTCGGGCATGCGCAGTTGCAGTTGACTGTGACTGGCTCGGTGCAGTTGTTGTGTCAACGTTGCTTGACGCCGCTAGCATTTGAAATTGACTCTGAATCCGTATTGATACTCGCCAAAAACGAAGAAAATGCCGATGAAATAGACGCATTGCTTGATGATGACGAGGTCGATGTTGTAGTGGGTAGCAAAACATTCGATATCAAGGATTTGATAGAGGATGAGGCGCTACTGGCAATACCCCAATCGCCCAAACATGCAGTATGCCCGGATCAACCGTTGGCTTCAGCAAGTACTACTGCAGCGATTGAAGCAGAAGTCGGTAAAAAAGCATCACCTTTTGCTGTGCTGAAGAAAATTAATGGGCGTACCTAGTGGCATTATTCTGAAAAAACACTCAGGTCGAAGTATTGTTAGGGATTCTTGGCTGGTGATGTTTGCATCTCTCTAGTTAAGTGTGTTAAATTTTTAGAAACATTTTTTGAAGTATTAGGAGTTATCATGGCAGTTCAGCAAAACAAAAAGTCCCCATCCAAGCGTGGCATGCACCGTTCCCACGATTTCCTGACTGCACCGCAGCTGGGTATCGAGCCAACAACTGGTGAAACACATCTGCGTCACCACATCAGCCCTAACGGCTTTTATCGTGGTCGTAAAGTATTGAAAACCAAGAACGACGAGTAATACCTGTTCTTGGTAAAAAAGCGGCGTGACGAGTCCTGGACTTGGCGCCGCTTTTTTTCGTTAACCTGTATTTTGCCTGCACCTTGCCGAAATATTTTTTTCGCAAGTTCTATGATGGAATAGTGCGGGCGATTTTTTGAAATTTTGAGATAATTCCGTATTTGAAAAATTAATTCGGGATGATTCCTGTCTCGGTTTGATACACTAGCTGTTTCGGATTGAAGTTTCGTATCACTACATGACAATTAAAATTTCCATAGACTGCATGGGCGGAGATCATGGCCCGGCAGTTACCGTGGCAGCGGCCGTGGCTTTTGCCAACCGCGAGCCTGATGTTGAATTTCTTCTGGTGGGGGTTGAGGCTGTCATTCAGGCTGAACTGAAAAAATGTCACGCCAGCAATCATGCTCGCTTGAAAATCATCAATGCGACTGAAGTGGTGGAGATGGATGACCCGATAGAAGTTGCCTTGCGCCGCAAGAAAGATTCTTCCATGCGCGTGGCGATCAATCAGGTGAAAGAGGGGAATGCGCAGGCATGCGTATCTGCCGGCAATACAGGTGCCTTGATGGCAGTATCTCGCTACGTACTGAAAACTATGCAGGGTGTTGATCGCCCGGCTATTTGCAGTATCTTGCCTAACCAGAAAAATTTGCCGACCTACATGCTCGACCTGGGTGCCAATGTGGATTGCGAACCCTTGCATTTACACCAGTTTGCCATCATGGGGTCTGCCCTGGTGTCGGCGCTGGAAGGCAAGGACAAGCCCAGCATAGGCTTGCTGAATGTTGGTGAAGAGGATATGAAGGGTAATGATATGGTCAAGAAAACGGCGCAGTTGCTGCGCGCAGATCATGAGCGCGGCATCCTGAATTTCTATGGCAATGTTGAAGGCAATGACATCTTTGAGGGCACGACCGATATCGTCGTCTGTGACGGTTTTGTCGGCAATGTCACCTTGAAGGCTGCTGAAGGGATGGGGCGTTTCGTCAAGACCACCCTGACCTCATCGTTCAAGAGTAATCCATTGAATATGCTGGGTGCCTTGCTGGCACGTGGCGCACTGAAATCCATTTCGCGCACCATGAACCCGTCCAATTATAATGGCGGCAGTTTGCTGGGCTTGCGTGGTCTGGTGTTCAAAAGCCATGGCAGTGCAGATAAATATAGTTATGAATGGGCAATACAGCGCGCATTTGATGCCGCAAAAAATGATGTATTGTCCCGAATCGCGACCACAATGGCAAAATTGATGCCTGTTACAGATGGTGAAGTAGTCGCTCCGGACAACAACGAACTCTTGGTGCAAAAAACCGCATGACTTTCTTTAGTAAAATTATCGGTACTGGCAGCTATCTGCCTCCCAACAAAGTAAGTAATCAGGAATTAACCGACCAGCTGGCGGCAAAGGGTATAGAAACTTCAGATGAGTGGATATTCTCGCGCAGCGGTATTTCATTTCGTCACTATGCTGAAGCTACGGTTACCTCCAGTGACCTGGCGGTAGAGGCTGCAAAGAATGCACTCTCTGCTGCAAAAATGCAGCCGAATGATATTGACCTGATCATACTGGCGACATCGACACCGGATTTCTTCGGTGGCTTTCCCAGTACCGCCTGTGTCGTGCAGAATAAGCTGGGTATTAACAATGGCGCAGCTGCGATGGATGTGCAGGCAGTTTGTAGCGGCTTCATGTATGCGATGTCGGTGGCCGACAGCATGATCAAATCTGGCAGTCATAAGAATGTGCTGGTTATCGGCGCTGAAGTGTTTTCCAAGATATTGAATTTTGAAGACCGCACCACATGCGTGTTGTTTGGTGATGGCGCTGGCGCGATTGTCATGTCGCGTTCTGACGAGCCAGGTGTGCTGGCAACCAAGTTGCATGCAGATGGTAGTCACGCAAATATCCTGTGCGTGCCTGGTAACGTGCAAAGCGGTGCGGTAGCGGGTAGTGCCTTTCTGTATATGGATGGTCCGGCAGTATTCAAACTAGCAGTATCAGTGCTGGAAAAAGTGGCGAATGAAGCCCTGGAAATTGCTGGCTTGAAAGCGGACCAGATCGATTGGCTGATACCGCACCAGGCAAATATACGCATCATGCAAAGTACCGCAAAAAAAATGCGTATGCCGATGGATAAAATGGTGGTGACTGTCGATCAGCATGGTAATACCTCGGCAGCCTCAATACCGCTGGCGCTGGATCTGGCGGTACGTGATGGCCGGGTGCGGCCTGGGCATACAGTATTGCTTGAAGGTGTGGGTGGTGGCTTTACCTGGGGTGCAGCCATCGTCAGGATGTAGTCTTTTGTAACTAGCAGTAATACACAAATAGAGATATTGATAGATATGACGCAATTTGCATTTGTCTTCCCCGGTCAGGGCTCACAGGCCATAGGCATGTTGAACGGTTTTGCCGACAATGCCGTTGTTCAGCAAACTGTTGCTGAAGCATCTGATGCCTTGAAGCTTGATCTGGGCAAAATGATCAATGAAGGCCCCAAAGAGGCTCTGGATCTGACTACCAATACGCAACCAGTCATGCTGACTGCTGCGGTTGCCTGTTACCGTGCATGGATAGCCGCTGGTGGCCCGGTACCGAAACTGGTCGCTGGACACAGTCTGGGTGAATATTCTGCACTGGTGGCGTCGGGCGTGATTGCCTTTGCAGATGCTGTGCCCATGGTGCGTTTCCGTGCGCAAGCCATGCAGGACGCGGTGCCTGTTGGTCAGGGTGGCATGGCTGCCATCCTTGGTTTGTCGGATGAAGATGTCAAGCAGGCTTGCGTGGAAGCAGTGGCCGGTACGCCAGGTGAGGTGGTTGAGGCCGTGAATTTCAATGCACCTGCGCAAGTGGTGATTGCTGGCAGCAAGGCAGCCGTTGAGCGCGCCTGTGAAATTGCCAAGGCCAAAGGTGCCAAGCGCGCCTTGTCTTTGCCGGTATCTGCGCCTTTTCATTCATCTCTGTTGAAACCAGCATCGGATAAATTGCGCGATTATCTGGCAGGCATCAACTTTTCTGCTCCGGCCATTCCGCTGATCAATAACGTGGACGTGACTGTACTGAGCACACCAGAGTCTATCCGTGATGCGTTGGTAAGGCAGGCGGCCAGCCCGGTACGCTGGGTAGAAACCATTAACAAAATGCATGCCGATGGTATTAGCCATGTCATTGAATGCGGTCCAGGCAAGGTATTGACCGGTCTGACCAAGCGTATTCAGGCAGAGTTGATCGGCGATGCTGTATTTGATCAGGCAAGTTTGGATAAAGTATTGGAAATCTTGAAATGACACAACAATTGGAAAATCAAATCGCCCTGGTTACCGGGGCTTCGCGTGGCATAGGCCGTGCCATTGCAGTCGGTTTGGCAAAGGCTGGTGCAAAAGTGATCGGTACGGCAACATCAGAATCAGGCGCTGCTGCCATTACGGCTTATCTGGAAGAGGTTGCGCCAGGTGCGGGCAAAGGTGTTGTATTCAATGTCAATGATGTTGAGCGTAGTGCCAGCCTGGTGGAAGAAATACAGAAAGAATTTGGTGGCCTGTCCATTTTGGTGAATAACGCTGGTATTACCCAGGATCAACTGGCTATGCGTATGAAGGAAGAGGAGTGGGATAGCGTCATTTCCACCAATCTGAGTTCTGTTGCCCGCCTTTCCCGTGCTGTATTGCGTGGCATGATGAAGGCCAAGGGTGGGCGCATCATCAATATTACTTCCGTCGTAGGTTCTTCTGGCAACCCGGGGCAAATGAACTATGCTGCTGCCAAGGCTGGTGTGGCTGGCATGAGTCGTGCATTGGCCAGGGAAATTGGTAGTCGTAATATTACTGTCAATTGTATTGCTCCTGGTTTTATTGATACGGATATGACCCGGGCGTTGACTGATGAGCAAAAAGCCGCCATTTTGCAGCAAATTCCGCTTGCAAAACTGGGGCGTCCGGAAGATATTGCTGCTGCGACGGTGTTTTTAGCATCGCCGGATGCCGGATATATTACTGGTACAACACTGCATGTGAACGGCGGGATGTACTTGGCGTAATCATTTTGTTGATTTTTATCAGTAACTTCGACGAAAATAGCAGGAGTTATTGCTGAAAATCAGGGGCTTGCTTTTTTTGCTCACAAACCTGCTAAAATGCGCGCACTTTCTGTAGGCCCTTATTTTTTTGATTTTTTCACTGGAGATACACATGTCCGATATCGAACAACGCGTTAAGAAAATCGTCGCTGAACAACTGGGCGTCGCTGAAGCTGACATCAAAATCGAATCCTCTTTCGTGGACGATTTGGGTGCAGATTCTTTGGACACAGTTGAATTGGTGATGGCACTCGAAGACGAATTCGAAATGGAAATCCCTGACGAACAAGCTGAGAAAATCACTACTGTTCAACAAGCGATTGACTACGCTAAAGCCCACCTCAAGGCCTAATAGTCGAATTTTTTCAAATCCAGGAGAAGCGCTTGAGTCGTTCGCTTAAACGTCGAGTCGTCGTTACCGGGCTCGGTTGTATTTCGCCAGTCGGCAATACTATTGCAGATGCTTGGGGTGCCATCACTGCGGGGCAGTCTGGAATCGCTACGATCACCAAATTTGATGCAACTCCCTTCACTACGCATTTTGCTGGTGAAGTGAAAGGCTTCAATGTCGAAGACTACATGCCGGCAAAAGAAGCGCGCAATATGGATACGTTCATCCACTACGGCATAGCCGCAGGGGCGCAGGCTTTTGTGGATAGCGGTCTGACCGTTACCGAAGAAAATGCAGAACGTATCGGTGTGATTGTCGGTTCTGGTATTGGTGGTCTGCCTTTGATTGAAGCAACCAAAGAAACCTTGATGGAGCGTGGACCACGCCGTATCAGCCCATTCTTTGTACCTGCTTCCATCATCAACATGATTTCCGGCCATCTTTCCATTAAATATGGTTTGAAAGGCCCGAATCTGGCAATCGTCACGGCATGTACGACAGGCTTGCACTGCATCGGTTCTGCTGCACGCATGATCGTCTATGGTGATGCCGATGTCATGATCGCAGGTGGTGCAGAATCGACAATTTCGCCGCTGGGTTTGGGCGGCTTTGCCTCTGCGCGTGCGCTGTCAACCAGAAACGATGATCCAGCCACATCTTCCCGCCCGTGGGATAGGGACCGTGACGGTTTCGTCCTGGGTGAGGGTGCTGGTGTCATGGTGCTGGAAGAGTATGAGCATGCCAAGGCACGTGGCGCGAAAATCTATGCTGAAGTAATAGGCTTTGGCATGAGCGGTGATGCTTATCATATCACTTCGCCTACCATGGACGGCCCACGCCGCAGCATGATCAATGCGATGAAAGATGCAGGCATTAACCCTGAACAAATCGCTTATCTGAACGCACACGGCACTTCGACACCGATAGGTGATAAAAACGAAACCGATGCGATCAAGGCAACCTTTGCTGATCACGCCTACAAAATTACTGTGAATTCGACCAAATCGATGACGGGTCATTTGCTGGGCGGTGCTGGTGGTATCGAATCGGTGTTTACGGTACTGGCCTTGCACAATCAGGTGTCGCCACCGACGATCAATATCGTCAATCAAGACCCTGAGTGTGATCTCGATTACTGTGCCAATACAGCACGTGATATGAAGATCGACTATGCAATGAAAAATTCGTTCGGTTTCGGCGGAACGAATGGTACTTTGATATTTGCTAAAGCCTGATTCAGAAAAGAATCAATCATGGCACTTCGTTTCTGTCTGAAATGAAGTGCCATTTTTTTTGTCACCATGTCCATTGCACTTTTTGCTGAAATCAGGCCTTCGCGTATCCTGTTCGTTGCATTGCTGGGAATGGCAAGCCTGTCACTTGTCATTCTGAGTCTGGTGATCTGGCAATTGGACATGGTAGTGGCTGTGAAAGTCTTGCTGTGGATGGCAGTGGTGGGTCTGATCATTCTTCAGTTGTACCGGTGCTGGCGCAGGGAATGGCAGTCGTCCTGCAAGCTAAGTATCTCAGACAGCGGCACCATCATCTTGCATGAGCATGCCAGCGCCGCTAATAATGCAGGCATGGCAGTGACACTGAGTCCCAAGAGTCGCCTGTTACCGCAATTGTTATCGATTTATTTGATTGATGAACAGGGGCGGGAACACAAATTGCTCATTTTGCCGGATTCCGTGAACCCCGTTGTTTTTCGGGCATTGAAAGTGAGTCTGATGTGGATTAGTCGACACGGTTTGAAATGAAATGTTACTTCTGTGAAGGAACTTTTAGCAATAATGAGTACTCTGACAGAGTATAAATCGCGTATGTTGACGTTAATAAAATGCATTTGCCGCTTTTGTACGCTGCATTTTGCGCATATAGGAATGAATGAGTGACGACAGAACGCGAAATTGATCAGCTATTGGTTGAGCGCGTCCAGCGTGGTGACAAAAAAGCATTCGAGCTTCTGGTTTCCAAATATCAAAGGAAATTAATGCGGCTCGTGTCCCGGCTCGTCTATGACCATGCCGAAGCAGAAGATGTAGTGCAGGAAGCGTTTATCAAGGCATACCGCGCCTTACCGAATTTTCGTGGCGAGTCCGCGTTTTACACCTGGTTATACAGGATAGGTGTCAATACCGCGAAAAACCACCTGGTGACGCAAGGACGCAGGGCACCGACTTCTACGGATGCAGATGCTGATGAGGCAGAAAGTTTTGTGGATGCAGAAGGTCTGAGAGATATTAATACGCCTGAATCCATGCTTGCCAGCAAGCAGATTGCAGAAACAGTGAATAGCGCCATGTCAACCTTGCCGGAAGAGTTGCGAAACGCAATTACTTTGCGTGAGATCGAGGGGTTGAGCTATGACGAAATCGCAGAGGTCATGTTGTGTCCGATAGGAACGGTACGTAGCAGGATATTCAGGGCAAGAGAGGCCATTGCGGAAAAATTACGGCCTTTGTTAGGTACAACGCTGGAACAGCGCTGGTAAGTCGGGCTGGTTTGGCACAAGGCAGCAAAAAACGAATTCAAAATAAGTGGTAAAAAGGTGAAAATTATGGACAAAAGCACAAATCAACATGAGAGCATTTCCGCCATGGCAGATGGCGAACTGAGCGATGCTCAACTGGATTCCTTGCTGGCGAGTTTGAATCAGGCTGAAAGCAAGGATGCCTGGGAAATTTATCACCAGATCGGCGATGTGCTGCGCTCAGAAGAATTGGCTGTAAGTTTTAGCGCAGATTTTTCCAAACGTTTGTCTGCGAGACTGGATGCCGAACCTGTCATCCTTGCTCCGAATGCCTTAATAAAGAATAGTCCTCCTGCGACTCAGAAAGAACAGAAAAGACAGAAATTCCTGGGCTCTTACGTGGCCGTTGCCAGTGCTGCCGCTGCTGCGGTTTTCGCCTTCATTCTGGCACCGCAATTGTCATTCATGCAGGCCAATCACGACAGTGCTACCCAGATCAGCAGCAAATCTGCCCCAACTGGCAATGTGCAACTCGCATCGCATAGCGACAGTGCATCGTTACCTGCACTGGCAGTGAACAATAATCCACTTGCAATGGAAAAAAATGCCCAGATCAATGACAAGCTGGCAGCCGATGTGCCGGATATGTTGCGAGATCCGCGTATCGACAGTTACTTGCAGGCGCATCAACGTTTTTCACCCTCATTGAACAGTGCTACTCAATACGTCACGCGTGCCAATGCAGTCTCAGCCGCTTCGGAAAAATAAATATGATGTGCGTATGGCGTTTCAAGATTGCGGTGGTAGGACATGCCTGCCTGCTGGGCGCATTGATGTCACCGGCAATGGCGCAGGACTCGGTGGAAGACAAGCGTGAAGTGCATAACATTTTGCGAAAAATCCAGGCTTCTGCGCAGAAGCTGAATTACTCTGGTACCTTTGTGTATCAACAGGCCAGTCAGATTCGTACCTCCAGAATTACCCATGTGGTTGACGCTGGCAATGAACTGGAAAAGCTGGAAATTCTTGATGGCCAACCGCGCGAGTATGTGCGGAAAAATGACGAAGTCATGTGTTATTTGCCAGAAAGCAAGGTTTTACAAGTAGAAAAAAATGTCACGCAAGAAGTTTTTCCCGCCTTGTTGACCTCAAATGCATATTCACTTCCCGATTCTTATTCGATCAAAAAAGCCGAGCTTAGTCGTGTCGCTGGTATTGACTGTCAAACCTATTCACTTGATCCACGAGACACTTCCCGCTATGGCTATCGTTTATGTGTAGAGCGTGGTTCAGGCCTGCTACTGCGTGCGCAAACAATGAATCCAAGGAATGAAGTGATAGAGCAGATTGCTTTCACTCAATTATCGATAGGTGATATCGATAAGCAAAAGGTTAAACCCAGTTTTCAAAATACTTCGCAATGGCAGGTTGAAAATCTGACCGTGCAATCCAATATCAATTCTGGTTGGGTTGTGAAATCCTTGCCAGCAGGATTCAAAAAGATTCGTGAAATGAAGCGTCTGATCCCTGCGTCTGCCACTGCCAAAAGCAGTGATGCAAATGCAGCAAAGGCTCATCAGGTCATACAAATGATTTTTTCTGACGGGCTGGCAGCAATTTCCGTTTTTATTGAACCAGATAGTGATAATCGCACGGAAGGCAGTTTGCAGCAGGGCGCCATGACCATCATGGGCAAACGACATGCTGAATATTGGCTGACCGTGGTGGGTGAAGTACCTGCAAGTGCAATCCGGCAAGTAATGAACTCGATTGAATTTAAACCTAGATAAGCGAATGACACCATGAAAGTGAACAAACTTTTTCCAATTGAAAAAATTGCTTCCACACTGGTACTGAGTGCCTGCGTGGGTTTGGTCGTACCTACAGCAATCAATGCCAATCCGGTTGCATTGGCGGCCCCGGTAGTGGGCTTGCCTGACTTTACCGAACTGGTGGAAAAATCCGGCCCGGCCGTGGTGAACATCAGGACAACAGAAAAAGTCCCGACCGGTCAGAATGCAAATGGCCTGGATGATGACCAGATGCAGGAATTTTTCCGCCGCTTCTTCGGCGTGCCTGTACCTACACCTACGCCGAAAGCGCAGCCTACACCAAAAAATCGCAAGCAGACACCACAAGCGCAGGAAGAAGAAGTACCGCGTGGCGTCGGTTCTGGCTTCATCATCTCACCGGATGGTTTCGTATTGACGAACGCCCACGTAGTTGATGGGGCTTCTGAAGTATATGTGAAACTGACCGACAAACGTGAATTCAAAGCCAAGGTAATTGGCGCTGATCGTCGTACTGACGTTGCGGTATTGAAAATTGATGGCAGCAAACTGCCACGTGTCACCATTGGTGATTCCGACAAGATCAAGGCTGGCGAATGGGTGATTGCTATCGGTTCTCCATTTGATCTCGACAATACCGTGACTGCCGGCATTATTTCTGCCAAGGCGCGCGATACAGGTGATTACCTGCCATTGATACAAACTGACGTGGCGGTTAATCCAGGTAATTCTGGTGGCCCGTTGATCAATATGCGGGGCGAAGTCATCGGCGTGAATTCCCAGATTTATAGCCGCTCTGGTGGCTACATGGGTATTTCGTTTGCGATTCCGATTGATGAAGCCATGCGCGTGGTTGAGCAACTGAAATCTGCCGGTAAAGTAGTGCGTGGCTACCTTGGGGTAGAACGTATTGATGTGCCAAAAGAAGTGGCAGATGGCCTGGGTCTGGCAAAAGCGCAAGGTGCACTGATACAACGTGTCATGCCTGGCTCACCTGCAGAGAAGGCTGGTGTTGAGGTCGGTGATGTGATCCAGAAGGTGAATGGCACTGTCATCGAAAAAGCCGTGGATCTGAATCGAATTGTTGGTGATATCAAACCTGGCGGCAAGGCAACAGTGACAGTCTGGCGCAAAGGTGGTGCAAAAGATATCGTCATCACGGTAGCTGAAGCCGATGCCGAAAAACCAGCGGCAGCCAAAACCGGCAAACAAAAAGCTGAACCTGCAACGAATGTATTTGGCCTGTATGTGGCTGACCTGAGCGATGCGCAAAAACGTGAATCTCAAGTTGCCGGTGGCGTCATCCTGGAAAATGTGGATGGTGGTGCTGCCCGTGCTGGCTTGCTTGCAGGCGATATCATTACCCGCGTGAATAATTCTGATGTCAAGGATTTTAAGGAATTTGCAGCGGTGATGGCTAAAGTGGATACCAAGAAACCAGTGTTGCTGCTGGTGAAACGTGGTGAAGTGTCCAAGTTTGTCGCTGTGCGTCCGACTGCTCAATAAACCGGTCTCAAGACAAGAAAGGCCACCTGTCAAGGTGGCCTTTTTTATTTGGCGGTGCTGATCACAGCGACTTATAATGCAGATGTAGTGACGCAAATGTGATTGCGGATAACATGATTGGCAAGACGATGATTCAATTTACCTTATATTCCCGCAGCTATTGCCATCTGTGTGACGACATGCTGGAACAGTTGCAGGCTTATAGCCCCGAATACGGTTTCACCGTCAAAGTGGTCGATGTTGATCAGGACGATGAACTGCTGGCCATGTACGATGAACTGGTGCCTGTCCTGGTAGGTCAGAAGCAAGGTTTGGAGCAACAGCAGCGCATCTGCCATTATTTTTTGGACCCCGCAGCGTTGAAAGCTTTTTTCCATGCATGACCTGATACTTGGTTTACCTCTTTTTGATTACGAAGCTGAAGTGATTTGTGGTGTTGATGAAGCCGGGCGTGGTCCGCTGGCGGGACCAGTCATGGCGGCTGCAGTGATTCTTGACCCGCAGCGCCCGATTGAAGGTTTGCGCGACTCCAAAAAGCTCAGCGAAGCAAAGCGAGAACTACTGGCAGTAGAGATTAAACAGCATGCGCTGGCCTGGTGTATTGCCGAATGTTCGGAGCAGGAAATCGATGAGCTCAATATCCTGCAAGCCACCATGCTGGCCATGCGACGTGCAGTTGAAGGATTGTCAGTCAAACCGACACTTGCCTTGATTGACGGCAACCGCTGCCCGGTTATGGCTATTCCATCCGAAGCCATCGTCAAGGGTGATGACAAGGTGGCTGCGATATCGGCAGCATCCATACTCGCAAAAACTGCGCGCGACCATGTTTTGATGCAATTGCACGAAACCTATCCCCAGTATGCACTCGACCAGCACAAGGGCTATCCGACGGCCTTGCATCTGGAGCGCCTGCGCGAACATGGTGTATCACCAATACACAGAAAATCTTATGCGCCAGTAAAGGCATTGCTCAAATAAATGCACAATACATGAAATCGATTACCTCCCGCGACAATCCTCTCTACAAGGAATTCAAACATCTGGCCAGCAGTGCACAGGCTTTGCGCAAGGCGGGCCGTACCTTGCTGGATGGCGTGCATTTGTGTGAAGCCTATTTCCAGCATCATGGTGTGCCGCAGTGCTGCATCGTTGCCGAAAGCAGCCTGCACCACCCCGAAGTTGCCGCCATTCTGGCAAACGTAGAGCGGCAGGCGGTTCAGTGCATTTGCCTGCCGGATGCGCTGTACAAAGCCTTAAGCCAGGTTGAGCATGGTGTCGGCCTGATGTTTGTGATCGCTACACCAGCACCGCAACTGCCGGTAGCATTAGCTGTATCCTCAGTCGTGCTGGACAATTTGCAAGACCCGGGCAACTTGGGGTCCATCTTGCGCAGTGCCGCAGGTGCAGGCATACGCAACGTATTTTGCAGTTCCGGAACAGCTTACGCATGGTCACCCAAGGTCATGCGTGCCGGTATGGGGGCGCATTTTTTATTGAATATTTTTGAAAATGTGGATCTGGTTACATTGCTGAATAACACCAGTATTCCCGTACTTGCAACCAGCTCACATACCAAACAAACCATATACCAGACTGATCTTAGCAAGGATGTAGTATGGCTGTTTGGTCATGAAGGGCAGGGAGTATCCCCGGGTTTGATGGCGCTTGCCACCAGGACTGTGACTATTCCCCAGCAGGCAGCCATTGAATCGCTGAATGTGGCTGCCAGTGCTGCCATCTGTTTTTTTGAACAGGTGAGGCAGCAGCTTGGCAAGTAAAATGAATGCTGATGGTGTCAATAAACACGTACGTCGGATTTAATTTCCTGCAGTATCGTAGTGGATATTTCTTCAATAGACTTGGCTGTCGATGACAGCCAGCGTATGCCTTCACGTTTCATCATCAACTCTGCTTCGTTAACTTCGTAGCGGCAATTTTCCAATGATGCATATTTGCTGCCGGGGCGGCGTTCATTGCGGATTTCGGACAGCCTCTCCGGCGCAATGCTTAGTCCAAATATCTTACCCTTGAATTCGGGCAGGGCGGAAGGCAGCTTGCCACGTTCAAAATCATCCGGTATCAGAGGGTAATTGGCTGCCTTGATGCCATATTGCATCGCCAGGTACAGGCTGGTCGGTGTCTTGCCAGAGCGTGAAACCCCGACCAGTATCACGTCTGCTGTCGATAAATTCTTGTTTGACTGACCATCATCATGTGCCAAAGAGAAGTTGATTGCTTCAATGCGGTTCTTATATTCCTCAGAATCGGCAATATTGTGGCTGCGGCCTATGGTATGGGTGGATTTAATGCCCAGTTCCTGTTCCAGCGGTGATACAAAGGTTTGTATCAAGTCCATATGCAAACCTTTGGATTTGAATACCACGCCAGCCAGGTCTGTTTTTACCAATGTCGAAAAAATAATGGGGCGATTGCCATCAGCAGCGTAAGCCTCATTGATACGACGCACGGCGTCATGTGCTTTTTCCAGGGTATCAATGAAAGGTAAGCGGACTTGCTTGAATCTCAGATCAAATTGGGTCAGCACTGAATGACCGAAGGTTTCAGCGGTAATGCCGGTACCATCCGATACAAAAAAAACAGTTCGGTTGGCGGCTGGCCTTGGTTGCTGGGGGGAATCTTGCATGATGATTTTGATATGGTTAATTAAATATATTAATGGGCGGTGTTTGTGCTGTCTTTGTAAGATTTTTTATATAAGCACAAACAAAAAAACACAGCAAATTCTCATTTGCTTGAGAAATTCTTGCAGGACACAATGTAAAATGCTGCAACAGCAGGTTTCAGGACGTGTTGAGATATGTTTTTTGGGTGCAAATAAAAACATATCTCAATACGCCCTTAGCAGCTCGCCTCAAGAATAACAAAAAAACAGTGGGAGACGAAGCAGCAGGGCAAAGATTTCTTACCATCAAAAGAGGTTGTTATGTCCAACGCAGCAAATACCGAAGCAACTTATGTTGCCTCGTTTGAGCATTTACGCATGACGGATGTTGAATCCGTCGGCGGAAAAAATGCATCTTTAGGCGAAATGATTAGCCAATTGGCTACTGCCGGGGTGCGGGTTCCTGGTGGTTTTGCCACCACAGCACAGGCTTTCCGTGATTTTCTGACCCACAGTGTCAACGGCGGCCTGCCTTTGGACCAACGTATCGTTGATCGCCTTGAACACCTGAATATTGATGACGTCAAGGAACTGGCAAAAGCCGGCGCCGAGATTCGTCAATGGATTATCGATACACCTTTCCAGCCCCGCCTGCAAAAGGAAATTGAAGAGTTCTACAACAAACTGGTCGCAGATTCCACCGCAGAAATGTCCTTTGCAGTACGTTCTTCTGCCACGGCGGAAGATTTGCCGGATGCTTCTTTCGCCGGCCAGCAAGAAACCTTTCTCAACGTAGTCGGCATCGACAACGTATTGGAAGCGATGAAGCATGTATTTGCCTCACTGTACAACGACAGGGCGATTTCTTATCGCGTCCACAAAGGTTTTACCCACGCTGAAGTTGCCTTGTCCGCTGGTGTGCAGCGCATGGTACGTTCTGATCTGGGTGCTGCTGGAGTCATGTTCACGATTGATACCGAATCCGGCTTCAAGGATGTGGTCTTCATTACGTCCAGCTATGGTCTGGGTGAAACCGTGGTCCAGGGTGCGGTTAATCCTGACGAATTTTATGTACATAAACCTATGCTGGAACAGGGTAAATTGCCGGTAATACGTCGCAATATCGGTTCCAAGCTGATCAAGATGGAATTTACCGGTGAAGCCAAAGCCGGTCGTTCGGTAAAAACCGTCGATGTACCTGTGGAATTGCGCAACCGCTATTCGCTGAATGACACAGAAGTGGTAGAACTGGCCAAATATGCGACCATTATCGAGAAACATTATGGTCGCCCTATGGACATAGAATGGGGCAAGGATGGTCGTGACGGTAAGCTGTATATCCTGCAGGCGCGTCCCGAAACCGTTAAATCCCAGCAAAAACACACTGATGCACAACAGCGTTTCAAACTGAAAGGTAGCGGCACAATATTGGCTTCCGGTCGTGCAATTGGTCAGAAGATTGGTGCAGGTCGTGTGCGTGTCATTCATGATCCATCTGAAATGGAAAGAGTACAGCCAGGGGACGTATTGGTCGCTGACATGACAGACCCGAACTGGGAACCCGTTATGAAGCGTGCAGCAGCCATCGTCACTAACCGTGGCGGTCGTACATGCCATGCAGCAATTATTGCCCGTGAACTGGGTGTACCAGCCGTTGTTGGCTGTGAAGATGCAACTGATGTACTGAAAGATGGCACCCTGGTTACCGTATCTTGCGCAGAAGGCGATGAAGGCAAGATTTACGACGGCTTGCTGGAAACTGAAGTCACAGAAGAAGTGCGTGGTGAATTGCCCAAGTTGCCTTTGAAGATCATGCTTAACGTGGGTAATCCTCAGTTGGCATTTGACTTCCAGTCTGTCCCAAATGACGGTGTTGGTCTGGCACGTCTGGAATTCATCATCAACAATAATATTGGCGTACATCCAAAAGCGATTCTGGAATACCCGAATATTGATGCTGACCTGAAGAAAGCGGTGGAGTCTGTCGCCCGTGGTCATGCTTCACCCAGAGCATTTTACGTCGACAAATTGGCAGAAGGCGTGGCAACCATCGCTGCTGCATTCTGGCCTAAAAAAGTCATCGTCCGTCTGTCTGACTTCAAGTCTAACGAGTACAAAAAACTCATAGGCGGTTCCCGTTATGAACCGGATGAAGAAAACCCGATGCTGGGTTTCCGTGGTGCTGCGCGTTACCTTGCGCCGGACTTTGCCGAATGTTTCGAAATGGAATGTCAGGCAATGAAGCGCGTACGCAATGACATGGGCCTGACCAATGTAGAAATCATGGTACCTTTTGTTCGTACTCTGGGCCAGGCGGAAAAAGTCGTTAATCTGCTGGCAAAAAATGGCTTGCGCCGTGGTGAAAATGGCTTGCGTCTGATCATGATGTGTGAAGTGCCATCGAACGCGATATTGGCCGAAGAATTTCTGCAATTCTTTGACGGTTTCTCTATCGGCTCGAATGACCTGACGCAGTTGACTCTGGGTCTGGATCGTGATTCCGGTATGGAATTGTTGGCTGCCGATTTTGATGAGCGCGATCCTGCCGTGCGCGCCTTGTTGTCACGCGCCATCGCTGCTTGCCGCAAGCTGGATAAATACGTAGGTATTTGTGGTCAAGGACCTTCGGATCATCCTGACTTTGCAGAATGGTTGATGAAAGAGGGAATCGAATCCATTTCGCTGAATCCTGATTCAGTGATTGATACCTGGCAGAAACTGGCTGCAGTCTCCAAGTAAGCCAAATTCAATCCAGATTCAAGTATTACTTTCTATCCGGAAAAACGGGAGTGCCTTAATTGGCATTCCCGTTTTTTCTTGTTGGTGCGCCGCAACATAAGTGATCTTGAGCCCTTGTATTTTCTCAAATTCGGACTAGACTAACGGTGTCGAAACTTAAGAAAAAGAAAATCAATACTTCAACAAAATTCATGGAAAAGCCCTTGCTACCGAGTAGGTAACGAGGGCTTTTTTTTTGTGAGTAAATTTCTATGACGATTACCGATGAAAAATATAAGCAAGTCGTAGAGAATGCAGAAGCAGCAGAGTAAAGACGTAAAAAAACGATAAGGAGAACAAGAAAATGAATGGATGGATGATGTGGACCTCGTTTGCGGTCATACTCGTAATACTGGAGCTTTTTACCGGTACTTTTTACTTGTTGATGGTCGCAATTGGTTTGTTGGCTGGCGCAATTTCAGCCTATTTCCAATTAAGTGGAGTGGTGCAAGCAATCGTTGCCTCAGCGGTTGGTTCTGTTGCCGCTTTGGCCCTGCGTAACAGCAAATATGGTGGCCTGGAGCGCAGTGACGCGTCGCGCGACCCAAACGTGAATATGGATATAGGACAAAGCCTGCAGGTCAACGAATGGAAAGACCTTGGCAATGGCAAGTTTGTGGCGCGCACGATGTATCGCGGTGCCATGTGGGATGTGGAATTACAGCACTCGGCTGGCTATCCCGGTGCTTACATTATTGAAGAAATACAAGGTAGCCGTTTGATTGTGAAGCCGTCGTAGAATCGTAATGACAAGAAATAAAAAAACAGTTTCTTTAACGAAAAAAATCTGAATAACAATAAAGGTAAGAAAATGGAAAATATAGGTACAGTCGCTCTGGTTTTGTTGGTATTAGGTATCGTGTTTATCTTCAAGACCATCAATGTCGTGCCGCAGCAGCACGCCTGGGTGGTCGAGCGTTTGGGTAAATACCATGCCACACTGGGGCCAGGGCTGAATATCGTGGTGCCCTTTGTTGACCGCATTGCCTACAAGCATATCCTGAAAGAAATCCCGCTGGATGTGCCACCACAGGTATGTATCACCAGGGACAATACGCAATTGCAGGTAGATGGCATATTGTATTTCCAGATCACGGATGCAATGCGTGCTTCCTATGGTTCGTCCAACTATATCTCTGCCATCACGCAATTGGCGCAGACTACCTTGCGCTCGGTCATCGGTAAAATGGAGCTCGACAAGACTTTCGAAGAACGTGATCACATCAATACCACGATCGTGAATGCGATTGATGAATCGGCTGCCAACTGGGGTGTCAAGGTCTTGCGTTACGAGATCAAGGATTTGACACCACCCAAAGAAATCCTGCATGCAATGCAGGCGCAGATTACCGCTGAGCGTGAAAAGCGCGCCCTGATTGCTGCATCCGAAGGCCGCAAGCAAGAGCAGATCAACATCGCTACTGGCGAACGTGAAGCGTCAATTGCCAAATCCGAAGGTGAAAAACAGGCCTCCATTAATCGTGCACAAGGTCAGGCGGCCGCAATTCTGGCAATTGCGGAAGCTAGTGCTGAAGCCATACGCAAGACGGCTGCAGCGATACAGTCGCCTGGTGGTGCTGACGCGGTCAACCTGAAAGTGGCAGAACAATATGTGAGCGCCTTTGGCAATCTGGCTAAAACCAATAACTCGATTATTGTCCCGGCCAACCTGGGTGATATGAGCGGCCTGATCGCCACTGCCATGCAAGTCGTTAAATCGCAAAAACCTGCCATTACTACCGAGTCGCCACGACGACCTGTCTAAGAACCTGTGTACGATCTTACTGCGCGAGCGTGATCGGGGCTCATGTGCTGCTCAAAATGCTCATGTACCAAAGTACATTCCGCTTTTTGCGCTGCTCTTCACCCCGCTGACGCACGCTCGCTACAGATCGTAAACAGGTTCTAATAGAAAGGGAGACGTGACAGGTTTCCCTTAATCCCTGATTTGACCCCAGCGCAGTACTGCTGACACCGGCCCGGTGTCAGTAGCGCCGCCGCATTTCCGCTAACATCGGAACTTATTGAAGAAGAGGCTATGTATGTTTGAAATTATTTTGGCAGTCAGTGTTGTCGTCCTGATCCTGCTGCTCTATACCAGTAATATTCTGGTCTATATCTCGAATGAAAAAATCGGCATCGTTGAAAAGAAATGGTCCACCAGCGGTTCTGTTCAACATGGCTTTATTGCCCTGAATGGCGAAGCCGGTTTCCAGCCGGAAGTCTTGCGCGGTGGTTTTCATGTGTTTTTCCCGTTTCAATATACCATCCACAGACATGATCTGGTGACCATACAACAGGGTACCCTGGCCTATGTGTTTGCCCGTGATGGACAGGCCATGGCACCCACCCAGAATCTGGCCTGCAACAAGGCGGCGAACGACTTTACTGATGTGCGTGGCTTCTTGACCAGTGGCGGACAAAAAGGTCTGCAACGCAAGATCTTGCGTGAAGGTACCTACGCCATCAATCTGGCGCAATTTGTCGTGCTGACGACCGATCGCGTGTATGCCTTGCCGTTACCAGGTGACGGGAATGTCAGTTCTGACGGTATGGTGGTTGGTCAACTGGCAGAAATGCTGGATGAATTGCGCTTGCGCAATGGCTTCCTGCCCCTGGTGATTCGTGACGACAAACTGGCCGTCATTACCACCCACGAAGGCCGCTCACTACCAGAGGGCACGATAGTTGCCCCCGTCGTTGGTGCCGATCCGCATGAAGAGCGTATTTACCATCATGACTTCCAGAACCCCGAAGTATTCATCGAAGGCGGTGGTTATAAAGGCCGTCAATTGCAGGTCCTGGTTGAGGGTACGTACTATCTGAACGCCCGCTTTGCTACCTACGAAATTGTCGAAAAACGCGTCGTACCTGTTGGTTATGTTGGCGTCGTCGTCTCCTATACAGGCAAGGCTGGTAATGACGTGACAGGCGAATCTTACCGTCATGGCGAGTTGGTCAGCAGTGATGAAAAAGGTGTGCAGGTGACACCACTGTTGCCAGGTAAATATGCGCTGAACCCTTATGCCAAACGGGTGATCGATGTGCCGACCACCAACTTTATCCTGAAATGGCAATCTGGTCAGGTCGGCTCGCATGAGCTGGATAAGCACCTGAGTGAAGTATCGCTGATTACCAAAGACGCTTTCGAGCCTGACCTGCCTTTGTCCGTCGTTGTCAACATCGACTATAAAATGGCACCGCTGGTGATACAAAGGTTTGGTGATATCCAGAAACTGGTGGAGCAGACGTTGGACCCGATGGTGGCTGCTTATTTTAAAAACATAGGACAGGGCAAGACCCTGATTGAATTGCTGCAAGAACGTTCAGATATACAGGAACGCGCAAAAGCAGAAATGCGCAAGAACTTTGAAGGCTATAACCTGACCCTGAATGAGGTCTTGATTGGTACTCCACGTGCCAAGACTGGTGATACACAGATTGAAGTGATCCTGAAACAATTGCGTGAACGCCAGGTCTCCAGAGAACAACTGGAAACCTACAAAACCAAGGAAACTGCTGCCATACAGGAACGCATCTTGCGTGAAGCCGAGGCCAAGGCGAAACAGCAGACCGCTATTACCGAATCCGAACTAGCAGTCAAGATTGCAGAGAACCAGGGTAGTGCAGCCGTGCAAAAAGCCATCAAGGCGGCGGAAGAGGCACGTCAGGCGGCATCTGGTGCTGCTGACGCCAAGCGTACCCTTGCCAATGCCGAAGCCTTCCAGATTCAGCAAATCGGTGAAGCCCAGGCGAAAGCAACACAATTGAATGTCGAAGCCTATGGCGGACCTGAACTGCAATTCCAGCAAACGGTATTGCTGCGTTTTGCTGAGGCTATAGAGAAAGGTCATATCGCCATGGTGCCCAGCATACAGACAGGTGGCAGCGGCAGCAGTTCAGCCGTGGATGCCTTCCTGGCGCTGGCTGCGAAAGACTTGCTAAATAAAGGGGAGGGCAAGACAGTAATTGTTAATGCCGGTTAAGCGGCTATTTGGGAGGTGGCTTGGATCAGCTCAACGCCACCTTTTCTGTCGTCAGCAAGCCAAGCGCTTGTGCTTGTGGCTGCCATAGACATATATCTGCCAGCAGCGCCTGAATGTCCAGTCCGGTTTCTTTTGATGACTGTACTGTGCATTGGTGAAGATCAGTATTGCTGTAAGCAGCCTGTAAAAAATGATATTGCCAGGGAAGTAAGCTGATCAGCTGTACACGATAATTCTGGCGTGTAAATGCCAGATAGCTGGTTTCAGGATCTGGTGGCGCTGGCAAATCCTGGTCAGCAGGCGCATGTTTTGCCAGTTCCCAGTATGCCAGTAAGGGAAAACTGGTTTTCAGCAGACGTACGCAGGCCGGGATGTGGATCTCTGCATATGAGCCCATCAACAAGTCGAATGCATTGTGGGTTTTGATGCTGCGGTCCTGCTCCAGTCCAGGTGCCCGTATGACTTCGGTAAATGCCCGCTCCAGTTTTGCCATCTCAATAGGAAACTGCAATAGCAGGTCCGCTTTGCCAGCATTTCCCCCGGTTGTACTTGTAGGCTGACTATGTAGCAGGAAGTTGGCAAAGCCAGCACCCAAATCATACAGAGACGGTGCGCGGGAAGGATGACGCCATATATAGTTATGAGCAAAAAAATTAAACAGATCATTACCCATCAAGCGGTGCAAAATGGGGAAATCAGCCTGCAGGCATTCCTGCAAACGCAAGACGTAGCCATTGGCATAGATGTGCATGCGTGATTGTTTGCCTGGTGTGGTCTTGATAACGGCTGATTCTTCCAGACCCAGATGTTCCTTTGCCAGCGATAATCCTCTTGCCAGGCCACCGGGTGCGGTCATCACTGTCAAAAACCAGTTTTGCAATTGCGATAGCGATGGATCAGGTAATGGCTGATTCATGAGGTGCTGAGTTCTTCCAACTGAAAGTGTAAAGGCGTAGAAATGCTTGCAACAGATGCTGTATTGATTTTCATGTCTGGAAAATGACCATCCATAACCAAACGTGCCTTGTCCAGTTCTGCCAGCAAATCAGGGTAGGCCGGGATATTGGCATCCCATTCCAGCAGTGTAGAAACACCACCCGTCAAGGCCTGCGCCAAGGCATATAGATGCCAGACTGGTGTCGGCACTGGCTGATCATGCGTGTCTATCATATAGTCGCCACAATGGCTTGGTCCCGCCAGATGAATCTGCACGATGCGATCCGCAGGCAGGTTGCGTATATAGCGTTCAGCATCAAAGCCATGGTTGTAGGCGGACACATAAACATTATTGACATCCAGCAGCAGGCCACAGTCGGTTTTTTCGGTTAAGCGACTTAAGAATTCATCTTCAGCCATGGTTGACTGTTCAAATTCGACGTAGGTGCTGGGGTTTTCAATGATTAGCGGACGTTGTAAAAAATCCTGGACAATGCGCACGCGTTCAGCCACATGTTCAAGCGTTGCTTTGTTCAAGGGGAGCGGCAGCAAATCATGGGTATTCATCGCCGCAGCACCAGTCCAGCACAAATGATCTGACACCCATACAGCTTGCAATTCTTTTGCCAGCTGCCTGAGTTTTTTCAAATAACTGAAATCCAGCGCATCTGTGCTGCCTATCGACAGCGAAACACCATGCATGACGATAGGACAGGTTTGCGCTATGCGTTCCAGCACATGCCGCGCATAGCCATGGTTATCAATGAAATTTTCTGTGATCACTTCAAACCAGGCTACTCCGGCACCATGTTCAAGTATGTGCTCAAAGTGTGTATTGCGCAGGCCGACACCCAGGCCCAGATTGGGCAGGCCCAGACGTGGTTGCATAGTGTGCATAGACATAGTGTACGTCTGAGTCATGCCTATATCATCAGGTTGATGGTGGCAAAGCCAGGCGCAAGTCATTTGGTTTTGGTATTTCCCCTGGATTTTTATGACGTGCCGCCATTACCGTGCTATAGGCTGCCCATGCCGTGTCAAAAACGCCGTCCCCTTGTTTGAAATTGATGTTCTTGTTCAATAAATGCGCTGTATGCGGTGGTGCATCATCAAAAGTATACAGTGTCATTGTGCCGCTGGCGGGGAACAGTTGCGACGCAGAGATAGGCACGGCACAGCCACCATAGGTCTTGCAGCGGTTGTCACTTGGCGGGCTATATAGGGTGCCTGTAGGTGGAGGTCCCGGTGGTTTGCCGCACAGACTGTGTGAGCCGCGATCTGGAGTTGCAGTTTGAAGCGGGTCCTGTTCTGGTTTAACGACCTTGTCTATCTGTGCAAAGCCACAGCCACCTTGGGCTTCACAACCATTTGAACCACGGCAGCTGTGATAAACCGCAATTGCAGCGCATTGATTATTTGCTTCTTCGGTTTCTGATCCCTTGCTGGCGTTGAAATCCAGACCCTGGCAGGCGTGGTACAAAACGTTCTTGTCTGGTAATGGAACGCTGACTGATAAATCTGGCGAGCAACCTGTGATCGCCCAGCAAATTGACATGCGGTCGCCTGAACCGACCATGGATGGATAGGGGAAGCTTGTGTCCTTGTTTGTCCAGTATTCATCCAGTACCGAGGTAATGCCATAAATCGCCCCTGCAGATACGCTGCTTAACATCTGTACGGTTTTTGCACCTTCGCTTTTCAGTCGATTCAGCGCACCGGCAACTTCGTCGGGGGTAGGGATATTTTGTGGTGCTGAAGCAGCTTCGTAATCCTCATTGGTCAGCATGGCAGCAGTCCAGTGATTGCCGGCAACGGCGTGCCATTGTTCCCACGTCAGTAAATGATCCGCGGATGTTTCTCCGGGATGTTCCATCTCTTTCCGGATATCCTGGAAGCGTTCATAGTGATCAAATGCCGCGCTGTGGAAGCGTGCAGAAGCATCTCGGGATGGCGCGTCCTTGCCATCGCCGTCATACGAAGGATAATCGGCCTTCAAGGCGTCGTCGGATTCGCGATAGTCAGGCTGTACGGCACGCAGTAATTGCGTGCGGCGGTAGTGCTTGATCCCTGCGGAATTACCTTCGCCCTGATCGGTAATGGCGCACATCATGTCGATGGCCTTGTTTTGCGACCCAGCCTTGCCGCCGTCAAGATCATCAGGGCCGAACAATGTGTCAAATTGTGGGTATTCTTTTTGGGGATGGCTTTCGTTGGGCTCTTTGGGCGTACTGTGGACATTGAACATGTCTTTTTGTACGGCCTCGTTATCAAACAGTTTTTCCCATAGTGTCTGACCATCCGTATATTCCATGCTGATGTATTTGGCATAGCATTCATACATATAGCCGATAGTGCCGAACAGAGGCAGATCAGCAAATCCCTTATCCGGATTCCAGTTAGCTAGCGGTACATTGGGGAAATATTTATCGGCATTGCGGCGCAATTCTTCGCGCGCCTGCATTTCTGGCTGCTCGATTGCCAAAAACAGTTCGATCTGGTTTTTATTCAGCGATTCCAGATTGACTCTGACATCCTTGTAGCTATTGGTATCCCTCAAGTCAACAATGCAAGGTATGGTGTGCTTGTCTGAGCCATAGCAAGTCCAGCCACGCTCACTATCCTGCAGGCCCGAATTGCGGGTAAAACTGGGATCAACACCAATTGCCGTAGCGATATTGGCAGCCATCTGCAAATGCAGCATTTCCTGGATGAATACACTGAAGACGATATTGAAAGCACGCTCATTGGTGGTAGTGGGTTTTGCTGTGGTAGCCATGCCTGGCCATTGGCGGCCCTTATAATATTGATTGCCCTTGGAATTGATCTGATGCGTGCCGTAGATCGAATACATGGAATTCATGTACAGCGGTATCGTAAATAACTCGACACTGACCGTCGCCTGAGCAATCGCCCTTACGGCAGCAGCATCAGTGTCGAATTCTGAGAGTGGGCGATTCTTGATGGCGTGTTGCGGTGTTTCAGGTATGGCTGCGAACATGAGGTGACTCCTGCGCTGGCTTGGTATGATTAGGGGATGTGCAGACGAGGTGATGCTTTAAAGCGTGAATAAAAGCATAATGACTTTAACATAAAAGAATGTTCGTTTGAAAATATTTGAGCAAACCAGACTCTTTTAAGATCACCTGATTTGTCTGGCATCTTCGCAATTTTGGGGCCGGTAATATGAAAGAAATCATCACGCAATGCAAGCTCAGTTTATCGCCACTTGCTGATCCCGGGCGGGCACAGGCAATGCGTGCCTATATGAAAAACCGCTTCGAGTTTCTGGGCATTCCCGCACCTGACAGGCGCAAGGCATGCGTGGATATCATCAGGCAATTGAAAACGGCTGATGCCGATCAACTTCTGACTGTGGCTACTGGCTTGTGGGCTTACAAGGAACGCGAATACCAGTATCTGGCAGTGGATATTCTGGCCAAGCATTACCGACGCTTACGCCCGGAAGATGTGCCAGCCTTGCTGGCACAGGTGCAGCAAAAATCCTGGTGGGATAGCGTAGACGGTCTGGCTGGTGTGCTAGGGGACTTGTTGCGCTTGCATCTGACCGCAGACAGGAAAATACAAAAAACTATGGATGCGGCCTTGCTACATGAGGATTTTTGGGTCCGGCGCATCGCCTTGTTGCATCAACTGGGCTGGCGTGAAAAGACGGATGTCGATAGATTGTGCCGGTATGCGCTGACATTGGCGGGTGAAGACGAATTCTTCATCAGGAAAGCGATAGGCTGGGCTTTGCGTGATTATGCCTGGCATGACCCAGCGATGATCAAGACCTTTCTTGTTCAGTACAAAGATCAATTTTCAGCATTGACACAACGGGAAGCTGGCAAGAATCTGGAAAAATTGGGGTTTTAATGAAAGAAAACCTGTTCTTGCAACCATGTAATCTCATATTTGCAATATGATACCGAACTAACTTATTGTCCCACTTATTGTCTTGCTGTATCGATTTTCCCAATGAAACCTATCAAGATTATTGTGCCTGCCGTTGCGGCAGTTTGTCTGGCTGCTGCCGCTTATTTCCTCATCCAAAAAAATGTGCACAATGCGAGTGCACAGGTCGAGTCTGCACAGGTGGATCCCAAAGATGGTTTTGACGCCAGCAAAATGCCGGATGAGTTGAATGGCTTGCTGGTCGCCTATCGCAAGATCATTGTCTTGTTGGCAGATGAAAAAAAGCAGGGACCCAAAGAACGCAATGAAGCCAATCGCATCGGGCAAGCCTTGTTTCACGAAAATCTTGTCAGGCTGAATGATCTGGATACCTATCTTGACAAGCTCAAGACGCGCCATGCGGCCCAGCGCGAAGCAGCCTTCGATACCATACTGACTTACATAGAATCTGGTGAAGACCTGTATGACGCCGATCGCCTGGCATTCAGGGAAGTGCTGGTCAGAATGCAAAAGTTGATCGCTACCGAGCAGACCTTGCCATCCATCAAATTGCACAAGCGTGTCAGTGATGATTTGAACGCCTTGAGTGAGATTGAAAAGGAATACGACGCCGAGCTCAAAGAGATATTCTCTCGCTTTGAGTCACGCTCAATAGAATTGAAGCGCGAGCGCTGGGATGACTACATTGTCAAACTGCGCAAATTATATAACCGTGAACAAATCCTCAAAGACTACGGCATTATCTTGCCCTATCCGGAAAAACCGGAGCCGTTAAGCGAAAAGGAAAAAGATATTTTCGGTCAGGGCTTGCCAGCCAAAACCGTGGTGTTGACGTTTGATGATGGTCCTCATGCGACATATACCGATGAAATTGCTGCGATATTGAAGCAATACAATGTGCCTGCAGTATTCTTCCAGGTCGGTAAAAACGTCGGCAGCATCGATGCCAAAGGCAAAGAACTGTTGAATAAAAATGCAGAAACCAGCAGAAGATTGCTCAGTGCAGGCCATGTGCTGGCCAATCATAGTTTCAGTCATGCCTTGCTTTCCAAGGAAAGTGGCGACACCCTGAATGCTGAAATTGAGCAAACCGACAAATTGCTGAAAGCGATTGATCCGGCACGCTCGGCCTTGTTCCGCTTCCCCTACGGTGCAAAGAGTAAGGAAGGCATGCAAATTCTCGGCAGGTTGGGGTTGCATTCTGTCATGTGGAATATTGACTCCCTGGACTGGGCTGATCCAGTGCCGAATTCTATTGCTGGCCGTGTCTTGGGTACGTTGGAAAAAGAACAGCGTGGCATCATTCTTTTCCATGATATCCATGAGCGCACGATCAAGGCGCTGCCACTTGTGCTGGATAAGCTGATTGCCGATGGCTACAGTTTTGCATCCTGGGATGGCACTGACTTCAAGGTAGCCAAGGGTGGCAAGGCGACGCCAGAAAAGGTCAGCATCAGTACTGATTATCAAAATAGCTGGGCTATCGTGATTGGCATTAATGATTATGCCAAATGGCCCAAGCTGCAATATGCAGTGCAAGATGCCAATTCAATTCGTGACATGCTGGTCAGTAAACTGGGCTTCCCAGGTGACAAGGTGTTAACCCTGACCAATGGGGATGCAACCAGGAATAATATTCTTGCCCTGTTCCATGAAAAATTGGGGCATGGACAATTAAAGAAAGACGACCGGGTCTTTGTATTCTTTGCCGGACATGGTGCCACCAGAAAGCTCAGTTCTGGCCGTAACCTGGGGTACATCATCCCGGTTGATTCTGATCCTGAACAATTATCGGTTGATGCTATCCCCATGACGGATTTGCAAAATATTGCCGAAAGCCTCAATGCCAAGCATATCCTGTTTGTGATGGATGCCTGTTATAGCGGCCTGGGACTGACGCGCGGCGGTGGTAGCAGCGCCTTCTTGCGTGAAAATGCGCGCCGTATGGGACGCCAAATGCTGACAGCGGGTGGTGCTGATCAATTAGTAGCTGACGGCGGGCCGAATGGCCATTCCGTATTTACCTGGACTTTGCTGCAAGCCCTGAGCGGTAAAGCTGACTTGAACGGCGATGGCATGATCACTGCTACTGAATTGGCCGCCTATATTGCCCCCGCTGTGTCCAGCATGTCGCAGCAAACTCCGGCATTTGGCAGCCTGCCTGGTTCAGAAGGTGGCGAGTTTGTGTTTGAAATGCATAGCGAAGGTGAGTTCTTAAACGCAAAAACCAATCAGCTATCTGCTGACGCGATTGCCCTCAACAACAAAATTGATGGCGCAACCGTCAAAGCGGGTGGTGATGCACCCATTGTCATTAAGAACCTGAATGGTGGCGAACAGAAAATTGCGGCTCCCAAAATGGTGGATGCCTCTTCAAGACAATTGGCGCAAAGAGCGAATGATCAAGGTTTGCAACTGTACAGGGAAAAACAATATGCTCAGGCAGAAGTCGCGTTTACCGAAGCCCTGAAATACCGCCCTGACTTTGGTCTGGCCGCAAACAACCTGGGTTTTGTGTATTTCAAACAGCAAAAATATGCAGAGGCAGCGCGCTGGTTTGAAAATACCTTGCAGATTGATCCATCCAGGGCCATTGCCTACCTGAACCTGGGCGACGCCAGAGCCATGCTGAATGAAAACGAAAAAGCTAAAAAAGCGTACACCAGTTTCCTGGAACTGGCACCGAATAACCCAAATGCCAATTATGTGAAGGACGCGCTGAAGAAACTGGAGTAGATTTTGTGATCTGACGTGCTCTGACCCAACAACAAACCTGGACAGCGTGCGCTGCCCAGGTTTGTTGTTATTCGACCGAGTTTTACTTAGAACCTGTTTACGATCTGTAGCGAGCGTGCGTCAGCGGGAGTGAAGAGCAGCGCAAAAAGCGGAACGTACTGTAGTACATGAGCATTTTGAGCAGCACATGAGCCACGATCACGCACGCGCAGTAAGATCGTACACAGGTTCTTACATGCTGTATGCCGCATCAACGCTGTCCTATCTTGGTATCGCCAAACAGATTCTTTTGATCACGAGGTTGTGAACGCCAGTATTGATGGGGTGCTTCTACAGTCGCCCCCAGTTTGGCAGCGGCATGCCATGGCCAGTGCGGATCGTACAAAATGCCACGTGCAATGGCAATCGCATCCGCCTGGCCATTAGCGATGATTTCTTCAGCATGTTCTGGTTCGGTAATCAGGCCAACGGCAATCACTGGCAGCTTGCAATGCTGTTTGATTTCCTTTGCCAGATGTACTTGATAGCCTGGCCCTAAAGGAATTTTTTGATCAGGTGAAACACCACCACTGGATACGTGAATGAAGTCGCAGCCACGTTCTTGCAAGGCATGCACGAAAAGCTTGCTTTGCGAAATATCCAAACCGCCATCTACCCAGTCTGTTGCTGAAAGACGCACACCAAGCGTCATCTCATCTTTCGGTACTGCTGCGCGTACTGCGTCAAACACTTCCAGTGGAAATCGCAGACGGTTTTCGACCGAACCACCATACTGGTCAGTGCGGTGATTGGCAATCGGCGACAGAAACTGGTGTAGCAGATACCCATGCGCAGCATGCAGTTCGATCGCATTGATGCCCAGCCTGTGGGCACGCACGGCTGCATCAACAAAGGCTTGTTGTACACGCTTCAAACCAGCCTCATCTAGCGCCTGCGGTGGGCGTTCGCCTTTTGCATGGGCCAATGCAGAAGGTGCTGCCATTTGCCAGCCGCCATCTTCTATCGCAATGAGCTGACCACCATGCCAGGGCGCCTGGCTGGATGCTTTGCGGCCCGCATGGCCAAGTTGTATGGCAATCGGCATGTTTGAATGTTTGCGTATCGACTGTAAAACCGCGCCAAGTGCAGCCTCGGTTTCATCTGACCACAGACCCAGGTCGCCGGGAGAGATGCGGCCTATGTCTTCAACTGCGGTTGCTTCCAGTATCAATAAGCCTGCACCGGATAAAGCCAGTCCACCCAAGTGAATAAGATGCCAGTCAGTAGCTTTGCCATAGTCGGCAGAATATTGGCACATGGGCGCAATAATGATGCGGTTTGTCAGGTCCAGTGATCCAAGACGAAGAGGGGAAAAGAGGGCGCTCATAGTTTTGCAAACCTGTTGTAGAGATCAAGGGGGCAGAGGAGACAATGCGGGGGCTTGTATATTATGCCCGTAGTTTCCGGTTGTTGCCCGCAGGCTGTCAATGACGGCTGGCAGTTTCAATTTGCCGCATTCATTGCCATGACCAACTGTTTGATTTTGATCGCTTTTTCAAAATGATCAAATCGGTTTTCCATGATCCACCAGGTAGCAGCTTCCATCAGCAATTCCGGATCATCGTTTTTATTGGCGAAAAAGGCGTAAAAGGATAGTCCGACATCCGGACCCTTTTGCTTGATTTTGCTGTCGCATACGGCAATGATCTTTTTTCTTAATACATCTTTCATTAGTGGACCTTTGTATATTCATTCCAAAGTTCTGCAAAGTTTTGCAGATGACATATTGTTGACATTGTCTGTTGTCTGAGCAACTATGAATAGTCCCAAAGCGGAATTTTTTCCCTTGCTATTGATTTTGCCTTTGTTGCGCCCATTTGCTTTACGTAAATGGATGCTGTCTTTGTTATGGCACCGGCAACCTTGATTGGCGTCAACATGGAATGGCTACTTGCTGTATTGGTCTTGTTGGGACTGGGAGTGTTTGTCTTGCCCCGGGCGCGTTTGCGCTATGTGCTTTCAAAGGCTTTTCCTCTGAATTATTCAAAAATCCTGAGGAAAAACTTGCCGGGCTATTCGCGCATGCCTACAGATTTGCAAATGCAGTTGAAGCGTCGCATACGGCAGTTTCTGTATCAAAAAACCTTTGTCGGTTGTGGCGGCCTGACTATTACTGATGAAATCAGGGTGACGATAGCTGGCAAGGCTTGCCTCTTGCTGTTGAACCGCGAATCGGATGTGTACCCGCAGCTTACCCATGTGCTGGTGTATCCGTCGGCATTTGTGGCACCCAGAACACAGATGAACATTGGTGGTGTAGTTACCCATACCAACCAGGGTTTGAGCGGTGAATCCTGGAGTGATGGCAGGGTGATTTTGGCATGGGATCAGATTGTGAATAATCCTGACAATGAGGCGCGAGGTCAGGATGTTGTCTTGCATGAATTTGCGCATCAACTCGATAGTGAAACCGGCGCGACCAATGGCGCCCCTGATTTGAAAACAGCGGCAGCTTACAAGAAATGGTCGCAAGTCATGGAGATGGAATTTGCACAGTTGCTGCAAGCAATTGACAGCGATATGCCAACGATTATTGATCCCTATGGTGCGACTAATCCTGCAGAATTTTTTGCTGTGGTGACCGAAGCATTTTTCAAGAAAAGCCATGATCTTGCGCATTATCATCCAGCCTTGTATGCGCAATTACGGAACTATTATCGGGTTGACCCTTGTGAGTGGATTTAGTTTTCAGGCATAAAAAGAAAGGGGCGCATTCAGCGCCCCTTGTCATTACTCTACTGCTTCCAGAAATTCCTGCTGTTCCAGCCAGTCAACTTCGATTTGCTCCAGTTCCTTGACGACATAAGCCTGGTCAAGCAACAGGGTCTTCAGTTTTTCCTTGTTGGCATCGCTATAGATTTCACTGTCTTCTAACTGCGTGTTGATATCTTTCTTTTTCAGATTCAACTTGGCCATTTGTTCTTCAAGACGTTTGATACGTGTCTCTATGGGCTTGCGCAGATTGGCGACGCGCTGGCGTTCATCGGCGTCGCGTTTGCGCTGTTCCTTGTCGTCGACCTTGGCGACCGGAACAGGTTTGGCTTGAGGCAAAGCTGCTTCCTGCGCCTTGGTTTTTTCTGGCAGGGTGGGGGCAGCTTTTTCCAGTTTGTTTTTGAACAGCCAGTCTTTGTAATCGTCCAGGTCGCCGTCAAACGGTTGCAGTTTGCCATCGGCGACAATGATGAACTGGTCAGTCGTGGCACGCAGCAAATGCCTGTCATGTGAGACCACGACCAGGGTGCCTTCAAACTGTGCCAGGGCATCTGTCAGGGCTTCGCGGGTTTCCAGGTCCAGATGGTTGGTCGGCTCATCCAGCAGCAAGAGGTTGGGGCGCTGCCAGACGATCATGGCCAGTGCCAGACGGGCTTTTTCACCGCCTGAGAATGGCTTGATCGGGCTGCTCACCATGGTGCCAGGGAAGTTGAAACCACCGAGGAAGTTACGCAATTCCTGCTCACGTACATCAGGGGCAATATGCGCCAAGTGCCACAGTGGTGATTCATCATGGCGCAGCATTTCTACCTGATGCTGTGCAAAGTACCCGATGGACAGCCCCTTGCCAGTTTGCATGACGCCATTCAAAGGCGCGATGTCACCAACGATGGTTTTGATCAGGGTGGATTTACCAGCGCCATTCACACCAAGCAGGCCGATACGCTGGCCGATTTGCAGCGTGAACTTGACATCGCCAACGATTTTTTTCTCGGTGAAACTATGGTCGGTTTCTGATTCAGTGCGATAGCCGCAATCCACATCTTCCATCACCAGCATGGGGTTGGGGGCGCTGAGTGGCTCGCGGAATTCAAAAGAGAATTCGGCAGCGGCCCGCAAAGGCGCCATTTCTTCCATACGTGCCAAAGCCTTGATACGGCTTTGTGCCTGCTTGGCTTTGGATGCCTTGGCCTTGAAGCGGTCGATAAAGGATTGCAGATGGGCGCGCTTGCGGTTTTGTTTTTCCAGCATGCCTTGTGCCAGTTCCAACTGGGCAGCACGCTGGCGTTCAAAGCCGGAATAGTTACCGCCATAGCGCTTGAGCTTGCGTTCATCAATGTGGACGATGACATTCACCACGCCATCCAGAAAATCGCGGTCATGCGAAATGATGATCAAGGTGCCTTCATAGCGTTTCAGCCAATCTTCCAGCCAGATGATGGCATCCAGATCCAGATGGTTGGTCGGTTCATCGAGCAGCAGCAAATCGGATTTACACATCAGTGCTTGCGCCAGATTCAGGCGCATGCGCCAGCCACCAGAAAAACTGGCGACTGGTTGTTCCAGTTCGTTGATCTTGAAACCCAGGCCCAGCAGCAATTGTTCGGCACGTGGGCGCACAGTATAGGCATCGGCATCAGCCAATGCCCCATACATATTGCCGATGGCAATGCCGTTGTCGTAACTTTCTGGCTGAGCTTCCAGTTCGGCCAGTTGGGCTTCCAGTTTGCGCAAGGCGACATCGCCATCTATTGCATAATCGATGGCACTGCGTTCCAGTGGCGGGGTTTCTTGCGCGACGTGGGCAAGCTGCCATTTGGCCGGGAAATCGATGCTGCCCTGGTCAGGGTGCAATTCACCACGCAACATGGCAAACAAACTGGATTTTCCTGCACCATTCGAGCCGATCAAGCCTATCTTGTCGCCGGGATTGAGTGTCACATCGACACTGTCAAATAAAGGTTTGATGCCGCGCGCCAGGACGACTTGTTGAAGACGTATCATATAAACTTAAAGTAATGGGGTAATGCTGTTTTGTTGATGCAAAAAAATGGAAAAACGGGCAAAACTGATTTTGCCCGTCTTCATTATGTTAACTGCACTGCGCAGCACGGATTTATGCAGTGAAATCTGTCAGTTGATTGGCTTCCACCAAAAATACCATGTCGTCGCCAGCACTGGTACTTAACCAGGTCAGATTCAATTCAGGGAAGGCAGCTTCAGCGAAGGCACGTTCATTGCCAATTTCCACCATCAGCAAACCATCTTCAGTGAGCCGCTGTGCGGCACCGGCCACGATCTTACGCACCAGGTCCATGCCATCGTCACCGCCAGCCAGCGCAATTTGTGGTTCATGCATGTATTCCTTGGGCAGTTTGGCCATAGAGCCGGAATTGACATACGGCGGGTTGGTGATGATGAGATCGTATTTCTTGTCAGGCACATTGCTGTACAGGTCTGATTCAATCAGTGTGATACGGTCTTGCAATCCATAGGTTGCCACATTACGTTTGGCCACTTCCAGCGCATCTTTGGAAATATCGACGGCATCCACATGCGCCTCAGAGAACATATCGGCCAGCATGATGGGTAGGCAGCCAGAGCCGGTGCACAGTTCGAGGATATTGCTGATCGCTTCAGGCTCTGTCACCCAGGGTGAAAAATGCTCTGGGATCAATTCTGCAATGAAGGAACGTGGCACGATGACACGTTCATCCACATAGAAATTGTAAGTGCCCAGCCAGGCTTCATTGGTAATGTAAGACGCTGGTATGCGATCGGTTGCACGGCGTTCAATCACCTGGAGCACAGCATCGATTTCTGAAGGCAATAAACGCGCATCCAGGAAAGGCTCTATCTTGTCGAGTGGCAGGTGCAAGGTGTGCAGCAGTAAATACGCAGCTTCATCCAGTGCGTTGGCACTGCCATGGCCAAAGAACAATTTTTCTTTGTTGAAGCGTGTGACGGCATGGCGCAGCAGATCGCGCAGGGTCAAAAAAGTGGTGGCAGGTGTTGTCATATCTTGGTTTCGTATCGGCTGGTGCTTCAGTTCAGGTCAGCAGGTTTTCCAGCGTGCGTCGATAAATATTCTTGAGCGGGTCTATGTATTGCAGCTCAATGTGTTCGTCGATTTTATGGATGCTGGCATTCGGAGGACCAAATTCCACCACTTGGGGGCAAATCTTGGCGATGAAGCGGCCATCCGAGGTACCGCCAGTAGTGGATAGTTCCGTTGCCACGCCAGTTTCTGCAAGAATCGCATCACCCAATGCATCGCTCAGGCTGCCTTTCGGTGTCAGGAAAGGGTGACCACCCACGGTCCATTTCAAGTCATATTCCAGGCCGTGTTTGTCGAGTATTGCATGTACGCGTTGCTGCAAGCCTTCGGCAGTGCTGGCGGTGGAGAAACGGAAATTGAAATCAATGACGGCTTCGCCCGGTATCACGTTAGATGCCCCGGTGCCGGCATGGATATTCGACATTTGCCAGGACGTGGGCAGGTAATAGTCATTGCCTTCATCCCAGACTTCGGCTACCAGTTCCGCCATGGCAGGCGCTGCCAGATGAATAGGGTTTTTTGCCAACTGTGGATAGGCGATATGGCCTTGCACACCTTTGACAGTCAGTTTGCCAGACATGGTACCCCGACGGCCATTCTTGATGGTGTCACCCAGTTTGTCGACAGAAGTTGGTTCGCCGACGATGCAATAATCCAGCTGTTCTCCGCGTGCCTTGAGTTTTTCACAGACCACCACAGTGCCGTCAGTGGCTGGGCCTTCTTCATCACTGGTGATCAGGAAACCGATAGAACCCTTGTGATCCGGATGGGCCGCGATGAATTCTTCTGTTGCTACGACAAAGGCAGCGATCGATGTTTTCATGTCGGCGGCACCACGACCGTATAGCTTGCCGTCTCTGTGGGTGGGCGTAAAAGGTGCAGATTGCCACTGTGTTACCGGGCCGGTAGGCACCACATCGGTGTGACCGGCAAACACCAGCAGGGGCTGGCTTTGGCCGCGTCTGGCCCAAAGGTTGGTAACCTCACCGGACTGTATGGTTTCACACTGAAAGCCCATCGGTTCCAGCAAGGCGATCAGGGTATTTTGGCAGCCTTTGTCTTCAGGTGTGACCGAATCCAGTGCAATTAACTGTTCTGTCAGCGCAAGTGTTTTACTCATGTTTATTTCTTGAAAATGGACTGATATTGCGGCACAGAAAATCCAACGTTGACCTGGTTATTGCCATCATTGGCAATCAGCATGACCGGGCGCTTGATGACGGAAGGTTTATCCAGCATCAGGGCGATAGCCTGTTCGGTATCGCCAGCGGAAGCTTTTTCTGCATCGCTGAGTGCACGCCAAGTAGTACCCTTGCGGTTGATCAGCACATCCAGGCTCTGATGTTCCAGCCATGATTCTATGGCTGCGCGGCTCAAGCCCTGTTTCTTGAAATCGTGAAACTCAAATGCCAGATCCTGCTCTTGCAGCCAGGTGCGGGCTTTTTTAACGGTGTCGCAGTTCGGAATGCCGAACAGGGTGATGCGCTGTGTCATACGTTGTTAGTGGTTACCTTAGTGATTGCAACAGGCTGATAAAGCTTAAACGTTGAGGGTGAATTCTGTGAACGAGGCTTCATCCTTGGCTTCTGGTTCAGGTTCTGGCGGTGGTGCCGCACTGCTGGAGGCTTCATTGTTCAGCAGCCACAACAGGTTATTTGCCGAATCAGAATTGGCCAGACCTTCTTCCTGGGTAATCAGACCTTCCTTGATCAGATACATGAGAGCGCGCTCGAAAGTTTGTGAGCCAGGTGACAGACTCTTTTCAATCGCTTCCTTGATCTGGAAGATGTCGCCCTGTTCTATCAACTCTGCCACATAGCGGGTATTGAGCATGATTTCTACTGCGGGGCAACGGCCACCGTCTTTTGCCCGTATCAGGCGTTGTGAAATAATCGCGCGTATGGAGGATGACAGATCCAGCAACAAGGCATTCCTGGTTTCCATGGGGAAGAAACTGATGATACGGTTCAGTGCCTGATAACTGTTGTTGGCATGCAGGGTCGCCAGAACCAGATGGCCGGATTGCGCATAGGCAATCGCTGCCATCATGGTGTCCAGGTCGCGAATCTCACCAATCAGGATGCAATCCGGTGCCTGACGCAGGGAATTTTTCAGTGCGGTTTTCAGGCTTTCGGAATCGCTGCCGATTTCACGTTGATTGACGATGGATTTTTTGCTGCGGAACAAATATTCGATCGGGTCTTCCAGCGTCAGGATATGGCCGGTCCTGACTTCGTTCCTGTGATCAAGCATGGAGGCAATGGTGGTGGATTTGCCTGATCCGGTTGCACCAACGACCAGGATCAGACCACGTTTTTCCATGATCAGTTCAGACAACACAGGCGGCAAATGCAGTGTGTTTAATGCAGGGATGTCACCAGGAACAAAACGGAAGACGGCAGAAATCGAGCCACGTTGGCGGAATGCCGACAGACGGAAGCGGCCAATGCCTGGTGCACCGATACCGATATTCAACTCGTTTTCTTCTTCCAGTTGCTCCATCTGTTCCTGGCCAATGACCTCGCTCAGCAGTGACAGGATATTTGCCTGATCCATTTTCTGCTGATTGATAGGGAGCAGATTGCCGTTGATTTTCAGATGAATAGGCGAGTTCATCGCAAAAAACATGTCAGATGCATGTTTCTCTTTCATCAGTAGAAATAATCTCTCCATCGCTGCCATGATGTTTCCCTGTTCTGAACTATAAATTGATCAAAAAGGCGCTATCAGGCGCCGCGCAGCAATTCATTGATACTGGTTTTGGAACGTGTCTGAGCATCAACACGCTTTACAATCACCGCGCAATACAGGCTGTATTTGCCATCGGCAGACGGCAAATTGCCGGAGACCACGACAGAGCCAGCGGGTATGCGGCCATAACTGACTTCACCCGTGGCACGATCATAGATCTTGGTTGACTGGCCGATATACACGCCCATGGAAATAACAGAATTTTCTTCAACGATAACGCCTTCGACGACTTCAGAGCGAGCGCCGATGAAGCAATTGTCTTCAATGATGGTAGGGTTGGCCTGCATGGGTTCCAATACGCCACCGATGCCAACACCACCGGACAGATGTACGTTTTTGCCGATTTGCGCGCAGGAACCTACTGTAGCCCAGGTGTCAACCATCGCACCCTCATCCACGTAGGCGCCAATGTTCACGTAAGAAGGCATCAACACGACGTTCTTGGCGATGAAACTGCCACGACGTGCTACCGCTGGGGGCACCACGCGGAAACCACCTTTGGCAAAGTCTTCAGCAGTGTAATTGGCAAATTTGGTTGGTACTTTATCGAAGAATTGCATGTGATCACCGGAAGGCATGCAGATATTATCTTCCAGGCGGAAAGACAGTAGCACTGCTTTTTTTATCCATTGATTGACTTGCCAGCTACCATCAATTTTTTGCGCCACGCGCAGGCTGCCGGCATCGAGTTCACCCAATACGTGGGCAACTGCTTCACGAATTTCTGCAGGCGCGGATTTAGGAGAGAAGTTAGTGCGATCTTCCCAAGCCTGATCGATGATTTGCTGTAATTGTTGAGTCATGTTGATATCTTCAGATGATTAAATAAACGAAATGATACGGTTGAATCTTGGAGCGGACACCAGCTAAACGTATTTTTTGCAAAAACTGACAATTCTTTGAGCGGCTTCCAGACACTCTTCAGGTTCGGCGACCAGTGCCATACGTATGCGATTCTGTCCCGGATTGATGCCATGTGCTTCACGTGCAAGGTAGCTGCCCGGCAAAACTGTAACATTATATTCCTCGTACAGGCGGCGGGCGAATTCTGTGTCCGACATTCCCAGTTTGTCCGGCACCCTGGCCCACAGGTAAAAAGCGGCATCGGGCAGGCTGACTTCCAGTACTTCCTGCAATACCGGTGTAATCTGGGCAAATTTGCGGATGTACTTGTCACGATTTTCCTGGACATGGGTTTCGTCATTCCAGGCAATTACTGAGGCTGCCTGTATGCTGGGGCTCATCGCGCTGCCGTGATAAGTCCGGTATAGCAAGAATTGCTTGATCAGTTCAGCATCACCAGCAACGAAGCCGGAGCGCATGCCAGGCACATTTGATCGTTTTGACAGGCTGGAAAGTGTAATCAGGCGGCGATAATCATTCCTGCCCAGGGCGCGTGCTGCCTGCAGGCTACCCAGGGGCGCTTCTGCCTTGAAATAAATTTCTGAATAGCATTCATCGGCAGCAATGACAAAATCATATTTGTCTGACAGGGCAAACAGTTCTTTCCAGTCATCCAGGTTCAGTACGGCACCAGTTGGATTGCCGGGTGAGCAGATGTATAGCAGTTGTACCCGTTTCCAGACACTGTCGGGTATGCTTTTGTAGTCAGGTGCGAAATTTCGGGCAGGATCAGCATTGGCGAAATAAGGTTCGGCACCTGCCAGGTAGGCTGCCCCCTCATAAATCTGGTAAAACGGGTTGGGACAGAGCACCAAAGGCAAGCCATCCTGGCAAGCGGCAGGGTTGACGATGGTCTGTGCCAGGGCAAACAGGGCTTCACGGGATCCATTGACCGGCAGGATCTGCGTTGTTGCATCTGGTGCCGGTATGCTGTAGCGGCGGGCTATCCAGCCGGAAATGGCATTGCGCAATGTGTCCGAGCCTGCGGTCGAGGGATAACTGGCCAAGCCACCCAGATTGGCGATCAAAGCATCCGTGATCAGCTTGGGTGTCGGATGCTTGGGTTCGCCTATGCCCAGGCTGATGGCAGGGTACGCAGGGTTGGGTTTGACATCGGCAAACAATCGTTTCAGTTTTTCGAACGGATACGGTTGCAACTTGCTGAGATAGGGATTGAAGTTCATTTTTTTAATTCTTGGCAACTTGATGGCGATGATCGGGCTGTTTCTGCGGTTTTTGCTGTTTCTACGTTTCTACTATTCTTGCCATCTATCTGGCCCGCTTATTTGGCTCGCTTTTCGGATTTCGGTATTTTATTTGGTTTTGCTTGGGTAACATTCAATCCGTATTATAGCCTCCAGTGCATTCTTCAGAGTAAGGCTTTCACACGTGGTTTGCTGAAAGCCAGAATAATTTGCCAGCGTACCTGTTGAGTATGGTGAATCAGTGGGAGTAAATCAGTTAATTGTGTAATAAGTTGAAAACTAAAAATTTTGCCTTTACGATGGTATGATGCATTGATAATGGGGTTGGCTTGTGTATACAGCCTTTGGAAACATAGAATACGCGGTAGATTTGACTGCAAAAGATAATAAAATTAAACAAAGTGCGATTAACTTCTATTAAATTGTCGGGATTTAAATCTTTTGTCGATCCCACTCATTTTCAGGTTCCTGGCCAGTTGGTGGGTGTAGTCGGCCCTAATGGTTGCGGCAAATCGAATATTATCGATGCTGTGCGCTGGGTTTTGGGCGAATCAAAAGCGTCTGAATTGCGTGGTGAATCCATGCAAGACGTTATTTTTAATGGTTCCACCCATCGCAAACCCGCCGGTCGTTCATCAGTAGAGCTGGTTTTTGACAACAGCATGGGCAAAGCTGCCGGACAATGGAGCCAGTATGGTGAAATTGCCGTCAAGCGTACGCTGACGCGTGATGGTACTTCCACTTATTACATCAACGGGCAACCTGTGCGTCGCCGTGATATCCAGGACATTTTCCTCGGTACCGGTCTAGGCCCGCGTGCCTATGCGATTATTGGCCAGGGCATGATTTCGCGCATTATTGAAGCGCGTCCTGAAGAATTACGGATTTTCCTGGAAGAAGCAGCCGGCGTTTCCCGCTATAAAGAGCGCCGTCGCGAGACTGAAAACCGTATCCACGATACCCATGAAAACCTGGTCCGTGTCGACGATATCTTGCGTGAATTGAATAACAATCTGGACAGATTGGGTGCGCAAGCCGTAGTCGCGAATAAATTTCGCGAGTTGCAGACCGATCAGGAAGAAAAACAGAAGTTGCTGTGGTTGTTGCGTAAAAAAGAAGCAGAAAACGAACAAAAAAAGCATTTCGCCGAGATAGAAAAAACCCAGTTGGATCTGGAGGAGCAAACCGCCAAATTGCGCCACGTCGAACTGGAACTGGAACAGATGCGTCAGACGCATTATGCAGTCGGCGACCGTATGCACCAGGCGCAAGGTCATCTGTATCAGACCAATGCCGAGATAGGCAGTTTGGAAGCGCAAATCAAGTTCGTCATCGAATCGCGCAGCCGTTTGCAATCGCAATTGCAATCCTTGACAGCGCAGCGTGATCAATGGCAAAACCAAAGCAGGCAATTCCAGGATGATTTATCTGAAGGTGAAATCCATGTTGAAGAACTGGCGATGCGCGCCGAGCAGGCACTGGAAGTCAGCCAGCAGCAACAGGATAAATTACCAGCCATGGAGCAGGTATGGCGTGAATCGCAGTTGAAGACGACCGAGTCTCGCGCCAAAATAATGCAGATGCAACAACAGATAGAGCTGGAATCTGCCCATCAGCGCAATGCCTCGAATATCTTGAATACCCTGGCATCCAGGCGTGAACGCCTGATGCAGGAAAAACAGGGGCTGGTGCTGCCAGATACCACCCATCTGGACAATTTGTCCATGCAGCTGGAAGAAAAAAAACAGGTGCTGGAAGAACTCAGCATGCAGTTGGAAGAAGCGCAAGAGCGTTTGCCTGTGCTGGAAGACGAGCGTAAGCAGGCGCAACAGCAGGTGAACCAGGATGCTGCTGAATATGCACAACTGGAAGCACGTCTGTTGGCGCTCAAGCAATTGCAGGAAAAAGTCCAGACGCAGGGCAAAGTACAGCCATGGCTGGAAAAACACGAATTGAGCAGCCTGCCAAAAATATGGCAAAAACTGCATATCGAAGCTGGCTGGGAAACTGCGCTGGAATCCATACTGCGTGAGCGTACTGCGGCGCTGGAAATGTCGAATCTGGACTGGGCCAAAGCCTTTTTCGGTGACGCGCCGCCTGCCAAGCTGGCAGTTTGTGCGCCCACCGTCATGGCTGATACGGTAGCACCTGTCGCTGGCCTTAAACCCTTCATCGATTTATTGCAACTCAATGATGCGGGTGTGCGCGGTCTGATGCAGGATTGGCTGCACCAGGTCTACATTGCCGACGATATTACTTCTGCCTTTATGGACAGGGTGAAATTGCCAGCCGGTGCCTGCTTTATCACCAAGCAGGGGCATGTGATTGCCCGTTCCAGTGTGCGTTTTTATGCATCGGATTCCGAGCAGGATGGCGTACTGGCGCGTCAGCAAGAAATAGAAAATATCACCAAGCAATGCCGCGCCAAGCACATGCTGGCGGATGAATCCAAGACCCGTGCCGTGCGTGCAGAATCTGCATATACCCAGGCGACCCAGCAATTGCAGGACTTGCGTCAGCGTGTAGGTAGCCTGACCCAGACTACGCATAGTCTGCAAATTGAATTCATGAAGTTGTCTGAAGTGCAGGAACGCTTTAATCAACGCAGCACGCAAATAGGCAGTGACCTGGCAGAGATCGCCGCGCAAGAGGCTGAACAGCAGCAAATTCGTGCAGAATCAGAGCAGAAGTTTGAGCAGCTGGACATGGATTTGGCCGAGTTGCAAGAAATGCATGAAGAAGGTCAGACCGCTTATCTGGAAAAAGAACAGCAGCTGAATGAAGCCAGGCAGCGTTTGCGTGACCTTGAACTGGCTGCGCAGGAAGCTGCATTTGCCGAAAAATCCCATCGCAGCAAGCTGGAAGAATTGCGTCGTAATATTGCCACTGCGCTGGAACAGTCAGCGCAATTGTTTGCCAGCATGCAACAAGGGCAGTTGGAACTGGAATCTATGGATGACCAGACCGCTCAGGCCGGCTTGCAAGACTTGCTGGATCGTCGCAGCGAGCAGGAAAGAGCACTGGCCAATGCGCGTCATGAACTGGATCAATTGACCCAGCAATTGCGTCAGCATGAAGAAGCCAAGATGCAGGTGGAACGTAGCCTGCAGCCGCAACGTGACCGCATCGTTGAGCTGCAGTTGAAAGAGCAGGCTGCCCGTCTGAGCCAGGAACAATATTCAGAACAATTGCGCAATTTCGAAGTTGATGAAGAAGCGCTGTCGCAAAAACTGCACGACGATCTAAAGCCTTCGTATTTGCAGGGCGAAGTCACCCGCCTGACCAATGCAATTGCTGCTCTGGGCGCGGTTAACATGGCGGCACTGGACGAGTTGGCACAGGCGACAGAACGCAAGACTTTCCTGGATGCGCAGCATGCTGATTTGACCGAGGCAATTACGACCTTGCAGGACGCGATCCACAAGATTGATATTGAAACTCGCGACTTGTTGCAAGATACCTTTGATAAGGTGAATCATCATTTCGCTGAGCTTTTCCCGATTTTATTCGGCGGTGGTCAGGCCAAGCTGATCATGACTGGTGATGAAATTCTGGATTCTGGCGTGCAGGTCATGGCGCAGCCGCCAGGCAAGAAAAATGCAACTATTCATCTGCTGTCTGGCGGTGAAAAAGCGCTGACAGCAACGGCCCTGGTGTTTTCCATGTTCCAGCTCAATCCGGCACCTTTCTGTCTGCTGGATGAGGTGGATGCGCCGCTGGATGATTCAAATACCGAGCGTTTCTGTAATATGGTGAAACGCATGTCATCAAACACACAGTTTTTATTTATCTCCCACAACAAGATTGCGATGGAAATGGCACAACAATTGATTGGTGTCACCATGCAGGAACAGGGGGTTTCACGAATCGTGGCGGTGGATATGGAGTCTGCCGTCAATTTTGCTACTGAGGTTCAAGCAGCATGACAGATCTACAAATCAGTTTATTGGCAATCGGTGGGGCGCTGGTAGTTGGCGTCATTATTTTTAACAAGTGGCAAGAATACAAAGCCAAAAAAACCGTCGAAAATGCTTTCGGTGACGGGCATGACGATGTTCTCATGAACCCTGACACACCTGCAGACAGTATTGTCCGGCACGAACCCGTCATGGATGGTAATGCCAGTGAGGAAGAATCATCCTCCGCGCCAGAGATGTCATCCCATGATGAGGGTGACAGTGCTGCCCCTTCCCCGGTAGCGCAAGAAAAGGAACTGCCAGTCGATGAATTGATCGATTGCGTTATTCCCCTGGAATTTGAAACTCCAGTACGTGGTGAAAAAATTCTGGCAGAAATTGCAGACTTGAAATACGTAGGTAAAAAGCCAGTGCATTTCATAGGGCAGAGTCATAGCGGCGAAAGAGATGTCATCGCCGTCGGCGGCGCCTATACCTGTTTATTTGCTGGCGTGCAGATGGTTAGTCGCAGTGGCCCGCTGAATGAACTCGAATATTCAGAATTCATCATGAAACTGCGTGCCATTGCAGACAATCTGAACGCGCATTCGGATATTCCGGACATGAACAAGGTTATGGTGCATGCACGTGAATTGCATCAGTTTGTTGCCGAGCATGATGCTCAACTCAGTGTCAATATCGCCGCCAATGGCGCGCCCTGGGCCTTGAATACCTTGCTGGCTGCGTTGGAGAAAATGGGCTTTGACCAGCGCCCTGATGGTCGCCTGATGATGCCGGATGGCGATGGGGGCAGCTTGTTCACCCTGTCGACCAATGTCAGCGTCAGCGAGACCATGACTTCCCGCCTGACCCTGTTGCTGGATGTGCCTTGTGTGTCGCCAGCACGGGATGGTTTTGGCGCCATGGCTGCTTGTGCACGCTCTTTATCTACCCGCCTTGGCGGTACCGTGGTGGATGATGGCAATCAGCCTATCTCCAAACTGGCACTGGATGAAATTGCTGGGCAGGTCAATGAATTTTATGCTGCCATGGCTGAAGCACAGATACCGGCAGGTTCCCTTCGCGCGCAACGACTTTTTAGCTGAATAAACGAACATGCAGAATGATATTTCGGATGATGCTCCAGCTTCTGGAGCATCTGCTGTGGCGCAGCGCGTGCAGTTTTTGCATGCGGAATTAAACCGTCATGCCCATGCCTATTATGTGCTGGATAATCCCAGCGTGCCAGACGCTGAATATGACAAACTGTTTTCAGAGTTACAGCAACTGGAGCAGGCTTACCCGGCGCTGAAAACCACAGATTCGCCTACCAATCGTGTTGGTGGAGCGCCATTGCCAGAATTTGGGCAGGTACAACATGCGGTACCCATGCTGTCACTGAATAATGGCTTTGAAGATGATGATGTCACCAACTTTGACCGTCGTGTGCGTGAAGGACTGGATGCCGCGCAAGAAATTGATTATGCCATTGACCTTAAATTTGACGGTCTGGCCATCAACCTGCGCTATGTCGATGGTTTGTTCACTCAGGCTGCGACGCGTGGTGATGGTTTTACTGGTGAAGACGTGACAGAAAACATCCGCACCATACGTAGTGTCCCTTTGCGTTTGCAAGTGGAAAATCCACCCAGGATACTCGACGTGCGCGGTGAAGTGTTGATGTTCAAGCGCGATTTTGAAAAGCTGAATCAACGCCAGCGCGATGCAGGTGCAAAAGAATTTGCCAATCCGCGCAATGCGGCGGCGGGCAGCTTGCGTCAGCTGGATTCCAAAATCACTGCCCAACGCAGCCTGCGGTTTTTTGCGTATGGTATAGGTGCGTTGGAGGGGATGGACATGCCATCATCCCATCGCGCCTTGCTGGACTGGTATCGTCAGGCTGGAATTCCTGTATGTGAAGAAAATGCCCTGGTTAAAGGAGCTCAGGGCTTGCTGGCGTTTTATCGCGCGATACAGGAAAAACGGGCAGTTCTGGATTATGAGATCGATGGCGTGGTCTATAAAGTCAATGACTTTGCCAGCCAGCAGTCGCTGGGTTATGTATCGCGTGCGCCGCGTTTTGCCATCGCGCATAAATTCCCGGCGCAGGAAGCATTGACAACCGTGCTGGATATCGAAGTACAGGTTGGTCGCACTGGTGCCATTACCCCGGTTGCCAGGCTGGCACCTGTGTTTGTAGGCGGTGTGACGGTCACCAACGCGACTCTGCATAACGAAGAAGAAGTGCAGCGCAAGGATATACGCATAGGTGATACCGTATCAGTGCGCCGTGCCGGTGATGTGATTCCCGAAGTGGTGTCCAGCGTGCTGGAGAAGCGTCCGGCAGATGCAAGGCAGTTCGTCATGCCAGAAACTTGCCCCATCTGCGGTTCACCCATACAAAAGCCGGAAGACGAAGCGATTGCCCGTTGCACTGGTGGCTGGATCAAATGTTCAGCTCAACGCAAGGGTGGCCTGTTCCACTTTGCTTCACGCAAGGCCATGAATATTGATGGCGTTGGCGAGCAACTGATTGATCAACTGGTTGACAAGCAAGTGGTAACGACAGCGGCAGACTTGTACAAACTCGGTCTGCGTGCACTGGTTGAGCTGGACCGCATGGCAGAAAAATCAGCGCAGAATATCTTGCATGCGCTGGAAGTCTCAAAAGAAACCAGTTTCACCCGTTTTATCTATGCATTGGGGATACGCCATGTTGGTGAATCCACGGCGAAAGATCTGGCCAGCCATTTTGGAAATGTCCAGGCCCTGTTGCAGGCAAATGAAGAGCAATTGTTGAGTGTGCCTGATGTGGGTCCGGTAGTTGCCAAATCCATACTGCGGTTTTTTGGCGACAGCCTGAATGTGGAATTGGTTGAGCAATTGATCGCTTCCGGCATACACTGGCCTGAGATTGAGGTGCAAGAAAAAGGCGAGCAGGTGCTGGCAGGCAAGACTTTAGTGTTGACCGGCACCTTGCCCACGTTGAGTCGTGACCAGGCGACGGAAATCATCGAAAAAGCAGGTGGCAAGGTTGCTGGTTCAGTCTCAAAAAAAACCAGCTATGTAGTGGCGGGTGATGATGCGGGCAGCAAGTTGGTGAAGGCGCAAGAATTGGGTATTACTATTTTGACTGAAGCAGAATTGCTTCAACTTTGTTCCAGGAGCTGAAATGAGAAAAATTACAAAAGCCGTATTCCCTGTTGCTGGTTTGGGGAGTCGTTTTTTACCGGCTACCAAGGCGCAACCGAAAGAAATGTTGCCTATCGTTGACAAGCCCCTGATCCAGTATGCAGTTGAAGAAGCGGTAGAAGCCGGTATTACGGAAATGGTATTCATTACCGGTAGAAACAAGCGCGCGATTGAAGATCATTTCGACAAGGCGTATGAGCTGGAAAGTGAACTTGAAGCAGCAGGTAAGGAAGCCTTGCTGGACCTGGTCAGAAATGTCATTCCTAAAAATATCAACTGCATCTATATCCGCCAGACTGCGGCGCTGGGCCTGGGTCATGCCGTTTTGTGCGCGCGTCCTGTGATTGGTGACGATCCTTTCGCCGTACTGCTGGCTGACGATTTGATGGATGCCGATGCCGGCCAACCATCCGTTATGGCGCAAATGGCACGTCAGTATGAGGCTGAAGGTGGCAGTATCATCGCCGTGCAAAACGTGCCGCGTGAATTCACCCGTCAATACGGTATTGTCAGTGGTACGCCGTACACTGCGAATCTGGAGCGCGTACAAGGTATCGTAGAGAAGCCAATGCCGGATGTTGCACCTTCAACCCTGGCAGTGGTTGGGCGTTATATTTTGTCAGGGCGGATTTTTTCTTACCTGGAAACTCTGGGCAAGGGTTCTGGCGGTGAAATCCAGTTGACTGACGGTATTGCTGCCATGCTCAAGGATTTCCCTGTCTATGCATTTCGTCCTCAAGCTACCCGTTATGACTGTGGATCCAAACTTGGTTACCTGAAAGCCAGCGTTGCTTTGGGATTGAAACACAAGGAAACAGGGGCTGAATTTGCTGAGTACCTGCAGTCTCTGAAGTAATTGGACCAGCCGGACCTTGCTTGCAGGGACGTGAAGAGTATTGCGGTTGGATTTTGCTAAGGATCTGACCGCATTTTTATGTCGACGAAATAAAGTGGTGCATCATGATTCATCCTATCCTAAAAATGGGCGATGCCCGTCTGTTGAGAGTTGCCGAACAGGTAACTGACTTTGATACGCCTGAATTGCATCAGTTGATCAAGGACATGTTTGAAACCATGGTGGCGGCAAATGGGGCAGGGCTGGCGGCACCACAGATTGGCATTAATCTGCAACTGGTGATTTTCGGTTTTAAAACCAATCCCCGTTATCCGGATGCGCCGGTGGTGCCGGAAACGGTACTTATCAATCCGGTGTTAACACCCTTGTCTGAGGCTACGGATGATGCCTGGGAAGGTTGTCTGTCCGTGCCCGGTATGCGTGGGCTGGTGCCGCGCTGGAGCGCTTTACGGTATGAGGGCTTTGATCAGTTTGGCAAGGTCATTTCTCGCGAAGTGGATGGTTTTCACGCACGGGTAGTGCAGCATGAGTGTGATCACCTGAACGGTATTTTGTACCCCATGCGTATCCGTGACCTGACACAATTCGGCTTCACCGAAGTTTTGTTTCCAGAGATGGATCCGAATGACGATGATTGAGAACGCGACCGCTCACCCTGGCCAGTCGTCAGACTGACCAGGCCGAACTTCCGATCAGAACTGTTCGTCTTCACGCAGATAGCGCCATTGCCCTTCAGGCAGTTTGCCCAGCTTGACTTTGCCTATGCGCACACGTTTCAGACCCAATACTTTCAATCCCACCATGTCACACATGCGCCGGATCTGGCGCTTCTTGCCTTCGCGCAAAATAAAGTTCAACTGGTCTTCATTTTGCCAGGTGACTTTTGCTGGCAGCAGCTTCTTGCCATCCAGGGTCAAACCGTGATTCAGACGACGTAAATCTGCATCCGGCAAACGGCCCGGTTTGCCGTACTGGACACGTACCAGGTATTCTTTTTCAACGACAGTCGTTTCACCGATCAGGTGTTTGGCGATGCGGCCGTCCTGGGTCAGTACCAGCAAGCCTACTGAATCAATATCGAGCCTGCCCGCAGGTACCAGGCTGCGCAGCTGGGTGGGGTGGAACTGGGTATCGACTTCATCTTCTGCCCAGCGATTTTCCGGTTTGATCAGGGCAATGGCTGGTGTGTAGCCATCTTCAGCCTGACCGCTGACATAACCTACCGGTTTGTTGATTAACACGGTGACGCGTTTCGATTGTTCGGCAGCGGCCTGTCTTTCCACTGTCACCTGTTGGTGTGGCAGCACTTTACTGCCCAGTTCGGAAATGACTTTGCCATCTACTCTGACCCAGCCACGGGCGATCCATTCATCGGCCTCGCGTCGTGAGCAAAGGCCCAATTCGGACATGCGTTTCGAGAGTCTTACAAGTTCAGTCATGATGTATCAAATAAAAATTACGGCGGTATCAGCGGCCTGCGGAGCCGTGACATGTGTGGTTTAGGATGTCTCGTATCAGATGCCAGTGTTCAGATGCGGTATTTAAATTCGCAGGGCATCCAGTAAGTCGGTTTCAAACTGAATCTGGCTGCGTGCGCCTTGCAAGGCCTGGCCGTCAACGATGAAGACGTCTTCGACCCTTTCCCCCAGTGTCATGATTTTTGCGGTATGCAGATTGATCTTGTATTTGGTCAGGATATTCGCAACGGCGTATAGCAAACCATTACGGTCATTTGCCGAGATCGACAGCAAATAATACTGGCCACGATCATCCGGACGTAAATCTACGGTGGGCACGATGGGGAAGGTGCGTGACAGGCGTGACAGGCGTCCGCGATTTGGCGGTGATAAAGGTGTTTGCAGCGTCAGCACTTCAGTCAGCTCATGTTCCAGCAGATTGATGATGTCGCGATAATTATTGGCAAAGGCCGGTTCGATGACCAGGAAGGTGTCCAGTGCATAGCCGCTTTTGCTGGTGTGGATTTTTGCATCCAGGATGCCAAAATTCTTGCCGTCAAAATAATTGCAGATGCGCGCGAACAAATCTGGCTGGTCCTTGACGTAGACGGTAATCTGCAAGCCTTCGCCGATTGGTGAAAGGCGGCATTTTACGACTGGTGTGGCACTGTCTATGCGGTCATGCAGGGCGCGTGTTTGCCAGGCAATGTCGGATGCATCATGACGCAAAAAGTAAGCGACATCCAGTTGCTGCCAGAATTTTTCGTGGGCGTCCGGTGCCAGACCATACAGACGTAGCGCCTTGAGGGCATCTTCTTGGCGGTTTTTCAGTTCCCGGTCTTTGCTGGGGGCTTCTCCGCCCAGTACGCGCAAACTCATGCGGTACAAATCTTCCAGTAGCTTGCCTTTCCAGGCATTCCAGACTTTTGGGCTGGTGCCACGTATGTCGGATACCGTCAGTAAATACAGGGCGGTCAGATGACGCTCATCCTTGACCAGGTTGGCAAAATTCTGCACCACGTCAGGGTCTGACAAGTCCTGCTTCTGTGCCACATGAGACATTGTCAAATGATTTTGCACCAGGAAAATGATGAGTTCGGTATTGGCTTTGCTCAGACCGTGGTCATAGCAGAATTTTTTGGCATCCGTCATGCCCAGTATCGAATGATCGCCACCACGCCCCTTGGCAATGTCGTGGAACAGGGCGGCAACATACAGTATCCATGGCTGATTGAAATTGGCCATCAATTGGCTGCAGAATGGGTATTCATGCGCATGTTCCGGCATGGTGAAACGGCGCAAATTACGCACCACCATCAGAATGTGCTGGTCTACCGTATAGGCGTGGAACAAGTCGTGCTGCATCTGGCCCACGATGCGGCGGAAGTTAGGCAGATAGCGGCCGAGTATGCTCATCTGGTTCATGCGTCGCAGGGCATGGGTGATGCCCTGCGGTGACTGCAATATCTGCAGGAACAGTGAGCGGTTGAAAATATTGTGCCTGAACTCTGCATCAATCAGCAGGCGTGCATGCCATAGCGCACGCAGGGTCCTGGCCGTCATGCCCTTGAGTTCGCTATGCCTTGCCATAACCAGGAAGATTTCCAGAATGGTGGATGGCGACGATTCAAAGGTGTCGTCCCTGGCGATATCAATAAAGCCGTTTACTTCATTGAAGTGCTCGTTGATGGGGCGTGGTACGGATGGCTGCGGGAATAATACAGCTTCAATATTTTGCAGTAGTACGGTATTCAACTGGGTAACTGCTTTGGCTGCCCAGTAATAACGTTGCATCAGGTATTCACTGGCACGTCTGGATTCGGTAGTCTTGAAGCCGAAGGTCTCAGCGATGGGTGTCTGCACGTCAAAGATCAGACGGTCTTCGCGCCGGCCAGCGTAGATATGCAGGCGTATGCGGATATCCTTGAAGGCGCGTTCATTGCGTTTCAACTGCCGGGCTTCGACATCGGTAATCAGGCCGCGCTCAGCCAGTTCGCGCCAGGAATTACCCAGATTGGCTGCCTTGGCGACCCAGAGTATTACCTGCAAATCGCGCAGACCGCCTGGGCTTTCCTTGCAGTTTGGCTCCAGGCTGTAAGGCGTGTCTTCATACTTGACATGGCGCTGCTGCAGTTCCAGCAATTTTTCCTGGAAAAATTTTTGCGGATTCATTGCTTCTGCATAGTGCTGCTGCATGTCGCGGAATAATTTGCGGCTGCCGGTCAACAGGCGCGCTTCCAGCAGGCTGGTTTGCACGGTGATGTCGGCTGCAGATTCTTGCAGGCATTCTTCTACGGTGCGTATGCTGTGGCCGATATCTAGGCCGATATCCCAGAATAGCTGTACCAGCTTTTCCAGCTTCTCACGCAATGCAGCATCTGGCCTTTGCTGCAGCAGTATCAATACATCCACATCCGAGTAGGGGAACAGTTCACCGCGGCCATAGCCGCCTACTGCCACTAATGCGGCTTCTTTCGGAAAATCAAAATCACGCCAGATCTTGCTTAGCAGGTGATCGACATTGCGGCACAGGTCGTGCAGCAATTGTTCTGCCTTGTGATTTTCCTTGAATGCATTAATGACGAGCAGTTGTGCTGACTTTAATTCTTCCTTGAAGGTGAGTGACGGGGTCTGCATTTGCCTGTGGGCCTTACGCTTTGGTCGCTGCAGTAATAAAATCTGGAATGGGTGGGTAGCCTTCTGATAAGGTCAGTACTTCATAGCCAGTTTCTGTCACCAATACAGTGTGTTCCCATTGTGCTGACAGGCTGCGGTCCTTGGTTTTGATGGTCCAGCCATCCGGCATTTCTTTGATTTCACGGCGACCGGCATTGATCATTGGCTCTACGGTGAAAATCATTCCCGGCAGCAGTTTTTCCATGGTGCCAGGTCTGCCGTAATGCATGACCTGTGGTGCTTCGTGGAAAATCTTGCCTATCCCATGGCCGCAGAATTCACGCACCACGCTGTAACCAGCTTTTTCTGCATATTGTTGTATGACATGACCGATATCGCCCAGATGTGCACCTGGTTTGATTTTTGAAATACCCAGCCACATGCATTCATAGGTGATGGCATTCAGGCGTTTGCTCAATATGGATGGCTCGCCCAGCAGGAACATGCGGCTGGTGTCGCCGTGATAACCGTTTTTGATGACGGTAATATCCAGATTGACAGAATCGCCATCTTTCAACACCTTGTCACCGGGGATGCCATGGCAAATCACGTCGTTGACGGAGGTGCAGATGGCTTTCGGGTAAGGTGTGTAGCCTGGCGGGCAGTAATTCAGTGGAGCAGGAATAGTGCCTTGTACATTCGTCATGTATTCGTGGCACAGTCTGTCCAGCTCACCCGTTGTGACGCCGACTTTGACAAAGGGCGTGATGTAATCGAGGACTTCGGAAGCCAATCTTCCGGCAATGCGCATGCCGGCGATGTCTTCCGGCGTTTTGATAGTAATAGCTTCCATACGTTTTCTTCAGTCTGTTGCCGCAATCATGATGATGGCAGCAGGTAAAATTGCGAGAATGTTGCAGAACCGGAATTATAGTCCAGGAAGGCGAGTATCGCATTCTCCCAATAAAACGCAGCACTTGAGGAAAACCCCATTTTCATAGTACAATTGATGGTTAGCTTGTGGATGTATTCAAATATGGCATGAGTTAATTAATTTTTTATTAATCGAATCCGGTCGAAAAGGGTGTCTTCGGCGCTTACATGGTAATCATCAAGATTAATCGTGAAGCTGCTTGGATCACTGGCTGGATTCAAGACCTAACCCTGGAGTTATTATGTCTGTAACAATGCGTGAAATGCTGGAAGCTGGTGTGCACTTTGGTCACCAAACCCGTTTTTGGAATCCAAAAATGGCACCGTACATCTTCGGTCATCGCAACAAGATTCATATCGTCAACCTGGAAAAAACCCTGGCAATGTACCAGGACGCGATGAAATACATCCGTCAATTGTCTTCCAATCGCGGCACAGTGTTGCTGGTTGGTACCAAGCGTCAATCCCGTGACATCATCGCTGCTGAAGCAAATCGCGCCGGCATGCCTTTTGTTGATCAACGCTGGTTGGGTGGTATGTTGACTAACTTCAAAACAGTCAAAACATCGATCAAGCGCCTGAAAGACATGGAAGCTTCCATTGAAGATGGTTCTGTAGAGAAACTGTCCAAAAAAGAAGCCTTGATGTTCCAGCGTGAAATGATCAAGCTGCAAAAATCCATCGGCGGTATCAAGGATATGGGTGGCATCCCTGACGCAATTTTCGTAGTCGACGTTGGCTACCACAAAGGCGCGATCACTGAAGCTGCAAAACTGGGTATTCCTGTTATCGGTGTGGTTGATACTAACCACTCTCCAGAAGGTGTTGCTTACATCATCCCTGGCAATGATGACTCCTCCAAAGCGATTGCTTTGTATGCTCGCGGTGTTGCTGACGCAATCCTCGAAGGCCGTGCAAATGCAGTCAACGAAGTTTTGGAAGCTGTTAAACCAGGTTCTGATGAGTTTGTAGAAGTAGAGCAAGCATAATAATTGCCTGTTCAGGCACATGGCTTCAGGTTGTCATGACAACCTGAAGCAAAAAAATGGGCAACAATCGTTCGCCCTTTTTTTTAAACAAAATTTGATGATCGGTGCCTGCGTGGCACCATTGAACTAGGAGAATGACATGGCGGCAATTACAGCAGCTTTGGTAGGTGCACTGCGCGCGAAGACAGATGCGCCGATGATGGAATGTAAAAAAGCCCTGACAGAAGCAGAAGGCGATATGGACCGTGCGGAAGAAATTCTGCGTGTGAAATTGGGTAGCAAAGCTTCCAAGGCATCTTCCCGCATCACTGCAGAAGGCGTTGTCGCATCTCACATCGCTGGTAACGTTGGTTCCCTGATCGAAGTTAACTGCGAAACAGACTTCGTCACCAAGAATGATGATTTCCTGGCACTGGCCAACACCTGCGCAAAACTGATCGCTGAACATAACCCTGCCGACATCGCAGCATTGGGTGCCTTGCCACTGGATGGCAAGACAGTAGAAGAAGTACGTGCAGCCCTGGTTGGTAAAATCGGCGAAAACATGTCCTTCCGTCGTTTCGTGCGTTTTGATACTAGCGCCAAGCTGGTTTCTTACCTGCACGGCACACGTATCGGCGTAGTCGTTGAATTTGACGGTGCTGATGAGCAAGTTGGTAAAGACGTTGCGATGCACATTGCTGCGATGAAACCAGTTTCCCTGTCTTCTGAACAAGTACCAGCAGAATTGATCGAAAAAGAACGTTCTGTTGCTGCTCTGAAAGCAGCAGAATCTGGCAAACCAGCAGATATCGTTGCCAAAATGGTTGATGGTTCCATCCAGAAATTCCTGAAAGAAGTTTCTTTGCTGAACCAGACTTTCGTCAAGAACGACAAGCAAACTGTTGAACAGATGTTGAAATCTGTTAATACAACAGTGAAAGCGTTCACGATGTTTGTTGTTGGTGAAGGCATTGAGAAGAAGCAAGATGATTTTGCCGCAGAGGTGGCTGCGCAAGTGGCTGCAGCAAAACAAGCGTAATCTGGCGAATCAAAAAAACGGGCCGAAAGGCCCGTTTTTTTAAACCTTGCGATTGTAAGTATTTGTTTCCAGCTCTTTAAGTTTGTGCGTTCGGATGTGAATATCCAGTGTTGGTGTTTTATTTGGTTTGCTCATGATTGTCAGGCTTGCGTTGGCAATCCAAATAGAAAACAGAAGAGACTTTATCAAAGTCGTCTCATTTCGCATGAAATCTTTTAGATTAATTAACTTACCAGAAGGAGTCCTATCATGACAAAACCTGCTTACAAGCGTGTACTCTTGAAGCTCTCTGGCGAAGCCTTGATGGGTGATGATCCGTTTGGCATCAACCGCGCTACCATAGAACGCATGGTGGCCGATGTTGCAGAAGTATCAAGAATGGGAGTTGAACTGGCAATTGTTATCGGTGGTGGCAATATTTTCCGAGGCGTTGCACCCGGTGCTCAAGGTATGGACAGGGCCACTGCTGACTACATGGGGATGCTGGCCACAGTCATGAATGCACTGGCATTGTCTGATGCCATGCGCCAGGTTGGCCTGACATCTCGTGTGATGTCGGCCATCGCTATTGATCAGGTGGTTGAGCCCTATGTTCGTCCGAAAGCTTTGCAATACCTGGAAGAGGGCAAGGTTATCGTATTTGCCGCCGGTACTGGCAACCCTTTCTTTACCACTGATACTGCCGCCGCCCTGCGTGGTTCCGAAATAGGTGCCGAAATTGTACTAAAGGCAACAAAGGTGGATGGCGTTTATACTGCTGACCCTAAAAAGGATGCGACCGCAACCCGATACACCACGATCTCCTTTGATGAGGCGATCGCCCGTCACTTGCAAGTCATGGATGCGACCGCATTTGCCCTGTGTCGTGATCAGAAATTGCCAATCAAGGTATTTTCCATTATTAAACCGGGTGCATTGAAGAATGTCATTCTGGGGGCAGACGAAGGCACATTAGTGCACGTATAATCCTGCACTTTGGATGTTTCATATTAATTCGGCAAGGAGGGGTGGATGCACCATCCCTGCCACGATGTACAGGAGAGCGCCATGAGCGTAGCAGATATTAAAAAAAATTCCGACCAGCGCATGCAAAAATCGATCGAGACTTTGAAAGCCGATCTGTCCAAGGTGCGCACCGGGCGTGCCCATACCGGCATTCTGGACCATGTCCAGGTTGATTACTACGGAACACCTACCCATATTACCCAGGTTGCCAATGTGACGCTGATTGATGCGCGTACCATCGGTGTGCAGCCTTGGGAAAAGAAGATGCTCAACGCCATTGAAAAAGCTATCCGTGATGCCGATCTGGGTTTGAATCCATCATCCCAGGGGGAACTGATACGCGTGCCTACGCCGCCGCTGACAGAGGAGCGTCGTAAAGAGATGGTCAAACTGGTCAAAACCGAAGGTGAAAGCGCCAAAATCGCTATCCGCAATATTCGCCGCGATGCCAATGAGACGCTGAAAAAGATGTTGAAAGAAAAAGAATGCTCGGAAGATGATGAGCGTCGTGCGCAAGATGAAGTTCAGAAGCTGACGGATAAATTCGTCACCGAAGTGGATAAGCTTCTGGCCGAAAAAGAAAAAGAAGTGTTGACAGTTTAAGCCCTCGCCCGCGTACCAACACATTCTGGATTTACATGAGCTATATAAGTTCCACCAAGGAAGTTCCTGCAGTTGGCGCGATTCCTAAGCATATTGCAATCATCATGGACGGCAACGGACGTTGGGCAACCAAGCGTTTCTTGCCGCGTGTCGCTGGCCATGTCAAGGGCGTGGAAGCGGTCAGGGGCGTGGTTGAGGCTTGCGCCCGGCGTGGCGTGTCTTACCTGACCCTGTTTGCCTTCAGTTCTGAAAACTGGCGTCGTCCGGCAGAAGAAGTGTCTTTGCTGATGCGTCTGTTCGTCACTGCGCTGGAAAAAGAAGTGGCAAAAATGCACGCCAACGACATACGGCTGAAAGTGGTTGGTGATCTGACGCGTTTTGATGCCAAGTTGCAAACCATGATACGGTCGGCGGAAGAAAAAACGGCTCTTAACAAGGGCTTGACCGTCACCGTCTGCGCCAATTATGGTGGGCGTTGGGATATTGTGCAGGCAGTCAATCGCCTGCAACAGGATCTGAGCGCGGCAGGCAAGGGCGGGCAAGCGATAGATGAAGATCAGTTATCTGAATATCTATCCATGGCCTATGCGCCTGAACCTGATTTGTTTGTCCGAACTGGTGGTGAAACCCGCATATCCAATTTCCTTTTATGGCAATTGGCCTATAGTGAATTTTATTTCACGGATACCTTCTGGCCTGATTTTGATGCTGCAGCGCTGGATCTGGCCATCGCCTCCTATCAACATCGCGAGCGCCGTTTTGGTCGTACCAGCGCACAGGTGTCTGAACAATCACCTGCGCAAGAAAGCAATTAATGCTAAAAACCCGTGTCGTGACTGCCCTGGTTTTGATGGCCATTTTGTTGCCAGTCCTGTATTCGGCCTCGTTCATTGCTTTTGCCGTGCTTGCACTGGTGTTCTTTGCAGCCGCCATCTGGGAATGTCAGCGTTTGTTTGCCAAGCCGGCACCACTGGTCATGGCAGCGATCTGGACTGGCATGCTGGGATATTTTTATTTCCACCTTGAGAGTTTTTCCCAGCTACTGCTGTTTGCCTTTGCCAGTGCATTCTGGATTTTTCGTCTGTTGCCGACATTGGCGCGTGGTTTGCCGGATGTCCGTGGTTTTACCAGTGGCCTGCTGAGCGCCTTGTACGGTATCAGTATCTTTGCCTGTTTCGTGGCCATTGCCGTGTTCTTCAAATATTCCCCCATGTATCTGTTTTCTGTCATGGCTATCGTCTGGATTGCGGATATAGGTGCTTATTTTTCCGGGAAAGCCTTGGGAAAGCACAAACTGGCACCAACTATTTCTCCGGGAAAATCGTGGGAGGGGGCTATTGGTGGTTGGGTTTGCGTATTGGCGCTGGCAACAGCGACGGCGTTCGTTCCTGGCCTGGAAAACACCTTTACGGCACATTTGCTGGCAAGAAAAGGCTGGCTGGTTTTTGTACTTGCCGTGAGTATATTGACGGCAGCCAGCGTAGTCGGAGATTTGTTTGAATCATCGCTGAAACGACGCGTTGGTATGAAAGACAGCAGTAATCTGTTGCCAGGTCATGGCGGCGTGCTGGACAGGATAGATGCGCTGATACCAGTTCTTCCACTGGCAGCTTTGCTGGACTTATGGCGATAGATCGTATGCAGAAAAAACAGCAGTTATGCATTTTGGGAGCAACCGGATCGATAGGCGTATCCACGCTGGATGTCGTCGCCAGGCACCCAGAACGCTACGGCATTTTTGCGCTGACTGCGCATACGCAGGTGGAAAAACTGGCGCAACAATGCCAGGCATTTTTACCAAAAATCGCAGTGGTGGGTACCGCCAAAGCGGCAGATGAGCTTGCAAGCCGGTTGCAGGAAATGAACTTGGCTCATATTCAGATACAGCATGGTCCGCAAGCCCTGTGTGATGTAGCCAGTGCGCCTGAATGTGATAGCGTGATGGCAGCCATCGTCGGTGCGGCTGGCTTGCCTGCTTCGCTGGCGGCAGCGCGTGCCGGCAAGAAGGTTTTGCTGGCCAACAAGGAAGCGCTGGTCATGTCAGGGCAACTGTTCATCGACGCCATCAAGCACAGTGGCGCCACACTCTTGCCCATCGATAGTGAACACAATGCCATATTCCAATGCCTGCCGGGTAATTATGACCGCCAGCCTGGACGTCACGGTATCCACAAAATTCTGCTGACGGCCTCTGGTGGTCCTTTCCTGAATCGGGAAGTGGCGACACTTACCGATGTGACGCCTGAGCAGGCAGTTGCCCACCCGAACTGGGTGATGGGGCGCAAGATTTCCGTTGATTCTGCGACCATGATGAACAAAGGGCTGGAAGTGATTGAGGCTCACTGGTTGTTTGCGACACCTGCTGAACAGATCGAGGTCGTCATTCATCCGCAAAGCGTGATTCATTCCATGGTGTCTTATACGGACGGTTCAGTATTGGCGCAAATGGGTAATCCCGATATGCGTATTCCTATTGCCTACGGCATGGCCTATCCTGAACGTATTGATTCTGGTGTGGCACCTCTTGATCTGCTGAAGGTGGCCAGCCTGCATTTCCAGGCACCTGATATGACGCGTTTTCCTTGCCTGAAGCTGGCCTATGATGCCTTGCGCACAGGAAAATCAGCCGCAATCATATTGAACGCAAGTAATGAAGTTGCTGTCCAAGCGTTTTTAGATAAAAAAATCGGCTTCCGCATGATCAATCAGCTCATCGAGCGCACGCTGGATAAAATGGCAGTGATTGATGCCTCAGACCTGGAAAGCATCCTTGCCTGCGATGCTGAGGCGCGTGCACTGACAGGAGCAATGATTCCGTGATGATCTGGTTGCAAAACGCCCTGGCTTTTCTGGTGACGCTGGGCATCCTCGTCACCATCCATGAGCTGGGTCATTACCTGGTAGCACGCTGGTGTGGTGTCAAGGTATTGCGTTTTTCCCTAGGTATGGGCAAGGTGGTGTATTCCAGACGTTTTGGCAAGGATCAGACCGAGTGGGCAATTTCCATGTTGCCACTGGGCGGCTATGTGAAAATGCTGGATGCGCGCGAGCAGGGCGCAGAAAATATTGCGCCAGAAGAGCTTCCACGGGAATTTTGTCAGCAATCAGTCTGGAAGCGTATCGCCATTGTTGCCGCGGGGCCGATAGCAAATTTCCTGTTGGCAATTGTTTTGTATTCAGTGTTGTTCATGCACGGCTACATAGAGCAAGCTGCCAGGGTGCGCGTGGCATCGACCACATCCATCGCTTACCAGGCAGGCCTGCGCTATGGCGATCTGGTGACTCGTATTAACAATGAACCTGTACAAACCTGGCCGGAATTGCGCTGGAGGCTGATGCAGGCAAGGTTGGCTGGCACTAATCCTGCATTGGAAATTCAGCGTCCCAATCCTGATTTGGCCTCTGCTACCGTCAATATGACGATAGAACTGCCTTTGCAGAGCCTGAGTGCCAGTGATTTTGATGGTGATTTGCTGGCGCAATTGGGATTGAATCTGGTAAGTAGCAGGAAAGTGGTGCTGGAAGAATTGTTGCCCGATAGCCCAGCCCTGCAGGCTGGTTTGAAAACTGGCGATCGTATTTTGGAAATTGACCACAGCCCCTTGCTCGATGTGGTTGAATTCAGGCAGATCGTCAACGCGAATCCAGGTAAGCCGTTGAAGCTATTGGTGCAAAGAGGACAGAATCAGTTTGAAGCAGGGGTTATTCCCACCGTACAAGAGGTAAGTGGGCAAAAAATCGGCTTGCTGAAAGTGAAATTGCAAGCTGCGGGTTTGGAAACAGCGATAGTGCAGGCGTCGGGTTTCAGTGCTTTGAGTCGGGCAGCAGAAAAAACCTGGGATACCAGTGTGTTCAATTTGAAGATGCTGGGCAAGATGCTGACAGGAAAAATTTCCCTGAAGCATATTACTGGACCGCTGACTATTGCTGATTATGCAGGTCAGACCTCGCGATCCAGTGCAATTAGTTATCTAGGTTTTATCGCTTTGATCAGTATTGGCCTGGGCGTGATGAATTTGCTACCCATTCCGGTTTTGGATGGAGGGCATTTGTTGTATTATTCGCTGGAAGTTTTGATGGGGAAACCTTTGCAAGACCGTTACATCGAAATGGGGCAACGTGCCGGAGTTTTCTTGCTATTGACCATGATGGCAATAGCTTTTTTTAATGACATCGCCCGACTAATGTCATAATAGTCGGCTTGATGACAGAAACTCATTTCAGATAGCAATATTGAGAGTATTGAAAGAACTTTATACCCAATGAAATTACATATCGAGCAGTTCACTTTAGCCCATTTTCGTCGTCATGCTTTGTCTCTGGCAGCATTTGCACTCTGCACTGGAAACGCACTCGCGATTGAACCCTTTACCGTCAAGGATATACGGGTAGAAGGATTGCAACGGACGGAGGCCGGTACTGTATTCAGCTATTTACCTGTCAAGGTTGGTGAGGTGTTTGATGATGCTAAAAGTACGACAGCGATCAAATCCCTGTATGCCACGGGTTTCTTCAAGGATGTTCAGATAGAAGTGCAGGACGGAATCCTGGTTGTTTTACTGGAAGAGCGTCCTACCATCGCCGGTGTGGAATTTACAGGCACCAAGGAATTTGAGAAAGATGCATTGGTCAAAGCGCTGAAAGATATCGGTGTCGGCGAATCACGCATCTTCGATAAGGCAACGGTTGACCGTGCCGAACAGGAATTAAAGCGCCAATACCTGTCCAAGGGCTTGTATGGCATGCAAATCACTACCACCATCACACCAATAGAACGTAATCGTGTGAACGTGACATTTGCTGTGGATGAAGGCGACATAGCAAAAATTGCCCAGATCAATATCATAGGCAATAAAGCTTTTTCAGATGGTGAATTGCGCGAGTTGATGGCCTTGTCCACACCAGGCTGGTTTAGCTGGTACACCAAGGCTGACCAGTATTCAAAACAAAAACTGTCTGGCGATATCGAGACCTTGCGCTCGTTTTACCAAAACCGTGGTTATCTGGAAATGCAAATCCTGTCGACACAGATTTCCATCACACCAGACAAAAAAGATATTTACATCACCATCAATCTTGAAGAAGGCGACAAGTACACTGTTTCTGATATCAAGCTTGAGGGCGATACCATGGGGCGCGAAGAAGAACTTGCTTCCCTGTTATTGTTGAAAAAGGGCAATATTTACAATGCGGCCCGCCTGACTGAGAGTACCAAACGTATTTCCGAGCGCATGGGTAACTTTGGTTATGCGTTTGCCAACGTGAATGCAAATCCTGTTCTTGATAAAGAAAAGAAAGAAGTCGCGTTCACCATCTTTGTTGATCCGGGTAAACGTGTCTATGTGCGTCGTATCAACCTGGCCGGTAATACCAGAACACGTGATGAAGTGATTCGCCGTGAATTCCGTCAGTTTGAAAGTTCCTGGTATGATGGTGAAAAAATCAAGGCTTCCCGTGACCGGGTAGAGCGTCTGAGCTATTTCAAGGATGTGACGATAGAAACGCCTGAAGTACCAACCAGTGTTGATCAGGTGGATGTGAATTTGACCGTCACTGAAAAACCAACCGGTAATATTATGTTTGGTGCTGGTTATTCGAGTGCAGAAAGGCTGACCTTGACCGGGTCCATCCAGCAAGCCAATGCCTTTGGTAGTGGTGATACGATAGGTCTGGATGTGAATACCAGTAGCCAGAACCGTACCGTTGCGGTTTCTCATACCGATCCTTACTTCACGGACGACGGTGTCAGCCGTAATATTGAAGCCTATGTTCGTACGACCCGCCCAATTATTGGCAGTGTCGGCGATTATAAAATCCAGACTACTGGTGGCGCGTTGCGCTTTGGTGTGCCGTTCTCGGAAGTTGATACTGTGTTCTTCGGTCTGGGTTTTGAGCGTACCAAGGTCCAAACGTTTTATGGCAGTCCGTATCGTTACCTGAAGTATGTTGCTGATTACGGTAATGGCAATAAAGACCTCACAGCCGTGGATTATGGTGTCGGTGAAGCGATAACCAATTCTTTCCCTTTGACTGCTGCATGGCAGAGGGATAGTCGTGATAGTGTGTTGACACCGACTATTGGTCGTTATCAGCGCGCCAATCTTGAATTGTCGGCAGTGGGCAGCTTCAAATACTATCGTGCGATCTATAATGCACAATTGTTCCAGCCAGTTTATCGTTCAGTTGTGCTGGCTTTGAACGGCGAATTTGACTATGGACACGGCTTGGGCGGTAAACCTTATCCTTTGTTTAAAAACTTTTATGCTGGTGGTATAGGTTCAGTTCGTGGCTATGAACCTTCTACCCTTGGTACCAAGGATCCGAATGGCGATGCGCTGGGTGGTGCAACCAGGCTGCTGGGTAATGTAGAATTACAGATTCCATTCCCTGGTGCGGACAAGTCCCTGCGCTGGTTTACTTTCGTTGATGGTGGTAATGTCTTTGATGAAGGACAAAAAATCCGCATGCAGGATTTGCGCTTTTCCGCAGGTATAGGTATAAGCTGGATATCACCGGTTGGTCCATTGAAACTGAGCTTTGGTAAAGCCTTGAATGCCAAGGCAGATGACAAGAAGCAGTCATTCCAGTTCCAGATGGGTACCGGATTCTGATAGTTGGCATTGCCATATTTGTTTTAGTACGTGTTACGGAGATTATTTTGAGTCAACATATTACCCCGGCCCAATTGCTGCAGCGCATGTTGCTTGGCGTGGCTTGTGTTTTCAGCATTGCTCAGGCCCAGGCACAGGATTCCAGAATTGCCATCTTTGATTCACAAAGGGTGATACGCGAATCAGTGCCAGCGAAAGCAGCTGAAGCCAAGCTGAAAGTTGAATTCTCCAAACGACGTGAAGAATTGGAAGGCCTGGCAAAGAAAATCAAGGCCATGGCTGAAAAACTGGACAAAGACGCACCCGTCTTGCCCGAATCAGACCGTATCAAGCGTCAGCGTGAAATCACTGAGCTGGATCAGGACTTCAATCGCAAACAGCGTATTTACAATGAAGACCTGAACCAGCGTCAGAATGAAGAAATCGCTTCGCTGGTGGAACGTGCCCAAAGAGCCATCAAACAAATCGCCGAAGCTGAGAAAATTGATGTTGTTCTGCAAGATGTGGTGTATTCCAACCCGCGTATTGATATCACAGATAAAGTTCTGAAGGCACTTTCCAAATAATTCCTATGACCACGAGCATTCGGCTGGGTGAATTGGTCGATCGCTTCGGTGGTCAATTGATTGGTTCACCTGAGATATCTGTTGCTGCTATTGCGCCTTTGAGTGAGGCAGGTGAACAGCACATCACTTTCCTGTCCAATCCCAAATTACGTCACCAGGCTGCAGCTACCAAAGCGGCGGCACTGATAGTGACGCAGGCTGATTTCGATCAGCTGGGGTCAGAGTACCAAGGGGCTTGCCTGATAGTCCCCAACCCCTATGTCTATTTTGCCCGTGCGGCCCAATATTTTGCAACTTTGAACGCGATACCCGCTGTTACTGGTGTGCATCCGGCAGCCTGGGTCAGCCCGCAAGCCGTCGTGGCGGCGACAGCCAGTATTGGCCCCAACGTCAGCATCGATGCCGAAGCGGTTATCGGTGAGCATGTAGTAATCAAGGCGGGGGCTGTGATTGGGCGTGGCGTCAGCATAGGTGATCATAGCCTGATCCATGCCAATGCCAGTATTTACGATTATTGCGTCATCGGTCAGCGCTGCATCATTCATTCGGGTGCGGTCATTGGGGCTGACGGTTTTGGTTTTGCCAATGAAAAAGGGAAATGGATCAAGATCCCGCAAACGGGCAGGGTACTGATCGGCGATGACGTGGAAATCGGTGCCAATACCAGCATAGACCGTGGTGCCCTGGCCGATACCATCATCGAAGAAGGTGTCAAGCTTGATAACCAGATACAGATAGGCCACAACTGTCATATAGGTGCGCATACGGCCATGGCGGGATGCGTCGGTGTGGCTGGTAGTGCGAAGATAGGCAAATACTGTACGTTTGGCGGTGCTGCCATGGTGTTGGGGCATCTGACCATCGTCGATAATGTGCATATTTCTTCCGCCAGCATGGTGTCAAGATCGATACTGGAGCCTGGGCAATATACGGGCTTCTATCCATTAGCCAAGAATGCAGAATGGGAAAAAACTGCGGCCATCGTACGCAATTTATCGGGTATGCGTGACAAAATGCGCTACCTGGAAAAAACAATTAAAACACTGACTGAAAAAGATCATGAATAGCCTGGACATCAATCAAATCAAAGAATACCTGCCACATCGTTATCCCATGTTGTTGGTGGATCGCGTACTGAGTTGGGAAAATGGCAAGACCATCACAGCCATCAAAAATGTCACGGCAAATGAAGAGTTTTTTAACGGACATTTTCCGAATAAGCCCGTCATGCCTGGCGTCTTGATGATAGAAGCCATGGCGCAGACTGCAGCCTTGCTCTCATTTCTGACAATGGGTCAGAAACCGGATGAAAATACCATCGTGTATTTCCTCGGTATCGATGGCGCGCGCTTCAAGCGCCCGGTAGAACCGGGTGACCAACTGAAGATGGAGGTGGAAATCATCAAGGTTGCACGTGGTATCTGGAAGTACAAGGCCAGGGCCACGGTAGATGGTCAGTTGGCTGTAGAGGGCGAATTGATGTGCACCATGCGCACGAAAGACGAAGCCTAGTCGGGGGAGAGAAAGAATGCATATCCATCCAACAGCGCTGATTGATCCCAATGCCAAGCTCGACAGTACAGTTGAGGTTGGTGCTTATTCCATCATTGGCCCGGATGTTTCGATAGATGCAGGTACCAAAATTGGTTCTCACGTAGTAATACAGGGGCATACCAGGATAGGGCGTGATAATCACTTCCATGCATTTTCTTCCATAGGTGGACCACCACAGGACAAGAAATACGGTGGTGAGGTGACTTATCTTGAAATCGGCGACAGGAACCTGATCCGCGAATTTTGTACTTTCAACTGTGGCACGGTGCAAGACCGGGGCGTGACACGTGTTGGTAGTGATAACTGGTTCCTGGCTTACGTGCACATTGCTCATGATTGCACGGTTGGTAACCACACGGTGTTTTCTAATAATGCTGCATTGGCAGGGCATGTCGAGGTCGGTGACTGGGTAATTATGAGCGGTTTTTCTGCTGTTCACCAATTCTGTAAGATAGGTGCCCATGCTTTTGTTGGTATGAATACCAGCCTTACGCAAGATGTACCTCCATTCGTGCTGGTATCTGGTAATCCGGCGCAGGCGCATGGTGCAAACCTTGAAGGCTTGAAGCGTCGCGGATTTAGCCGCGATCAGTTGAATGCCATCCGCCAGTCTTACAAGCTTATTTATAAGTCCGGCCTGACTCTCGAAGAGTCAAAGGCAGCCCTGGACCAGCAAGTGGCAAGTCTTGAAGCAGATGCTGCTTCACAGGTTCGGGCGATGCGCGATTTCCTGGATGCATCGACACGCGGCATAGCCCGCTAGAGCAGCACGTGTCTACTAATCGCCCCATTATTTCCATGGTGGCCGGGGAAACCTCCGGCGATATGCTGGCTGCGCGCATGCTGTCCGGCTTGCGTCCTCGCTTGCCAGAAGCATTGATGCATGGAATTGGCGGCCCGAGCATGGCTGAATATGGCTTCGTCAATGATTGGCCCATGGATAAATTGTCCGTGCGTGGCCTGTTTGAAGTGCTGGCCCATTACCGGGAAATTAGTGGAATACGTAATCAGCTCAGGCAAAGATTGCTTGATGAAAAGCCCGACGTGTTCATCGGTGTGGATGCGCCTGACTTTAATCTGGATCTGGAGATTCAATTAAAACGCGCGGGTATTCCTACCATGCATTACATCAGCCCATCAATCTGGGCATGGCGTGGTGGGCGCATCAAAAAGATTGCGGAAGCCGTATCTCACATGCTGGTGGTGTTCCCGTTTGAAGAAGAGATATACCGTAATGCCGGTATACCTGTGACCTATGTCGGTCATCCGCTGGCGCAGGTTATTCCCATGGAAATCGACATGGCGGCGGCCAGGGATGAGCTGGGTCTGGACCAGAATGCGCGGGTAGTCACCATCTTGCCGGGCAGCCGCATGTCCGAGATTAAATACAATACCGAAGCCTTTATCCGTACAGCCAAAATTCTGTGTGAACGCGACCCGCATCTGCAGATCGTGGTCCCCATGGTCGGTGAAAAACAACGCAGCTATTACATCAAGCTGGTAGTTGATGCCAGGCTCGATAATGTACCGGTGTTGCTGATTGATGGTCGCTCACACACGGCCATTGCAGCGGCAGATGCCGTGCTGGTGGCGTCTGGCACAGCGTCGCTGGAAGTCGCTTTATTCAAGAAGCCGATGGTGATTGCCTACAAGATGATGGAAGCTTCATGGCAGATTTTGCGGCATATGGGGTACCAGCCGTGGATAGGCTTGCCGAATATCCTCGCACGTGAATTTCTGGTGCCGGAATTTCTGCAATCGGCTGCCAGACCAGAGGCAATGGCAGATGCAATATGGCAGCAATTGAGCGACAGCACCTTGCAGGAACGCCTGAAGCAGCGCTTTATCGACATGCATCATTCCCTGTTGCGTGATACCGCCAACGTCTCGGCGCAAGCCGTATTACAATTGATTTCAGCATCCTGAGCTGAGATGGCCTTTAGTCTGGCATGACCAGGCATATTTTCTGATAGAGCTGGACTAGCATGTACGTTGATTCTCATTGTCATATTAATTTCCCCGAGCTGGCCGTGCGTATGCCAGAAATCCTCAGTAAGATGCAGGAAAACGGTGTTACTCACGCACTTTGCGTGTCGGTAGATTTACCTGATTTCCCGCAGGTGCTGGCATTGGCGGAACAATATCCACACATCTATGCATCTGTCGGCGTGCATCCGGATTACGAAGAAACCGAAGAACCGACAGCAGAACAACTGGTCAAACTGGCGGAACATGACAAAATTATCGCCATCGGTGAAACTGGTCTGGATTACTTCCGGCTGAAGGGTGATCTTGAATGGCAGCGTGAACGTTTCAGGCAGCATATCCACGCTTCACGTATCTGCCACAAGCCTTTAATCATCCATACCAGGGCCGCAGCCGAAGACACCATACGCATCTTGAAAGAGGAGGGGGCGGGTGTGGCGCAAGGCGGTGTGGCCGGTGTCATGCATTGCTTTACCGAATCGCTGGATGTGGCATTGGCAGCAGTGGACCTGGGGTTTTACATTTCTTTTTCAGGCATACTGACCTTCAAGAGTGCCAAGGACTTGCAGGCCGTAGCCAAAGCCTTGCCGCTGGAACGCATATTGATAGAGACCGATTCCCCGTATCTGGCACCAGCACCACATCGTGGCAAAATGAATGAGCCTGGCTTTGTACGCCATGTTGGTGAGTTTTTGGCGGATTTGAAGGGGATATCGGTCCTTGATGTGCAGAAAGCCACGACAGAGAATTTCTTCCAATTGTTTCAGTTCGCGCACTGATTTCCCATGACTGCTCAATCGCTGATCCATCACTTGCTTGCTCGCCTTTCACGTCAGTTGGCCGTTGTATTGAGCTTGCTGGCATTATCGTTAGGGGTATCGGCACCAGCGAGGGCGGATGCCTATGAAGATTTCCTGTTTGCAGTGCGCTTTGATCAAGCCAATACGGTCAGTGAGTTTTTGCAAAAAGGGATGGATGTCAATTCGGTTGAACCCACCCGTGGGGAAAGCGTCTTGATGATTAGCCTGCGTGAAAAATCCATGAAGGTCTTCCCTGTGCTGCTGGCACATCAAGATATTAAACTGGAAGCGCGGGCGATGAATGGTGATACCGTCCTGATGCTGGCCAGCTTTCTGGGTAATGTGCAGGCGGTCAAAGCGCTGATAGAACGCGGGGTAGAAATCAATCAACCCGGGTGGACCGCTTTGCACTATGCAGCGGCAAATGGCAGCAAGGAAATCATTGCCTTGTTGCTGGAGCATTCAGCGTATATCGATACCGAATCCCCCAACAAAACCACGCCTTTGATGATGGCTGCCCGTTCAGGAAAAATGGATGCGGTTGTCTTATTGCTGGATGAAGGTGCAGACCCATCACTGAAAAACGATTTGGGTCTGACTGCGCTTGATTTTGCCAATGAAGTTGAGCAAAGAGAAATTGCCGCCTTTCTGAAAGAAAGATTGCAAGCAGTAAAAAAATAAGGTTTTTGCGCTGCAATATCTTGCCTGCCAAATAGACTCTATGTTAAAGTTCGCGCATCTCATTTTCGGAGCACGTTCTGTGGACAGTTATAGTTGTCGATCTTCATTCAACTTGGCAATGTAAGCACAGATTTCCTCTTGCTACCTTGCCATTCTGGCGGGTAGTGGTCTCTCTCAGCTCTTCGGCTGTTCCTTCTACTTACCCAATTTTTAATGTACGTGTGACCTCAGTAATGTCACTGGTTTCTTGCGGGCCCAGTATGAGCATTTTGTGGCTGTCGTTGTCACGTAACTTATCTTTGTTCATGCCTCATATGCATGTGACAGGAGGATTGGTATGTTCTGCTTTTTTATCGTAAGAGGTGACAGGAGCATTCATGTTTGAATTGTTTCGTTACCAACACCGTGAAACCGTCAGCGAAACCAAGGGTCCCAATCGCTGGGACTGGGCCTTGTTACCGCTGGTACTTGCTCTTTTGGGTATTTTTGCTTTTGCGGCGATGCAAATGAGCCGTCCTTTTGCTGTCGGCGAAGCCTTGCAAATTTACCTGGACCCGGCATATCTGCCTTATTACTTATTGCGTACCATCTTGCGCATGTTTACGGCACTGGCTTTTTCCTTATTGTTCAGTCTGGTATTTGCGGCAATTGCGGCTAAATATGCAGCCGCTGAAAAAGTCATGATACCGGCGCTGGATATTTTGCAGTCGGTACCTATTCTTGGTTTTCAAGCGATTGCGATTGCCCCTTTTATTGCCTTGTTCCCGGGTAATTTGCTGGGTGTGGAATGCGCAGCAATTTTTGCGATTTTTACTTCGCAAGCCTGGAATATGGCATTTAGCCTGTACCAGTCAATACGCAATGTGCCTGCCGAGTTGCAGGAAGCTGCCATGATCTTCAGATTATCCGGCTGGCAGCGCTTCTGGCGTCTGGAACTGCCGTTTGCCATGCCGGGGCTGTTGTGGAACATGATGATGTCAATGTCTGGCGGCTGGTTTTTCCTGGTGGCGGCAGAAGCCATTTCGGTAGCTGGTCAGGATATCAAACTGCCTGGTATAGGTTCTTATATCGCCGTGGCGATTGAAGCCAGAAACGGCACCGCCATCGCTTGGGCAATTGCATCCATGCTGATTGGCATCTTGCTGTATGACCAATTGTTTTTCCGTCCCTTGCTGGCCTGGGCAGACAAATTCCGTTTCGAAGAGTCGCAGGGTGATACAGCGCAACAATCCTGGCTGCTGGATTGGATGCGCAACAGTTTCTGGTTTCGTGAATGGGCTGCAAAATTTCAGGCGTTTCTGGGGCGTGGCCTGGCATGGTTCAGTGTCCACAATGATGGCACTTCGGAACAGGTACGCAAGCGGGCATTGCATCCTGCATGGTCCCGGGTATGGGATGTCTTTCTGATCTTGATCTCAGTGTTTGCGTTGTACAGCCTGCTGCGCTTCATTCATAGCAATGTGGGCTGGGCTGAAGTGCTGCACGTCATGGGCCTGGGTATGATCACCCTGGTGCGCGTCATGTTGTTGATTGGCCTGGCATCGCTGGTCTGGGTGCCGATCGCAGTGTGGATAGGCTTGCGCCCCCAGTATTCGCAAAAAGTGCAGGCTATGGCACAGTTTTTGGCAGCCTTCCCGGTCAATCTGATGTTTCCGTTAGTAGTGTTTGCCATGGTGACCTTTCACCTGACACCGAATATCTGGCTTAGTCCGCTGATGGTGTTTGGTACCCAGTGGTACATCCTGTTCAACGTAGTGGCAGGGGCTGCAACCATACCAAATGAGTTGCGCCTGGCGGCTGATAACCTGGGTTTGAAAGGCTGGTTGAAATGGAAACGGGTATATTTGCCCGCCATTTTCCCCAGCTATATTACCGGGGCGATTACCGCCAGTGGCGGCTCGTGGAATGCCAGTATCGTGGCCGAATATGTGACCTGGGGTAAAACCACGCTGGTTGCTGATGGCCTGGGCAGCTATATCAAGCAAATGACGGAAACTGGTGATTTTCACCGTATCGCCCTGGGTATAGGAGTGATGTGCGTATTCGTCATGTTATTGAATCGTTTTTTCTGGCGCAAACTGTATTTGCTGGCAGAAGATCATCTACGTTAAGCCCTGTGCTGAGGAATTCAAGATGAATCAAAACTTATTACTGGACCTGAACCAGGTCGCCAAATCATTCAAGGCCGCTGATGGCAAATCCCGTCTTATTCTCGACAAGGTTGATTTTCAATTGAAGGAAGGCGAGATCGTTGCGCTGCTGGGTAAATCCGGCTCTGGCAAGTCGACTTTGCTGCGTATCATGGCAGGCTTGATTTCTGCGGATGCAGGCAAGGTAGCTTACCGTGATAAATCCATTTTCGGACCGGTTGCCGGTATTGCGATGGTGTTTCAGTCGTTTGCCCTGTTCCCCTGGCTGACAGTGCAGCAAAACGTGGAACTGGGGCTGGAAGCCCAGGGTGTCCCGGCTGCAGAACGTGAAGCCAGGGCCGATGCCGTACTGGAATTGATAGGCCTGGCAGGCTTTGGCGGTGCCTTGCCGCGTGAATTGTCGGGCGGCATGAAACAACGTGTCGGTATTGCGCGGGCATTGGTAACCAACCCCGATGTATTGTTGATGGATGAAGCCTTTTCTGCACTCGATGTGCTGACTGGTGAAACCCTGCGCAATGACATGCTGGATTTATGGGAAGAGGACCGCATTTCCACCAAGGGCATCCTCATCGTATCGCACAATATCGAAGAAGCGGTGATGATGGCGGACCGCATCATTATCCTGTCCAGTGATCCTGGTACGGTACGTTGTGAAATCAAGATTGATTTGCCAAGACCGCGCGATGTGGATTCGGTTGAAGTCAGGGCGCTGATTGATGAAGTCTATGGCTTGATGACCATGCGTGCCACTCATGAAGCCACCTCCGAAGCAGCGCATGCGCGGCATCTGGGTTATCGTTTGCCCGAAACCGATGTCAGCCGCATCGAAGGGGTGCTTGACTTGTTGGCCAATGCCCCATTCAATGGTCGTGCCGACTTGCCGCAACTGGGTGAAGAGGCCGAATTGTCGGATGAAGAACTGTTCCCCACCTATGAAGCGCTGAGTTTGCTGGGTTTTGCCGTCCTGGAAAAAGGCGACATCATGCTGACGCCTTTGGGTAAGAAATATGCCGAAGTCGAACAGGCGCAAAAGCAGGAATTGTTTGGTCAGCAGTTGTTGAGTCATGTGCCACTGGCTGCCCACATACGACGTAAGCTGGAAGTTGAAACCAGTGGCAGCTTGTCCGAACAGCCGCTGATTGATTTGCTGGAAGAATTCCTCAAAGCCGATGAAGCGAAGCGGGTCCTGGAAGTCGCGATTGAATGGGGCCGCTATGGCGAAGTCTATGAGTATGATTATCATACTGGCCGTCTGACCTTACCGGAAACGAATGACGAATAAGCGTACTTTTGGTATCGGTCCTCGAAAGGTATGAACTTACCGGGCGACGTACCTGCACTGGTGCATGATTCTTACCTGCTGAGGACGACACTTTCCGTGATCCTGTTCGGGCTAGTCGTGCTGCCAGTCGAAACGCGTGCCGAAGATCCAGCAAGCCCGACGGTGACTGTGACAGGCAAGAAAGAGTCCGTCGTCAAAAAGATCGACAAGACTGTCTATGACGTTTCCAACATGTCGAGAGCAGCAAACGGTACCGCCCAGGACGTATTGCAAGCTACACCTGAAGTATCGGTGACAGCCGACGGGCAAATCTCGGTCAAGGGAAATACCCAGGTTACGGTCCTGATAGACGGCAAGCCGACGGCGATGCTGTCCGGTGATGAGCGGGTGGTGGCGCTACAGACCATGAGTGGTGCTGACATTGCCAGTATCGAAGTCATCACCAATCCGTCCGCCGCCTATCAAGCCAATGGCGGTGCGATCCTGAATATCGTGTTGAAGCGAAACCGCAAGCCCGGCGCACACGCGCAGATACAGGGAAGTGTCGCGGACCAGGGACTCTGGAATGTCGGTATGTCAGGCGACGTGACCGGAAAAGATATCAGTGTGCATGGCAACCTGGCGTTCCGTCATGATGGCACGCTGAAATTCCGTCAGTCAGCAGTTGAGTGGAATAATTTTCTCAGTGGCCAAGGCGGGCAAACCATACAGACTTCTGAGGTGTTCGTCCGACGCATTGTCGAAAGTGCGGCCTTGGGTGTCGATTATGTGCTAAGTGACACGGATAGTCTTAGCCTGTCGGCTCGATACAATAATCGCCATTCGCGTCCGCTGTTCGACGTACTCAACGAGAGCCGTGCAGGAGCTGCCGAGACCATCTATCACCGTATCTCCTACGGCCCCAACCAGCAGTCTGACGACAGTGCCGGCTTGAGTTACAGTCATCAGGACAATGGGGCAGCGCTGAAGGCAATGTTCCAGCACAGTGATACGGTCGGTCTGATCGACAAATCTTATAGCGACGTGTTCGTCGAACCGGTGCGCGACACCAGCTACAGTCATGGTGCTACGAGGTCAGCGCGCCACCTCAGTCAGGCCTCCGTCGACTGGAGCCGCTCATCGGAACATGGTCAGTGGGGCATGGGCCTGGATATTCAGGACAAGCTTGACGACATTTACAATTATCAGGCGTCCGTCGATCCTGCAACAGGTACCGAAATACCTAATCCTGATACGACCAACGGCTACGCCGTGAAGACGACGCTGACTGCCGCCTATCTGACCGATAAGATCACGCACGAAAAATGGGAAGTACTGTTGGGCGGAAGGGCCGAGCGCATGGCGCTTCGGGTGAGTCCGGCAAAGGGTGTCATGCAGACAGGACATTGGCAGGCATTCAATCCCAGCGTTCACCTTAAGTATGCTGCCAGCGACCAGGCTGATCTGACGTTCAGCTTTCGCCGCAGTCTGCAAAGGCCCGATCCGCGCGACCTTAATCCGTACACCACCTATGTCGATGCGCAAAATCTGAGCCGTGGTAATCCCGGCCTCCAACCGCAGATACTGAACTCATGGGAGCTTGGCACCAATGTGGACGTGCAGCATCTGAGCAGCAGTCTTAGTGTCTTCTACCGTACCAGCCGCGATACGGTGACCGATGCACGCAGTTTTGATGCCGACAACGTGCTTGTTACCTCGAAACAGAATGGTGGTCAGGCTCGCTCAGCTGGTGTAACAAGCTCTTTCGATTGGACGTCTGATGCAAAGCTGCGTCTGGGCATAGACGCCAGCGTCTATCGTGTAATGCTGTATACGCCCGATCTCTATAGCCTGGTGCGCCAGGATGGTATCTCGGGCTATGTGAATCTCCGGGCTGCTTACAGCTTTGGACACAGCGATGTGTCGCTCGATGCCCATTGCCAGTCAGCGGGAATAACACCACTCGGCCAATATGGGCCAACCAGCAGTGTCAACCTGACCTGGAAGCACCAACTAACCAAGACGCTAAGTTTGACGCTCAATGCCAACGATGTTTTCGATGGCAGCAAGCGCACTTACCGGACGGACACGAGCACATTCCGTCAGACTGGATTTGATCATTTCGTCGCACGGCGCATCTATGTAGGCTTTGTAAAAAAGATTGAGTGACGCGAAGGATTGAACATGCCTCGAAGATGGCACACCACATATCACACTGTATATACAACGTAGATCAGGAACCGTGTACCTTTACCTGACTTAACAAAAATCTCTGCTGCCTACTGTCAATTGTCCCAGCAGATGTGCCGCCGATTGCGGGTGCAATTAGCCTGACGAACATGAAGATCAAGGTTCCCCATGGTGAAGATTTTGGTGAAACTTAAGGATGATTTTGCATTTGAATCTTCAATAAAGCCTTTGATTTGAAACTCTGGAAATATGTCCTGGCGCATACTAATCGACACTCAGCTAGTCATATTGCGTTGATATTCATCACATTGAGCTTTGCTTCATCGCGCAGCCACGTAATGAAGTGTTGTAGATCCTCGCGTTTTTCGGCATCCGGCGTAGATAAAATAAAATAAGCCCCCGAGACAATCGCTTTTTCGCCAAAAGGTGCAATCAAACTTCCTTGTTGTATCAATTGCCCAACTAGCGGACTGCGCCCCAGTGCAATACCTTGCCCGCTGATCGCCGCCTGAATCATTTGATCGTATTGATTGAAGTGCAAAACACCCTGTGGTTTGAGATTGGCAACTCCCATCATTTCCATCCAGTTGGCCCAGCTAAACCAGGGCCAGCGTCCGCTGACATCTTCATAGTGTAACAACACATGGTGACGCAAGTCTTCCGGCTTTGCCAATGGCCGTTTGGGATCGTTGCACAAGGAATGGCTACATACGACAAAAACCTCTTCGCCGAATAATTTCTGCGCCCCCGCCTGCGCCATATTCGGGCGCATATAGCGAATGGCGAGATCGAGACGCTCCCGTTTGAGGTCCTGGACTTCGAATGTCGCCGAAACACGCACATCGATTCCCGGATGGCGAGCGCGAAAGTTGCCTAGCCGGGGAATCAGCCACAACGTAGCGAAAGATACGGTAGTCGAAATTCCGAGAATTCTAGGTTCGCGGACGGCATGTATTTTTTCCAGCGAATCGCCCAGTTGTGCCAAGATATCGGCAGTACTCCGATACAGAATTTGCCCGGCGTCGGTGAGAAACAAGGCCCGGTGCCTTCGTTGGAACAGTTCCTGTCCAAGATGCTCTTCCAGCGCCTTCACTTGCCGGCTTACTGCCGACTGCGTTACGCACAATTCTTCCGCCGCAAGCGTAAAACTCAAATGTCGCGCCGCTGCTTCAAAACCGCGCAACAAATCCAGGGAAGGAAGTTTATGAAGTTGTTTATTCATTCTGAAAATGCATGCATTGACTGCTGAAATGTCGTTTGTCACCACCTTCAGTCTACCGCAAAATGCCTGCATTGCCAGCAATAATTAGGCTTTAAGCAAGTAATCAAACCCATACATGCATCTATTTTATGCATGCAAAAAGGAGGAAAACATGAAATCACGTGACAGCGTAAGTTTATTGCTGGTAGGCGCATTATTCGGTGGCTCGTTTCTATTCATGCGGACAGCAGTACCCGCATTCGGTCCAATACCGCTGATAGAAATGCGTGTCGTCATCGCTACCTTATTCCTGTTACCCATCCTGTGGACGAGAGGAATCTTGGCGGCCCTCAAAACTCATGCAGGCCCACTACTGCTGGTCAGCCTCATCAACGCCTCCATACCGTTTCCCTTGCTGGCGTACGCATTAATGTCACTAAGCGCAGGAACAGGATCGATCATGAATGCGACAACACCATTATTTGGCTCCTTGATTGCCTGTTTCTGGCTGGGTGAAAAATTAAGCTGGACGCGGATACTGGGGTTGCTTGTCAGTTTGATTGGCGTAGTTGTTCTGGTATGGCAAAAGGGATTTGGTGGCCATGCGGATGCCATCGCTGCTGCTGTGGGCGCAGCACTGTCATTCGGCATGGGGGCTAATTACTCCAAAAAACACCTTGCTGGTATCGACCCGATTGCGATCGCTACCGGTTGCCAGTTGGGTGCGGCTCTCACGTTGTTGCCATTCGCAATCTGGATGTGGCCTGGCAAGTTGCCAGGTTTACATGCCTGGTTAAGCGTTGGAGTGCTTGGTGTTGCCAGCACGGGCATTGCCTTCGCCCTGCTGTTTCAATTGATCAGCCGGATTGGCCCCTCCAAGGCCATGACAGTGACGTTTTTGGCGCCGGTATTCGGCGTGTTATGGGGCGCAGCATTTTTGCACGAAATCATCGGTGTCAATATGCTGATCGGCGGATGTCTGGTATTGCTTGGGACAGGAGTTGCGACCGGATTTATCACGTTCACTCGAACCCAATCATCAAAAAGCGAAGGACTGTTACCTTGTAGATGATTCGCAAAGCAATCCATCCTTTCACGGTCACAAATTGCGCTTTGATTGCCGTGGAAAAAAAGATCGATAAGACTTTCAACAAAAATCTCTGCTACCTACTGTCAATTGTCCCAGCAGATGTGACATATCCACCAGACGTTTGGCGACCAGGTGGCGGACTTCGGCTTCGCATTGCCAGATACCATAGACACCCAGCAATTGGGCGTTCAAGACTTCGCGTCTTTGCTTTTCTACCAGTGACGGCCAGATGATGACATTCACCGGCCCGGTTTCATCTTCTATGGTGATGAACAGTACCCCTTTGGCCGTGCCGGGCCGCTGCCTGACTGTCACCAAGCCGCAACCACGGGCAAATTGCCCTTGCTGGAAGGTATTGAGCATTTCGGCCGGCAGGAAGCGTTTTTCCAGTAACTGCGGGCGTAACAGGGCGACGGGATGGCGTTGCAGGCTCAGGCCCATGGCATGGTAGTCGCTACGGATTTCCTGTGCTTCTGTCGGTGCTTTTAGCACAGGTGTCTGTTCCTGTATGCTGGTCGGGCGCAGCAAATCCCGGTCTGGCAGGGCACCGACGGCTTCCCACAAGGCCTGGCGGCGATGGCCACTCAGGGAAATCAGTGCATTGCCCGCGGCCAGTACATGCAGGTCATGACGGTTCAATCCAGCCCGTCTGGCAAGATCCTGTATGTCGGTAAAAGCCTGTTCCTGACGGGCTTGCTGTATGCGCAGGGCAGTGCTTTCAGACATGCCCTGCAGCAGGGAAAAACCCAGGCGAACAGCAGGCTGCGGGGTACTGGTGTAACGATTGTTTGTGGGCTCTTCCAGCGAAGAATCCCAGTTGCTGTACATGATATCCGCCGCTTTGACTTTGACATCATGGCGGCGTGCATCCTGTATCAATTGTGATGGGGAATAAAAGCCCATGGGTTGTGAATTCAGCAGTGAGCACAGAAAGATGGCTGGTTCGTGACATTTGATCCAACTGCTGATATAGGCCAGTATGGCAAAACTGGATGAATGGCTTTCAGGAAAACCATATTCGCCAAACCCTTTCATCTGTTCAAAAATGGCTTCGGCAAAGGCTTTGTCGTACTTGTTTTTGACCATGGTGTTGACGATTCTGTCGTGATAGCCTTCCAGTCCGCCTTTGCGCTTCCATGCAGCCATGGCACGTCGCAGGCCGTCGGCTTCACCGGCAGTAAAATCGGCGGCCAACATGGCAATCTGCATCACCTGTTCCTGAAAAATCGGTACCCCCAGGGTTCTGCTCAGGGCGGCACGCATGGCCGGGTTTTTGTGTTCTTCTATGGCTTCCTTGCCCTGGCGACGGCGCAGATAAGGGTGCACCATGCCACCCTGTATTGGTCCGGGCCGTACTATCGCCACCTGTACCACCAGGTCATAAAATTTGCGTGGCCGCAGGCGTGGCAGCATGCTCATCTGTGCCCGCGATTCAATCTGGAATACACCTATGGTATCTGCCTTGCAGATCATGTCATAGGTAACGGAGTCTTCTCTGGGAATGTCTTGCATGCTGGCTGGTTTGCCTGGGAAACTGGCCATCATGTCCAGTGCCCGCTTCAGGGCTGACAGCATGCCCAGCGCCAGAACATCCACCTTCATCAAACCTAATGATTCCAGGTCATCCTTGTCCCACTGGATGACGCTGCGGTTTTCCATGGCGGCATTTTCTATCGGCACCAGGCGCGACAGTTTGCCACGGGTAATCACAAAGCCACCGCTGTGCTGTGACAGGTGACGCGGAAAGCCCAATAACTGCGTCGCCAGCGTGGCCCACTGTTGTGCCAGCACGGACTGGACATCCAGCCCGCATTCTGCAAAGCGATTCAATAATTCCTGCTTGCTGTCAAACCAGCGATGCGACTTGGCCACGGCATCGACAATATCCAGATCAACTCCCAGCGCTTTTCCTACTTCACGCAAGGCGCCGCGGGGCCGGTAAGTATGGACTGCGGCTGCCAGTGCGGCGCGATTTCTGCCATATTTGGCATAGATGTATTGCATGACTTCTTCGCGGCGCTGGTGCTCGAAATCGACATCGATATCGGGCGGCTCATTTCTTTCTTTGGAAATAAAACGACCAAACAGCAGGGTATGTGTTTCCGGATTGACTTCGGTGATGTGCAGGCAGTAGCAGACCACGGAATTGGCGGCAGAGCCACGCCCCTGACAGAGGATTTTTCTATCTCTTGCGAAATTGACGATGTCATACACGGTCAGGAAGTACGCTTCATACGCCAGGTCATTGATCAGGTGTAATTCAGTTTCTATCTGGTCTGCCAGCCCTGATGGCAAGCCTTGCGGGTAACGCAGTTGTGCACCCTTGTACACTGCCACGCGAAGATAGGTAGCGGGTGTATGCCCTTTAGGAATCAGTTCTTCCGGATATTCATAACGCAATTCACTCAGCGAGAAATGACAGGCATTGGCAATGTTGATGGTTTCGGCCAGCGCCTGTCGCGGGTAGATGTTCGCCAGCCGCAAGCGGGACCGCAAATGCTGTTCTGCATTCAGCGCCAGGGCGTAACCACATTCTGCTACTGGCTTTCCTATGCGTATGGCTGTCATGGTGTCTTGCAAGGGTTTGCGTGAACGCACATGCATACAGACCTGACCAATTGCCACTACAGGCAGTTTTAGTTGATCGGCGGCCAGGTACACTTGTTCCTGCTGATAGGAATCGGCCATTTGCGTCAGCAGATTCAAGCCTATCCAGGCACGTCCGGGAAAGGTGCGTGCCAGCCAGTTGGCTTGGCTGGCCAGGGTAACAGGTTCTGCCGGATAGGCGGGTACCAATATCAGCAGACAATCCGGTAGTGATGCCAGATGGCGCAATGTTTCGGGTGGTGTAGAGAAATCCTGTCTGGTCAGCAGGTAATGGCCTTTGCTACTGCGGCCACGTGCCAGCGTGATCAATTCACATAAATTGCCATAACCTTCACGGTTTTTCGCCAGGGCGATCAGATGCAGCCCGGTCTTTGCTGCCTGCACTTCATCTGTTTGTCCTTCGTTCTGTTCATCGCTGAGTATGAAATGGCTGCCTATGATCAGGGGGAAGCCACTTTTCTTTGCTTCAGTATGCGCGCGGGCTACGCCAGCCAGTGAACATTCATCGGTAATGGCCAGTGCCTGGTAATCCAGACTGATGGCACGTGCCACCAATTCTTCACCATGTGATGCCCCTTGCAAAAAACTGAAATTCGTCATGCAGAATAATTCGGCATAGGCAGGGAGTAAGCTGCTGGTTATCATGGCCATTACCCAAATACGCCATGTAAAAACCAGACTGACTTGTCACTGTCCGGGTCCATGGCGCGTTCACGATAAATCCAGTAACGCACGGCTTTAGCATCTATGGCGACAAAATAATCACGTGCCTGTATCTGTTCATGCCACCAGCCTGCTTCTATCCGTTCTGCTGGTGAAATCAGTGTCAGTTCTGATTCGTAATAAGGGCGGTGATTGCGAATTTCCAGCGGCAAAGCTTTGGGGAGCAACCAGTCCGGGCGCAAATTGGCTGCTGTACCTATGTTGGTAACCGTGCTGATAACTGGTGCCGTATTGGCAGTGGTTTTTTTCGTGGCCGGTTTCATCACCGACACCCAGGCATTGGCCACATCTGGTCTGTGGTCGGCTTGTGGCTGGGCTCTTAATACGGCATTTTCACCCAGACGGGCAACCAGTAATTCCAGCAATCGCTGATGATCTTCTGCCTTGCCACCGGGTTCGGGAAACAGAGTTTCACTCTGCAGTTCGCGTGGGGTAGTCTGTTTGACCTCCAGCACGATGGCGATGACGGCACTGTGCAGTTTTAACTGTGTCAGTCTTTCTTTGAACAGGCTGAGCAAATGTGATTCTTGCCAGCAGGCTTGTCCCAGCTTCAGATCAAACAGGGTAGGGGGAATGGCCTGGCGCCCCCGTTCATGCAATAACTCCAGATGGATATGACTGACTGCCAGGTGCTGTACCGTCAGCCAGCCCAGCAACTGGGTCAGCAGGCTGCGGGCATACATCAGCAGGGCATCCGCCTGCTCGATACGGTCGGGCAATTCCACCTTGGCCTTGAATTCGGGCGGTGCGACATGCCATTGATGCAGTTCAGTTTGTTCGCCGTAGGCAGCATCGAGTTCATGCAGGATGGCTTTGCCACAGCGCCTTTGCAGGCCAGGTCGCGGTAGTTGCCGCAAATCTTGCAGACTGTGGCAGGCTATGCCCTGTAATAATTCCAGCGAATCCTGTGCTGCTGCCAGCAGGCCAACGGGCAATCGGTCCAGATGTTGGGCTAGCTTTTTACTGCCCAGCACATGCTTGCCCACGCGCTTTTTCTGTGCAGCCAGCCTGGCAAAAAGCCATGCGGCCCTGGCCACAGGGGCTATGCCTGTGTTTGCCGTCAGGCCCAGGGCCTGCATGGTGACCTGAATACGCTTGCGCAAGGCGCGGATGCCGCCAAACAAACTCAGGCTGGCGCTGATATCGATGAGAATGCTATCGTCTTCTGCCAATGTCACCTGGGGCGAGTACTGTAGTAAAGCGGTGGCACTGGCCAGCAAATCTAGTTGCTCTTGCTGGATGTCACGCTGAAAGCAGCGAATATCAGGCAACAACATCTGTGCACCACCCGTGCGCATGCCCGGGTAGACACCAGCCTGCCGGGCTGACTTCGAGACTGCACTGACCCGACCCTGCTGAAGCACTGCACTGGGCATGGTTTCTTCGACTCCAGGCCAGTGTTTCACAAACACTTCAAGCTGGAGCATGGGCAGGTGTACGGCGAGCCAAAGTGGCGGACGTTGCGCCAGCGTGCCTGTCTGCCGTAATGTTTTCTTTGTTAGTATGGGCATGTGAGTACAAATAATGATGGGCTGCTATACGCAGAGTCAGCGGGCGATCACGCAAACCACCACGGCGCTTGATCATTGCCAGTTCCAGCCCGCCGACGACAGGCCGCAGACTTAGTCGCAATGGCGCCGGTGAGGGCAGCGGTGCCATTTGCATGCTGCGCATCAGGCAAAAAAAGGTATCTGAACTTTGGGCCGCCAGATGCAGGCGACGCAGTGTTTCACTGCGTACCTGCGATTGCCAGAACAGCAGGGCACCGCAACTGCCGTTGCGTAACACCTGTTCAGCTGCCCAGAATGCATTGGACTGCTTGTTGCAAGTGATCCAGATCAACTGCGAGGTTTCTAAATGGGCGCAGGACAATGCCAGTGCCTGCGGTGTATAAGGCGGTGTCAGCAAGACAATGGGGCGACCCTGCAATTGATTCAGCGCCGGTTTTAATAGCGTCAGTTCAGCAATGCCGGCAGTGGGCAATAGAATTTCCGTTAACTGCCCCAAAGGCCAGCCACCACCGGGTAATTCAAGGCGCAATTCAGGAAAACCGGTATCCAGATAAGCACCATGACCACGCGCCAACTGTGAGGCACGCCACAATGCGGGATGTATACCTTCGGCGACAAGTGGGGAAAGACTGGGCATGGTAGATTATACTGTATAAATATACAGTATATGTAATTCTGCCTGAAAGTTCAAACACAAACTCGCCGCTTATTTGGGACTGTTGCAGCTTTATCGTCGACTTGCTGCCTTATAAGTTTCTGCTGATACCCGTCAAAGTAGTGTCTTGACGATAAGCCCAATGACTGCACATGCACCTATGACATGTATTACATTCCGTTTGAAACGCAGCAAGGCAATGGCGGCAGCGATGGCGATCAGGGCAGATATCCAGTCCAGCGTGCCGGTAAATCCCTGGGGCCAGATCACGTGATAAGCAAAAAACAAGGCCAGATTCAAAATCACACCTACCACGGCAGCTGTAATTGCCGTCAGAGGGGCTGTGAAATTGATATCGCCATGAGTGGTTTCCACCAGCGGCCCACCAGCCAGGATGAACAGGAACGAGGGCAGGAAGGTAAACCAGGTTACCAGCGCGGCAGCGACTGCACCAGCCAGGAATAGCGAGTCTGGGCCGAATACGGCTTTCACATAGCCACCGACAAAACCCACAAAGGCCACCACCATGATCAGTGGACCGGGTGTGGTTTCACCCAGTGCCAGGCCATCTATCATCTGGGTCGGCGTCAGCCAGCCATAACCAGTGACGGCACCCTGATAGACATAAGGCAGTACTGCATAGGCACCGCCAAACGTCAACAAGGCTGCCTTGGTAAAAAACCAGCCCATTTGCGTCAGTGTATGGTTCCATCCATAGTTTGCTGTCAGCAAGCCCATGGGAATGGCCCACAATGCCATGCCTGTGATCAGTACCCAGAATAACCGGCCCCAGCTAAACCGCGCATGCGCGGGTGTGGGCGTGTCATCATCAATCAGCGCCGGACCATAGGAGGTGTTGGCATTGCCGTGGCCACCGCCGGTCTTGAAATGTTCCGGTGCCAGCTTGCCACCTATATAACCAGTCAATGCCGCCAGCATAATGATGACTGGGAAAGGGATATCCAGAGCAAAAATTGCCATGAAAGAAGCGGCGGCAATACCCCATAAGTAATTGTTTTTAAGCGCACGAGAACCTATGCGGTGTGCGGCTTGTACCACAATCGCTGTGATTGCCGGTTTGATGCCATAGAACAGACCTGCTACCAGGCTCAGATCGCCATAGGCGATATAGAGCCATGACAGAGCAATCAGTATCAGCAGGGAGGGCAGCACAAATAATGCGCCAGCAACAATGCCACCACGGGTTTTATGCATCAGCCAGCCTATATAGGTAGCAAGCTGCTGCGCTTCTGGCCCAGGCAGGACCATACAGTAATTAAGCGCATGCAAAAAGCGCCGTTCTGAAATCCAGCGGCGGTTTTCCACCAGTTCCTGATGCATGATGGCAATTTGCCCGGCAGGGCCGCCAAAGCTGATGAAACCCAGTTTTAACCAAAAAACTAAGGCTTTCCCAAAACTGATTGAGGTTGGTGGTGTGACTTGCTCCAGAGAAGGCGCGCTGGATTGTGTCATAGGAGGTAGCGTCATTCTTTATATTTTTGCTTGTCTATAGATGAGGTCAGAAAACGACATTAAAATAAATACTGATTGCATATACAGTATTTTATGTTAAAGTTCGTTCATGGACGAACAACGCTGCGTAATGATCTGCTTACTGTCCTTCTATCATTCGTAACCGACATGGAGATTAACTATTATGGCAAACCTTGAACAGTCTTTTGACACACGTTTTAGTCTGCAATTTGCACCGACTTCCTTTTTGATGCGTCTGGGCCGTCGTGAAATATTTGTCTGCCGGGATTTTCGTCAGCGTTCTTACTATGTTAACCCCATGATGGATTGCAGCACCGGCGTGCAGGCAGGCCATCTGGAAATTCTGTTGTTCCGCAAATGGCTGGTGATACTGTCAAGAGCACATTGGTAATCGCATCAACTTATATCCAGCGCTATGGCACAATTTTACTGAAAATGAATGTCAATATGATGTCAATCACAAGCGTTTACTGCCTGTGAACAAAGCCGGGGTTTTCTGCAGCATCCAGAATGTGCTTTGTTTGATGCGCGCTGATTTGTAGCCGTACTTTCAGCCCTGCAAAAAAGGCCCCGGCCCGGGCCAGGCAAGATCGGTGATGGGGGCGACCAAAGCTTCCTGACATCCTTGACCTGCACTCCACGACAGGTAGCGACTGCAACGCTGGGTATCTTCCAAAGTATGAATGTAGCTGACTTTTCCCCACTGCATACGCATGAACTGCATCACGATATTCTGGTAAGGCCCATTCGGTTGGTGGGGAACGATAAAGTCCAGCACCACATGAATGCGGGTATTCCATGGCGGGCCAAGGACGGCAACTTCTCTTACTTCAAAGCGCAAGCCAGGAAACAGACGGTACAGACGTTCCCACCACAGCCGCATCGTGGCTGGCGAGTTTCGCAGGCCGGAAATGGGGGAGTCTCCTTCAAATCGATAAACAAAATTGTCTGCGAGGCCATCAATCATGGGTGTTACATCACCGGCGCTGATAGCGGCAAAGATCTTGCGCAGTTTTCTTTCTACAATATAGGCATACATGGCAAACTTTCACTGGCATAATGCAAGTAATGTAAACAATTAACTTGCTTCAAGCAAGCTAAATTATGGAAAGAAGTTCTTTTGCCGATTTTTCTTGCTCCATTGCACGTAGTCTGGAAGTTATAGGCGAGTGGTGGACATTATTGATTTTGCGCGATCTGTTTCTTGGATTCGAGCGTTTTGATGAAATCCAGCGCAATCTTGGCGTTGCATCCAATGTGTTAACTGCCCGCCTGAAGCACTTGCTGAAGCAGGGGATAGTTGAACGTCAGACGGATGTTAACGATAAACGGGTCTGGCGTTATACGCTGACACCTCAGGGTCGTGATTTATATCCGGTATTGCTGGCTTTGACTGCCTGGGGAGACAAATGGCGTACTCCCAAAGGGCAACAACCTTTGCTGATACGGCATAAGACGTGCACACATCTCACCAGTGTCATACCTGCCTGTGCCGTATGTGGAGAGGTCTTGCATGTTGATGATTTGCGGTTTGAACCCGGACCAGGTGGTCGCGAAAGTGCTGGTGCAGCGCTGATAGGGCAGGTTATAGGTCGACAAAAATAAGGCCGATATCGGCTTGGTCAAAATAAACGTCAGGTTGCTCTGGCCACCTCTGTAGATTGAAAGCAAATACTGTAATTCCTGGCTTGCCATTTTGTTTTATGACAAGCCAGGGCGTACAAGAGCAGGTGCAATAAATCAGCTGATCAATTGGATCATGCCCCTGTCATGGCAGCTGGACAGCCATGCCAGCTTGAGCCCGCCGGTATGAATTCCCCTTTCATGACCAGTGTCAGTGCACCCAGGCTGGCATCGTCTGCCACCACTGCGCTATACAAGACGGAACTGCGTGGCCCCATGTATACGCGCTCACCGATGCTGACATGATCAATTTTCATGACGCGATCTTCAAACAAATGGGTTTGCGGACAGGCCAGGGCATTGATTTCGCTATAGGAACCAATACTGACGCAATCAAATTCGGTAATGTCGGTAGTGTCCATATAAACACCACGTCCGATTTTGCAGCCCAGCATATTGAATACCACTGGCAGCCAGGGTGTGCCACGCAAATACCGCATGAAATTTGGAACAGCTATCCCTTCATACAGATTGGTAATACCTTCTGACAACCAGACAAACGGCGTCCACATGGGAACGCTGCTCTTCTTGTAACGGAAAATAAGCAACCATTTCAGCACCAGAACAAAGACAAAACTGCCTACGCCATATAACAGACCAGCTACCACCAGATAATACAAGACTTCACTCCAGCGGTCGTCACCGGCCAAAGGCATCAAATCCAGAACGATGGTGTAGCCCACGGCAATCACCATGGCATGCGGCGCAATGATGCGGAACGCCTCAATCAAACCACGCCCTATGCGACGGATCGCTGACGGACGGAAGGTCAGGTTTTCCGGGAAGCCTTTGGTTTCTTCACGTGCAGGTAAATGAATTGCTGGCGAACCCAGCCAGGTGTCGCCTTCATGCATTTGCTGATTGGATGGTGCACTGGTATGCACACCGATAAGTACATTTTCCGGCAGTATGGTGCCATCCGGTATATACGCACCATTGCCGACAAAGCTGCGACGTGAAATGACAGTAGGGTGCATGCTCATCCAGCCACCGTCTATTTGCTCATCCCCCAGCAATACTGCATCGGCAATAAAGGTGTCATCCCCCAGCGTCAGCATATCAGGTACCACACCCAGCGCCGTTGAAATCTCGGCACCACGCCCCACTTTGGCACCTAACAGACGGTACCAGAACGGCGCATAAACCGTGGCATACACACCGTGCAAGACATTCAGACTTGATTCCTGTATCTGGTTCACCAGCCACTTGCCACAATAAGTATTGCCGTGTACAGGATAATTACCCTGTTTTAAGGTTGGCAAAATACTCCAGCGTATGCCAGCTGACAATAGTGCCGTGCAAACGATCAGTACCGCTGTCGCCGGGAAGGCCAGCAGGAAATACTTCACCAGTTGAAAAATCACGGAATTGCTTTGCAGAGCAGGGAATAATTCAGAATTATCAAACCAGTCTATGGTTACAAAGCTGGGGAATACCGGCATGAAAAACAATGCGCTGATTAATAAAGAGCCAAACACAAAAAATATCGTTTCACCCGTTAAGCGTAAGGCAGACACCTCTGGTCTGGGTGGGTAGATCTGCGGATCAAACGCACCCACATCCCTTGCCGGCGAACCTTTCCAGATACGCAATGCAGGGATGACCTGGCCGCTGCTCAGGGCAGACTGTCCTTCAAGATGGCCACCAGCTTCAATTTTCACATCGCCTTCCAGTACTGCATAGGAGCCGACATAGGCTTCATTGCCCATGGAAATGTTTCCCAGTAATAGTTCGCCGCGCTGTACGCGGGCATTTTCAAAATTGCTGGCATTGCCAATATTGCAACGATCGCCAATCTGTAAAAGATCAGGTGCACGTAAAGTCATCGAACCTATCACTACGTCGGAACCTATTCTGGCTCCCAGTGCACGCAACCACCATGCATACAGGGATGAACCGCTGAGCATGTATGCCGGTGCTGCCTCCACCAGCCGGTCAGCCAGCCACCAGCGATAATAGGTCCAGCCCCACAGAGGATAACGTCCAGCTTTCAGGCGGCCGGCAATCAGCCATTTGCCAGCAATGGCGACGGCAAATTCGGCCAGGGTCAGTAACAGGAATACACCCACCGACAAGGCCATCGCTCTGGCAATGGAATCGTCAGGATCACCAGTAAAGAAATGGTAGGCAAAAAAGGGTGCCAGCCACTGTACCATACGCATTGCCACCAGCCAGGGTATGGCGATGGCCTGGCCTAGCCCACACAGCCAGCGCTTCCAGTCGGGGGCGTGGGTCCATACCGGTTTACTGGTGCCAGATGTTGCCGCTGTAGTTGCCGCTATGGCCTGGGCTTGACTGGCACTTTCCAGCGCAGCCAGCAGCTTGAAAATGGTGCGATGCTGATAAACATCACTGATTCTGAAATACGCAAATTGTGGATGCTTGCGTAAAATGGAAACCAGCTTGGCTGCCATTAACGAATGGCCACCCAGGTCAGTAAAAAAATCAGAAGAGCGACGAATCGCCTGACCGGGGAACAGACTGGCCAGGGCAGGGAATAAGACTTCTTCCGTCGCTGTTTCGGCAATATCAGAATCATGATTCGCGGCCAGCTTCACCAATTCAATTTTTTTCAGGGTATTGCGGTCAATCTTGCCCGAGGTCAGCCTGGGCATTTCAGGCAAATATTCAAACCGTGTCGGTACCATATACACAGGCAAGGCTTTACCCAAAGTGGCACGCAAATCGGCTGCGTGCCGGGCAAAAGCTTCTGCGTCGGCATCAGCAGGCAATTGATCATTGACAATAAAGGCAACGATCTGGTCTATTTCATCTTCTTTGCGTAGCACCACGGCCACAGCACCAACACCAGCCTGTTTGGCGAGTACGGATTCAATCTCGCCCAGTTCAACCCGGAAACCACGGATTTTTACCTGATCATCCGCCCGCCCCAGGCACTGAACTGTACCGTCTGCGTTAAAACAGGCCAGGTCACCAGTGCGGTACAACCTCTCTTCATGCGGGTGGCTGGCCCAGGGATTGGGCAGAAATTTTTCTGCCGTCAAATCTGGCCGTCCCAGATAACCTATCGCCACACCCGGGCCGGAAATGCAAAGCTCGCCAGTTTCGCCCGCAGGCAGCAGGCGTAAGCCGTTTTCCGCATCGGTCGCAATCACCAACAGGGAATAATTCGGCAAAGGTTTGCCTATATTCACCACCTGGTCTGCTTGCAGTCTGGCCAGGCTGGCAGAGACACTGGCTTCGGTTGGACCATAGGTATTGAACATCTGCCGCCCTGGCTTTGACCAGCGTTTGACCAGTACCTCGGGACACATCTCCCCCCCCAGATTGATCAGGCGCAGACTATCGACTTCATGCGTGAACAGGGCAAGCAGGGTGGGTACTGCATGCAAGACCGTAATATGATTTGCATTCAGCGCCAGTGGCAAAGCATCCGGATCTGCTGTAATTTCTTTGGGGGCCAGCCATAAAGTTGCCCCCACCAGATAACTGATCCAGATTTCTTCAAAAGACATATCAAATGCCAATGAAAAACCCTGATAGACCCGGTCATCATTACGTATACCCAGCACATGATTTTCACTGCGCAGGAAGTGGCAAATACTGCTCTGATTAACCAGTATGCCCTTGGGCTTGCCCGTGGAGCCAGAAGTGTAAATCACATAGGCCGGATCTGTGCCTTTAACCGGGCCGCGTTTCAGCAAGGCTGCTTCAGTCGGTGCCAGCAAATCTTCCGCCAGCCATGTGGTGAAGGTGAGACTGTTCAGAGAATCGGCAAATGCCTGGCAACTGACGATGCCAAAGGCATTGGCATCCTGCAGGCAAACTGCGATACGATCAATTGGCGTGTCAGCATCAAAAGGCAGCCAGGCAGCTCCTGATTTGGCGATTGCGGCTTGCATGATCAGCAAATTGATGCCGCGTGGCAGCCACAACCCGACTATATGTCCCGGGCGTACGCCTGCAGTGATTAAAACAGAAGCAACACGATCAGCATGCTCGTTTAACTGGTGATAACTAAGGCTTTGCTCGCCTGCGATGAGTGCAATCTTGTCGGGAAACGCTGCTGCGCTTGCTTCCAACAGATCTGCCAGCACTTCATCACGTAAAAAATCGGGTCTTTGCTCGCCATATAAAATTTCTGGGTTTGCTATTGTGCTGCTAAACGAATGCATAAAAAATTCAAAAGAGAAAGGTCACTTAATATAGGCTAAATTTTGCGTGTTTACGCCAAATACTTTCTCATGTTGAGAAATCGCAACTAAGATAGGGATTTTAACATTTTGATAAATGAATCGTCTTGTTTTTATACCCGCTGCCATGAAATGGATTCACTAGCATGATGACGATCGTATTATTGCCTGGCATGGATGGTACCGGCACACTTTATGAACCTCTGCGCAAGGCATTGAATGGCAGATGTAAATTGATTGTCGTTACTTATCCTGTTGATCAGGTATTGGATTATGCAGCGCTGGAAAAAGTGGCCCGTACTTATTTACCGACAGATGAAGAGTATGTATTGCTTGGGGAGTCGTTTTCCGGGCCGATCGCCATCTCCATCGCCGCGAGTCGACCCGTACGACTTCGTGCGCTGATATTGTGCGCAAGTTTTGCCAGCAACCCTCGGCCTGGCCTTGCTTGGCTAAGGCATCTGCTTCCATTCTTGCCTGTCGGCTTGATGCCTGTGGGGTTGTTTAGCTATCTGTTACTGGGTAAATTCTCGAATGCAGAATTACACAAGCTATTGGTCAATGCGCTTGCCAAAGTATCGCCTGATGTGCTGAAGCGCAGGATGAACAGTGTTTTGCAAGTTGACGTGAGGCAGCGATTATCCAACATCAACACACCGATACTGTATTTGCGTGCCATACAAGACCGGGTCGTGCCGTTTTCAGCATACAAGGAAATTGCGCAGTACTTGCCATCAATAAGCTTGTACGAATTTGATGCACCTCATTTTCTATTGCAAGCAAAAACCGAAGAATTAGTAGATGTTATTTCAGTAAGTTGGCTGCATTAATGCAAAAACATCGCTACCAATATGAGCAGGTAGATTGATACATATTTCATGTTAATCAATCCAGCAAAACTGAGCCATCCGGGCCCCATTTTACTTTGGTAATACCTGGATCGGTTTCTTCCAGTCGTTTCATGGCTTCTTCCTGCGGTGTGATCATACCGCGTTGCAGGCGCAATTCATCTGCCAGACGATGTTCTTCTACTATTTGTTGGCGGCGTACAGTCGCCAGTTTGATGGTTTCGATTAACTCATCCTGATCCCATGGCTTGGCGATATAACGAAATACTTCTGCATCGTTGATGGCACCGAGAATAGTTTTAAATTCTGCAGAGGCGCTCAGCATCATACGTATGGCATCAGGTTGCATTTTTTTTGCAGCAGACAAAAATTGTATGCCATTCATTTCCGGCATGTGATAGTCAGAGACAATAAAGTCAAAGGCAGTATCTCCAAGGCGTTTCAGCGCTTCGGAAGGGGAATTGAACAGGTCTATCTTCATTTCTGTTTCTTTAGCAGTGCTTTTCAGGCTTCTTTGCAATGCCAACAGTACATTCTGTTCATCATCCAGCAATAAGATTCTAAGCATTATTTTCTCCTGTTACTGTAAACTCTTACCGTCAATTTAGCATTTCCGGGATGATCGAACAATGACAACTTATCGATGACATGCTGGTCGAGTACATATTCTGCGGGCAGCAAAAGCATGCCGTCCTTTGAAATGACGTCTGCTGAAAGGACCATGCCAATCTGCAGGTGGGGTATGCTGACTTCTTTATCATCAATATCGTCACTTTGATTGGTGACAATCTGTTTAAATGCTTTAACGACTTTTTCATCATAACGATTGCCCGCGCCACGAATGATCAATGCTTGCGCATCTTCCATGCGCACACGTCGTGGTACCAGGCTGCCATTCTGAAGGTTATCATAGTCGCCTGCAACTGCCAGAATACGGGCACCCAAAGGTATTTTTTCTCCTTGCAGCCCATCAGGAAAACCACGGCCATCAAAACGTTCATGCTGGGACCGGATGATTTTTGCAGTACCTTGCAAATCCTGCAAAGGCATCAATAACTGTTCTGCCCGTAGAGTATGTTTATGGAATTGCCCCAGTTGTTCGCCATTCATTTGATTGACTGGTGTTTCCAATAATTCATCGGAAAAGCCGATTTTCCCTATATCTGCCAATAGTGCAGCAACAAAAACTTCCTGGATTTCGCGCGTATCCAAATTTAATTTCCTGGCAATGTTTCTGCACAGATCAGCGACTCTTCTGGAATGGCCCACCAATTTTCCACCGCGCATTTCGACTACACTGGAAAATACTTTAATGGATGTCAGAAAATTATTTTTTAATTTATCGTTTGCTTGCAATAAGGATTCATGTGCCTTTTTTAAATCGGCAGTACGTTCGTCAACCTTTATTTCCAGAGTGGCATTGAGTGATTTCAGTTCTTCGTTCTGTCTGGATGTTAATTCTTCCAGGCGTTTCTTTTCTTGTTCCAGTGCTTTACGCTCCAGTGCCTGCTTTACGACCAGGACAATGTCATTGTCATCCCAGGGCTTGGTAATGTAGCGATAAATTTCACCACGATTGATTGCATCGATAGTCGATTGCATATCTGCGTAGCCGGTCAGCAATAAGCGTATGGTATCTGGCCAACGGGCTCTGACATGGGTCAAAAATACGGCCCCGTCCATGACTGGCATACGCATATCGGAAATAACCAGGTCAACCGCTTCTTTTTCAAGTATGTCCAAGCCTTCCTGACCACCATTGGCGATCAGTATCTTGTACGAGTGTGGCCTGAACAGCCTGCGCAGAGATGAAAGAATATTCGGTTCATCATCGACGAAAAGCAGTACTGGCGTGTGTTCTGGTTCGATCTCTCCAATCATGTTTTGCTACCTTCGTCTTCTTGCTCATCCTCAACGTGCCGGATCGGTAAGCTGATAAGAAAGCTGGTACCTTTGCCGATTTCACTGTTGACACTAATTTTCCCGGCATGTTTTTGAATAATGCCGTATGACAGGGATAAGCCCAATCCTGTTCCTTTGCCTACCGGTTTGGTGGTAAAAAAAGGATCAAAAATGCGATTCAGATTTTCTTTGGGGATGCCGCTGCCGTTATCTGCCACTTCTATCAATACATGATCGTTATCGCGACTGGTTCGAATGATGATTTCCCCTCTGTCAGGACCAATAGCGTGGGATGCGTTCACAACCAGATTCATGATGACCTGATTGATTTGTGAAGCCAGACATTCGACATCGGGTATGTCACCATATTCTTTGATGATATCTGCCTTATATTTGATCTCATTATTGACTATGTTCAAAGTAGAATCTATGCCTTGATGTATATTCGTCCATTGCCATTCCTGTTGAGAATCCACCCTTGAAAAGTCCTTTAAATCCTGGACGATCTTACGCACCCGCTCTATGCCTTCGCGCGATTGTAGTACAAGTTCAGGAATATCCTCCTTCAAAAAGGAGAGTTCTTTTTCTTCCTTGATATGGGCCAGTTCATTTTTTGTCTTTGCGTCGGCGATATGCAGCTCGGATGCTTCATAAGCCTTGATGATACTGAACAGGTCTTTGATGTAGCTTTCCAGTGTGGCGAAATTTGAAAAAATATAACCTATGGGATTATTGATCTCATGAGCAACACCGGCAGCAAGTTGCCCAATTGAAGCCAGTTTTTCAGATTGCAGCAACTGCTCTTGTGCCATGGATAGTTTGGCATTAAGTTCGGTAAGTTCAGAATTGCGTCTTACCAATTCACTTTCTATTGCCTCCCTTTGTTTGATATCTGATTCCAGCCTGTTATTCGTATCAGCGAGTTGCAAGGTGCGTTTTTTAACCAGGTTTTCAAGATTGTTGTGTGCCTGGCGCAAAGCGTTTTCAGCGTCGCAACGCTCCGTTATATCTTCCAGAGTTTCAATAGCACCGACGATTCTTCCTTCCTGGTTATACAGTGGGGCAGCAGTAAAATGCAGCCACAGGCCGTGTTCGTGTAAATCTGGGAAAAAATCGATTGCTTCGTAAGCACCGGGTATGAGTTGAGAAGAGGTAAATTTATTTTTGTAAAATTTATTGACGACAATATCGTCACCAGCTAAAACCAGGTCTGCCAGAACTGGACGGCTCTCACGGTAAAAGGCTTTCCATTGATTGCGCGTGGATACCATACTGGCAGCGGAATGACCAAGGATAAATTCGCAAGCCTTATTCCAGTGGGTAATAACGTGATTGGAATCGATCACAAACGTTGGGACAGGGCTACTGTCAAGAAATTGTGCCAGCTCAATACCCATGGTATTGAGTGCAAACGTATCCACCTTCTGTCTTTCTGGAAAAGCATTGCCGGAGCCAATTTGTTCTTGTAAGGGAAACTCTTTACTCATTTTTTCACCAGTTCTTCATTTCGTTCGGCAAGCTATGACGGTGTTATAAAGTGATAGTCGGGTAACGTTCATTATTTTCACCAGTTGTATTTTAGTGGCGCATATGATCATCAATCAGCATGACGATTTTTCCGCTGGGTTTATTTTTTTCACCCGTATTTTTCCATTGAGCATGAAATGGTTGTTGGTACACATTGACTGGGAACCATAGTCCTTCCGAAATTTTCTCGATACCTATACCGACATCTGGAATCAGGTACTCAATCTGACATCCCAAATCCAATCGTGATTCTGGAATAATCTGCTCGGCAGAGCTATTGATAAATACCACCATGTTTTCATCATCGACGGCGATAATAGGGAGGGGAACATATTGCAATACTTCACGAACAATACTTAAACTCAACTCACCAAGATTGATTTGTTTTTGTTTTTGCTGAAGTAATTCGGCCAATTGGCGATTTGCAGTCACCAATTCCTGATTCTTGGTTTGTATTTGCAGATTCAGATACCGGTTTTCATCTTCCATTTCCTTGTAATGAAAAGCTTCACGGATATTGGCCCGTATCAACTCATCGTCCCAAGGTTTGGTCAGAAACTTGTATATGGCACCTTCATTAATGGCATCAGTAATGTATTGCAGTTCAGTGTAGCCGGACAGAATGATACGTATGGTATCCGGGTACAGTTTTTTTGCGCTACGCAAGAACTCCACGCCAGTCATCGAAGGCATGCGCTGATCGGAAATGATGACGTCGACTCTATTTTTTTCCAGGATATCCAAACCCTCCTGTCCACCACCAGCGGTGAGGATATGGTAATCATCCCTACGTAACAAGCGTTTCAGCGCACTTAGTATATTCGGCTCGTCATCGACCAGCAACAATGTGCGATCTGGTTTTCCCATACGTAGCAAGTGTTTATCCAATACCAGGCCCTCTTTCAGGAAAACAGCCATTTGTACAGATGACAGGGGAACAGAAAAGAAGTGCCCTTGAATCTGATCACACATATTATCGCTAAGGAATTTACATTGCGCTTCTGTTTCCACGCCCTCAGCGATGACTTTAATGCCCATGCTATGCGCCATGGAAATGACCGCTCTGGAAATGGATGCATCGTCTGAATTATGTGGTAACTCCTGAACAAAAGACTGATCGATCTTGACGTAGTCAAACGGAAAGTGTTTAAGATAACTAAGTGCTGAATAGCCAGTACCAAAGTCGTCAAGCGAGAGTTTGTAGCCTTGCTGCTTGAAATCCCTGAAGACTTGATCTATGCCGCTATCGCGATGCATAAGTATGCTTTCAGTAATTTCCAGGGAAATTTGATCTGATGTTACCTGCATGCTTTGCAGAATTTCAGACAAGCGGACACTGAACCCGGTGTCCTGCAACTGCTTAGGTGAGATGTTGATGGCTACACACGGAACATCAGAATTGGTAATTTTCCAATCGTTGATATCTATGCAAGCTTGCCTGATTACCCAATCACCCAACTGAATAATGAGATCAGATTCTTCCGCAATCGGTATGAATAAAGAAGGGGGAACGGCACCATAGGTCACATGATTCCAGCGTAATAATGCTTCCACGCCGACGAGTAAACCGGTTTGTAAATCTGCCTTGGGTTGGTAATGTAACTGCAATTCATTGCCGGCAATCGCGAGTCGAAGTTCATTCGCCATATCCATTTGATTGATCTCACATTATGCTGACCATGCACAGCATTGTTACTAAGGGCATGGACGCTGGTTACTGTGTCGTTTGATTTTCTTGATGCAATGGGAGCCAGATTGTAAAGCAAGTACCTTTTCCTAACACACTGCTTACATCAATTCTGCCTCCGTGATTTTTGATAATGCCGTACGAAAGGGAAAGGCCCAGGCCGGTGCCGCTACCTACGGGCTTGGTAGTGAAAAAGGGTTCAAAAATACGATTCAGGTTTTCAGGCGGGATGCCGCTGCCGGTATCAAGTACCTTTATCCAGACCATATCCTTGTCACATCCTGTACTGACCTTGATGATGCCGTTTTCCTTGATCGCATGCGAGGCATTCACCAACAAGTTCATGACAACCTGATTGATTTGTGAAATGATGCATTTGACCAACGGCAGTTTCCCATATTCTTTAACGACGTTGGCCTTGTACTTGATTTCGTTTTTAACGATGTTCAAGGTGCTGTCTATGCCTTGATGAATGTCGGCTTCTTGCCATTCAGTTTCACCCACATGCGAAAAGTCCTTGAGTGATTGAACAATATCCTTGACACGCTTAAGACCATCCATGGATTCCCGGACCAGATCTTGTATATCTTCTTTTAAAAACTCAAGGTCAGCTTTTTTCCTGATGTCATTCATCTTGCTGCTAGCCTGGTCAGGTGTTTGTGCCTGTTTTATCAAGTCTTCATAATTACTAATGACGTCAAATAATTGTTCTACATAATTTTGCAGGCTGCCAATGTTGGAGTTGACGAAACCTATGGGATTGTTGATTTCGTGCGCAATACCGGCGGCCAACTGACCGACTGATGCCATTTTTTCGGATTGCAAAAGCTGCTCATGTGCTTCTTGCAATTTTCCGATCAAAAGTCGTTGTTCTTCACCCTTCTTGAATAGGTCTTCCTCCATTTCCTTGCGCTTGGTAATGTCCGTCAAGGATCCAACCACTTCCAGGGGGTTACCGTCTTTGTCACGAATCAGCCTCAGCATATCGTGCATCCACACATATCGACCGGCTTTACTCATGAAGCGGTATTCGTAAGTACGCTCTCCCTCGGTAAACAGTTTCGCAATGCTGGAAAAAATTTGTGGGACATCTTCAGGATGAATATGGTCGAACCAGAAATTCGGGTCAGCTACCATTTCTTCTGGTTGATAGCCAAGTACATGCAGCGCATTGTTACTGACGAAAGTCATTTTGAAATCGCCTGTAGGTACGCTGCTATAGATAATAGCCGGAGTATTGTCTATCAGGTATTGCAACCGGGCGTCAGTAGAAAGGCTTGCGGCCGAGTCTGGTGCTGCGGCTGTGCCCGCCGCCGGTGGGAGAATGCTGAATTCATCAAATTGATTGATCATAATCACCGACGCAGGAAAAGTGATGATAAGTATTATTTTTTTTAATTCCCTTATGACTACATATTAGAACAATAAGCATGCAGGTGGCCATAAATATTGTTTCTTTTTTCTTATCGAATTTCCATCTGGAAATTATTTAATTTTCATGGAATTGTCTTGTGTGGATAGATAAGTGCTATTGAGAACTTTTTATGCTTGTGGATAAGTCAATAAAATCAATTGCTTGGTGACAAATTTTTCAATTTCATTTACTCATTTTGCTCATGACGAATTGAGTTGACGCCATTTTTCGATGAAATATCGCGTTGATAATTAATGATTGAAAATGAGGCAATTATATTTTTGCGTTGTTTTCTGCACAATTTAAGGGCAATCGCGCACTGAAATGTGGAGTTTATATTTTAAAAATATATTGAAAAACAATTCTCCCCATTTTGGTTGGTTTTTGTGGTGCTGTCGATATTGAAAGGGCGCAGTTTACATTGAACAAATGGCTGTGCGATTGATCGCTAACACGTCGCTTCAGTCATCTTGTTGAGTGCCTTTGTCGTGATGAGGGAGGTGGCACGTTATCTGCTATCTGTAGTGAGAAGCTTGCAGTTTTTTGTTCCATGACCTCACCACTACCAGGAGAAAACATGTCACGTCGTACTGTTTTGAAAGCAACTGCACTTGCCGCAATGACTTTGGCCACTTCCGGCTGGATCTCGCAGGCACAGGCCGCCGATACCATCAAGGTCGGCATTCTGCATTCCCTGTCTGGCACTATGGCAATCTCGGAGACATCGCTAAAAGATGTAGCCTTGATGACGATTGATGAAATCAATGCTAAAGGTGGTGTCATGGGCAAAAAGCTGGAAGCGGTGGTTGTTGACCCTGCATCCAACTGGCCGTTGTTTGCCGAAAAAGCCCGCCAACTGGTATCACAAGACAAAGTATCTGTTGTATTTGGTTGCTGGACATCGGTGTCCCGTAAATCTGTACTGCCAGTGTTCAAGGAACTCAATAGCCTGCTGTTTTACCCAGTTCAGTACGAAGGTGAAGAGCTGGAGAAAAACGTTTTCTACACAGGTGCAGCACCGAATCAGCAAGCGATTCCAGCCACTGAATACCTGATGTCGAAAGAGGGTGGTGGTGCCAAGCGTTTTGTCTTGTTGGGTACAGATTATGTGTATCCACGCACGACCAACAAAATCCTGCGTGCGTTCTTGCATAGCAAGGGTGTCAAGGATACCGATATCGATGAAGTGTATACACCGTTCGGTCATTCTGATTACCAGACCATCGTTGCCAATATCAAGAAATTTGCTGCAGGCGGCAAAACTGCGGTTATTTCCACCATCAATGGCGACTCCAACGTGCCGTTCTATAAAGAACTTGGCAATGCCGGTCTGAAGGCAACGGATGTGCCTGTCGTCGCATTCTCTGTTGGTGAAGAAGAATTGCGCGGTGTGGATGCCAAACCCCTGGTCGGCCATCTGGCAGCCTGGAATTACTTTGAGTCTGTGAAAAATCCAGTGAATACTGAATTCATCAAGAAATGGAAAGACTATGCTGCCGCCAAAAAACTGCCTAATGCAGCCACGGTCGTCACCAACGATCCTATGGAAGCGACTTATGTTGGTATCTATATGTGGAAGCAGGCAGTGGAAAAAGCCAAGTCCACCGACACCGACAAGGTCATCGCCGCTATGGGTGGGCAGACTTTCAAGGCGCCATCCGGCTTTGAATTAATGATGGATAAAACCAATCACCATTTGCACAAGCCAGTCATGATTGGCGAGATCAAGGCTGACGGTCAGTTCAGCGTGGTCTACAAAACCAAGGCACCGATTCGTGCCCAACCATGGAGCCCGTATATCCCCGGCAATGAAGGCAAGCAAAAACTGTAATTGAAGGAATAACGCAGGCACTCATGGTCGCGGCGTAGTTGGGCTGACTGGCTGAATAGCTGGTCAGGATAGCTGTTGCCTTGAGTGCTGTTCCGGAATTTTTCCATTCTTGACCTGGTTGCCTATGACATTTCGTAAAATCTGCACGAGCATCGTCCTGCTCGTGTTCAGCCTGAGTGCGCACGCGGCTATCGATGGCAAGTTCTTGTCGGCACTGTCAGGTGATGACCCTGATGCACGCATTGTTGCCGTCAATTCCATTGCCGCCATGGGTAATGAAGAAGCTGTAGAAGTATTGACTGCTCTCAAAAATGAACAACTATTCGCCAAGGATGCTGTCGTCTACCTGGTTGACGGTGAACAGGCCAAAGACCTTGCCAATGGCAAAATGCAGAAATTGCCGGATGATGCCGAGGCAATCACCATCAACAACCGTTTGCGTGCTGCACTTGACAGCGCGCTGTCAGGCTTGAAACTCTTTTCCCCGGATAAAAATACCCGCCTCGTTGCTGCTACAGCCCTGGAGAAAGAAGCAACGCCAGAGCAGTTACCATTGTTGAACAAAGCCTATCTGAAAGAAAACGATAGCGAAATCAAATCCCGGCTGCAAATGCTGATTGCAACCGCCAACCTTCAAGCTAGTGACCCGGTAGTGCGCAAGGCAGCCGTCAAAGCTTTGCTGGATAGCCCGAATCCCAATTTAAAACCTGTGCTGCAAAAAATGCTGGCACAAAATCCCGATGGCAGCTACAACGAAACCGATGCCAGCATACGACTGGAAGCTGCCAATACCTTGAACGCTATTGATGGCCGTCTGGCGCGGATGGAATTTGTTGGCAACCTTTTTTATGGCGTGTCGCTGGGCAGTGTGCTGCTGCTGGCAGCGCTAGGCCTGGCAATCACTTTTGGTCTGATGGGCATCATCAATATGGCGCATGGCGAATTGCTGATGATAGGTGCGTACACCACCTATGCCTGCCAGATGCTGTTTCGCAAGTTCATGCCTGGTGCGCTGGATGCTTATTTATTACTGGCTTTGCCAGCGGCTTTCCTGGTCTCTGCTACAGTCGGTATTTTGCTGGAGAGGACAGTCATACGCTGGTTATATGGCCGACCGTTGGAAACCTTGTTATGCACCTGGGGTATCAGCCTGATGCTGATGCAGGCCGTGCGTTCCATTTTTGGCGCGCAAAATGTCGAAGTCGCCAATCCAGCCTGGATGTCGGGTGGTATTACGGTACTTGGTTCGTTGGTGCTGTCTTACAATCGCATCATCATTATTTTCTTTGCCTTGTTCGTCGTGTTTGCGGTCTGGTTATTGTTGAATAAAACCCGGCTTGGTTTGTTCGTTCGTGCCGTCACGCAAAACCGTCGCATGGCAGATTGTGTAGGCGTGGCTACCGGCAAGATCGACATGCTGACTTTTGGGCTTGGTTCAGGTATCGCAGGGTTAGGGGGAGTGGCCTTGTCGCAATTGGGTAATGTCGGCCCTGATCTGGGGCAAAACTATATTGTTGATTCCTTCATGGTGGTGGTACTGGGCGGGGTGGGGCAGTTGGCTGGTACAGTCATCGCTGCTTTTGGCCTGGGTGAGGTGAATAAATTTCTGGAACCTGTGGCCGGTGCAGTCATGGCCAAGATCGTCATTCTGGTATTCATCATCATTTTCATACAACGCAGACCGCAAGGCTTGTTTGCGCTCAAAGGCAGGAGCGTGGAATGAGCTCAACTATGACTACAATGAAAGGTCTGTTTTCCAAACCTGCCTGGACTGGTATTGTGATTTGCGCAGTGATTGCTGTGTTGTTGCCCATCCTTAATCTGAGTTTTCCTGCTGGTCATGCCTTGCATATTTCCAGCTACACCATCGCCCTGGTCGGTAAATTCATGTGTTATGCCCTGGCGGCATTGGCGCTGGATCTGGTATGGGGTTATACCGGTATACTGTCTTTAGGGCATGGTGTATTTTTCGCGCTGGGGGCTTACGCACACGGCATGTATCTGATGCGTGCGATTGGCCGTGAAGGTGTTTATCAAAGCAATCTGCCTGACTTCATGGTTTTCCTGGACTGGAAAACCTATCCCTGGTATTGGTCCATGACCGATAGTTTCTGGTATTGCATGGCGCTGGTGGTACTGGTGCCTGGTGTGCTGGCCTTTATTTTTGGGTTTTTTGCTTTTCGTTCCCGCATCAAGGGTGTGTATTTCTCCATCATTACCCAGGCGATGACATTTGCCTTCATGTTGCTGTTTTTCCGCAATAACACCGGTTTTGGCGGCAACAACGGCTTCACTGACTTCAAGCGTATTCTGGGTTTTACTATTACTGCACCTGGCACCAAGGCCGCCTTATATCTGATCACTTTACTGATTTTGCTGTCAGCACTTTTCCTGTGCCGTTGGATAGTGACTTCCAAACTGGGGCGTGTTTTGCAAGCGGTGCGTGATTCTGAATCACGTCTGATGTTCATTGGTTACAACCCCTTGTGGTTCAAGCTGTTTGTCTGGACGCTGTCCGCCATACTGTGCGGTATTGCTGGTGCCTTGTATGTGCCGCAGGTGGGCATCATCAACCCATCTGAAATGTCGCCAGCTAATTCCATAGAAATGGTGATCTGGGCTGCAGTGGGTGGGCGAGGTACCTTGCTGGGGCCTATCATCGGTGCCTTTACTGTCAATGGGCTGAAGAGCTGGTTTACTGCTGCATTCCCAGACTTGTGGCTATATGCATTAGGTCTGTTGTTCATCCTGGTGACGCTGTTCATGCAACAAGGTGTATTGGGTTTGGCTGGTAAATTCAAAAAACAGCAGGAGCCCGTATGAGTTACGTGATGAGTGGCGTCTTGCGGCCAGGGCAGCAATACGATAGCGAAACCGGCGACCAGGGCGTATCTTATGGCCGTATCAAACCGGAAGGGGTGGATACCACCCACGGTGCAATCTTGTATCTGGAAGATATCGTGGTTTCATTTGACGGTTTCAAGGCCATCAATAATCTGAACCTGGATATTTCGGTGGGCGAACTGCGTTGCATCATCGGCCCCAATGGTGCCGGTAAAACCACCATGATGGATGTGATCACCGGCAAAACCCGGCCCACATCCGGCACCGCATTCTTTGGTCAGACCATGGATCTGACACGCATGAGCGAAGTGGATATCGCCCATGCCGGCATAGGCCGCAAGTTTCAACGCCCGACCGTGTTTGAGCAGCATAGCGTATTCGAGAATCTTGAACTGGCCATGAAAATGGACAAGCGCGTCAAGACCACGCTGTTTGCCCGTTTGAACTGCGAACAGAAAGACAAGATAGCTGCTATTTTGCAATTGATACGCCTGGATGGGCAAGAGAGTAGACCAGCTGGCCTGTTATCGCATGGCCAGAAGCAGTGGCTGGAAATCGGCATGTTGCTGATGCAGGAACCGCAATTGATCTTGCTGGATGAACCGGTGGCCGGCATGTCAGATGCAGAAACAGCACGTACTGCCGAATTGCTCAATGAATTGCGTGGCAAGCATTCCATCATGGTGGTCGAGCATGATATGGGCTTTGTCACCGAAATCGCTCAGCAGGGCAAAGTTACGGTATTGCATGAGGGGGCCGTGCTAGCAGAGGGCACCATGTCGCAGGTACAGGCAGATGAACGCGTCATTGAAGTCTATCTGGGACGCTAAGGATATTGAGCATGCTTGAAGTCAAACAATTACATCAGCATTACGGCTCCAGCCACACCTTGCGTGGTGTTTCATTGTCTCTGAAAAAAGGGGAATGCATGGCTTTGCTGGGGCGCAATGGCGTCGGCAAAACCAGTTTGCTGAAATGCCTGATGGGTGTACTACCTGTCACCGAAGGCACGGTCACTTTTGAAGGTCGCGATATCAATAAGCTGTCGCCGCATGAACGTTCAAGGGCAGGGATTGCCTATGTGCCGCAAGGCCGGGAGATTTTTGCAAGCCTGACCGTAGAAGAAAACCTGCTCATGGGCATGGCCAATCTGCCCGCCCGCAAGGCAGGTAAAATCAAGGATGAGGTGTATCAGCTTTTTCCCGTGCTGAAAGAAATGCTGCACAGGCGTGGCGGCGATTTATCGGGTGGTCAACAACAACAGCTCGCCATTGCCCGCGCCTTGCTGGCCGAGCCCAAACTGATCATTCTTGACGAACCTACCGAAGGCATACAACCTTCCATCATCAAAGACATCGGTCGCGTCATCCGTTTATTGCGTGAACGCGGCGACATTGGCATCTTGCTGTGCGAGCAGTATTTTGATTTCGCCCGTGAACTGGCCGATCATTTTGTTGTGCTGTCGCGCGGTGAAGTGGTTGCCAGTGGTGGCCAGGAATTGATGGATGGTGATGACGTCAAGCGGCATCTGGCGGTATAGTGCAGTTTTTATCTATCGCTAGCTGAATATGGATGTCTGTAGTCCTGTACTAACTTCAAGCACCACCAAATCACACTGGCAAGCCAGCCTGCAACTGGGTTTTAGCAGGGATGTGGATGTCACTCGCCTGACGGAACGCAAACACAGCGGCCCTCTGCGTGTTCAAAAACCACTGTATCCCGAAGGCGATGCCGTTTGCCATGCCATCATCATCCATCCTCCAGGTGGGGTAGTGGGGGGCGATCAGTTAAAGATAGCCGCCAACCTTGCCACTGACACCCATGCGCTGGTGACCACACCGGGTGCGGCCAAATGGTATCGCAGCAACGGCTACACGTCAGAACAACATATCAGCCTGAAACTTGATGCAGGTGCGAGGCTCGAATGGTTGCCGCAAGAGACCATCTTTTTTGATGATGCCTGTGTCGACTTGCACCAAACCATCCATCTGGCTGCAGATGCGAGGCTGATTACTGCAGATATTTTTTGCTTTGGCCGTACTGCCTCTGGCGAAACCTATAACAGCGGCAAGATCGGGCAACATTGCACAATTTATCGTGAAGACAAAATGATCTGGCATGAGCAGGGTAGCCTGCAAGGTGGCAGCTCTGCCATGCAAAGCCCTTTGGGCTTGAACGGTAAATCGGTATCGGCGATGGTACTGGCTTCTGGGGCCATGCTATCCAGCGAACAATTGCAGGTTTTGCGTGAGCAAACTACAGCCTTACTGTCTGCACGTGAAGCGGATGCCCTATTTGGTGTCACGCAAATGAAGTCTGTCATTGTTGCACGCTACCTGGGCAACTCCAGCGAGGTTGCCCGGCATTGGCTGCAGTTGGTGTGGCAGCATTTACGCCCTGTTGTGATTGGGCGCGACGCTATAATCCCGCGCATCTGGAATACCTGATTCGTAAGATACATCAGGGCTCATACAACCCAGACCAGCCAGGCTGGAACGAACTGCCACATCTAGCGGTGTGCGTGGTTCTTCACCTAAAAAATCCAATAGTGCCTGATTCGATAGCTTGACTGGCGTGCGCCACAAATAGCGCATCTCCAGCATCTCTTTGAAGGTTTGCTGGAAGGGTGCCAGCAAGTAAAACAAGGGCCAGGGAAACCAGCTCGCCTTTAACGCCGGCTGGGCAATGACACGGCCTATGGCGGCGATCATTTGCTGGCCATTATGATCCCAATGACCTTCCATGTGGAAGCGAGCGAAATTGTCCAGTTCGTTTTCACGTTCCAGCAGACGCACCATGGTTTCTGCCACGTCTGGCAGGTAAGCCCATTGATGGCCCGTGCCCGCACTGCCGGGGTAGCGGACGACGTTGACGGCTTTACCCGGCGTTACCAGCCCTTGTGAAAACCAGTTGTTGGCTGCCTTGGGGCCAAAAAAATCACCGGCCCTGACAATCAGGGATTTCACACCCTTGCTGGCGGCCAGACGCAAACGGTGTTCCATTTCAACCCGGATTTTCCCTTTTTTGGTAATTGGGAATTGTGCTGCATTTTCTGCGATCAGCGGGAAGGTATCTGGGCCAAAATTATACACAGTGCCAGGTAAGAGTATGCGTGCACCACAGGCTTTTGCTGCGGCGACGGTGTTGTCCATCATTGGTAGTACCAGTTTCTCCCAGTCGCGATATCCGGGTGGGTTGACTGCATGAACGATGACGGATTTCCCCTCGGCTGCACGCATGACATCTTCTTGCACCATCACATCGCCAGTCAACCAGATGTGGGCCGCAGTTTTATCCTTTACTTGCTCAGGATGGCGATGCAGGCTTGTCACTTGCCAGCCGCGTTGCATCAGCAGTCGTGCCACTTCACCGCCTATGCCGCCGGTTGCACCTAAAACCAGTGCTTGCTTGTTGTTCTGGATATTGCCTGAAGTTTGCTGGTTCATTTTGATACTCCCTGTCGGTTGGTTGATGTAGTCATTGTGTATCTTGGTCGAGCTATATACAATTGCTTAAAATTGCATGGGTGATATACATTTTTGTATGGATGATAAAAATATCCACTGGGACTATTACCGTACCGCCCTGGCGGTGCTGGAAGAGGGCTCATTGTCAGGAGCAGCCCGCGCCCTGGGCTTGACTCAGCCAACGGTAGGGCGGCAAATTGAGGCGCTGGAACAGGCTTTGGGTACCAGCCTGTTTGTGCGCAATCAGTCTGGCTTGTCGCCAACGATAGCTGCACTGGCGCTCAAGCCTTATGCAGAAACCTTGCGGGCGACAGAAAGCGCCTTGTTGCGTAGCGTATCGGCAGAAGCGAATGAGGTACGTGGTACGGTGCGCATCACTGCATCAGAAGTCATGGGTGTGGAAATACTGCCTGCCATCCTGACAGACTTGCGGCAAATTTGTCCTGAGCTCAGCATAGAGTTGCAGATATCCAATCTGACCCAGGATTTGCTCAAGCGTGATGCAGATATCGCCGTGCGCACGACAGAACCATTACAAAACGCATTGATAGCGCGTCGTACCGGTACTATCAGCCTGGGGTTTTTTGCTCATGCCGATTATTTGGCGCGTCAGGGTATACCGGCTGACATGCAGTCGCTGAAAGGGCATAGTGTGATTGGCTTTGACCGGGAATTGCCGTATATACGAGTTTTGCAAAAACGCTTCCCGTTCATACAGCGCTCTGACTTTTCACTTAAGGCCGACAGTGATCTGGTGCAATTGGCCGCCATACGTAACGGCTATGGGATTGGTATTTGCCAGGTTGGCCTGGCAAAACAACATCCCCAGCTACAGCGGGTACTGGCAAGAGAATTTCAGATTGATATGCCAGTCTGGGTGGTCATGCATGAAGACTTGCGCTCAAATCAACGTTACAAGACGACGTTTGATCATCTGGTCACGACCTTGCAGACATTGTTGGGCAAGGCTTGAGTTTGTCATGCTTTGATCAGGACTTGATCAACAAGTCTGGATGTTGAATGGCCAATTCACGCCAGGCATCAAAGCCGCCGGCAAATGGCCTGACATCCAGAAAGCCCAGTTGCCTTAAAGTGTGCGCAGCATGGACTGCCGCAGCATCCCCAGGGCAGGCGCAAATGGTGACGATCATTTCATGGTGAGGCCAGTCGTTTGCGGCGATACCAACCTGTTTCATTTCACTGACCGTGGCATGCGGGATGGCACCGGTTTCTGCGATCAGGGCAGGGCTGCGCAAATCAATAATGCGCGGCATGCTGTTTCTTTGGATGGTTTCAGCCAACTCTGCTGGACTGAAATGCGGAATGGATGCCAGCCTTTCAAAGCGTTTTTTCTGCCAGAATTTCCACGCCAGCCATGACAATAGCAAGCCCACAAAGACTGCAATAATACGTATGCCATGCAAGGACAAAAATACCAGAGCAATACCAATTTGCGCTTGCAAAGCAAAGCCAGCCAGCAGAGCCATTCCAGCCCACAAAGCAGCCCCAATGGCAGATGCCAGCATGAAAGAAGCGCGCGGCATGCCCAAGGCCCCGGCTACAGGTGGTGCTACTGTAGAGAAACCAGGAATAAACTTGCCAACCACCAGCGACCACACGCCCCAGCGCATAAACCGGGCTTCTGTCTGGTTCACGCATGAGCCAGGGTTAATCGACATCTTGCACAAAAACTTTAAGACCCTGTAGCCAAAACTTTTGCCAGCCTGATACCAGACCAGATCCGCAATCAGTGACGCTGTGACTGCCGCCAGCAGCAACACGGCCAGTTGTCCCATTTCTGTCACCTGACTGGCATTGAGCATCATGGTTGGCACGGCAGGCACGGGCAGGCCCAATTGCTGCAGCAAAACGTTAACGAACACCATCAAATTACTGTGTTGATGAAAAAACTCTGTCAGCCAGCCTTGGTCCATACCGGTTCCGTTATTGGTGATGCAATGAACAGGTGTCTGGAAACAAGCTGAATATTGCCTGAATATCCCCATACCTGAAAGAAACTCTATTGTAGGGCATTGTGAGGTATTGCATGTAAGACCTGTTGTAAAGTGTAGTTGCCACGCTCAGGCTGCCAGTGCCTGCGCTGACGATTCAGCCCTGGCCAGCAATTCTGCATATCTGGCCGGGTCTACATTGGAGCCACAGACGATAACAGCTACCCGCTTACCCGCCAGCCTTTGCCGCAGGGGGCCAAATAATCCAGCCGTCGCGACTGCGGCGGCTGGCTCGGCAACCAGTTTGACATCATGATACAAGTCAGACATGGCAGAGCAGATTTCGTCATCACTGACCCTGACTATTTCATCTACAAAGCGCTGGCACACCCTGAAACTGTAATCCATGGCATAGGGCGCGCACAGGCTGTCGGCGATACTGTCAACCACCTGCAGTTTTTCGGCCCGGCCTGACTGAAAACTGCGGTACATGGCATCTGCACCATAAGGTTCAACCCCATACACCGCACAATGCGGTGCCAGTTGTTTGACTGCAGAAGCAATGCCCGCACACAAACCGCCCCCACCAATAGGGACGATAACGGCATCCAACTGCACCACCTGCTGCATCAACTCCAGCCCAACAGTTGCTGTGCCAAGAGCAGTCATCGGCCCATCATAGGGATGAACCATGGTGCGCTGTTCCTCTTCGACGATGCGCTGCCCCAGAGCAAATGCCTGGTGCATGTCTGCTTCCAGTATCACTTCAGCATCGTCGTGGCGACAGGCATTGATACGGGTAGGGCTGGCGTGTCGTGGCAAGACAACTTTGCAAGACACGCCCGCAAGCTTGGCTGCATAAGCAACTGCCATCGCATGGTTGCCGGCACTGACAGCTACCACACCGCGCTGACGGGCTGCAGCATCCAGGGCAGAAATACAATTGAGCGCACCACGCAGCTTGAAGGTGCCGGTTTTTTGAAACAATTCCAGCTTCAGCCAGACTTCGGTATCAGGCTCCAATTTGTTCAAGGCTGTTCCAGCTTGCCATTTCCATACCGGTGTATGCAAAACCTGCTGCGATAATTTGGCAGCCGTTTGGCGAATGTCTGCCAAAGAAGGGTAGGGGTAGTCATTTTTTTGGGTATTCAACGTAGCGGATGGTAAGGATGCAGGGGCGTGCGCGGGCCTGTCAGTGGCGACATGGGACATAAAAACTCCAGAATGGAAATCAGCAAAAAATCGTGAACGTGAAACGGTTCAAGACATCAGAAAAATGATGAGCTGAAGGGCCGTCAGGCACCGGCATGCGCCGTAGCTTAACGACCCGGAATAATTCGAATAATGGAAGTGTCAGAGAAGGAGACAACAGGCAGCACAATCGCGTACACAACAGCACATGCGGCATCAATAGCGCATGTGTTTGTGTTCAGCAGAGGATGAGAATTTGCGTGCATGCGAAAACTGTAACCGATCTTGGCTGGGATGGCAAGGGCTTATCAAAAAGTATCCTGAATCGCCTTGCTCGCACTCATCCCTATTGATGAAATGAGTTCTAGTCAACCAAGGTATTATCGACGGCATAACGCACTAATTCAGCAGTGCTCTGGATATTCAATTTTTTCATCACATGCGTCTTGTGGGTGCTGACGGTTTTGTTGCTGATAAAGAGTTTTTCGGCAATTCGTTTCAGTGTTTCCCCTCGGGCAATTAGTTTCAGAATCTGCAGTTCCCGCTCAGAAAGCTTACTGTGTGGGGCTTCCTCTCTTCCAGTTTTCACAAACATCATTTGTTCTGCCAGTATTGGATCAACGAACCGTCCACCTGATGCAACCTTGCGAATAGCGCCAATCAGTGTTTCCTGGCCGCTGCCTTTGGTGACATAACCAGATGCTCCAGCTTGTAGTACTCGCTTGGCTACCTGCAATTCTTCGTGCATGCTGAAGACGAGGATAGGTAAGGATTTGTCCTGGCATTGGATACGGGTAATCAAGTCGATTCCATGGATGCCGGGCATCGTTAAATCAAGCAGCAACAAATCGAAATCGTTTCCCGGCTTTAGCATGTCTAGTACTTCAGCGCCACTCGCGGCCTCCCCCCCAATGTTGATGTCGTCAATGGTTGCAAAAAATTGATTTAATCCCCCCCGCACAACGATATGATCGTCAGCAACCAATATGTTTATCAAGGCATTTCTCCTGGGTGAATCACTATGAAAACCTTTCTGATAAAGTGGCCTTATTCAGGCAACAAGAGTTAGATATTACGAATTGGTATCTGGACGTTAATTGCTGTCCCCCGACCGGCTACACTGTCTATTAATAGTTGACCTTCCAGCAAGTGCACGCGTTCGCGTATGCCTACCAGGCCAAACGATCCTTTTTTTGCTCCGTCAACATTAATCCCAATGCCGTTGTCTCGTACTTCCAGTACATAGTTGTCCTTATTTTTGCGAACAGTAACGTCCACCTTGCTCGCCTTTGCATGTCGCGCGACATTGGTCAATGATTCCTGGGTGATACGAAATAAAGCGATATTAGCGTTTTCGCTCAAATTCAGATCCCTGTCCTTATCGTGGACATGCATCTTGCAATTGATTCCAGTGTTTTTTGCGAATCTGCCAATTAACCATTCAATAGCAAAAACTATTCCCATATCAAGAGAGGCTGGGCGCAAAGCAGACGCGACATTGCGCGATATTGCCAGTGACTTGTCTACCAATTCCAGTGTACCAGTCAGATGTTCACGTAAGGCTGGCAAATCGTGGCCAAATTTACGGGTAAGTGTGAACACGTCCAATTGCAGACTAGTGAGAATTTGACCCAGTTCGTCATGTACTTCGCGGGCGATACGTTTTCTCTCTTCTTCTCGTACCATTTCATTTCTTTTGATTAAGCCGCGTAACTCTGTACGTGATTCTTCGAGTTGCTGTTCGATATCCATCAGTGCACTGATATTGCGACCGATGACCATGACTCCTATGACTTGATGGTTGGATGTCCATTCCGGGACAATCATCACATTGAAATAATGTATGGAGTTATCTGTTTTTCGTGTCTTGAATTTAATGAAATTCTTCGGCTCTCCCGTTTTCATTACCTGGCGCAGATAGCTTACATATTCTTCTGCCACGATTTCACCACGCCACATCGTAGATGGCACGACATCCAATGCTAAATCCAGTGGCGTTTCCATTTCCCGTACAAAGGTGGGATTGACATAGGTGCGCCGGCATTCAATATCGTAACGTACGATGATGTCAGGAGAGTTTTCAGCTAATGAGCGAAATTTCTGTTCATTAACTTGCAAGTCTTGATTGATCAGCCAACTGGTCAAACCGTCTTCCAGTCGCCTGCCAATTTCCTGGAGAAGTCTTTCTTCATGAGGAGTCCAAATCCGGATATCGGCGCATTGATGAATTCCGAATTGCCATGCCTTGCTCAATTTGGGATACAAAGCCATCGATATGAAGGTTTTGATATTAAAACGTTTGCTAACGTCTGGCGGTAAGGGATGTTCGGTCCCCTCGCCGAATTTCACAGGGCCATTGGCGTCAAGTATGATGCGAAGTCCGCTCGCTACATTCTCGTCCATAGGTATCGCGGCTCCGTCTGCAAAGACACCAGGGTATTCAGGTCGGGTACACTCTTTTGGTACGTGCCATGCTTTTGCTTCGGGGTCGCAAGGGTAGGTGAAAAAAGCGCGGTCGCATCCGAATATTGAAAGCACTGCGTTGAGCACATTGTGCATCATTTGTTCAAGATCATTGGCACTTTGTATTGCCCGGTTGACCAGATCCAGGCTTTCAAGAAAACGAAGATGAGACAGACGTTCCTCTTCTATGCACTTTCGTTCAGTAACGTCATGCATGAAGCCATGCCAGCGCGTACTTCCATCTGGTAGTCGCTGTGGCAGTGATCTGGATTCCATCCACCGCAAGCCCTTCTTAGGGTGAATGATTCGATATTCAACATGATAGACCGTCAGGGTCCGTGCTGATTCTGCTCTCAGGCGGTAGGTTTTTTCCACATCATCTGGATGAACCAATGCAATAAATTTACTTATGTCCTGTATCAGAGATTGAGGCTCTAGCCCAAGCAACTCCCGTATGCCTTGGCTGGCAAACGTAATGACGTAGTTACCCTCAGGACCAAGCAACATGGTGTAAAAATAACCCGGGGACACCGCAAAAAATTGCGACTGACGGCGCTCTGTTTCAGCACGTTCTAACAATACCTGTTCATAACGTTTTATGTCAGTAATATCTCTGCCGAAAGCAACAACGCCGACCATCTCACCGGACGCACCCCGTTCAGGTACGACTTGAATCTGCTGAATTTGCATCTCGCTTTCTGCGACAGGCTTCCGAAGTTCGATTTTTATCTCTGTTTCTTTTTCCAGCACTTCAAATACCGCTTGCTCAATAGCAGAGAACCGCCCATCCGGCCATGCTTCGCAGGGTAATTTCCCCACTATCTCGGTTGCTCTGACGTTGAATATGCTGAGTAATTTGGCGTTAATGTATCGAATCCTGCCCTCAAGATCATATCTGATGACGGTATCTGGTGAGGAATCCATTACCGAACGTAGCTCCATTTCTCTGAGAACTATGGCTTGTTCCATCTGTTTGCGTTCGGTAATGTCGAATCCAATCGCCAAAGCACCAACTATATCGTCCAGTGCATCACGTTCTGCGACAAAATGAATATGGTGATGACGTGCTTCTCCATTAGTATGGATGATTTCGATTTCAATTTCGATTGGGCGCCCTGTTTCTACTACTTCCTTGAGATGTGTTTGATACTCTATGATCTGGGGGGGAGCAGGCGTAAGTTCCATTGGCGTTTTACCCAGCATATCCAAAGCATCAGCTCCCATCATTGTTACAAATGCCGGATTGACATATAACATCCTGCATTGATTATCAAAACGAACGATGCTGTCAGGTGCATTTTCTGCCAAAGTACGGAACTGGCGTTCGCTCTCACGCCGCGCATTTTCGATCTGCTGACGTTCGATAGCAATTGCGGCAAGATGGCAAGCCCGATGCAGCAATTCTATATCTTCCTCAGACGGACGACCCGTCTCGCGCCGATAGATGCAGAAAGAGCCTAAATTTTTACCCTTGGAATCGAAGACAGGCACGGACCAATATGACAGTAATCCCATCAGGGCCATACATTCATGGAACCCATAATCAGGGTACAAACGAACGTCTTCCGCAATCGCCATCGCATTTTGAGATGTTGCACCAGTACGGAAATTCATCTCATGGCCAAGCACAGTGCCGCAGATTGTTTCAATGAAATCCGGTGAGAGGCTGTTGGAAAATGATGATATTGACTGAGAGATTTCTTCTGAATCAAGCAAAATAGTAACCATAAAATCTGGTCGTATGTTTTCAACATAACTTACGACAAGATCCAGCACAACCGATAAATCGGCCCCCTTTGCAATTTGCTCAAGAATACACAGGCGGATATCTTCCTGCGTTTCACGTCGTTTTCGTGACGTAATATCACGGGCGAGCGCCACACCTAAAGAAATACCATGGAAATTAAATGAGGCATTCGTTATTTCTACTGGAAAAATTCGACCGTCTTTGGCCTTATGACGTCGTTCCAAATGTACTATGCCGAAGGCATCTGCTTTTGCCCGAATTTGTGCAAAATCTTCTTCCTTAACATCGGGGTCGATGTCATATACTGTCATCCCCAATAGCTCTTCGCGGCTATAACCTAATGTCTGGCAGGCTGCTTTATTGACGTGAACAAGGCGAATTTCCTTGTCAATGATGAAAAGTGATTCACGCACACTGTTCAAAGCGAAATCCATCATTTGAATTTGCTGTTCTGCGTTTTTTCTTTCCGTAATGTTCCTGGACAAAACAACAAAGCGGGGAGCTCTTCCAGCGATGACACTCTTGCGTGCAACCGAAAGCTCAAACCAAAGTTTCGTGTTCGAATTGAGTAACTCAAACTGCTTGCCGACTGATACGCCTTTCTCGTGCGCCTCCCGGACTGCAGCAAGGCACACTTCAGCCGCCTTTGCTGGCATTGCTTCAAACACTGTCTTTCCAATCAGTTTTTCTGGGGAGAGCGTCAAATAATCAGCACATGGAGTATGACAATCATAGCAATGGCCATCGATTCCAAGGACAAACAACAGATCTGGCAACGCATCTAAAGTGGCTTGCAATTTGTTATGTGACTGCTGCCCTGATACGGTAAGCGTTTTCAATCTGCGGACAGAGCGTCTCAGACTTACGATGCAGCATGAGGCACAAATCAGTATTACAGTGACTGTTCCTAGCAACGCCCATAGCCACGCTTCAGCCAGTACGTGTTTATTCGCCGCGGGCATTTGTTTGTTGTAGTCGAGTTTGAACTCTACGTCAGTGCGTTTTTCAGGCCCGCCATCGGAGTGTTCTGAAATACCCGGCATTCTCTGGATCGCGTTCACACCTACCTGTACGGTTGCTTGAAAGCGCAGGGTCTTCAAGTCTATGGTACGTGCGATGATTTCAGTTATCTGATGGGAGTTGGAAGTCTCGTTGATCAATTCATCAATTGAGCTGACCGCGTAGGCGGTTCCTGGTAGAAAAAAATAGCAAATGGATAATGCAAACCAGGCTACGACGATATTCGGTAAAAAAGGAATTCCCCTCATTTTTGCTGCTTTATATTTGGTTGATGCTAAAAAAGAGCAATTGCGACGATGCTCGCTTCAATTTCCGAAAATGCATTATGCCGTCAAAGTTCCGGAATTGCATCCGGTCATGTCGGCAGATAGCTACATGATGTTTGGGATAGAAAAAAGTGATGACTCTTTTGATCAGGGTTGCTACGCCCGACAAGACGTGCAACGTGGCCCAGCATGTGCTACGTAGAGGACTAGGGTGAACCCGGAGGGAATGGGCGTGAAACCTCGCCTGGCGTTGTACGTCGCTCACTTGGATCACCAGGCAGCGCTCCGCTCGTCTGGTCCGACAAGGTTTCAAACTCATTTGCTTGTCTGAACGGCAGGTCAACACGCCCTAAATTGTCTGCCGTTAGTTATTTGTTGATGCTAATGGCTTCAAGAAGCTTATGTTGACTGGATTGGTTCCTGATTGAGTATCAGATTATTCTGATGCATCAGTTAATGCGCAATTAAAAATCAATGTTTTCTGATATTCGGTAGATGCGACATTTGCTAAAGTGACCAACGCCGGACATTCCATGGGGAAAGTCAGATTGCTCAAGCCAATCGTAATTGCTCTCTATTTTGCTGCCGATGATTTGGGGGATTTTGATGTTGTTGCCTGCAACATCGTGATGCACCGTAAATTTCATGTGAAAAAAATCGTTAGCGAAACTGAACAACATTTCTATAGGCAGATTCTATGATCAATATAATTTCCGACTTTTGCTTAAGGTGAAAAAGAATAATTGAACGATATTCGGGAGTTACTTGAGTTGCATCCTGTGAAAGCCAGAAGGAAATGCAAATATGCATGAATTTTCAAAGGATGTACCTGATCTGCTCGACATAGTCAAACCTTGGTCGACTACATTGAAATTAATATGCTGATCGATTTGATAATAGTTTTAGAAAAATAGGAAAAAAATGAACATCGGAAACTTGAAAATTGGCAGTCGCCTGGGGTTGGCATTTGGCCTTATGTTGCTGATGTTAATAGCCAGCACATTATTCGGTATGGCCAGCCTGAAGTCACTTAATGAGGGCACCAATTATATAGTCAATGACAAGTATCCAAAAGCAGTGTATGCCTTCGAGATTCGAGGTATTGTCAATAGCAATGCCAGATACATGCGCAATATGCTTCTTTTGAATGATCCGGCAGAAATGGAAAAGGAGCGTCAAAACTTACTGCGCAACAAACAAAAAAATTCCGAGAATTTCTCCGCGCTTGAAAAATTGGTGAAATCTGATCAAGGTAAGGCGTTACTGAAAAATGTTCTTGTTGCCAAGGCGCAATATGGTTTGTCACAGCAAGAGTTTCTGAAACTTATTGAGGCCGGAAAAAAAGATGAGGCAACCGCACTGTTGTTTTCTACGTTGGGCAAAGACCAGCAAAATTATTTTGAGTCCCTTGAAGAGTTGATCCGACATCAAACTGCTGGCGTTAGTGACAGCGTTAAGTTGGCTGAGAACACATATCAGCATACGCTTCTCATGTTGTCAGGTCTTGCCGTTTTTGCATTGGTGTTCGGTTGTGGTGTTGCAATATGGATTACACGCTCCATTACAGTTCCGTTACGTGAAGCTGTGAATGTCGCACACACAGTTGCGGCTGGTGATCTGAGAAGCAAAATTGAAGTTAATGGAAATGATGAGACAGGGCTTTTGTTACAGGCCTTAAAAGAAATGAATGACAGTCTGGTTGGTATGGTGACCGAAGTACGTTCGGGGGCGGACACAATTGCTACTGCTTCGGCACAAATTACCAGCGGCAACCTGGATCTGTCTTCCCGTACTGAGCAACAGGCTGGCTCGCTCGAAGAAACTGCCTCGTCCATGGAGGAATTGACTGGTACAGTCAAGCAGAACGCTGATAATGCGCGCGAGGCAAATGGACTGGTGGTGTCTGCATCTGAGGTGGCAGTCAAAGGTGGGGAAGTTGTCTCTCAGGTGGTAGGAACAATGATCTCGATTAATGAATCTGCCAGGAAAATTGTAGACATTATCGGTGTAATTGATGGAATAGCTTTCCAAACCAACATCCTGGCTTTGAACGCAGCAGTGGAAGCAGCACGTGCAGGTGAACAGGGCAGGGGCTTTGCCGTGGTTGCGGCAGAAGTGCGTAATCTGGCGCAGCGTTCGGCTGCAGCAGCCAAAGAAATAAAATTATTGATTAATGATTCTGTCGAAAAAGTGGAGACAGGTAGCAAACTGGTTGATCAAGCTGGCGCGACCATGAAAGAGATTGTGACTAGTGTCAGACATGTCACCGATATCATGAATGAAATCACAACGGCCAGTCAGGAACAGACGACTGGCATTGAGCAAGTTAATGAAGCAATTAATCATATGGATCAGGCTACACAGCAAAATGCGGCATTGGTTGAAGAGGCCGCTGCCGCTGCCGCATCCATGCAAGAGCAAGCTGGAAATTTGGTCCAAATGGTCAGCGTTTTCAAGCTTGCTGATTTCCAATCTACAAAATCAACTCACACTACAGTTGCTAAAGTTTTGCCGATCACTGCGGCAAGAGTTGGCTCGAGTCATAAAAACGACGGCGCTCCTTCAACACGGATAAAACGGATAACAAGAGCAAGTGCTGCCAACACCAATGCTAAGCCAGCAATCAGTGCAGATGGCTGGGAAGAATTTTGATCGCTAGCTATTTTTCTTTAATGATAAAAAGTCGAATTTCGATTAATTTATTGAAGCGTTATTTATGGAAAAAAATACTGAGATACCAGATATGTCTGATGTAATCAGGCAGCTTATTGCGATGCGAAATTCTCTTGTTAATGTCTCGCTGACTTTACGCGATTTGCATGCGGATCTGGATGTGGATGGGACAATGCAGGCGGAACAATTAATGGGTGAGATGCTTAAAAAGCATATAAAAATTTGAGCTATAAAATTTTTTTATTACCCTCCAGGGAATAGATGATTTAGAGGCTGTTGCAAAATTAACCTGGCGTTGTTGCACCTCCTGGCCATCTTAATTTCGCAACAGCATCTTAGTTCGTGAAGCACGATTTACGGAAAAATTCAAATGACGAATTGAGATTTGAAAATAAAAAAACTTTTCTTGATGAGCAAGAAAAATGGTGGCGTTAAGCTGCATAGCTAAAAATACTACTGCCAGGGCACTGCAAGTTTATAGCAAAAACTGCTGTATCTGCATGCTTGCTAATCGTGCAAGGTTCAACGTAATCATCCAGTAACGATGTGGTTTAAGAATGGATATGCCAGAACTCATTTCATCAGTAGAGATGAGTGCGAGCAAGGCGATTCGGGATGTGGTGCAATGTGACAACCTTGCGCTGTAATGCGCACGCGAAGTGTAAATTCGGCCAGCTTCGAAGGGTTTGCCTCATAACGCGTGCTGGACTGCAAGGTGTGAACAATTCGGCTCGTTATCAATAGCACCGCTATTGACTGCCTCGTCCCCCTGCGTACGATGTGCGCTGGTAAGTGCACATTGTACGCAGGCGTGCAGCATGCTGCGCGAAACCCCTGCTTTACCCTTGCCAGCCCACGTTATGAGGCAAACACATCTCAACCCTGTTGATGAAATGAGTTCTAATTAATTGCGAAGGTAGAAATGAAGCTCCAAAATTTGCGCATTGGTACCCGTCTTGGAATTGGATTCGCGATCGTCTTGTTGCTCGCAACAATTTCTTCTTGTATTGGATTGTGGCGCTTGAATCAAGTCGCAGCCAACACCCGCGAGATGATGCAAGATCCCTTAATGAAGGAACGCATGACAGAAGAGTGGCATCGGCTTTCCGTTGTTGGGTTCAAACGGCAGGTGGCCGTTTTTAAAAGTGCTGACGCATCGTTGGGAACGTATTTTGAGGAAGATCTCAAAGCAACGTCAAGCCAGATTACCGAAATTCAAAAATACATAGAAAATCATCTCGACACTCCGCAGGAAAAAGAGTTGTTTGGCAAGGTTGGAGTCGCTCGCAAGCAGTACATTAACATGCGCGTCATAATGGAGACAGAAAGAAAAGCAGGACGAGAAGATCAATTGGTAAAGTCGTTTGAGCAATTCATGGTGCTGCTAAATGCGTATCGAAATAGTCAGCTTAATTTCTTGAATTATCAAAAAGAAGCTGTGAATATTTTGAATAAAGAGATTGATGCAGCGGCGGAGAACAGTAAAACACTCGTCATATCACTCATTGCTGCTTTTGTCATACTAGGCGGTATGTTTGCATGGTTCCTGACACAAAGCATTACGCGACCTCTGGCATATGCTTTGCGCCTGGCAAAACGCGTGGCGAGTGGAGATCTCACTTCGAGTATAAGGCTGACTTCCAGCGACGAAGCTGGCCAACTCATACAAGCAATGAAAGGCATGAACGATAGCTTGCATCAAATTGTTGGTCAGGTGCGTAGTAGTGCTGACACTATCGTTGCTGCATCTGGTCAGATGTCTAATGGTAACCAGGATCTGTCGTTGCGCACAGAATCACAAGCTAATGCACTGGAAGAAACGGCTTCGTCAATGGAGGAACTGACCGGTAGCGTCAAACATAATGCTGACCACGCCCGCCAGGCTAATCAGCTTGCACTTTCTGCTTCTGCTGTCGCAATCAAAGGTGGTCTCGTGGTTTCGCAGGTAGTCAATACCATGGGGGCGATCAACGAATCATCCAAGCGGATTGTCGATATTATTGGCGTTATCGACGGCATTGCATTTCAGACCAATATCCTGGCTTTAAACGCTGCCGTTGAGGCTGCCCGGGCTGGAGAGCAAGGTCGGGGTTTCGCCGTGGTTGCGTCTGAGGTGCGGAATCTGGCACAACGCTCGGCTGGAGCTGCCAGGGAAATAAAAGCATTGATTGGCGATTCGGTGGAACGGGCCGAGGCCGGCTCCAGGTTGGTTGACGAAGCTGGTGCGACCATGAACGAAATTGTTGATAGTTTCAAACATGTGACGCAGATCATAGGCGAAATCACAGCCGCGAGCAATGAGCAAACCTTTAGCATTGAGCAGGTTAATCAGGCTATTGTCAGCATGGATAGCGTGACTCAACAAAATGTCATTTTAGTGGAAGAAGCTGCTGCCGCCGCTCAAAGTATGCAAGATCAGGCGGGAAATTTGTCTCAGGTAGTAAGCATGTTTAAATTGACGCAAGACAAAAAACATTTTTCTCTGTCGAAAAAACACACATCTCCAGTAACCATTAATAGTGGCGTTTCCAAAATAGTTTTGCGTGCAAGTTCAAGTGATGCCAGAAACGAGAATATAAGGAAGATTTGATTTTTATATGAAATTTACTGGGTAAATCGTATGCGATCTTCGTCAATCAGAACTTATTCCTATTGATGATGTGAATTTAAAATATTTTATGGACAAGAAATAATTTCCCAAATAAATTCAAAAGCGTTTTCCTCCGCAATCGAACATGCTTGTATCGACCAGTATTGCGTCAAAATCATTGCAAAAAAGAATGAGGAAGTTAGTTATGGATGGTAATGCGCGGGAAAAAGCCAAGAGCAAGATTGAGACGCAACTGGACATGAAAAACTTGCAAAGACAACTGAATAAAAAAAATGGAGAGTCGCAGGAGTATCTCAAGAACCTGGAACGGCAGTTGGCGGAGCGCATGGCTGATTTGCTTGAAAGTAATCAACGATTACGGGAACAAAACCGCGAGCACGAACGCACACAAGTTCAGCTTCGCGAACAAGAGCAGAAATTCCGCACTCTGGCTGAAAACAGCCCAGATCCCATTTATCGATATGACCGCAATTATCGTCGTCTGTATGTGAATCCTGTTGTTGGGAAACTCATAGGGAAACCGGTCGCAGAATTGATAGGGAGCTCGCCGATAGATGGTGCGATCCTCATTTCTGATCAAAGTAAAAAATTGATAGCAGCCATTCAGAAAGTTTTTGACAGCGGCGAAACGGGAAATATCGACGTTGACTTCATCAATCAGGAAGGTCAATCCCGCACCTATCATATGCTTTTGGTACCAGAACGGGATATCTCAGACCAGATTATTTCTACACTTTGTCTGGCGCGTGACGTCACGGATCGCAAACGTATGGAAGAGCTGCTGCGGATCAGGGAACAGGAATTTCGTACACTTGTAGAAAATTCGCCAGATACAATTGCTCGCTATGACGAAAATTGCCGCCGTGTCTATGCTAATCCCAGCCTCATCAGGCTTTCTGGCGGGAGCGAAAGTGGAATTTTAGGGAAAACACCTGCCCAGTTTCCGGGGGGAGTATCAGCTTCGAAATACGAGCAAAGAATTTTAGAGGTATTTCGAACCGGTGAGGAACGATATTGCGAGTTTCACTGGCGCGCTACTGACACAGATATTTGCAGTCACGTAAGACTTATCCCCGAATTTGACAGCGCTGGTCTGGTCAAACATGTAATGGCTGTGGGTCGTGACATCACGGAAATTGATCTTTACCGAAAAAAAATTAATCGGCAGGCGCTTTATGACACGTTGACCGATCTACCCAATCGTAGTTTGCTGTCGGATCGCATACGTGGAGCGATCGGTGAGGCTAGCCGTCATCGCAGCCAGTTCGGGCTGATGATATTGGATCTGGACAGATTCAAAGAGGTGAACGATACCTTGGGACACGAGGCAGGAGATCAGCTATTGTGCGAAGCGGCCAGGCGCCTTCAAACCTTAATACGATCACAAGATACTGTGGCGCGACTAGGTGGTGATGAGTTTGCCATGCTGATCCCGGGGGTGCGTAGCGGTATCGATCTCGGTGTAGTCGCTGATAAGATGTTGAACGCGCTGTCCGCTCCTTTCTTGATTGGTGGGCGTGAGATTTTTATTTCTGTCAGCATTGGCATCGCCGTGTATCCGATTGACAGTGTGGAAGTTGATGCTTTATTTAAGTTTGCTGATTCTGCGATGTATCATGCAAAAAAACAAGGACGCAATAATTTTCAATACTATGTAAAAGAGCTCACCGCTCGTTCATCGGAACGGTTGGAGATAGAAGCGGCACTGCACAAAGCTCGCAAGCAAGGCGAGTTGGAACTACACTACCAACCCCAGGTTGACTTATCAAGCGGTCGCATAACTGGCGCTGAAGCATTGTTGCGCTGGAACCGGCCTGGTTACAATGTTGTGATGCCGGATCGATTTATTTCAATCGCGGAAGATTCTGGTTTGATCGTCGATATCGGCGAATGGGTATTGCGAACCGCCTGCATGGCAGCAGCGGATTGGAATCGCGGACAGAGCATGTCCGTCAAGATGGCCGTCAATCTTTCTACTCGCCAATTTTTGCGTAATGATCTTGTTGCTTCCTTGCGCGACATCTTGCGTGAGACTGGTTGTAAGGCTGAATGGCTGGAACTGGAGATCACTGAAAGCCTGCTGCTGGAAGATAGCCAGGAAATTGCAGATATGCTGCGGGAAATGCATGCTATGGGCCTGTCGATTTCGATCGATGATTTTGGTACAGGCTACTCGGCACTGAGTTATCTTAATAAGTTTCCTGTGAGTCAGATCAAGATTGATCGTTCTTTCATCATGGATATTCCAACAAATCGGGATAAGAGCGAATTGGTAAAGGCTATGCTGTCTATTTCTACTGCGCTGCGACTGGAGGTCGTAGCCGAAGGAGTGGAAACTTTGGCGCAAGTGGAGTACTTGCTGGCACATGGCTGTAAGCTTGCACAGGGTTATTTATTTGGGAAACCGATGCCGCATGGTGAGTTTACAGCTATGTTGCAGAGTGCTCGCAAGATGTAGCTCGCCGGTGTAAATTGGCACGATACAGCGGTGTTGCGCTTGCCGTCAGACAAAGTCGATGTGCTTGCGCAGGGGCAGTTCACGAATGCGTTTTCCGGTGGCATGGAAGATCGCGTTGGCCAGCGCCGGGGCCGCCGGTGGCACACCGGTTTCGCCCACACCGCGGATCTGGCCACCGCTCTCCAGCACCTTGACCGCAATCTGAGGCGTCTGTTGCATGCGGAGCACCGGGTAGTCGTGGAAATTGCTCTGCTCGGCCACTCCTTTGATGAAGGTGATCTCGCCATAAAGTGCGGCACTGAGCCCGAAGATCACGCCCGACTGCACTTGCGCTTCGATGTTGCGCGGGTCCAGCACCGTGCCCACGTCGACGGCGACGAAGACTTTGTCGATCTTCACGCCCTGCTTGGTCGTCGTAATCTCGATCACTTGGGCCACCGGCACGCCACGACACAGGTGAAAGGCCACCCCTCTGCCGCGGCCAGCAGCCAATGGCTGGCCCCAGCCTGACATGGACGCAACCGCCGACAACACCTGGCGCGACGGTTCGTGTGTGAGCAGCGCCAGCCGCATGTTCAGCGGGTCGACACCGGCTTGTGCGGCCAGCTCGTCGATGAAACTTTCGATGAAGAAGCCGTTGTACGAGTTGCCAACCGAACGCGTGTAGCTCACTGGTCGGCCAGCTGGCGTGCGGTAGGCCGTGGCGCGGTAATTGGCGATGCCGTAGGGCTGGTCGTAGGCCCCTTCGATGATCAGCCTGTCCGGCCCCAGAGCAGGCAGGCCGAGGCGTCCCAGATTCGATTCGGCCACAGACAGTGACGACACACGCACGTCAACCGCGTTCACCTGCTTGTCGGCCATCGTGCCACGTAAACGTGCCACGGCCGCAGGACGGTAGAAGTCCTGCGCCATGTCTTCTTCGCGTCGCCAGGTCAGCTTGACCGGCTTGCCCGCCATCGCCACAGCCAGTTGTACTGCCTGCACCACATAGTCCACCTCGAGGCGACGGCCGAAGCCACCACCCATCAGCATGACGTGCACACGCACCTGGGCGACGTCGAGGCCCGCAACCTTGGCCGCCAGGTCACAAGCCGCTGTGGGGTTCTGCACGCCAGCCCAGATGTCGAGCTTGCCGCCTTGCAGCAGGGCCACCGCGTTCATCGGCTCCATCGTCGCGTGCGCCAGGAAGGGAACGCGATACTCGGCCTCTAGCACTGGGCCACCAACCTGTGCCTTGTCGACGTTGCCATCATCGCGCAGCCGGCTGTCATGGTCCTTCTTGTCCATCGATGCAACGATGGATTCCATCATCGCTTCCGTGCTGGCCGGGTAGCCGGGCTCCGCCCAGTCACACTGCACGGCCTGGGCGGCCTGGAAGGCGCGCCAGGTGTTGTTGGCGATGACGGCAATGCCGCCGTGCAGGTCGATCACCTTCAACACGCCGCGCATGGCCTTGGCGGCGGTGGCGTCGAACCTGATGAGTGGCGCACCCTTCGCCGGATTCATGCGCACGGTAGCGAACACCATGTCGGGCAGCCGCACGTCGATGCCGAAGGTGGCCGTGCCAGTGCACTTGCCCACCATGTCGACCCGCGGCATCGACTTTCCGAGGTAGCGCCACTGCTCGCGCGGTTTCAGCGGCGGCCTGGCTGGCAGGTCGATCCCGGCTGCTGCTGACGCCAGTTCCAGATAGGTCAAGCGTCGGCCGTCGGGGGCGAGGACGCTGCCGTTATCGGTCTTCAGTTGTACCGCCGGCAGACCGAGTTTCTGCGCCGCGGCCGCAACCAGCGCGAACCGCGCAGCCGCGCCAGCGACACGCATCCGGTCGAACAGGTCAGCCACGTTGGAGGAGCCGCCGGTGATCTGCATTGGTAACAACTTGGCCACCACGCCCATGGTGCCGCGCATGGCTTCGGCCGCAAGGCTGTGGTCCAAGTCGGAAAAGGGGACATTGTGTTCCACCAGCGCACGGTTGTAGTAGGTCGCCCCCGGCAGGCCATGCTCGACGCGGATACTGTCCCACGCCACATCCAGTTCCTCGGCCACCAGTGCCGCGAGCGTAGTGTGAATGCCTTGGCCCATCTCGGCGCGCGGGGTGATCAGCGTCACGCCCTGGCCATCGATGCGTATATAGGGTGTGAGTGCTGTGGCACCTTGGGGCAGGTCGTCCAGTAATGGATTGGGCGCCTCCTTTTTGACCTTGTAGACACCGAAGGCGACACCTCCGGCGACGAAGGCCGAGCCGATCAGGAACGTGCGGCGAGTGATAGTTGCAAGCTTTCCCATGGTCAGGCTCCCTGGATGCGCTTGGCAGCGCCATGAATGGCTGCGCGAATGCGCGGATAGGCGCCGCAGCTGCAGAGGTTGCCTGACATGGCTTCGTCGATGTCGGCGTCGGTGGGCACCGGATTCTTCTGAAGCAAGGCGGCAGCACTCATGATCTGGCCCGACTGGCAGTAGCCGCATTGGGCGACCTGGTGCTCAATCCAGGCCGCCTGCACTGCGTGCAAGGTGGCTGGCGTACCCAGGCCCTCGACCGTGGTGACGGCACCGCTGACCGAGCCGACCGGTGTAACGCACGAACGCACTGCAGTACCGTCCACATGCACGGTGCACGCGCCGCACTGCGCCATGCCGCAGCCGAACTTGGTACCAGGCAGGTTCAGTTCATCGCGAAGCACCCACAGCAGGGGCATCTCGGGCTCGACGTCGATCTCATGGGAATTCCCGTTGATTATAAGTTTCATGTCGCTTGCTCTGTCGGTGTAATGACACGATTGTATCAACAGCATCTTCTACGCGCACTCGCCGATGGCGCCAATACCCCCGCCTGTTTGGCGTAATCCGCAGATGCGCTGACGTGATGAGCGAACTAGAATAGACTAGAATGGAGGCATGCAAACCGCGCTTACCGACGACCTGATTACCCCCAACGACCGCCTTGCCCAAGCCCGCACCTACTCGGTCTGGCCCGCTTGGAAGGTACTTTTACATGACGCCGGTGTAAACGGCGCCAACGTGCTGCGCCACGCGAAGTTGCCCGGTGACCTGTTCGCACGCGAAAGTGTCCGGCTCGATTCTGCTGCCTACTATCGGCTCTGGGAAGCCGTCGAAGAGGAGGCTGGGAAAGCCGACGACCCTGCGCCGTTGCGGTTTGTGCAAAAGATGTCGACAGACTGGTTCAATCCGGAACTCTTCGTCGCCTTGTGCAGCGAAGACATGAACGGTGCGCTGGCCCGCCTCGCCAAGTACAAGAGCGGGCCGATGGCGCTGAAACTTGATCACAATGCACGCGGTACGACAGCCGCACTGGAGTTCCTCGACCTCACGCTGATTCCGCCGCGCGTGCTCGTGGTGTTCAAGCTGGTGTTCTTGGTGCAGCTCGCGCGCCTGGCCACGCGCAGCCCGGTCCAACCGCTTCGTGTAGGATGGCCTTCACCGGATCTGGCAGTCCGTGATGCTGATGCTTACGCCACCTGGTTCGGCGTTCCGGTGGAAGACCTGCCTGCGCCCACCGTGGTGTTCGCGACGGATGACATGCAGCGCCCGTTCCTCACGGCGAACTACGGCATGTGGAAGTTTTTCGAACCGGCCCTGTGCCAGCGCCTGGCCGACCTGGAGAAGCACGCCAGCACCGTCGAACGCGTGCGCGGCGCGCTGGTCGAAGCCCTTCCGGCTGGCGAGGCGTCCATGTCGGCCGTGTGCAGGAAACTTGGCATTAGCACACGCACTCTGCAGCGCAGGTTACAGGAAGAGGGCAGTAGCTTCCAGCAGACGCTCGACGCACTGCGCAATTCACTTGCGCACCACTATCTGCACAACTCGTCACTGTCCGGCACAGAGATATCTTTCCTGCTCGGCTTCAAGGATCCCAACTCCTTCGTGCGGGCGTTCCAGACGTGGACCGGATCGACGCCGCAGGAGGTTCGATTGGCGCACTCGAAAGGAGGAGAGCGCTAGCTGTTGCTGCCATCCTCGTCATAAAAACTTCCCAAAGCGATTGTTGACCGCTTTTTGCAGCGCGATCTATTCCGGCTGCGACAATAATTGCATGGGCTCGGTTTCTAAAGCCAATGCTAGCGCTAAGGCTACGCTGAATAAGCATCAATTTTCAGTACACGATACTCTGAGTAGTGCATTGAATTGATAAAAGTGACGCTCAAGCTGTTTTTTTGGGGGGGCATCAGGCCATTGAGGTGCGCTTCCCCCCACTTTTTGCCCATTATGGGCGCACCTGTGCCAACAAATGCCGACGCGATAAATAAATATTGGCCAAGGCCAGTGCAGTAAATGCGCGTGTGGCATTCTTGGCCAAACCACGATACCGCACCTTGTTAAATTCCCAGAGGCGCTTGATGACTGCAAAGACGTGCTCAACGCGCGCGAGGATCTTCGATTTGTTGCGGTTCTTGCCGCGTTCAAGCTCGTCAATCTCCCCTGATTTGCGGGTGCGTTGATTGGTAAAGTCTTTGGCTTGCGGCGCTTTGGAGAGAATCAATGCCTTTTGACTGGCATAGGCACTATCGCCATACACCCGCTTTTCACGCCCATGCAACAAGTTGGGTAGGGGATGCTTGTCGTGAATGTAGGCTGATGTTACAACAGCACTATGTGTCAGCCCACTTTGGCTGTCGACGCCTATATGCAGTTTCATCCCAACGTACTATTGCTTTCCCTTGCGCGTTTGGCGCATTTCGGGGTCACGTTGCTTCTCACTGTTCTTGGTCGAACTCGACGCAGCAATAATGCGTCGCATCGACGATCGTGCCGGTCTTCAAACTCATGCCGCTGTTGCTCAGAACCCGACCAACTACCGTGAATAACTGCTCAGCGAGCTTATGTTGCTCCAGCAAATGCCGGAACTTGAGCATGGTGGTGGCATCCGGCACCGACTCACAGCCAAGATCTATGCCAACAAAGCGGCGCAGACTGACGCTATCGTATAGGGTTTCTTCACAGGCAAAGTCGGCCAGATTGAACCAATGTTGGATGAAGTGAATACGTAACATCCGTTCGAGGCCAATTGGCGGACGACCATTCCCGCGCTTCGAATAATGCGGCTCAATGATGGCGCAGAGTTCCTTCCAAGGCACCGTCTTGCGCATCGTGTCGAGAAATACGTCACGTCATGTCGGTTTGCGATGTTGTTCAAGCTCGCATTCTGATCTTCTGCCGTCGCCAGTGTCTGTTGTTTCATGGAAGTTCAACGTCTTGTTTGGTTGTCTGTCTTTAACGCTTGAGAATAGAATCCGTTTTTTTAATCAGCGTTGCCTAAGGCGCCTGAAGCTGACATTTGCTTCTAATCCGCAAATATCGTTTTCAAAATTTATGCGATTTGAAAGAGTGATATTGGCCTCCATGGAGCTCGCAATTTCGGCGCAAATGGTTAATCCCAACCCTCCGCCTTTTGATGAATGATTGGCGGCAAATGGTTGGAAAACCAAATCAATAATTTCATCCGGTATCCCTTTTCCAGAGTCCCAAGTGCAAAGGTTGATGCCCCATTCAGTATTTTCGACATTGATGCCGATTTGAGATCCTACAGGAGAATGAGAAATAGCATTGTGGAGCAAATTGGATATTAATTCGCCGACCATCCAAGGGTGACCAAGTACATAGGCACTATTTTCTACCAATTCAAAATCCAGATTTTTTTTTGCAATTAGTGGGGATAAATCGAGCGTTACATTCCTGATGATGTCGATCAAATCACATTTTTCAAATTTGGCGATAGTTTGGAGCTGATTAATTTTTGCCAGTGAAAGTAATTGGTTTGCCAAATTTGTAGCGCGATCAACTGTAGTTGTCATCTCTTTGAGCACAACATACGGCGGTGCGTCACCGTTAAGACCAGATTGTAATTGTGTCTTAAGCACTGCAAGTGGCGTTCGAAGTTGGTGTGATGCATCCGCAACGAATTTCTTTTGAAGCTGGATTGAATTGCCTAACCTGTCAAGCAATTGGTTAAACGCGTCAAGGACAGGTTTTAGTTCAACTGGTGCCTCCGCAACTTGTATGTGCGCAAGGTTTTCATGTGCTTTTGTGTTTAGCTCATTGACGAAAGTATTGAGTGGTCGCAAAGCAAATCTGACTACTAAAACGGTGACTAATGCAACAACAGCGATCAGCATAAATTGAAATAAAATAGTTCTAATTAAAATACTTCTTGCGACATTTTCGCGATAACTGAGCGGTTCACCAATTTGAACCAAAACCCCTTCTTCTGTTCTGGAAGTTGCTGAGACAAGCGGTTTATATACAACAACGACCCTCACTGGAGTATCTCCGTAATGATCTTCATAAACGGCTATGAGCGTGGGGTGAATTTGTTTTTTATTTATTTGTTTGTTGTAAGCTGCAAGTGCTAAATCACCTTCGATCAAGTTTCCTTTTAAGTCACTTACTCGATATAGCATCCTTGTCGAATAACCTTCTTCAAACACTTCCAGTGCAGAAAATGGAATTGACGCTTGCACTGTGCCATTCTCAATTTTAATGTCGTCGCCAACGGAATAAGCGGTTGTTACTAACATCCGGTCAAACGCAACATTGGCAGTGTCAAGCGAGTATCTGTAAATAGCAAATGACTCAACAAAAATGAAAAGTACAATAGGCGTAATGATCCAAAAAAGCAGATAATTTCTGAATGAATTTAGAAAAAGTTGTGGTTTTATGTTCATTTATTTTGTTGGCAAGATCGAAGTAAATATCCAACACCACGTAAAGTAAGGATTTCTGTTTTTGTATCAACTAGCTTTTTTCTTAACCGATGAACTACTACTTCAATTGCTTCAGTTTGAATATTTTTTTCAAACGGGAAAACAAGCTGGAACAATCTCTCTCTTGTTACCGCATGGCCTGGTTTGATAAAGAGTGCTTTCAATAATGTAATTTCTCTTGGCGTAAATTCCAACGGCATGTCACGATGATAGAACGCACCCGAGCTGCGTTCAAAAACGAGTTCGCCACATTTTTGCGGCGCGTCAAGCGAATTATTTTTCCTTCTTAACAATGCATATATCCGCGCTTCCAACTCCTCCAGATCAAATGGTTTTGTAATGTAGTCATCAGCTCCAGTGTTGAGTCCGACTATTCGATCGCCTACGGAGCCCCGTGCTGTCAATATAATTATTGGTGTTTCTATTCCTTGTGATCTGACACGCTGCAGTAAGTGAAGTCCATCAATTCCAGGGATACTTAAATCCAAAATGACCAGATCATATTTGTCCGATTTGATTAATGACAACGCTGAGGTACCTTCAAAACAAGGAAATACAACAAAACCTCTTCTTACCAAGGCTCGTAATAAAGCATTCGACATATCGGGATCATCTTCAACGAGCAGAATATTCATATTCTTCCTAGGTATTCGTTATTCAATATTTGCAATTCAACACGGCGTAATTTATTGCATCGGTTATTCAAAAATAGATTTCGGATGTCAATTGACAGGAGATTGAAAGGATGTGGAAAGGTATCTGTCAGAAAACCCCATTTTTGGACACTACCTCATTCGCCATATTTTAAATCCTCTCTTAAACTCAGCTCTGGAAAAGATCACCCCCATCTTTACTTAACTTTTCGAAAGAAAGGTAATGCTGAGGCTAACTTGAGCTGCCAAGCTCTGTGCAGATTAATACGGAATCCTCAACCTGAGCTTCACAAAGGCAATAACGATTTTAGTAACCGAATCGAATCTCATTTAGATGCAAAGAGAACGAGAATAATTTAACACTAAATAAAATTCAAAACTAATAAAATAAGCGAGGAGTGAGCTTCCCCTGAAATTTAGTTCCCCAAAGGTGACGTAAAATAAACGTAACTTTGGAAAAACAAATGATGAACAGGATACCAAAAAAAGCTTATACGACCGAGTTCAAAGAACTGGCGGTCAAACGTGTTTCAGGCGGCGAAGCCATCTCTGTAGTCGTCAAGGAACTGGGTTTAAGCGACCAAACGCTGCGAAACTGGATCAAGGCTGCATCGGACGGGAAACTCAAAGGTGCAGGCACCAAAGTCGTCACGCCAGAAGCCATGGAGCTATCCCGATTAAGAGCAGAAGTTGCCAGGCTCAAGCGGGAGAATGAAATCATAAAAAAGGCGGCGGCATACTTCGCGAAAGATGTTGTGTGAAGTATGCATGGATAGCTGGCAACAGCAAAACTTATTCTTTAGCAGAAATGTGCG